>CAJXRZ010000019.1 GCA_913060515.1 uncultured Pseudomonadota bacterium | reverse complement strand
CCCGCCCGCGACCCCCTGCGGCGTTGCTGGGCTGCGGTCACCATTCGCGTGGCCTGGACCCTGTACGCAGGCGGCGTTCGGCCCAATGGGCAGGTGCTGGCCCTGGCCCGAGAGCACACCTTGCTCAGCCTGCCCAGGGACATCGGACGCCTACAGGCCGAGGAGCTGGCCGAGTCCTTCACCCAGGAGTACCTGGACCGCACCCAGCGTGGGAAGTACCGACGGGCCCCCCTGCCCAAGGATCCCGTCAGCCCACGACCGAGCTGGCGCGAGCGACTGACCGAGAGCCTGGATCCCGTCGGCGAGGTCGTGCTGCGCCTGGTCCACGGCGACGGGCTGAGCCTGCAAGAGGTGGAGCGCATCACTCGGGTGGACCGCGTGGTCCTTCAGGGTGCCCAAGAGGGCGTACGCGGCGCCATGCGCGCCATCATGTCCGAGGACGGCGTGGCGGCCCCCATCGAAGCTGCGTCCTTCGAGCGTTTGCTGGCCCGCACGGCCCGTCTGCCTGCCGCGGACTGCCGTGGCGGGGCCGAAGCTGCGACGATGGCCGGAGCCGCCCACGCGGAGCGCTGCCCTCGCTGTGCCCGGGCGGTTCGACTCATCCGTGCGGGCGCCCTGGCACCGAGCGAGCTGATGGCGCCCGAGCGCATTCATCGTCCAGCCCCCATCTCGGTGTTGGCCCTGCACCTGCATCCGGACGCACGCCATCACCGCAAGGACCTGGTCGAGGCCCTGGGCCGTGGCGCCATGCGCGCGGACGAGGACACCCTCCTGGTGGACTTGGACCAGGTCGGCGACCACGTGTCCATCCTCCACGCGCAAGCCCTTGAGGGCGCCCCCAGCAAAGAGCACATGCGAGGCGCGATGGTGCGCGGCGCAGGCCAATGGACACCCTCGGGCCTCATTGGTCCCGTCGGCGCCGCCGCTGTTGAGCTCACCCGAGCCAGAAGCTGGGGCGAGATCGACTCCTGCGGCTGCTTGCCAGAGCCCCTTCCAGAGCCTCCAACCGCTGCCCGATGGTGGAGCGCAGCCGGCGTGGCAGTGCTCATCGCGGCGCTCTTGGGTCTCTGGACCTTGCGGCCCGAGGTGCAGAACCCGGACTTGCCCGTGCACGGAAGCTTCGCCCGCAGCGCGGAGGGTGTGCAGGTCGACTTCGACACCGATGATGCGGCCTACCTGTTGGTCCTGGCGCTGGATGCCGACGGAAGCGTGCGCAGCCTGCACCAGTCTGAGAAGCTCTGGGACAAAGCCGAGCTGGCCACAGGCGAGGGCCGCTTCCTTGTCCAAGACGCCCAGGCACACCGCCTGCTGGTCGCCAGCGCCGCGACGCCCTTCGAGCGCGTGGACTTGCTGCCCCTGGCACAGGAGAGCGCAGATCCCCTGGCCATGCTGATGGACACCCTGCCCAAGGTCTGGGAAGGCGTCGACATGATGGTGCAGAGGCCCCCACCGGCCGTACCCTAGGCTCTGCAAGCAGCCCCTTTAGGAGCACCATGGCGCGTATCACCCCCCTGGACATCATCCAGAAGGAGTTCACTCCAAACCGGAGGGGCTTTGACCCTGAAGAGGTACGCCTGTTCATGGACCAAGTGCGGGAGACGCTGGAGGAGACCCTCAAGGACAAGCGCCGCCTGGAGGAGCGCATTCGCGACCGCGAGCTGGAGCTGGAGCGCATGCGGCGCAACGAAGACCAGATCAAGGAGACCCTGATCCTGGCCAAGAAGCTCAGCACCGATGTGGAAGACAACGCCAAGCGCGAAGCCGACTTGGTCCTGGGCGAGGCCCGCCTGGAAGCCCAGGAGATTCTGTCCTCAGCTCAAGAGGAGTACGAGGACACCTTGGTCGAGGTCAAGGCGCTCCAGGGCCGGCGTCACAAGCTGCTCGCGGAGCTGCGTGCCGTGCTCCACACCCACAGCGCCATGCTGGACGAGCTGCAGGGCGAGAGCGCCTAGGCCGCCTTCTCTCTCTCCTCTTCGGGCTCCGTGAGCAAGCGGGTCCCAAGGGGTCCGTCCACCCAGGGGTTGGAGATCTGGAAGTTCCGGGTGCTCATGTGCTGCGGCGCATGGTGCAGCCTGTGGTGCTCCCGCGCTTGCTTGAGAAAGGGCAGCCGCACAGCGGGGTGCTGCGCAGGCAGGTGGCAGGCCAGGTGAACCCACTCAAAGACGCAGATGTAGCCCAGGATGCTGGCCCCACAGACCCGCGCGGCGTCGGGCCCCAAGAGCAGCCAAGAGCCCAGGGAGAGGGGCAGAGCGCCGATGGTCAGCAAGACGAGCAGCTGCACCGGAGCCAGGACCGTGGCGTGGACGTCTTTGGCGTCGGCGCCGGCCATCTCCTGGTCTGTGAAGTAGCGGTGGTGTACCCGCACATGCCGCCGGAACATGAACTCCAGCCCACGCAGAGGGTGGTGCATCGGGAGCCGGTGCGCCAAGTACTCCCCCAGGCAGCTCAGGGTCCAGCTGCCAACAAAGACGCCCGCAAGCGTCCAGGACCAGCCTTGAACCCCCAAGAGCAAGAGCCCCGCAGTGCCCAACATGGCCGCGGTGATGCGCCGCTGTTGCTGCCAGCCGTCGTAGTCCGCAGGCAGGTCTGCTCGGTATTCCTGCCGGAAGCGCTCCGTACGGGAACCCTGCCCCTTCATGCGCTGGCCTCCACCTGCTCACTCAAGACACCCTTGGCTGCAAGCGAGGCCAGCACTTCGCAGAGCGCATCCCGCCGCAGCGGCTTGGCCAGGAAGTCGTCCATGCCCACCTCTTGACAGCGCTGGCGGTCTCCTTCGACCGTGTTGGCCGTCAACGCGACGATGGCCACGGCGCTGTGACCCCGTTCCTGCTCCCAGGCGCGAATGGCCAAGGAGGCCTCGAATCCGTCCATGCGTGGCATCTGGCAGTCCATCAAGACCAAGTCCCATGCCTTGGTCTTGACCAACTCCAGCGCCTCGATCCCATCTCTGGCCACCTCGCAGCGCAGCCCCTCACGCTCCAAGAAGCGACGCGCCACCAGCTCATTGACCGGATTGTCCTCGACCAGGAGCACCCGCAGGCTGGCCTCCAGCAGGTTGAACTCCTTGGGCTGAGCCGGGGCACCCACGACGATCTCCAGCACATCGCAGCGCCGCAACGGCCGCAAGAGCACCCGGGCGCCAAAGTCTGCCCCAAGTCGGCGGGCATCGGCCAGCTGGGGACCGTCGGCCAGCAGCACCACCGGCTTTTGCAAGGCCGCCAGGCGCTCTGGAGCGGCGGGAAAACTCAGGAAGCAGACCTCGCTGGCCTCTTGGAGACATCGGCGGACGCCGAAGGTGAGCAGAATGGACTCCAGCGCGCTGGCGGAGTCTGGGTAGGGCTCCTCAATGTAGGCCAAGGTCCAAGGCAGGAGCGGCTCCAGGCCACGGCGCTGGGCGCTCTTGTGGGGAATCTCCGCCCAGAAGACCGCGCCAGGTCCCAAGCGATCCACAGCACCAATCTCTCCGCCCATCTGTTCGACCAAACCACGGCAGATGCGCAGCCCCAGGCCGCTGCCCCCGTGCTCCCGTGCCGCTCCTTGGTCTCCCTGCTCAAACGCGCGAAAGAGACGTTCCAAGTCCATTCCTGCCAGGCCGATGCCCGTGTCTTCCACCTCGAAGCGAAGGAGCACGCCGTCTTCCAAGCGGCCTGCGCTGCCCAAGCGCAAGGTCACCTGTCCCTGCTCGGTGAACTTGATGGCGTTGCCGACCAAGTTGATCAGGACCTGGCGCAAGCGGGTGGGATCGCCGAACAGGCGCGAGGGCAAGGTGGCCTCGACCACTCCTGCGAGTTGAATGCCCTTCTGCCAAGCGGCTGGAGAGAGGCAGGCCAGGACCTCGTCCACCACATCGGATGGCGCGAACTCCTTGTTGTGGAGCGGGAGCACCCCGCGCTCTAGGCGCACAGTGTCCAGGATGTCATCGATCAAGCCCAGCAGCGCATCGCCAGCCGAGTTGATGGTGCGCAGGTAAGTGTCCTGTTCCCGAGTCATGGGACTGGAACGCAGCAAGTCCACCATGCCCAGCACACCGTTGAGCGGGGTGCGCAGCTCGTGGGACATGGTCGAGAGAAAGACCCCCTTGGCCAAGGCCGCCTGCTCCGCCTTCTCCCGCGCAGCGATGAGCTCGGTCTGCTTGCGCGAGACGATGAGCCGGTTGATCTCCGAGTGCCAGTACTCCTTCTCCAGGCGCCGGCCTTGGAAGAGCAGGAAGCCAATGAAGGCCAAGATCAACACCCCGAGCATCCAGACCTCGGGCACGCCCTGAATGGTCTGAATCGAGAGGACGACCAGCAGCGGCAAGGAGAGCAGAAGCTGGTAGAGCGCGTTGCAGCGCATGCTGAAGGTGAAGGTTCCCAGAGAGCCACCGGCGATGCCGGTGGTTGTGATCAAGACCAGAATGCCGGCCATCTCTGCGGGGTAGTTCCACCACGTAGCGGCCACCACGCCGGCTCCCCAGACCACCCCCTGGAGCACGGTGAGCAGCACAAAGACACGCTGGGCCTCCAAGGCCCTGCCGACCTTCTGGTCTCCGAGGTGTCGCCCTACCCAAGCGCGGAGCACGGTCAGCCCAATGGTGCTGCCCATGGCCAACCAGAAGGCGTTCATTTCCCGCAGCGACGGGTGAAGCACCAACACCCCAAAGAGCAGGACGTAGGTGAACAAACTCACCGGAACACGCCGTTCCAGGTCGGAGACGCTTCGTCGAAGCAAGAGCTCGTGGTCCGCCGGATCGAGCTGCGAGACAACGTCCGGGAAACGCACACCCCAAGGGGCTTGCGGTTCTCCCCCTTCTCTCAACGGCACGGCATCAGCTTTGTTCATCTCCCCTCAGTGGTACACAAGACCGTCGAAGATCTCGACTACAGAACATTTCAGCGACCTTTCGCTCCCTCAGGCAACCCGCTTCGGTGGGGAAAGTTGGCGTGCTGAGCTATCCAAAATGGCCTCGAACTGAGCGTCGCTCAATTTTAGTGCCTCGCGCGCAGAAGTGAAGCGCTCTTCGCTCAAGAAGGCGGCCCAGCTTGGATCCTGACACCCCAAGTGCTGCCCCAAGAGCACCGCGATCTCCTCGGCCACAGCCAGAGTGGATTGCAGCTTGGCGTGAGGGCCACTGGGGCTCCGATGGTGCGCGCCGATCACGGCGACAACTTCCTCCGGAAGGGACCACGCCTGTCCTACCGCGGCGGCGGCCTCCTCGTGGACTTCGAGCATCGCGGGCCAGAGGGTGAAGAGTGGCGGCGGTCCTTCGGTGAGCTCTCCAAAGACCAACAGGGACGCAGCGATCCCAAGATCCGAGAGCAGCCCACAGAGGTAGGCGAAGCGGGCATCTCCTCCTGTGGCTGCGGCGACCTGCTGCGAGATGGTGCCCATGGCCATGGAGTGGCTGAAGAGCGCGTCCAGCTCGGCCTGGTAGCTCGGCGTACGAAACACCCGACTGCGCAGACTCACGGTGATCACGACGTCGCGCAGACCGCGCAGTCCCAAGCGGGTGACGGCCTGACGGATTGAGCGAATCGGCTTCTTTGCGCCCATTGCAGGGGCGTTGGCCGCACGGAGAATCTGAGCGGTCAGCAGTGGATCCTCGGCAAGAAGAGGCTCCACGTCGCGGGACAGCTCAATGGTCACCGGGGCCTGTGAGAAGCGCAGGATCTCCATGGCGACGCGTGGCAGCATCGGGGGCGCGTAGCTGTCGCGTCTGAAGGTGCCTTGAAGGGCCTCCACGACCTTTTCTGTGCCCATCTTGGCAGGCGCAAGGCCCCCAGCAAGCACGACAAAGGCGTGTCCATTGACCGAAGATGCAGGCATTGAAAGTCTCCTACCCATGCCCCTCGGCCCCGATCCCGCTCTCCTTTAGGCTCCTGTCAGAGAGATGGGATCCAAGAGCCGGTCCAGCTCATCGGCAGGCAGCACGCCGTCCGCCAATGCCTGCTCCCGCACGCTCGTTCCCTGGGCATAGGCCTTCTTGGCCAGCTCGGCGGCCGCATCGTAGCCGAGCGCCGGCGCCAAGGCCGTGCCCATAGACAGGTTGCGCTCCAAGGTGGCCTGGCACTGGGCCTCATTGGCCTTCAGGGCGCGCACACAGCGCACTCCGAAGGTACGGGCCGCCCCGGAGAGCAGCTCCACGCTGTTGAGCAGATTGTGGGCCAACAGGGGCAGCATGGCGTTGAGTTGAAGCTGCCCGCCTGCCCCGCCGTGGGTGATGGCGACGTCGTTGCCCATGACCTGGGCGGCGACCATCACGACCATCTCGCAGTGCACCGGGTTGACCTTGCCCGGCATGATCGAGCTGCCGGGTTGCACTGCGGGGAGGATCAGCTCCCCAAGTCCAGCCCGCGGGCCGCTGGCCATCATGCGAATGTCGTTGGCGATCTTGCTCAGGGAGACCGCGATCACCTTGAGTTGTCCGCTGACCTCGACCACCGCATCACGGGCAGATTGCGCCTCGAAAGGGTTCTCTGCGCGGTGGAAGTCCAAGAGGGTCTCCTCGACGATGCGGCGGATGGCCAGCTCGGCGAAGCCCTCGGGGCAGTTCAGGCCGGTGCCAACGGCCGTGCCACCGAGCGCCAGCTCCAGGAGCGGCTGCATGGCGGCCTCTGCGCGTTGGATGCCCTTATCAATCTGGGCCGCGTAGCCAGAGAAGACCTGACCCAAGCGGATGGGCGTGGCGTCCATCAGGTGGGTGCGGCCCGAGAGCACGATGCGGTCCCACTCCTCCGCCTTGGCAGCCAGCTCCTTGTGGAGGGACTTTAGTGCGGGCAGCAGGTCCTGGTGCAAGGCCATGGCCCCCGCCAGATGCAGCGCGGTGGGGATCACGTCATTGGAAGACTGACTCATGTTGACGTGGTCGTTGGGGTGCACGGGGTGACGTGCGCCCAGCTCTCCGCCCATCAGCTCGCTGGCGCGGTTCCCGATGACCTCGTTCGCGTTCATGTTCGTCGAGGTGCCCGAGCCAGTCTGGAAGACATCGATTGGGAAGTGCTCGTCCCAGTCGCCATCGATCACCTCTTGAGCCGCCTGCTGCATCCACTCGGCCATCTCGGTCTCGATCAGCCCCAGATCCTCGTTGGCGTGGCAGGCCGACTTCTTGACCAGGGCCAATGCGTGGATGAAGCGCAAGGGCATGGGCTGCCCGCTGACCGGGAAGTTGTCGATCGCGCGCTTGGTCTGCGCCCCGTAGTAGGCCTTGTTGGGCACACGGACGGTCCCCAGGGAGTCGACTTCATTGCGGTACTTGGGCACTGGCACTCCTTCTCGCCATTTGGCGGGCGCGCATTAATAACGGCCCCTCAGCCAGGAATCGTGCATGAGTGAAATCCCCGCAGATGAGCGCCTTCGCCTGAGCGAGGTCTACCTCTCCGTTCAGGGCGAGAGTTCCTATGCCGGCGTGCCCTGTGTGTTCGTACGCCTGACAGGCTGCAACCTGCGCTGCACCTGGTGTGATTCGGAGTACACCTTCACCGGCGGAGAGCACCGCAGCATCGACGATGTCGTGGCACAAGCTCTGTCCTTTGGGGTGCCCTTGATCGAGGTCACTGGCGGGGAGCCCTTGGCCCAGCGCCAGTGCATCCCTCTGCTTCAGCGCCTGGTAGATGCCGGCGCTCATGTCTTGCTGGAGACCAGCGGATCCATCGACATTGGCCCGGTTCCGGCGGAGGTGGGGGTGATCTTGGATTTGAAGCCCCCTGGCTCCGGCGAGGAAGACAAGAACCTCTGGTCCAATCTCGAGAAGCTTCGTCCCCACCACGAGGTCAAGTCGGTGATCGCCGACCGCGCCGACTACGAGTGGACCCGGGAGATCCTGCTGCGGGAGAAGCTGCACGAGCGGGTGGCCCACGTGCTGCTCAGCCCCGTCTGGGGCCAACTGGAGCCCAAGACCTTGGTGGAGTGGATGCTGGAGGACCGCCTCCAGGCGCGCCTGAACCTGCAGCAACACAAGCTGATCTGGCCGGCGGCCGAACGCGGCGTCTAAGAGAGCGGCAGCGGGCACAAAAAAAGCCCGCCCCAAGGGGCGAGCTTTCTTCGACTGAGGCGCCGCTAAGAGCGGCGAGTGGGGAACCTGAGGTCCCCCTCAGAGATCAGATTCCCAGGCCGACCTGCTGACGCAGACCGTCACCCATCTTGCCGACCTCGCCCCAGAAGTGTCCCCAGGAGCTGTTGTCGAGCAAGTCGCCGCCGAAGTAGCGGGGAGGCTTGACCATCGGGTAGCCGGGAGGTTGAACCGAGAGGCTCACGCGAACCTTCTCAATGTCGTCGCGGTGTGCTTCCAGCGCAGCGGTCTTCTCACGAATCAAAGACGGGAAGGGCGCCATGGCTTCGACGAAAGCCTCGTGGCTCTCTGCGGTCTCCATCAGAGCCTCCATCCAGCGGCCGGTCACCAGACCCAAGGTCTGACGGTAGTCGCGGAAGGCACGGTTGAGGAGCTCACGGGCAACACCCCAGTCCTCTGGAGTCAGCACATCGATGTTCGAGATGAGGTGCAGGACCCGGCGGATGCGCAGCATGGCGAAGTCTGCCTGCGCCGCGAAAATCAGCGCCACAGAAGAGGCACCGTCGATGCCAGGGTGCGTGACGTGCCACTTGATCTTGCGCTGGTTGCGCTCAAGATACTTGGTCACGCCAGCCATCTCGGCCAGCTCGATGTGAACGGAGCGAGCGGAGAGGATGGCCTCTTCGCCGAACTCTCCAGCTTTCTCCTCGGCCCAGGTCCGGGGCAGGCTCAAACGACCGAAGTACTCGATGATCCGCTCGGAATCATGCTCCGCGAACATCTCAGTGGTGTTGATGATGTACTGCTCTTGCGAGGTGGTCGCCGTGCGAACGAGGCTGGCGATGGTAGGCGGCTTGGCCATGTAGAGTACTCCGTGATCCGGCGGCTCTTATCGCGCTGAGCCAAGGACTGCCAAGGAAGACCCGGCTGTGCTACAGGCTGGGTACACTGAGAGAACACCCCTGGGGGCCACCCCGGCGTGGACAAGAGGACTCAAATGACGCTGATCGCCTTTGCTTTGATGCTCGGAACTCCCGCCTTCGCCGAGACCGGCGACGACCCCACCGACTCTGACTCCGGGGTTGTTGTGGACGTCGAAGACTGCACCAACGGGGAGGACGACGACGGCGACGACGACGTGGACTGCGACGATTCCGACTGCTCAGAAGACGAAGCCTGTGCTGGAAGCGGAACAGAGGACTGCACCAACGGCGAGGACGACGACGGCGACGACGACGTGGACTGCGCCGACGACGACTGCTCGGCTGAAGAGAGCTGTGAGGAGACGGAGACCTCCTGCGAGGACGAATTCGACAACGACGGCGATGGCGATGTCGACTGCGATGATTCCGATTGCTCAGGCAGCGAGGATGTGGAGTGCGAGGAGGCAAGCGGATCGGGAGCCGCCACCCTGGCCGGTGAGCTCGGCGGCTGCGGCTGCAGCGCCTCACCCACCCCAAAGTTGGCGGGTGTCTCCGTGTTTCTGCTGCTTGGCAGCCTACTCTTCGCCCGCCGCCGGAGGATCGCGCCCAGCCGCTGAACGGCGAAAGTCTCAAGTGTGGGTCTTCAGGTCCGTTGGGTCTTCTTGTGTCGCTCCAAGCGCGAGTGACCGGAGGCTGAAGCAATGGGAAAGAAGATCTTGGTGGTCGATGACTCCTCCACCGTGCGCCAGCAGGTGCGAATCGCGCTGAGCCAAGCGGGCTACACCGTCGTCGAAGCCGTCGACGGCATGGACGGTCAGTCCAAAATTCAGGCCAACAGCGACCTGGCCATGGTCATCTGCGACGTGAACATGCCCCGCATGAACGGCTTGCAGATGCTGGAGGCGGTGCACAAGAGCGGCAGCGCAGCCGGCGTACCCATCGTGATGCTGACCTCAGAGGCCCAGCCGGCCCTGATTCGCCAGGCCAAGGCCAACGGCGCCAAGGGCTGGATCGTCAAGCCCTTCAAGGCGGAGATGCTCGTCGCAGCCGTGAAGAAGCTGGCGGCCTAGTCCATGGACGCGCCCTTCTCCAAGAGCCCAGCGTGGGTTCGCATCAGCCTGGGAATCTGGGCACCGATGCTCCTGGTCGTCTGCGCCTTCCTGCTGAGCAGTCACCTGCTCACGCTGCCCTCGCCCGAGGTGGAAGATCCCGCACTGCAGGCTGCCGTAGTGACGGTGCGCAAACAAGAGGACACCGGCAAATGGATGGCGATCCATGTCCTCTACGCCGACTGCAAGTGCTCTCAAGGAGTCGCCAAGTACCTGGTCTCCAGCGAACGCCCAGAGGGCGTGGCAGAGAAGCTGATCTTGGTCGGTGAAGACGCGGCCATGGCAGAGCAAGCCGCCGCCATGGGTTTCGAGGTCATCCAGACCACACCTGAGGGCCTGAGCGAAGACTGGCACATGCAAGCAGCGCCCCTGCTCGTGCTCGTCGACCCAGCCAATCAGCTCCAGTACCTGGGGGGGTACACCGACAGGAAGCAGGCCGCGGACATCCGAGATGTCGCGATCCTCTCCAGTCTCCAGCAGACCAAGTCCGTGCCCGCCCTACCCCTGTTCGGGTGCGCAGTGAGCCAAAGCCTTCAACGCGCCGTAGACCCCTTCGGTCTTCGCTAAAACGAGAGCCAACCTCATGCTTGAGAAGATCAAATCCTTTGTGGTTCTGCCGCCGACGGTCAGTGAGGTGGAGCAGAAGTACGTCGACCGGATCAACAAGATCGTCGTCATCTTCTTCGCCCTCCACGTTCCGGTCTTCATGGGTGTCGCTGCACTCTGTGGGACCGGCGTTCTCAAGGCCTTCCTGCTGACGAGCGCCTGCCTGGTCGGTCCCGTCCTTGCGTGGAAGGGGCTGCCTTCTCGAAAGGCAGCGCTGGTCAACGGCTTTGCCGCCATGTGCTTCGGTGGTCTTCTCGTGCACTTCGGCCAGGGGCCGATGCAGATCGAGATGCACTTCTACTTCTTCGTGCTCTTGGGTCTGCTCGCCGTCTACGGCAACCCGATGGTCATCGTCGTCGCGGCAGTGACCGTGGCCACCCATCACCTGTTGATCTACTTCCTGCTTCCCAGCAGCGTCTTCAACTACGAGGCCTCCATCTGGGTGGTCTTGGTCCACGCCCTCTTCGTGGTCCTTCAGAGCCCCGCCGCGGCATGGATCGCTCGCAGCTTCTTTGACAACGTCATCGGGCTGGAGCTCATCGTGCAGGCCCGAACCCAGGCCTTAGACCAACGCAACGAAGACATGCGCTTGATCCTCGACAACTGCGGTCAAGGCTTCGTGACCCTGGACGCTCAAGGCAACATGTCCGCAGAGCGCAGCCCGGCCGTAGACGCTTGGATGGGACACGCTCCGGCAGGCACTCCCTTCAGCGCGCTGCTCGCTGAGCACAACCCGGACGCCGGCGCTTGGTTCGAGCTGGCCTGGGAGTCCATCATGGACGGCTTCATGCTCCTGGAGCTCTGCATCTCGCAGCTGCCATCCAAGGTGCAGCTCGGCGAGCGTGCCGTGCAGATCACCTACACCCCCCTGCTGGACGACAAGGAGCAGCTCACGGGCATGTTGGTGGTGCTCACCGATGTGACGGCAGCGATGGCCCAGGCCGCCGCTGAAGAGAGCCAGCTGGAGCTGATGGCGGTGTTCGGCCACTTGGTCAACGACCGCAGCGGCTTCCTCTCCTTCGTGGAAGAGGCGGACCTCATCATGGGCCGTATCGAGGACCCCAACTGCAACCGGGTCGAGCTCCTACGTCAGCTTCACACCCTCAAGGGCTCCGGCTCCCTCTTTGGCCTGAGCAAGCTCACCGCCCGGTGCCACGAAGCCGAGACCCAGATGATCGATGACGGCACCCTGAGCCCAGCGGCTCGCAAGGGCATCGTCGAGAGCTGGGCAAGCTTCCAGCAGGATCTACAGCAGCTCATGGCCCAGTCCAACACCAGCGCCGTAGAACTCAGCCAGAGCGAATACAGCGACACCCTCAAGGCCGCCGAGCAAGGCGCCCCTCACCAAGAGCTGGTGCAGCGCATGCAGAGCTGGTTGCTCGAGCCCACCGATCGCCGCCTGGAGCGTCTGGCCCAACAAGCCCAACGCATCAGCGGACGCCTGGGCAAGGATTTGGAGGTGCACTTCGAGGGCAACGGCCTGCGCCTGGAACCCCACGCTTGGCGCAGCTTCTGGAATACGATGGTCCACGCCTTGCGAAACGCCGCCGACCACGGGACCGACCAGAGCGGCGTGCTGCGACTGGTGACTGCGCTCGAGGGCTCAAGCTTTGTGCTCAGCCTCAGCGACAACGGACCAGGCGTGAACTGGGAGCAGGTGCGCCAGAAGGCCAGGGAGATGGGACTGCCCAGCGAGACCCAAGCGGATCTCCAGGAGGCTCTGTTCGCCGACGGCCTGAGCACCCGCGAGTTCGCGACCGAGACCAGCGGACGCGGCGTCGGAATGTCCTCCCTCAAGGAGGCCACCGTGTCCCTGGGTGGCCGAATCGAGATCGAATCGGTCCCTCAGCAGGGCACGACGATGCGCTTCATCTTCCCCCACACCGCGATGCACGGCCAAGGCGCTGACCGAGCCGCGGCCTGAAGGTGTAGGCTCTGGCCATGTCAGAGCTTCAGGCCTTGCTCGCGCGCTTCGAGGGCCTCTGCCCCCCCAGCGCCTCTCTCCCCCCCTTCGTGGCCCAGGCCGGCGAGGGGGGGCCTTTCCATGTGGTGCTCTGCTGCATGACCCATGGCGATGAGACCGGGAGTCTGCCGGCGGCCATCGCCCTGCTCGAGTCCCTGCAGAAGGGCACCCGACGCTTCGCAGGTCGCCTGAGCGTGGTCCTTGGCAACCCGCCCGCCGCCCGACTGGGCCGACGCTTCGGCCAGGCCGATCTGAACCGCGTCTTCCTTCCAGGCCCACCGAGCTGGGAGCGCAGCCGAGCGGCGGAGTTGATGCCCCTGCTGGACCAAGCCGATCTGGTCGTGGATCTTCACCAGACCATCGAAGCGACGGCCCAGCCCTTCCACATCCACCCCTGGTCCCCGGTACTGGAGCAGTGGGCCCAAGTGCTTCAGGGCGCCCAGGACTGGGTCACCCGTCCCATGGGGGAGTCCTTCGCCACCGGCACCTGCTGCCTGGACGAGTATGTGCGGGACCAAGGGAAGGCGGCGTTGACGATCGAGCTCTCCCAGAAAGGCATGCGGCCCCAGACCACCGCGCTTGCCCTGGCCGTCATGGATCGGGCTCTGGACGCAGCCGAGGCCATCTTGTCCGGCTCCGATCTGGGCAACATGACCTCGGGTGCGACGAAGATGCGCCTGTGGCGTACGAGTCACAAGCAGCCCTACGCCAGCGCAGAGCTTCGCCTGCGGGCAGGACTTCGCAACTTCGAACCCGTGCAGGCTGGAGAGCTCCTGAGCGCACCGGGCACCTCTGAGCTGCGGGCACCCTGCCCAGGTGTGCTGCTCTTCCCCAAGTACCCGCCAAGAGACGCCGCGGGTCAGATCGACGGTCCCCTACCGGTAGACATCTTCCGGGTGCTCACTCCTCTGCGTCAGCATCCGCTGGCCCTTGGCTGGCCGACAGGCGCGCCCTGAGCTGCTCCAGGCGCACGCTCATGCCTTGAACCGGCATGGCCACCAGCGTCTCGGCGACGTGGTCCAAGTCCGCCTGCGCTTGGTCCAGTTCACCCAAGGTCAGCGCCAGATCCGCACGGAGCAGCACAAGCCAGGGGTCACCCGGGGCGAGCTCTTCGGCGCGCTGCAGCTGTGTGTGACAGAGAGCGAAGCGCTCTTGAGCGAGCGCCAACTCCGCCTCGAGAAGGACCGCGGCGGCGCCCCCCTGGAGCTCCTGGGCGCGCACCAGCTGCCCTTGGGCCAGATCCAGCTCCCCCAACGCAATCAGCGCCCGACCCATCGCCACAGGACCGCCTGCGTCCTGGGGCAAGCGCTCCGAGAGCGCCTCTCCAGCCAACAGACTGGCCTGGGGGGCCCGGTACACCAGGATGTCGGCCAAGGTCAGTCCAGCTTGGGGAAAGCGCGGAATGAGCTCCTGCAGCTCCTTGGCCGCCCCAAACTTGTCCAGCACAACCCCGACCGCCAAGACATCGTGGTTCAAGGCCAGGTCTCTAAAGAGCTGCTTGGCCTGGGTGCTGCGCAGCGCCCAGATGCTCTCAAAGTCCCGGGCAGCCAGAGCAGCGCTCAGTGACTTGAGGACCTTGCTTCGCTTCCGGTGTCGCCAGGCCATGGGCAAGATGATGATCTCGAGCACCAGCATGAGCAGCACGGGCCAGAGAATCCCCTCTCCGGCCTGAATGGCCCGCAAGAGCCAAACCAGAGACGCCAACAGCGGGACGATGCCCCAGACCCACCAGTTGCGTTGCCCTGGCATTCGCTTGCGCTGCCGCTGAATGGCCGCCTTGGCCCCCAGGCTCAGCAGCAGCGTGGGGGTCAGAGTCAAGAGCAGAAAGGCCCAAAACCCCAGCTGAAAGAACACCGCGGCGCCCAGCAGGGTGAGCAGCAAGCCCTGCCCCAGCGCAGCGGCCACACGGTGGGCCTGGGCATCGGTCTGGGTGTCGCCGAGCGCCGCCAAGCGCACCGGCAGCGGAGGGTGGGTGGCCAGGGAGTAGGCCGCGAGTCCCCAGAAGCTGGAGAGATCCACCGGGTGTACGGCGTGTAGGCGACTCAGTCCTGCGCGCAGGTCCTCCGGCGAGGTCCACTCAGCGGCCATGCGATCACAGAGCAGCTCGGTGGCGCGGCTGAGCCACATGCGGCACGAGCACTCCCAAACAGAGCGCCAAGCCGGCGGCTGTGCCTTCGGGCACGAAGAAGAGGCTGGCGAAGCCCAAGGCCAAACCCAAGGGAAAGCCGCCCATCAACCACCACAAGCTTCCGCTGCGGATGTGTGCGATCTCGTGGGCGCCGATGGCGAGCTGCTGAGGAGGCGCCAAGCGCTGGGTCAGACCATGGGCGATCGCCACAGCTGGTCTGGCCAGGTTGGCGGCGAAGGCGTGCGCCCCCAAGCTCGCTCCAGTCTGGATGCGCTTGAGGCTCAGCGGCTCCAAGCCCTGAGCCTGGGCAAGAACCTGCAAGGCATCGGACAGCTCCCCGCTCTCCAGATCCACCACCGCCTTTCGCTGAAAGGTGGCAGGCGTGCGGAAGAAGAGCAGGGTGTACAAGGCGACAAAGCCCACCAGCACAACCGGCACAAAGCCAAGCTCCATGCTCCGGCTTGCGGCGATGAGCACGCCTACAGGCATGCCCCAGATCAGCGTCCAGGCAGCCGATTTCCAGAGGGCCCCGAGCAGGCCGGCGCCACTGTTCCAAGCCAGCACCAGCGCCGTAGCGCCGAGCACCAACCAGAGCCCAATGAGCGATCCGATCCAGAGCAGAGGCTGCAGAGGCTCAGCTCTCGGTCTGTGCGGCTTGGCCCTCGGCGATCTTGGCCCGGACCTCGTCCATGTCCAGATCCTGCACTTGCTTGATCAGGTCGGCAAAACCCGAGGCTGGCAAGGCACCCGGCTGGTTGAAGAGCATGATCTTCTCGCGAAACACCATCAGAGTAGGGATGCTTCGGATGCTGAAGTGGCCGGCCAGCGCAGGCTGCTCTTCGGTGTTCACCTTGGCGTGCACGATGTTCGGGTTCTGCTCGGAGCTGGCGTCAAAGACGGGCGCGAAGTTCTTGCAGGGACCGCACCAGCTCGCCCAGAAGTCCACAACGACCATGTCGTTCTCTGTCACGATCTGCTCAAAGTTCTCTGCTGTCAGTTCGATGGTGGCCATGGGGCTCTCCAGGTTGTTCTGCCGGTCAAACTGCACACCGCTGGCAGAGAGAAAAGGGGTCTATTCTTCTGATGAATGACCTGGATCTGGTTCATTGATTTCCAAGAGGTCCAAAAGCGGCCCCAAGGCCACGATGGCGTCCTGATCCAGAGGCGGCAGCTTGACGCTCAGCTTGGCCAAGAGGTTGCCGGTCTTGGAGCCACGCTGAATGCCCTTGCCTTTTAGGCGCAGAACCCGGCCATTGTCAGAGCCGGCCGGAACGCTCAAGCGCAGGGTCCCCCCAAGCGAGGGCACCTCGATCTTGCCTCCGCGCAGCAGAGCGCCGACAGAGACGGGCACGTCCACGGCCAGGTCCAGCCCCTTGCGGGTAAAGACATCGTCGGGTCGTACCGAGATCTCCAACAAGAGGTCGCCTGGGCGGCCACCGTTTCGGGAGGGCTGACCCTTTCCACGCAGTCGGATGGTGTCGCCGTCCTTGGCACCACCGGGCACACGCACACGCATGGGGTTGTTGCCACCGCGGCTCAAGTTGACCTCGCCGCCTAAGGCTGCAGTACGAAAGTCCAGCTCAACATGGGCTTGGGTGTCAAAGCCCCTTCTTGGGCCGCCAAAGCCCCCTCCAAATCCCCCTGGACCACCCCGAGCGCGCCGACCGCCGCCGCCGAACATCTGGTTGAGCATGTCTTCCATGCCGGAGCCTGCACCACCGCGCTGAAACTGCTCCCAACGCCGGGCCTGCTCCGAGTCGAAGCCTGCCTTTGTCGCAGCGCTGCCAAAGCGGTCGTAGGACTTGCGCTTCTCCTCGTTCCCGAGCACCTCGTAGGCCGCCGAGACTTCCTTGAAGCGATCGTGGGCCTTGGTGTTGTCGGGGTTGGCGTCCGGGTGGAGCTCCTTGGCCAGCTTGCGGTAGGCCTTCTTGATCTCCTTGGCGGAGGCCGTGCGCGGAACACCCAGTGCCCGGTAAAGACGGTCGTCCATGCTCATCCAGAGGCGAGCGAATCGCCATGCTTGGGGTCAGGACCTAGAAGTAGACACCAAGTCCACTTGGTAAATCAGGCAGCCGCCTAGTCCGGGAAGACCGTGACGAACTGACGCTCGGGCAGCAGAATCGCGGTGAGCCCGCCATCGGACCAGCGGCCCGCTCCCGTGTCCACGCAGATGATGCGTCCATCGTCAAAGGGCTCGCGCTGGGGCACGTGACCCAGGATCACCGGACGATCTACCCACGGCATCATGTCCGGCTGGGTCTTGGTCCAGAGCAAGGACTCTGGGTGCTTCTCAATGAGGTGCGGGACCACCTCTTCCGGCAGCAGACCATTGAAGGAGAACACCCCTGGAATGCCCGCATGGATCACCCAATAAGACTCTCCGGCGACCTGTAAATCCAGCACATAGGGCAGAGCTTCGAGCCAGCGCTTGTGGTAGCTGGGCACGGCTGTGTGGGCCTGATCGACCGCCGGACTGTCCGGGTCTACGCCGTAGCTGAGCAGCGTCGCGCGCCCCCCCATGCGGTGATGCAGCGCCATCTTGTCCAGCCCGCGACCCTGACACCATTCGATGAGCCACTGCTCGTGGTTTCCCCGCACCCCGTGGGCCTCCTCACGCACCAGCAGGTCCACGCAAGAGGAGGAGTTGGCGCCGCGATCGCAGATGTCTCCGACGCTCACCAGCGGGCGACCCTGTACCCGGTCCAAGAGCCGCTCAAGCAGATCCAGGCGCCCGTGGATGTCCCCAATCACCGCGGCCTGTTCCAGTTGCAGGGCTTTGATCAAGACAATCCTTCAGAGTCAGAGTCGAATCCTTAGCCGATTCACGCATCGTCCGGCGTGGCCGACTCCAAGTTCTTCTCGCCCGCTGTCTCTTCTGGCCAGATGCGCAAGGGAGAGAAGAGCCGTAGAGGACCCAAAAAGCGCCACCCCAGCAGCAAAGCGACCAAGTAAAGCGCCAGGACACCCAAGGATTTGAGCAAGGCGCCGACCACATCGTCGGGCCACCCAGCGGTCGCCAGGGGAAGAACGATGAGCAGCAGTGGAACGCTGAGGACCAGGGAGCCGGCCGAGCCGAGCACCGCGTTGCCGGGTGCGGAGCTCTTCATCTCAGGATCCAGGATGCGCAGCAGGGCCAGCCCGGTGGGCAGCGTGCCGGTCACTGCGCCAAACATCATCACCGCGTGGTGGAAGGTGTCCTTGGGGAAGGCGCGGCGGGCCAGCCAGATGCTGGCAAAGACGGTGACCAAGCCGCCAATGGTGGTCAACACCAGAATCAACACCAGGTTGTTCTGGAAGACCACCAGGTTTACGGCCGCCAGCGCCGCACAGGTCACAAAGTCCACGGCGGTGCCGCCAATCTGACCCAGCATGCGGTCGTTGAGGGGGGTCTCAACTTGGAACTTGGTGAGCAAGGCGCGCACGCCCAGCGCCAAGGCTCCGGCGATGATGAAGTGAAAGCCCCAGATCATGTTCTGGAACTGGGCCTTGCCCTCGAGCAGCTCGGAGATGCCGCTGACAATGCCCAATGTAGCCAGGTACACCGCCGCGATGGCCGCCACCTGCACACCCAGTCGTTCCATCGCGCCCGCAGGCGCAACCAGCTCCTTGTCAGCCGCTACCTCCAAGACCGTAGAGGCCGTGTCCCCGACCTTGAGCCAACCCAAGCGCTTTCCGACGAGCACCAGAGGCACGCCGACGAACACCGCCCAGGCAAAGCCAAGCGCTGCGACGATCAAGCCCACGCCGGCGCCATCCACCAATCCAGGCTCCCAGGACTGGCCCATGGAGAGGGCTTGGCCGGGCCCCTGCTGGAATCCCAAAGGCAGCAGCAGTCCCAGTCCAGGATGCAGCTGCTCGCCTTGAAGCAGGATGAAACCCAGCACAACCGTCACGCCGATGATGGCTTGGATCACAGCGATGGTCGGGATCATGAAGGCCACGCTGCGGGCCCCACCGCCCTTGGCGCCCTTGGCCGGACGCTGCAGGCTGACCGCGATGAACACGATGGCGAGCCCGTGGTAGACGAGCGACTCTAGGGTGTCCGTATCGATGGGCAACCACCCCAGAGCCGAGGGCCCCAAGAGCAAACCCAGTCCTCCAGCGACCATCGAATCAGGAATGCCCAGCTTCCCCGCTCGCCCCAGTGCGCGACGCAGAAGGCCGGCGATGAGCAGCAGGATGGCCAACAAGAGGCCGTTGAGGACGACCCCACTTTCCCAAAAAGTCATGCAGAACTCGAAATGGAGTACGGAGTCTACGCTGTAAGACTTTTGGGAGCAGCCCCGTTCCCTCCGCAGTCCTCCCCCAACAAGAGAGCTCCGTGCCGCTCAAATCCCTGATCCGCGTCGACAATGCGGCCTCCAGCAGTCGGGTGCTCTGGATGGGCCTGGGTCAGCTGGGCTTGGCCGCCTTGGGGGTGCACCTGGCGGCCGATCACCTGGATGATCAACTCTTCTCCGCTCTGGTCTGGTGCAACGATGCCCTGGCCCCCGCCGTGCAAGCGCTCTCCCTGAAGGGCTTGGCGGCCGACCAACTGCAGGCCCCAGCGGCCTGGTTTGCCATTGGGGTGGAGCTGCTCGCAGACCTGTACCTCTTTCTCTGCCTGGCCTTGACCTCGCAGGCGCCTGAGCTGTCTTGGGGGTCCTACAAGAGAGCAATCTCGGCGCGCGCGGTGTTGGTTCCCCTGTTCTGGATCCCCGTCAGCCTCGCTGGCTCTTGGGTGGTCGCAATGGCCATCGAGGACAGCTTGGTGGATCTGCATGCCATGGGTGCCCAGGTCGTGGGGGTGGCCTTGGCTCTGCTCGTGGCCTGGCGCTTGGGCTTCTCCGGCCTCCGCCGGGTTCTCGGCGCCCTGGAGCCACCCAAGAAGCGCTCCGAGGGCTGGGGATGGGCCTTCTTGGTCTTGCCCCTCTCCGCCTTGGCCATTCGCTTCGGCCTGCCCCTCTGGGGGTGGCTGTGAGAGCCGCACGCGCCAAGCGCCCGGTGCGCGGCAGCCTGATGGACTTGGTCCTGGTGGTCGGCGTGCTGGTCGCCGTCTGGAGCCGCACCCCCGTGGGCAACCTGGGCACGCAGGGTTTCGCCTGGGCCACGGGTCTGGACGTGCCCACCGCACCCCTTGTCAGCACCCTGAACACCCACAGCGCCGACATCGACACCCTCGTCGCCCGGGTCAACACCAGCCTGAACGCCAACAGCCTGAACGCCGAGAACGGCGCCTTGCCCAGTCAGTGGGAGAGCCCCGATGGCGGCTTTCCCGAGCCCTTCCGCAGCGCGGCCAAGGCAGCCCTGGTCGAGACCCCGGTGCCGGCCCAGTACTTGCCCCTGGTCGACGTCACCCAGCCTCTGCCCGAGCAGCACCTCAGCGCCCTGGACAGCCTCTATGAGGAGGGAGAGGACGCTCAAGTCACCCTGCAACGCTATGCCCTGGGTCCAGAAGGAACCGCGCGGGCCACCGAGAGAGCGCGCTCCGCCGGCGAGGCCAATCCGGAGCGCTGGGACACCCTGCGGCGCTACCTGAGCTCCAAGGAGCAACAGCTGGGCGACCGCTTGGTCAGCACCACTCTGGGCACAGCCGCCATGCTGACCTTGCAGTGGCCGGTGCTCGAGGATGTACGCATCAGCAGCCCCTTTGGCTACCGACACCATCCGGTGCTCTCCAAGCGCAAGTTCCACAACGGCGTAGACCTGAGCGTGCCCGTGGGAACGCCGGTCTGGGCGGCCCAAAAGGGCAAGGTCAAGGTGGCGGGCAACGACGCCATCAACGGCAACTACGTGGTCATCGACCACGGCAACGGCGTGCGCACCAGCTACTGCCACCTGGACAGCCTGGAGGTGGAGAAGAAGGCCCAGGTGGAGCGCGGCCAAGCCATCGGGTTGAGCGGGAACACCGGCCGCAGCACCGGGCCCCACTTGCACTTCGTGGTGCGGGTGGGCGGCAAAGCGGTGGACCCTGAGCGCTTCCGCGCAGACGTGGAGTTGAGCGGCGCGGACCCCGCCGCAGCGGTGGAGTAGCATCCCGTGTGAACCAAATTTTCCTCATCCCCGGCTTCTTTGGATTCACCAACCTGGGGGACTTGCACTACTTCGGCCATGTGGAGCGCGTCCTGACCCGCATGCTTCGGGAGCAAGGGCAACAGGCTGGGATCCATGTGGTGCCCACCCGGCCCACAGCCGGCCTGCCCGAGCGGGCACACGCGCTCTACCGCTGCATCGCCGAGCACAGCGACGCCGGCGACGCCGTACACCTGATCGGCCACAGCACCGGTGGTTTGGACGCTCGCTTGCTGGTCAGTCCCTCCCTGACCCTGCCCGACGGCAGCGATGCCTCGGCCATGGCCCAGCGGGTGCGCTCCATCCTCTGCTTGACCACCCCGCACCATGGCACGCCCTCGGCGGCCTTCCTCACCGGTGTGCAGGGCAAGCCTCTGCTCAAGCTGCTCAGCCTGAGCACCCTGCTCACCCTGCGCCAAGGCCGCCTTCCCCTCCAGGTCGTGCTCCGACTGGGCGAGGTCATGTTCCGCCTGCGCGAGCGCACAACGGGGAGCAAGGAGCTGGTCGAGGAGCTCTACGCCAGCTTGCTGGGCCGTCTGGATCCAGAGCGCCGCGCCTCCCTGGAGGCCTTCTTGATCGAGGTCAGCCAGGACCAGACCCTGCTCACCCAGCTCTCCCCAGATGCCATGGCGCTCTTCAACGCCACGACCCCGGAGCCAGAGGGCGTGGCCATCGGATCCATCGTGGCCCGGGCCCGCCGGCCCAAGCTCCGGGACCTGGCCAAGTCCATCCCCCGACCCTACCGGGCCGCCAGCCAGGCGGTCTTCCGCAGCGTCTACACCCTCGCAAGCAGAGGAGGCCCCCGGGACCTTCGCCCACAGGCGGCCAAGGACCTCATCCACGCCTGGGGAGAGCTGCCCACCGCCAAGGACAACGACGGAATAGTGCCCACCCAGTCCCAACTCTGGGGACAGACCGTGCGCGCAGTACACGCCGACCACCTGGACGTATTGGGACACTTCTCCCAGCCCAAAGCGGAGCCCCCCCACCACGACTGGCTGATCTCCGGAAGCGACTTTGACCAAGACCGCTTCCAGGCCCTCTGGGCCGACGCCATGAGCTTCCTGCGGCCCCAGCTTCAGGCCCCATGAACAACGAGTTCGTAGACATCCTGGCCTTGGCGCCTTGGCTGCTCTGCCCATCTCTGGCCCTCTTGGCCCTGATCTTTGGCACATTCAAGGTGCTGCAGCGCCTCGGCCACGCCACCTCTGGCTTCTTCGCCGTCCCCCCGGACTGGGAGCACTGGGCCCAGCTCCACAAGGGCTATGTCGAGCGGCGGAGCGGTCGCCTGACCTTGCGCTGCACTCTGCACGGCCAACACTTCGAGCTGGAGTTGCCCGACGGCGGCGGCCGCGTGCGCGCCCAGCTCAGTCTGGACCCTGCACCGACGTGGGTAGAGGGTGCGATCAGCGAGCGCATCACCCTCGGCCCGACTTGGCTGCAGCTCGGACAGCAACGCGCACCGGTCAGCTGGGACCACGCCTGCCGGGTGCAGCTCCACATGCGGGTGGACGCTCTGATGGCCGAGGTGGAGCAGATCTGCAAGGGCCTGGGCCAGCTGCAAGCCAGCTTGGACCAGGACCGGCGAGCGCTGGCCGCAGAGCACTACAGCCTGCAAGCCAAGCCAGGGCCCAAGGCACGGGCACAGGCGCTGCTGGTCTGGAGCCCCACCGGCAGGGAGCCCCCGCCCAACCCCGGCAAGATCCTCAACTCGTGGACCAGCGGCGCGGACGCGCTGGCCCTGAGCAGCCGAGGCTGGATCCTAGAGCTGGCCGTGGTGGCCTCGGGCGACTTTGAGATCTCGGTGGGTCCCGGAGGAGGGCTGGGCCTGAGCGTGGTCGACATGCTGCTCAGCACACAGGGTGCTCCACCCCAAGTCCTCAAGGATCCGGCCCTGGCCGAGGACCTGCTCTGGCTGCTGCACGGCCACCCTGGCACCCTAAATCAGCGCCACTTGCGTGTTTGGCTGGCGCCCGGAGAGCTGGAGGAGGGCCTGAACCGGGCCCGGTACATCGTGCGGGCAATGGGGGGCACTGCCACAGCCGAGTAAGTGAGTTTGGCCCTTTGCCGCCGTCCAACTCCCGCGCAAGGCAATACACTGCCGCAAACTGGAGTCCCGATGTTCTCTTTGATGCCCATCCTGATGTTCACCGGCTGCCCGAAGGTCCTCCAAGACTTGGACCTGGATCAGTACAAGCCCACCGTGCGGTTCAAGAACTTGGACGTACAGGATGTGAACTTCCAAGGTGCCGACACCGAGTTCGTATTCAACGTGCGCAACCCCAACCCCATCGCAGTGACGCTGGCCAACCTGACCTACGATCTGGACCTGGCGGGCGTGAACTTCTTCACCGGCCAAAAGCCAGACGGCATGTCCCTGGACGCTGCGGCTGACACCGAGCTGCGCATCCCTGTCAACGTGCAGTTCGCCAACCTGATCAAGCTGGCCGGCGACATCAAGGGCGCCGACAACGTGCCCTTTGGCCTGAAAGGCAACATCGGCTTCAACACCCCCATCGGCGTCATTGAGCTGCCCTACGATGAGTCGGGCGAGTTCCCCATGCTGCAAAAGCCCGACATCAGCTTCCAGGGACTGCGCGTGACCGACTTGGCCGTGCTTCAGAACAAGGCCAGCCTGGGCTTGGACCTGAACGTGACCCACAAGCAGGCCTCGATCCTGAACTTTCAAGACTTCAAGTACGACATGTACCTGAAGGGCACGAAGGTTGGCGGCGGCACCATCGCCCAGTTCGCCACCATCGAGCCCAACGAGACCGGCGTAGTGACCATCCCCATCGACCTGAACCTGCTCGAGGCTGGCACCGCAATCGTGGGCGCCATCAAGGACCGGGACGAAATCAAGGTGCGTTTGGACGCCGACCTGAACGTGGATACTCCCTTTGGAGTTCTGCCTCTGGACCTCGACAAGTCCAAGATGCTGCAGCTCAAGTAAAGGTAGACCATGTCCAGCGATCTCAACGAAGCCCTCGACTCCCGCCTCGCCCTCGCGGTTGTGGGCCCAGCCTCGGCTGGCAAAGACGCCGCCATTCGCGCCCTCTTTGGCGTGGACTTTGGTGAGATCGACCCGGTGCCAGGGTCTACAGAGACCCTGCGCCTGGCCCAGCTCGATGGCGAGGGCCGCTTCGTTGTGGTCAACACCCCGGGCTTCCAGGACGTGCGCGCCGAGGTGGACTCCGTGGCCCGCAAGGTCCTGGACCGCCTGGACCTGGCCCTGTTCATCGTCAACGCCGAAGGTGGCGCGACCAAGGCCATCCTGGACGACCTCAAGTCGGTGCAAGAGCGCAACGCCGGTGGCCTGCCCACTCTGGTCTGCCTGAACAAGATCGACCTGATTCGCCCCCTTCAGCGCGACGACTTTGTACGCCGCACCATCGAGCAGCTCGGACTCTCCTCCGATCAGGTGGTCGCCACAAGCTTTGACCCCCATCCAGCCCTGGGCATCGACCCCATTGGCCTGGAAGAGGTGGTCTCCTGGATCGATGGCGTGCTCGCTGAGAAGGGCAACGCCCTGCTCTTTGCCCGGCACCTGCAGAACAAGCGTCTGGCCTGTCAGCCGCTGATCAAGAAGGCCGCGCGCAAGGCCGCCCTGGCAGGCGCGGTGCCCATCCCTGGCGCTGACATCACCGCGGTGACCTTCATCCAGGTCCAACTGGTCGAGGCCATCTCCAAGGTGCACAGCAAGAAGCTGGACAAGGACGTCATCCTCTGGATGGTCGGCGAGCTGCTCGCCGGCTCCTCCAAGGGCTTCATCAAGAAGGGCGTGGCCGTGCTCAAGACCGCGGGTTGGATCCCAGGCGCTCAAGTCGCACAGGTGGCCACCGCCGCATTGGCCGGCGCCGTCGCAGCGGGTGCAACCTACGGCATCGGAGAGGCGGCAATCCGCTACATCCAGTCGGACCAGAAGCTGGACATCGGCGATCTCAAGCAGATCTTCGACACGGTGGCCTCGGCCAAGGCGCCCTTGATCACCGACTCTTCGAGCAGCGGGTCCTCTGAGTGAGCCTGCGACGCCTGCTGGATCGGGCCCGTCCCGAAGAGCTGGAGCCCCTCGAAGCGGTGTTCGGCCTGCCCGCAGAGGGACGCCGAGGGGAGCGCGCGGCCACCTTGGAGTCTGCGATACGGCGCATTGGAGGGGTTCACTGCCCTGCCTGGCCGACCACTCTGCGCCGGCTCTTGGAGAAAAAGGGCTACGGAGCCGTTGGAGAGCTCGACGTGCTCGAGGCCAGGCTGATCGGCGCTCTGGTCGACCAGAAAGCCTTGAGCCCAGAGGCCGCCGGCGACTACGCTCTGATGGCGCCTTATGGCCCCTCCAAGGGGCTGATTCCGCCCGAGTGGCGCTACGAGTTCAAGCGCAACTACCTGCTGCGCATCTTCTTCTTCCTGATGCCCCTGATTTGGCTGCGCAATCGGGACGAGCGGGAGCAAGAGAAGGTGCTGCCGGCCGTGCTGATGGCCCTGGCCAAGCTGCGCGAGGCCCTCAGAGGGCGCAAGACCGTGGCCATCGTCGGCCCGCCCTCCTCAGGCAAGGACAGCGCGCTTCGGGCCCTGTTTGGCATCGAGACCGGAAACATCGATCCGGTGGCCGGCGCCACCCGGGAAGCGGGCGTACACAAGCTCTCCGAGCGCCTCTTTGTGCTCAACACCCCCGGACACGGCGACGTGGACGAAGGCCTGAGCGAAGAGACCCAGATGTACCTGGACCACGCGGACCTCTACCTGGTGGTGCTCAACGCCGAGGGTGGCTTGCAAGCCCCAGACCGCGCGCTGCTGGACACGGTGCAAGCGCGAAAGCGGCCTACGTTGGTGGCCCTGAACAAGGTGGACCTGCTGCGCGAAGGCGAGCTGCCGCGCATGCTGGCGCACGTCCGTGAGCGGGCACCTGGCTTGCCGGTGATTCCGGCCAGCTTCGACCCCTACTTGGCCCCAGCGCCCGTGGGCGTGGACGAGGTGTGGCAGTGGCTGGAGGAGCAGTCCGGCGAGCCCCAGGAGCGCGGCGAGGAATGATTTTGCCCTAAGTGGCGGCAAGGGACGTTCTCCTGATCAAGCGACTCCGGAGTTTGTTCATGCGTTTTCAGTACCTCTTGATTTCCTTGTCCTTCTTGACGGCCTGCGGCGCCCAGAGCGAGGTCCAGAGCGAGACCGATGTCCGGCTGGCTGCCCTGGAGGACACACTGGCCTCGCAAGACAAAGCCTTGCAGATCCTGGGCAGCGAGCACCAAGCGCTCCTGGCCCAGGTGGGCTCCCTGCAGGCGGAAGTCGACACCCTCCGCACCACCGAAGCTGAGAACGTGGAAGCCCAGCTCCTGGAACAGCAAGCGCTCCTGGAGAGCCAAGCAGAGCGACTGCTTGCGGTGGAGAGCCGCGTGGTGAGCGCGGAGACCACACTGGCCTCGAACACCCAGACCCTAAACACCTTGGACACTTGGGCGCTGGAGCAGGCCGAGGGCCTCATCGCCCTCAGCACCCGCCAAGGGGAGCTGGACCTGACCATCGCCGAGCAGGCCGACTCCATCTCCGCGAACAGCAGCCTGTTGGCCACCACGGAGAGCGACCTGGTGAGCCTGAACACCCAACTCTCCGCAGCCCAGAGCGCGCTCTCGGATTTGGACACTCGGGCAGACGCACTGGAGCTGGTCTCGGCCCAGGCCGAGGATGTGTTGACCTACCTGAGCGCGGACACCAGCACCCACCAAGTCATCTTCAGCGGCGCCAACGTCTTCGTTCAGTCTGGATTTGGGGCCACCGCAGACAGCAGTACTGGGCTGGGCAACTTCGTCATCGGCTACGACGAGGCCGACACCGCCACGGACAAGACCGGCGCCCACAACCTCATCATCGGGCCCTTCCACAGCTACTCGGGCTTTGGCGGTCTACTCGCAGGCTACACCAACGAGGTGAGCGGCGACTACGCCGTAGCCATGGGGAGCAACAACGTGGCCAGCGGCGAGAAGAGCGTGGTCAGCGGTGGCTACGACAACGAGGCCCGCGGGCTCTACACCAGCGTGGTCGGCGGCCTCACCAACACCGCCCGGGGCACCTACAGCAGCGTCAGCGGCGGCATCTACAACCAAGCCACCGGGTCCTACACGGCGATTCTGGGGGGCCACTCCAACGAGACCAGCGGGAACTACGCGGCCATCCTGGGGGGCTACGACAACACCGCCAGCGGGGACTACGCCACGGTCTACGGCTCCACGCTCCAGGAGGCGAGCGGGAGCAGCGAGTACAAGCCCTGAGGGGCCAAGAAGCCGCCTGACTTGCTCGGGGATCCGTGGTGTTGTATGAACAACCCATGACCACGATCCCCTCCATCTCCGGCCACATCCTCCGTGACTGCTTGGGCCTACGTGTCCAGCGCCTCAACCGCGAGGTCACCCGGCTCTACGACACCCACGCACGCCAACACGGCATGACCGCTGCGCGCATCAATGTGCTGGCGGCCATCGCCGCGAATCCTGGCATTCAAGCCCGGGATTTGGTGGAGCCGCTGAGCCTTGAGAAGAGCACTCTGTCCAGAAACCTAGGGCGACTGCAGCAGGACGGCCTGGTGCGCACCAAGACCAAGGGCAGAGGGCAGCTGCTGCACCTCACCGCCAACGGGAAGCGCAAGATGGAGGCGCTCTACCCATCGTGGGAGGAGGCACAGGCCCAGGCCGAGGAGCTGCTTGGAGAGCTGCGTGGCCCCCTGATGGAGTACGCAGACTGACCGTCTGTGTGGGAAACGTGAAGGGTCACACTCGGAGCGAGGAATGCTATGTTGGAGACTCGAAACGGAGTCCCCACATGTCCCTTCTGCTTTCCCTGTCCCTTCTCTTCACCACCGGCTGCGCCTGCGAGGATGCCGACCTGGACGGCGCCTGCGACGACGTCGACATCTGTGAAGGGGACGACTCCGCTGACCTGGACGAGGACGGCGTGTGCGATTCGATGGACCTCTGCGATGGAGACGATGCCAGCGGCGACGCAGACGCGGACGGCGACTGCGACGATGTGGACGAGGACGATGACAACGACGGCGTAAGCGACGCCGAGGACCCCGAGCCCACAAACGCAGGGATCTGCGGAGACAGCGACTCAGACACCTGCGATGACTGCAGCAGCGGCAGCCTGGATGCGGCCAACGACGGCACGGACACGGACAGCGATGGCCTCTGCGACGCCGGTGACCCCGACGATGACAACGACACGGTGCCTGACGCAGAAGACATCGCGCCCCTGGACCCCAGCCTCTGCGAGGACCTGGACGGCGACACCTGCGATGACTGCAGCAAGGGCTTGCCGGACACCGAGAACGACGGACCGGACTTTGACGCCGACGGCCTGTGCGACCCCGGAGACGAGGACGACGACAACGACGGCTCCCTGGACGTGGACGACTCCGCGCCCGAGGACCCCTACGTCTGCAGCGACACCGACGCAGACACCTGCGAGGACTGCAGCTCGGGCATCTACGACCCCAGCAACGACGGGCCCGACTGGAACAGCGATGGCCAATGCGATGCAGTAGACCCTGAGCAGCCGGTCTTCAGCGAGAGTCAGACCGTTCTGGGCAAGACCGTGACCTGCGACTCGGTGACCAACACGAGCACCTACTCCGAATGCACCAACACCCAGGTGGACGGCCTGTACTTCCCCAACGGAATCGAGTGCGGCCCTCTCTGGAGCACCCGGAACTCCAGCTACACCGACCACGAGTCCTTCTGCCTGCAGATCACCGGGAGCACCCAGTTCGAGGTCTATTACGCCTGCGACACCAGCCAGGACCGGGTCACGCTCTACGGCGAGAGCTGGGGCAACTCCAGCGACAACGGCTACACCGAGAGCATCCGCTGCTACTTCCCCATCGAGAAGAAGAAGTAGCTTCGGCGCCACAGGCCCCGGGATAGAGACGGGGCCATGTCCACCCAGCAAGACGCCGCCGCCCAAATCGTGGCCCACCTGGTCTCCCTGCGCGGCGGAGCCCCCTTCCTCAGCTCCAGCGACGCCCGCCTCCTGATGGGGTGGTTGAACCAGGGCGTCCCCGTACCCTTGCTGCTGCACGCCTTAGAAGAGGCCGCAGAGTCCCGCCGCAAGAAGCACCTGCGCACGCCCCTGTCCCTGCGCTCCGCCAAGAAGGCGGTGGTGAAGTGGAAGGGCGGCGAGAAGCCCAAGCTTCAGCCTATTCGGGGGGCCTTGGGGCCACTGATCAAGGCGCTGCGAGAGAGCGGCCGGCGAGAGTACAGCGCCGTCATCGTGAGCTTTGAGTCACTGGATGGCGAAGGCGAGGCCCTTGTCGGCCAGGCCCTGGAAGTGAGCCGGGACTTCTTTGAGAGGGCCTGGGAGCATGGAGAGCGTCAGATGTGGATGGCGCAAGCCCGCACCGAGCTGGCCTCGCTGGAGAGTCAGGTGGCTGCTCCCCGATTCGCCCAACTGGTCGAAGAAGTCGCCCGCGACTTACTGCGCCAAGAACACCCCCTGCTGTCGGCGACCCGCATCTGGGATACGGTGGGTGCGTGAAGCTCGCTGACTCCAACTGCCCCCGCTGCAGCGGCGAAGGCATCGAATTCTTCCCCACCGACCAAGGCGCCCGCGCCAAGGTCTGCGCGTGCCGCAAGACTTGCCCAGCCTGCAAGGGCATTGGCCGTGTCTTGGTGGAGAAGGACGGGCGACGCATGGCCCGCTGCGGATGTCAGCGCCTGCCCGACCGGGTGGCCATCCTCAACCGCGCCAACCTGCCCAGCCGCCACCACAAGAGCAGCTTCCGCAACTTCGACCCCAGCATGGGTGGACGCGCAGCCCTGATGCAGTGCCAAGGCTGGGCCGGCAGCTTTGCTGTGGGACAAGATCGCAAGGGTCTGCTGCTCTGGGGTGAGGTGGGACGCGGCAAGACCCACTTGGTCATCGCCACCCTCAAGCACATCGCAGTACACCATGGCGCCCGCGTGCGCTTTGTGGAGTTCACCCACCTGCTGGCTGAGCTTCGCGCAGGCATCGAGCAGCGCCGACGGGGGAACGCCAAGCTGCTCACCAGCCTGCAAGACGTGGACGTGCTGGCCATCGACGAGCTGGGCAAAGGCCGCTGCACCGAGTGGGAGCTGAGCATCCTGGATGACTTGATCTCCAGGGCCTACAACGGCATGCGCACCCTGCTCGGCAGCACCAACTACACCCCTCACGGGGGGCCCACAGGTGTACACACGGACAACCTGGCTCTGCCAGAGGAGCACCGGGCCCGCTTGGTCGATCGCGTTGGGCTCCGAATCCACTCCCGCCTGCTGGAGATGAGCGAACCCCTCCCCGTTCGAGGCCAGGACTACCGCATCGTCGGAGACCGGCCCAAAGACATGCGGCGCTGAGCGCCCCGAGCGTGGCCAGGGCGACGCCTCAGTCCGGCAGCTCTACCTTCTCATCCACCACCGGTCCTGGCTTACGCAGCAAGGCTTCGGGAGCCGGGAGCTCATCTTCAGGGGTCACGCGCTTGGGCTCGCCCTTGGGCAGCTCCATGGGCACCGTCGGGTTGAGCTTTAGGGTGCTCGGGGTCTGCTCCGGCTTGACCACCTTGGGCTCCTTGGGCGCCCGGTAGCTCTTGTCCTTGGCCGAGATCTTCAGGCGCGCATCGCGCACCTCTTCCGCCTTCTTGCGGGTCCAGCTCAGGGTGGGATCCATGATGAGCGCATCGCGGTAGGCCTCGTAGGCTCCGTCCAGATCGCCGGCATTCAAGGCCGCATCGCCATGGGCCACCAGGTTCTCGGCGTAGGGCTCGGCAAAGTGCAGAACATCGGGGTGCTGGTGGTCGAACCAGCGGGCCTCGTCGATGGCCGCCACAGCTTCGTGCCGGGTGGGGGCCTCTTGGGCGAGCTGCACCCAGCATCCGGCCAGAGCGTAGTCCACCTCTTCACGATGCTCGGAACGCCAGTCCTCGTCGTGCCACACATGGTAGCGGGCCTGACGCCAAGAACGCCAAGCGGCCTCACAGTCGCCGGCCTGGGCCCACTCCAGAGCGGAGCCGAAGTCGTTGAGGGCTTGGCCCTCCGCCTCCTCCTCGCTGACGATGCGTACCGAGTTGGGCCAGACAAAGCTGCCCTCGAGCTCGCCGGCGTAGGCGTTGCGCGGCAGCTTGCCGGTGGGCATGAGCACAGCCCCGGTCTCCGCGTCCAGCATCCAGAACCCTAGGGCGTAGTTGCCGGGCGGCAAGTCATCCGGCAAGTCAAAGTCGATGCGGGTGCGGGCGTGCTCATCTTGACGCCACTGATCGATGGGCAAGTAGCCGTAGGCCGCTGGGACCGAGGCGATGTGCCGCTGTCCCTCGGGGCTCTCCAACACCGCGAAGACCTGGACGTCCTTCTCACGCAGCTCCGCCTTGAGCCAGTACTCGATGAAGAGCTTGCCGCCCTGGGGCACCTCTGGCGAGGGCACATGCCAGCCCTCGAACTCCAGATCCCCTTCCATGGTCACCCAGCGACCGGGCGGCCCCATGTACTCCGGACGCATGATCTCTTCGCGGCGTACGTGGTTGCCGATGTGCAGGGCGACCCGGCCCGTTGGGTAGCCGGGGACCTCGATGTAGTCCTGGTCCCAGATGGGCAGGCTGCCCACCTTGGTCTTGCGGGCCCAGTTGGCGTGCTGGTGCGCGAAGGTAGGCTTGCGCTCCTCGAAGACGTACTCGGTGATGAAGGGCTTCTGGTAGATGTGGTGCCCCATGGACACGTCCACCAGGCCCGCTACATCCACAATGCGCCAGTCTGAGAAGTACATGTGGGCGCCCATGTCCACGTCGAAGAGCGTCACCCGATCGATGTGCATGCGGTCTTGCACCCTCTGCATGTACCGAACCCGTTGGTGCACATCGTTCACGCTGGTGACCGGCTGGCCTCCGGCGTGGAGGGCTTGCCAGAGGTTGGGCGCAGCGAAGATGAGGACGAGGGGGACGCCCATGGCCCAGCGGACGGCCTTCGTATGACCAAAGGGCAGCGACTCCAAGAGCTCAGCGAGCCCCACCGCGACCAAGGTCAGCAAGGGGATGATGATGTAGGAGACGAAGCGCCACTGGGCCATCCAGTCGCCGCCGCTGTAGAGCACAAAGAAGCCGCCCACGGCGCAGATGCTGCCCATCAGGCCTCGCGCCGCTCCACCGCGGTCCAGGTGAACCAACATGCTGAGCACCATCACGGCCGCGCCGCCGTAGGTCAGGCCCTTGGCCAAGCTGACCGGCGCAGTCTCAGGCAGCCCATAGACGCCCAGCAGCAGAGAACCCAGGCCCATCAGCGCCACGCCCAGACGGGTCTGGAAGGCTTCCTTGGACGAGAGCAGCAGTGTAGTGCCAGCCACCGCAAGCAAGGTGGTGATGCGGCTGCGGTCCCAGTGGCGCTGCAGCCAGTTCAGCCAATCCGGGTCAAAGCCATCCGGCAGCCCCGAGCGGCCATCCCAGAGCACCATGATGCCGACCAGAACGGCGCCAAAGGTGAACACCCACTTGCGCCAGTCCTTGAGGGTGACCAGACCCAAGCCGATGAGCGGCGCGAACATGGCCACGTGGTAGGCCCGCAGGTAGTTCCGCAGATAGTCCCAACCCCGAGAGGTCCAGCGCCAGGGCTGGAAGCGGTTCTCGCCGTCCACCTTGGCGTAGTAGGTGTTGGGAAAGGGCCAGGCAAAGTAGGAGACGCGCCAAGCTTGGAAGAGCCCGTAGGGCACGAAGAAGACGCCCAGCCAGAGGGCGACCTTCTTGATCCAGCCCTTGCCGTTGCGCAGGGCCAGCGCCAAGGCAAAGAAGCCACCCACGGCGCCATAAGCGATGCCTTCGGGACGGGTTGCGGCCAAGCCCAGGAAGGCCAAGGCGCTCAGGGGGAAGCGGTGCTCTCCGTCACGGCCTTCGACCAGGGTGCGCCACATGCCGGTGAGCAGCAGCACGTTGAAGAGGCTGTTCTCCAGACCGGAGCCGTGCCAGATGGCCACGGTGGTGGACAGCGCGACCAGCAGGGGGGCGAGCAGCGGGAAATTGTCCCGGACAGGGCCCCTCTGCTCGTCGAAGCGCGCCTCTTGGGCCAAGGCATAAGAGAGGGGCAAACAGGCCAGGCCAAAGACCGCACCCATCAGCTTGGAGCTGACAAAGCCGTTGATGCCGACCAGGTAGCCCAGGCCCATCAGGAAGGTCCAGAGGGGGTTGGAGAAGCCTTCGACCGGCTCACCGCCGGCATAGGTCACCCAGCCTTCTCCGGCCGCCGCGTTCCGGGCGTAGGCCATCGAGATGCCCGCATCCTCGACATACCAGGTCGTGTAGACCAGGAAGTTGGCCAAGGCCATCACCATCATCAGGCCCATCGCGTAGGCGTGGCGGCGCTGGCGCTCGTCCATTGCGGACCAACGACGTGCGAAGGGAAGAATCAGAGCACGCCCAAGGGCATGCAGGCGCTCACGAGGACTGGGCATTGGCTGCGCAGCATAATCCGGGGAGGACTTGTCTGGTGGGGCTGAGCCCGCTTCAGCACCCCGTATACGAGAACGCGTGCGGTCCTTGGGAGACATGCCCACCCGACCTGGGTGCTTCAGGCGCCTGCGAGAACGGCTGGTCGCACGCTCGATGTGGCGCTTGCGCACCTGCTCAAGCAGCTCCTGGAGTTCCTCCTCCCAGTGGGTCGGCGCACTCAGGCAGAGCATGCGCGCAGCCCGACGCGCCTTGAGCACGTCAGGGTCCTCGCTCTCGCTGGCGAGCATCCCCACAAGGCGCCCTGCCAGAGCAGGACGGCCAGCACGCATGCTGGCCTGGATGGCTTGGACGAGCGTCTCCTCGCTCTCGTTTGCGAAGGAGGAGACGTATTCGTCTTCGGCCTGGGGTGTTGGGGCGGGGAGCCCGCTCACCTACATGGTCTTCTTGACGCCGGCGGCCTGGCCTTGAGCGCTCTTGCGGGCGGCCATCTGCTTCTTGAGCTCGGCCAGCTGAGACTGCGCAGCAGCGCTGGCGGTCTTGGCCTTGATCTTCGAGAGCTTGTCGTCCAGGGACTCGCCCTTGATCTCCGCGCCCACGTCGGCCTGAGCCTGAAGCTTGTCCACGTGCTCGCGAACGTTCTCCAGCGCCTTGATGTCCGCGTCGGTGCTCAGTCCGTCCAGGGTCTCCTGGATAGAGATGCGTGCCTCGGCGTTGGCCTTCTTGGCCAGAACCTCGTTCTTCTCGCGCTTGAGCTTCTCGATCTCGCCTTGGAAGGCGATCAGGCCGCTCTTGGCTTCTTCAGCCTGGACCTTGATCTTCTCCAGCTCGGCGGAGACCTGAACGATCTTGCCAGTGAGCTGGTCCTTTTTCTGGATCAGGACCAGGGCGACGTCGTCTTCCCCTTCCTGAACAGCGACGGGAATCTGGATCTGAACCTCGCCCAGCTCCTTCTCCGCCTGCTCCAGCTCCGAAGTCAGCTTGTTGCGCAGATACACGATGCCGGAGACAGCCTTCTTCAAGTCGCGGTGCTTCTTGACCCGCTCCTCGATGGCAGCCTCGTACACAGCCTCGGGGTTCTTCTGCTCAACTTCGGAGACCCAGAGGGAGATAAATCCCTTCCAGACGTTGGCGATGCGATCAAACAGGCCCATGGGATCCCTTTTCTGGGTTGTGCGCCCGCGACCGTGTGCCCGGTCGATTCAGCGCTTTCTATTGCTCGGAGATTACTGGGTTTGAGCGGGTGCCGCAAGGCACCAGGTCTACGAGCTTGGCACCTTGGCTATTGCAGCTCAGCGCCCCAGCCACAGCCCCAGCGCTCCAGCACCCAAGCAGAGCGCCAGCGTGCCCACCACATTGAGGGCTGCAAGGCCCATCTGCCCCTCCTGAACCAGACGCAGCGTGTCCGTGTTGAAGGTGGAGTAGGTGGTGAAGCCGCCCATCACACCCGTGCCCAAAATCAGGCGCAGACGCGGATCGCCAAAGGCCGGATGAGCAAGGATCAACCCCAGAGCAAAGCTGCCCAGCACGTTGACCACCCAGGTCCCCCAATGCCCCGGCACCGCCAAGCTCACGCCATAGCGCAGGCTGGCTCCCAAACCACCGCCCACAAAGACCAAGACCAGGTTCTGCACACCACTCCCGAGCAAGGGACAAGAGCAGGGGTTAGCCTGCGTGAATGCTGAGCATCCTACTCCCCTTGCTGTCCGGGCCCCAGGCCAAGGCCAATACCCCGCCCCCCCTGCCCCTCTTGGAGGCCCAGGCTGGCGTGGACTTCATGGCCTACGTCGGCCAGACCGTCGAGCTCGCCGGTGGCGGCAGCGGCGCTGAAGAGCTCAGCTACAGCTGGGTTCGCAGCGGAGGGCCTCCAGCGGAGTTGAGCGATCCTTCCTCGGCCACGCCGCGCTTCACGCCCGAACTGCCTGGCTCCTATCGCTGGGATCTCAGCGTCTCTTCCGGCGCCGAGGCCAGCTTGCCCGACACCGTGACCGTCATCGTGGTGGCCGTCGACACGCCAGAGATGGAGGGAAGCTGCTCCAGCACCGGCACCACACCCCTCTGGGGCTTGGGGGCATTGGCCCTGGGTCTGGTTCTCTCTCGCCGCCGTCGTACAAGCTGAGCGGACGAGCGCAGCGCCTCAGGGGCAGACCACCGAGCCGGCGTCGGCCCGGAACTTCCACTTGGCGCCCTCGGCTGCGGTCAGAACACAGCTCCCGCCGCTGCTGTCCGGAAAGCTGATCCTGGCGGTCACAGTGCCCGCTGGAAGAGTCAGCACACCGGGTGCTTGCACGCTCTCTCCACCCACCCGAACACGGGCGCCGGCAGGGACGGAGGCGATGCGCACCTCGACGGGAGCAAGCGCTGCATCTTCGGGGTCCGCGTCCGTGACGCTGGGCGCAGGCTCGGACACCGCAGCAATGGGCTCCACGCGCTGCGAGGGCGCTTCCGCAGACAACACGGCGACCGGCTCGGGCTCCGCGGCTGGCTCCGGAGCTGCCTCAGGCTCGGGCGTCTCTCCCTCTGGGACTGGCTCCACTTCGGCAGGGATCTCCAAAGCTGGGATTGGCGGCTCGCCGGAAGGCTCGTCAGCGGCCTCCTGCTGGAGCACCAACGCCAGGATGCCGCCCACGACCGCAAGACCCAGAAGAATACCCAGCGCCCCAAAGAGCATCAGCCGCCCCATGCCCGCTTGGTCGTCCTGCTCCTCCTGAGGGGGAGGCGGCAACACCACGGGCTTGGCCTTCGCGACCGGCGGCGGCGCGGGGGTCTGCGCTGGCGGCGCAACGGGCGCGGGGGCCGGAGTAGGGCTGGGCAGCTCGGGCTTGTTGCTTCCCCAGGCCTCCGGCTCCTCTTTGTCCAACTCCCGCAGACCGCTTCGGCCCAAGGTGGCCTCTAGCGGAATGGGCGCGTGTGTCTCTCGGGCGTTGTAGAGCGGCTCTACGGTGACCTGAGCGAACTGGTCCATGCTCAGGGTGCCCCGAGGCAGGCGCTTGAGGAACTCATTGCACAGCCGCCGCATGTCGGCCGCCGTTGGCCGGCGCTGTGCCTCGTAGCGCATGCAACGCCCGATGAGGTTTCGCACGGCCTTGAGAACGGGGCCGCCCTCGACCAGCTCCGGAGAGCTGAGCTGTGCCAGGCGCTCCTGCAGCTTGACGCCGTGCTTCTGGGGGTGCACCGACAAGCGTCCCATCGGTACGCCAGCGAGCAGCTCGAAGAGGGTCGCACCCAAGGCGTAGATGTCGACCGTGGGATCGGCCTCGGCACCATCGAAGCACTCGGGTGCCATGTAGAGCGGAGAGCCCAAGGTCAAAGCGGAGGTGTGTGCCCCCCGCTCGCCGAACTCCGCGCGCGCCGTTCCAAAGTCCAGAACCTTCACCGAGCCGGCCACCGACACGATGATGTTGGAGGGCTTGATGTCCCGATGGACCACCCGCAGAGGCTCTTTGGCTCCTGGAGGACGCTGGTTGAAGGCGGCGTCCAAGGCGGATGCAACCTTGGCGGCGATCCCCACCGCGATGCTGACTGGGAGGGGCCCGTTTCCCTTGAGGAGGCGCTCCAGAGTCAGGCCCTGAACGTGCTCCATGACCACGGCAGGGCGGCCTTCGAGCTCAATGAGCTGCTCGACGCGAACGATGTTGTCGTGATTCAGCAACGCCAGCAAGGTGGCCTCGTCACGAGAACGCACCAAGATCTCGGGATGGTCCGCCCATTCCGATTTTAGAACCTTGAGAACGACCGTTCGACGGATCGCACCCTCATTCAACAAGGCGACGTAGACCGCGCCGAAGCTGCCCTCACCCAAGGTCTCAAGGATTTCTGTGTTCAGTGGGAGGGCCACCGTTCCACCTGTCAGCGTCGACCACCGTAGCACGCATCCCTGCCCCGGTGGGCCTAGGATAAGGCTTTAGAAAGTGAAGGCGCTGCCCAAGCCCACCTGAACCCACGAAGACCGCCCCGCCTGGGCGCTCTGCCAGTGGTGGCCTCCAACGCTGATCAGCAGTGGTATCGAGCCAAGCTCGACGAGCTGCATCTGGGCCAGGACCGAGGCACCAAAACCAGCGTCGATCCACTCTCCCTGCACCTCGAGGTACAGCGCGTCCAAGGGCTGCACCTGAGTAACCAGGCCAAGGCCCCAAGCCCGACCAGGCTCAAAGGATGGAGCAAGCCCACTCACGCTGGGAACCAAGCTCGAGGCCCCACCGAGCACCGGCCCAAGGGCCAGCCCCAGTCTGGGACCTTGGTCCTGCTGCCAACCGACTGCCAGGTGCGCGCGGGCTGGCGATCCGGTCCTCGCCCCGCTCGCTCCCGGCACCAACTCAGCCCCCAAGCGCAGGTGCAGGCTGCCTGTTGTCCGTGCCCTCAAGACCAAGGCCGGCCCGCCCTGCAGTCCCTCGTAGAGCTGTCCCTGCTCCGTGAGCTTGCTCAGCGCCAACTGGTAGCCGAGCGCAACGCTGGCCACGGCGCCCCGCTCCTTGGAGCGCGCTTCTCTGGGCGGCTTCTCCTGAGCCACATCCGCCGGATCCTCGGGCACGCCAGGCACCTCGGCCGTGCGCACCGAGATCGTGGCCTCCTGGCTGGGGCCCAGCTCCATCACCCGCACCTGCCAGCCCTCATCCCCGAGCCACTGGACGATGTGCCAGCCGCTGGCCATCTCACGCGGGCCAGTGGAGTACGTGATCACCCCATCCACCAAGATCACCGGTGGAATGGGATCGAAGTCCAAGATGAGCAGGGCCGGCGGCGGGGCCGCAATCGCATCCAGCTTGGCCTGTACCTCGGGGCCGTAGTCTGAATCCCCAGCCCCCAAGGCTGCAGCCCGCTGGTAGTAAACCGCGCTGTCCGTCCCCATAAAGGTGCCGTAGGCAGCCTGACCCAGCATCAACTTGCCGAGCTCCGCTTGGTCCACAGGACCGCTCAGGCAAGGCAGGCTGGCCTCGATGGCGGAGAGCTCTGCAGCGGCCGCCGGCTCACCAAAGAGCACGCCGTCTTTGACCGCCTCCAAGCGCAAGGCCATGGCCTCAGGCTCCAGGGGCACAGCACACTCCTGGGCCAGGGCTACCCCGGAACCCAACAGTGCGATCAAGGCACCCACTATTGAGGTGCTCCCTCGTTGATCCAGTCTTCGATCATGGTGATCTCACCGGCGGTCAAGCTGCCACCGCCCTTTGGCATCTGGTCGCCGGCCCCCGATACGGAGAGCTGGGTTCCATCGATCTTGTGCTGAAGGTAGCTGGTGGTCGAGTCGAAGGGGTCGATCAAGTACATGCTGGGAAGGTCATCCGAGGCCACGTAGACCAGGGAGTCCCACTCCTCGATGTAGCTCAAGTTGCCCGAGCCACCCGCGCCACCATGGCAACCGCCACAGGTCGTGGTCAGGACAGGCTCAATGTCGATGGCAAAGCTGTACGCAAAGCCGCAGGCATCGTTGGCTGCACCCGGGGTCCCATCATCTCCGCCGGAGAGGGCGGTTGTGGACTCGCACCAGTGACCGCCGTGGTCGTTGGCGTCGGCGTCCAGGTAGATGTCATCCAAGCTCATGGACGTGGCAACCGGCGTTCCAAAGTAGGTGGAGTCGGTGAAGTCCACCTCGTCCAGCAACAGGGTCTCGCCGGAATCGGAGTACATGCCGATGATCTCGCCGGAGTTGCCCACGGAGAAGGAGGACGCTCCTGCACCCCAGGTGTAGGTCGCGTCGGGGGAGTAGCCGCCGTTGGTAACGGAGTCACTGCTCGCACCGATGAGGAAGTAGTCGCCATCGGCCACCACGCTGCTGGTCACCACCACGCCCGAGGTCACCTCAGCCGCCCGGCTGCTGTCGTTGGTGAAGTACAAGCCCTCGACATCGACCTCGCCGCCGGAGTTGTTGAAGACCTCGATGTACTCGCCCAAGCTGTCGAGCACGGCCGCTGGGTTGATCATGATCTCGGTGATGATCAGGTCGCCGGCGCTCAGATCCGAGAGCAGGTAGGGGTCGGCCGTGCCGTCACAGTCATCGTCCACCGCGTCGCCACGAACCTCGGTCGCATCGGTGTTCACGTCGGCGTCTGAATCCAGACAGTCGGTGTTGTCCGTCACGTAGCCAGAAGGCGCATCGCAGTAGTCGGTGCCCGCGTCGTTTTCATCGCCGAAGGTGTCGGTGTCCGCGTCCACGTAGAAGGTGGTCATGGTGCTCACATCCACGCCGGCGTCCGAGTCGTCCGCGCTGCCGTTGCAGTCCTCGTCATCGTCATCGGCGTCGCAGACCTCGGTCCCATCGGGGTTGATCAGGATGTCGCCGTCATCGCAGTCGGTGTTCAACGTGGACTCGTTGTCGGCGGTAGAGCAGAGCGCGTCCGCCGTCGAGGCCACTGTGCTGGTGCTGCCAAAGCCATCCTCGTCGCTGTCCACGTAGCAGAGCTCGGTGCCATCACAGTCCTGGTCCACTTCATCCCCCACTGCATCGCTGCTCTCACCAGGGCTCACGCCGCTGTTGGAGTCGTCGCAGTCGGTGTTGTCGCTGACGTAGCCACTGGGCTGCTCACAGAGAGCGGTGCCGCTGTCTTGGTCATCTCCATAGGTGTCGGAGTCGGCGTCCACGTACCAAGTGGTCTTGGAGGAAGACTTGGTCCCAGAGTCCAGATCATCGGCGCTGCCGTTGCAGTCCTCGTCGGTGTTGGCGCTATCGCAGATCTCACGCTCACCGGGGTTGATGTCCGGGTCGGTGTCGTCACAGTCGTCGTAGCCCAGGCCGGATGGCCCAGCCCAGTCGCTGCCATCGTCGGAGCACTCCACGTAGTCGTCGGAGTCGTCATCGGTCTCGTTGGTGGGTGTTGAACCCAAACAAGCGTTGTCTTGGCCATCGCAGAGCTCAGTGGCCGTGGGGTAGACCACGTCGTCGGTGTCATCGCAGTCGGTGGCGTCGTCGGCCAACTTGGAGCTGGCCTGGTCGCAGTCCAGGTCGATGCCGTCCACTTCCGTGGTCGAGCCGTAGCCGTCCTCGTCTGCATCGCGGTAGCAGGTGTCTACGTCATCGCAGTCCTGGTCCACGCCGTCGGCCACCGTCTCAGCGGCCGTTGGGTAGACCGTGCTGGCCGAATCGTCGCAGTCGTCGTAGCCAGTGATGCTGCTGGCTGCCCAGGTGCTGCCGTCGTCGGAGCATTCCACGTAGCCGTCGGAGTCGTTGTCGATCTCGTCGGTGTCAATGCTGCCTGCGCAGGCGTTGTCCTGACCATCGCAGAGCTCGTCCGCGCCAAGGTAGACGGTCTCGTCCGTATCGTCGCAGTCGTCCGAGTCATCGGCCAGACCCTTAAAGTCTCGGTCGCAGTTGAAGTTGGAGGAGCCGGTCTCAGCGGTAGCGCTGGGGTCCCCAAAGCCGTCGCCGTCGACATCGGCGTAGCAGGTCTCCACCGAGTCACAGTCGTTGTCTACGCCATCTGCAACCTGCTCGGCCGCGCCTGGATTGGTGGTCGACTCTGCATCGTCACAGTCATCGTAGCCAGTAGGCGTGGAGCTTCCGTCCCAGCCGCCGCCGTCGATGGAGCAAGCCACGTAGCCGTCGCTGTCCAGATCACTCTCGACGCTCGCCAAGCTGCCATCGCAGTCATTGTCCTGACCGTCGCAGAGCTCCGTGGCGTTGGGGTAGATGGTGTTGTCGGTGTCATCGCAGTCCTCGCCGCCAGACATGGACGCGGAGTCCGTGTCCCAGCCAGAGGCTGGCCATGTGCACTGCACGTAGCCATCGCCGTCGTCGTCCTGCTCGTCGCTCTCCAAGCTGCCATCGCAGTCGTTGTCCTGGCCATCGCAGAGGTCAGGAGCGCCGGGGTACTCGTGCTTGTCCCCATCGTTGCAGTCGGTGTTCAACAGCGAGGTGTAGCTGCCCTCGGCCTCGCACTGACAGACAAAGCCGCCAGAGACTCCGAAGCTGTCTCCGTCCGCGTCGATGTAGTAGGCCTCGCACCCCAGGGATTCGACGTCGTTGATGCTGCCATCGCAGTTGGAGTCCACCTCATCGCAGCTCTCGACGGCCTCTACGCCGCTCAGGTCCACGCCTGGGAAGACCGAGGGGTCGCCATCGTCGCAGTCATCGCCCAAGGCGCCTCCGCGCTGGCTGACATCGCCGGCGTCGTGGCCGTCCTGGTCAAAGTCAAAGTCGCTGTCTTGCCAGCAGTCCGCGTCAATCCCGTCGTAGACCGCGTCGGCTGGCTCGTCTGCCTTGGCGCGCGGATAGACCTCGTCCGGATCCAGAGGGGGCAAGCCACCCAGGGGCTGAAACTCAGCGGGCGTGACGGTGGGATCGTCCCAACAGTCCACTGCGGGCAAGCCTTCGACCTCTACGCCCAGGCTGTCGTAGACCACCGTTCTGTGGGCCGTGAACTCCGGCGCATCCCACGTGCTCGGGAAGGCCGCGATGTAGGCGGCATCGACGTAGCCATCGCCGTCCCGGTCCCCGTCGTTTCCGTCGCAGTTCTCGTCAATGCCGTTGTACCAGAGCTCCTCAATGCCTTCGTTCGGGAAGATGTTGGCATCGGAATCATCGCACTCTTCGCAGACCACAAAGCCGTCGCCGTCCGCATCGAAGTCGTTCTCAAAGGCACCGAAATCGTCGACACCGCAGTCCTGGTTGACCCCGTCATAAGGGGCGTCCGGGGCGCCTAGGAAGATGTCCTCGGGCTGAATGCCACTGGGCACTCCGCAGTCGTCGTCCTGGACGTCTTCCAAGTCCTCCACAGCATCGGCGCAGTCGGTGCCCACCTCTCCCGCCACGTTCTCATGCCACTGACTGTCCTGACCGTCCCCGTCCTGGTCAAAGTCAGAGTTCTCCTCGCAGTCCTGATCAACGCCGTCGTACCAAGCGTCACCGGCGCCTGGGTACACCAGCTCGGCGCTGGGCTGAGCGGCCCCGCCCACGGCCACCTGGTCCTCCGGAATCTCCAGAGTGCTGTCCCAGCAGTCCCCTGAGGCGATGTGCGCCGGAAAGTCCTGCCAAGTGTCCGGGAAATCCGCGACATACCAGCTGGGAACAAAGCCATCGCCGTCCATGTCCGCGTCGTTGCCATCGCAGTCCTGGTCAATGCCGTCGTACCAGATCTCGACCTTGTCTCCCACGTCCCCGTTCAAGTCATCGCAGTCTTGGCCAAAGGGCACGCCGTCCCCATCCGCGTCCACGGCAGACCACTCAGCGTTGCAGGCTGTCAGTAGACCCAAGAGAAGGGGCAAAGCAAGACGATTCAGCATGGGAGGTCCCGGAGTTACAAGGGCCACAGGATAGCGCTGCACACCTCGCAGGCACAAGCCAGCCCCCGCGCTTCCACCCCGTCTCGCCATTCTTACACTTGACGTGCATCCCTCGGGCAATACCTGGGCCTCGGCTGCCGAAGATGCGGCGACACCAGGGTGAATCGATGATCAAGGTCGAGAAGCTGAGCAAGCGCTACGGCGCCACGACAGCGGTACAGGAGCTCAGCTTCGAGGTGCCAAAGGGAGAAGTCGTTGGCTTCTTGGGCCCAAACGGCGCGGGGAAGACCACAACCATGCGCATCATCACGGGCAGCTTGGGAGCGACCGAGGGCCGGGTGACCCTGGACGGCCAGGACGTCTTCGAGAACCCCCGTCAGGTGAAGAAGCGGATCGGCTATCTCCCCGAAGTTCCTCCCCTCTACACCGACATGAAGGTGCGGGACTACGTGCGCTTCGCCGCACGTCTCAAGGGGGTGGACGACATCAAGGGCGCAGCCGAGGCCACCATTGATCGCGTCGGTCTTGCCCCGGTCGCGCACCGCATCATCGACCACCTCTCCAAGGGTTTCCGCCAACGCTGCGGTGTGGCCCAAGCTTTGGTGCACAACCCCGACGTGCTCATTCTGGACGAACCCTACTCGGGCTTGGATCCTGCCCAGCGCATGGAGATTCGGGACCTGCTCAAGGAGCTGGCCCAGGAAGACCGCACCGTGATCCTGAGCACCCACGTTCTGGCCGACATCGAAGCGATGTGCGAGCGGGTGGTCATTATCAACAAGGGCAAGATGGTCGGCCAAGGCCCGATCAGCGAGCTCACCAAAGTCTTGGGGGGTCGCACCATCACCCTGAGCGTGGCCCGCCCCGAAGGCCTGTTGGACATTCTTAGCGTCATGCCAGGCGTGCTCAGCGTCACCCCGGGCGATGCCGGCGCGATCTCCCTGTTCACCGAACCGGGCGACATCCGCGAGCAAGTGGCAGCCGCCGCCGTGCCCTATGGCCTGCTGGAGTTCTCCGGCCGCCAGAGCTTGGAAGACATCTTCCTCCACCTGACCCAACAAGCGGAGGCGTGATGGGCAACATTCTGGCCATCGCCAAGCGAGAGCTGCGCAACTACTTCGCCACCCCTGTGGGCTGGCTGAGTCTGTGCGGCTACATCTTGCTCACCGGCTTTTTCTTCTCGATCTTCCTGGGCTTTTACTCTGAGCAGGCCGCAACCATGGGCTACGACCCATACGGCCCCGCAGAGATGAACGTCGATGAGTACTTGGTCTCTCCCTTCTTCGGGAACGCCAACATCATCCTGCTCTTCTTGTGCCCAGCCCTGACCATGCGTCTCTTCTCCGAGGACCGCAAAGCCAAGTCCCTGGAGCTGCTGCTGACCAGCCCCATCTCCACCACGGAGATCGTGCTGGGCAAGTACCTGGGCGCCCTCGGCTTTGTGCTCTTGCTCTTCCTGGGCACTCTGCACTACCCGGCGCTGCTCTTCTGGATGGGCGACCCCGACCCTGGAATCATGGCCAGCTGCTACCTGAGCTGGACCATGATGACCGCCTGCTTCATGGCGGTGGGTCTGATGGCGAGCAGCTTCACCGAGAACCAAATGGTGGCCATGATCCTGGCCTTTGGCATTCTGCTCATGTTCTGGCTCTTGGGCTGGGCCGAGGGCAGCTTGGGCTCCACTGGCTTTCAGGGCAACCTCAAGGATGTCCTCTCCTTCGCCTCCTTGGTCAACCGCACCGAGGACATGCAGAAGGGCCTGATCCACACCAAGGATCTCGTCTACTTCGGCAGCTTCGTCGCCTTCTTCCTCTTCGTCACGCACCAGCGTGTCGAAGCCTACCGGTGGAGGTAGACCACTATGGACAAGCTTCAAAAATTCGCTTGGATCCTGGGTCTTTTGGGTGGCGCCTTGGTGCTCACCTTCCTGGGTTCCTACGCAGCGTTGCAAGAGATCCGCACCGCCTTTGGCGTGGTGGGCGGCATCGGCGCCGCCATGCTCATCGCCTACCTCTGGCTGGACCGCGACGACGTGGCCAACGTGGCCAAGGCGCGCAACACCTCCCTGGCCGGCGGCGCCGTGCTCTTGGTGGTCATCGCCCTGGGCATCGCCATCGCAGCCAACGTTCTGGCCAAGCGCTACGACAAGCGCTGGGACGCCACCTCATCGGGCACCTTCACCCTGAGCGAGCAGTCCATCAAGGTGGCCGAAGGCCTGACCCAGCCGGTCAAGGTCATGGGCTTCTTCGCCTTGGAGGCCGAGGACGTAGGGGCCTCGTTTGAGGAGCGATTCAACAGCTATGCCCAGCACAATACGATGCTGGAGCTGCAGATGATCGACCCCGATGCGGAGCCCATGCTCGCCCAATCCAACGGCATCACCTCCCGCTACGGCACCGTGATCCTGCAGATGGGCGACAAGAGCCGCCGCCTGGAGACCGACTTTAGCGAGGAGGCCTTCACCAACGCCCTCATCAACCTCACCGCCGGCCAGGAGCACATCCTCTGCTTCACGAACGGCCACGGCGAGCGTGAGTTGGACAACGACATCGACGAGTTGGGCTTTGGCGGCGTGATCATCAAGGCCGAAGGCGGAAACTACACCGCCCGCAACTTCTCCCCATTCCAGGAGCGTTCCGTCCCCAGCGACTGCGAGGTCGTCTTTGTGGCGGGTCCCTCCCAAGACTTTCTGCCCGTCGAGCTCGAGGTCCTGGCTGCCTACGTGGCCGAGGGCGGCGCGCTGATGGTGCTGCTGGAGCCCTTTGGCTTGGTCGATGGTGCAGTGGGCGCTGCAACTCCGCTCCTGGCACAGGACATGTCCCGCTACGGCATCTCCGTGGGTGAAGACTTGGTGATCGAGGCGGACCCTCAGTTCCTCCAGGCTGGCCTGGATGCCTCGATGGTCATGCTCTTGCCGGACTCCTTCGACTACCACCCCGTTGTCAACGAGCTCAACGGCTTTGTGCTGATGGAGCTGGCACGCTCGGTGGAGGTCTCCCCGGAGGCCCCCCAGGGCATCAACGCACAGGTCTTGGCACGCACCACCCCGGAGTCCTGGGCAGAGAGCGACCCCATGTTGGCCCTGAGCAGCGAGCTGGCACCTGATGAGGCCGACCGCATCGGCAACATCGGCGTCATCGCCCTGGCCGAGGTCACGGACCCCAGCGCCATCGCCATCGGGGAGGGACTGAGCACCCAGCCCACCCCGGCAGCCGGTGGACGGGTCATCGTCTTTGGTGACGCCGACTTTGCCAGCAACAAGCTCTTGATCAACGGCCAGAACCTGGACCTGTTCATGAACGCGGTCGCTTGGTTGGTGGGCGAGGAAGATCAAATCGCCATCCGGGCGAACGAGGCCAAGGGCGGTCAGCTCAACGCCAGCGTCACCCAGCTCGTGCTCTCGGTGCTCCTGGCCATGGTGCTCTTCCCCGGTTTGGCCGTCGCAGGCGCGATCACGACTTGGCTGATGCGCCGCAAGCTGTAGCAGCCCCTCCCCCTGGGCGTTAGGCCCTGGGGGCAACTGAATCACTATTCAGTCAAACCCCTTTGTCCCGTCCAGGAGTGCTGCCATGGCTGACCACGTCGAATTCTTCACCAAGACCATCCCTGCCAAGATCGAGAACGAGCCAGCAGTCAAGGACATCGGCGCTAGCTTCGCCTTCAACATCGATGGCGGCACCAGCTACACCATCGATCTGAAGGAAGGTTCCGTGGCCGAGGGCGCATCCGAGGCAGACTGCACCATCAACGTGGGCAAGGACGACTTCGAGGCACTGCTCGACAACCCTTCCATGGCCATGCAGCTCTTCATGACCGGCAAGCTGACCGCCGACAACCTGGGCCTCGCCACCCAGCTCCAGACCCTCTTGGGCTGAGTCAAGAGACACTGCGGCGGGGCATCTCGCCGTTGAAGAGAGCGCTTGGAGGGCAACTTCCAGGCGCTTTTTTTGTGCCGACTCCAACAAGCGCCTGCTGCGGCCGCGGTCTAGAGCCCCGCACAGCGAGAGGTCTCGACGAAGATGTCCTGGTGGCCGCTCACGGTGAGCGTGATCTCCTCGGTGAGGATCAAGGCCAAGTCCAGATCGCGGCTGGCGATGCACAGCGGGTAGTTCCCGTCCTGCACTTTGCGCAGCACCTCTTGTCCCCCCAGCAGGACGCTCTGCACGTTCACCTGCATCTTCTCCGTGCGTGGGTACTGCACGCTCATCTTGGCCAGAGCCGCCTCAGCCACCGCGCGGTCCATGGGCTGGGAGCGGTAGGCGCCCTCAAAGGCCAGGGCCTGCTCCACTGGCGTGGTCATGATGACCAGCCCATCGGGCTGCTCCTCCAGGGTCATGTCCTCCAGAGCTCGCATCTGCCAAGAGCCGACGCCCTTTGCGATTTGGAGGGGCCCGACTGTGTCCAGTGACTTGGGCGGTCCAGGACAGCTCTGAGGCGCCTTGGCGTCCTGCTGAAGCGCCAGCCCTTGGCCGCCAGGCCAAGGCTCGATGCGGAAGGGTGCCCGCGGAACGATGCCCTTGACCGCCCAGACCGGCTCTCCCTCGCATACGCCGTCGCGAACGAAGTGCACCGCCTGCGGCCAGAAACAGTCGTTCTGACGCAGCACAAGGGTGCTGTTGGGATCTGGATTCTCGTGGGTGTAGGAGCAGGGGCCCCCTGGCGCACAGGCCCCGGAGTCCACCCGGTAGGTGAAGCGCACCTTGTCGCTGCGGCCTGGACAGGCGAGGTTCGCGTCCACCATCACGGTTTGGGGAGGCAGACCTGTGGCCAGAATCAAGTTGACGAGTAGGAGGCTCATATCAACGAAACGCTTGCGCTAGGCCAGAGCTTGCAGGGCCTGGAAGAAGCCGCCCAACTGCTGGGCTTGCACGCTGAACTCGCCGAGCTCGTGGCGGTACCAGCCATGCCAGTCTGAGCCACCGGTGGCCACAATCTTGTGCCTGCGCGAGAAGCGCCCCAGCTCTCGCCGGGTCTTCGAGCCCACACGGGGGCGGAAGACCTCGACCCCCTGAACCCCGAGCTCCACAAGCTCAGGAAGATAGGCCCGCGCCTGATCAAGGGACGGATGCGCCCACGAGGTCAGGCCGCCCGCAGCCCGCGCTCGCGCGATGGCGTCGGCCATGGAGAGCGTGACGTGCGGCACCTTGGCGGTGTGGTTGCCCACCCACTTGCCAAAGGCTTGGCGCAGGTTCTCGGCGTGACCGGCGTCCACCAGCGCCTGGGCAAGATGCAGCCGAGTGATGGCCCGTTCGCCGTCTCGGCTGGCTTGGTCCGGCGGCGTCACACCTTCCAGGGCCAGGTTCTCCAGGGCGCGCTCGTAGCGATCCGCTCTGTGCTTGGCCAGCTCGGTGCAGAAGAGGCGAAAGTCTTCGGGCATCTCGGCAGGGAAGTACACCAAGAGGTGCAGTTCTTGGTCCCCGTGCCACCCGCTGACCTCGACCGCGTGCAGCACATGAACCGTGTGCCCCTCGACCACTTGCGGGCCCACCGGGAGCTGCGCTGGCAAGTCATGATCCGTCAATGCGATCACATCCAAGCCCGACTCACCCGCCAGCTTGAGCACGTGCTCAGGGGCATAGCGGCCATCGGAGCGATCGCTGTGCATGTGCAGATCCACCCGGGCGTTCGGGTGCAGTGTGGGCAGTGCTGTCATGGGGACCGTGTAACGCAGCGGAGCGCAGGAACCTGTCAGGGCCTCAACTCGCCAGACTTGTCCAAGCCGCGTCCAGACGAACCAAGTCGCGCAGGTCCTTGGGCAGGAAGACCCGAGCCACCAACAGACGGCGTCGCTTCAGGTAGCGCAGACGCTGGGTGTGGGCGCTTCCACGTCCCAGGAGCGCGTATGCATCGCGGTCTCCCTTGCGGAAGGCCAGCCACTCTTGCAGGGCCAGCTGACAGGCTTGGCGGGCCAGATGCGGCGCCAGCCCTCCGCGGTAGGCCTCTCGGACCAAGGCTTCCTGCCCGGCCGGGCTCAGAGCACGCTGGAGCAAGAGCCCGCGAATCCCCTCGGCGAGATCCACCAGAGCCTCAGCGCGTCGGCGAGCGTGGGGGGTGTCCGGCTCCAAGCGCAGAGCGGTCAACCCCAAGAGCGCGCCCCCCGCGTTGCGGTTGGATGCCAAGGAGCGCTCCACCTCCGCGCTCGCCTCTCCGCCCAGGGCAAGCGCTCCCCAACGGCCTTTCCCAGCTCGGGAGAGCCACGCAGCACCAGGCTGGGGATGCGGTCGGGATCCAGACCCACGCGACGCGCCTCGCGATGGAGCAGGTTCTGGCGCTGCTGCGGGTTCAGGCCAGCGGTGTTGCACAAGCCCTTCCAGAAGCTGGCAAGGGTGCGCTCTACAGACTCACCCAAGGTTGGGCCTGCGCACTGCAGCGCCCGGTGGCGCAGCGCCTCACGATGGACCAGGATGGACTGAGCGAGCAGCTTGTACTTGGGGTGATGGAGCCGCGCTTGGGCCCAGAGCACGCGCTGCTTGACCGCAACGTCGGCCGCCTCCAAGTCGAAGTTCAGCGGCAGCCCCAAGAAGCTGCGCAAGGAGCCCGAACGGCTTGGGCAGAGCAGCGCAGACGTGCTGCACCATCACCGGGGCCTGACCAAGCGAAGGCGAGGGAAGGGCTGGAGCCTGGGTGCTACTCACCCGCACCGCATTGCCCGGCTGATGGTCCACGTGTTCATCGTTCATTCCCGTCACAGGATGAAGGTACACACTACAGGGAGAAAGCTGCATTTCACCTGGTTTCAACAGGTGAGGGCCGAGGCCTCGCCGCAGTGCAGCGCAGAACTGTTCCTCAGGCGGGTTGGCGAGGGATTCGTGCACCGCCCTGACCCGAAACAGAAACACTTACAGCGCGCCCGAGTGGGCGCTTCCCGTCGCGTCAAAGCCTCTGCGACCACGGAATCCGATCGCCTGTCGTCTTTCGTCGCCACTTGTCATGCAAGCGAAGAGCCGCGAATCCGGCCCGTCAACGGTGTCAGACGGAGGAAAGAAAAGATGTTCATCGCAGCACTCACCGCAGCATCCCTGGCAGGCGTTCCCGAGGGAGACCTGGTCCTGACCCGTGCCCAACTCGAGGGCACCAACCTGCGCTACACCCTGGACAGCGCCAGCTGGCAGGGTCTGGTGGTACGTGATGCTCCGGCCACCCTCGCCGTCTTCCAGGGACAAGAGCTGCTCTGGAGCGCGCCCTTGAACAACGCCAGCGGCACCATTCAGCTGCCCCAACAGCCCAGGGGCAACAAAGCCATCTCCGTGCAGCTCTTCGCCCTACGCGGCGCATGGATGGTTCGCTCCACCAACGGAAAGGAGCGCATGGTCATTCGAGCAGCGGCCACCCAGGGCCACGGCGGACACGCTGGCCACGGTCAGGGCCACGGCGGACACAGCGGTCATGGCAGCCACGGCGGACACAGCGGTCATGGCAGCCACGGCCAAGGACACGGCGGGCAGGGCCAGAGCGCCTTCCTATCGAGCGCTATCTCCGCCTGCGACGACGCCTTTTACAGCGCCAACTTCGAGCTGGAGTGTGTCGCGGCAGCCCGGGACTTCCGCGTCGACCCTGCACCCGTCATCGATGCCTGTGACGACGCCTTCTACGGCGAATCCCAGTTGTTGGCCTGTGTAGAGAGCGCGCCAGAGGGTCGGGACATCTCACTGCTGATCCAAGCCTGCGACGATGCCTTCTACGATGACACCAACACCCAACGCTGCATCCAAGCCGCATCACAGGCCAGCGCGCGTCACGCGGCGCCCCCCATCCAACAGATGCAGGCCACCATTGAAGCCTGCGATGACGCCCTGTACAGCACCACCCACCAGCTCAGCTGCATCGAGCAGGCCGTCGGCGTGTGGAACGCTGGCCCGATGGTCCAGTCCTGCGATGCCGCCTACTACGGTGAGCTGGATGTGATCCGCTGCCTGCAGACCGCCTACATGCCACGGCGTGAGGAAGACGTTGAGGTCGTTGACCGTGGGCACCAGCGCCCGGTTCACCCCAGAGGCTGATCTGCAAAGGGCAGGAGCAAGGTGATGGTGGTTCCCAGCCCCTCCGTGCTCTTGACCCTCAGCCCACCCCCGTGACTTCGCACGATTCCCATCGTGGCTGCGAGTCCCAAGCCGTGGCCGTTGCTCTTGGTGGTGAAGAAGGGCTCAAACATGCGCTCAATGGTCTCCGCGGGCATGCCGCAACCCGAATCTCGGACCTCCACGAAGGCATAGCGACCGGGTTCCAACTCCGTGCCCTGCACCGCCGGCTCTCTGGGGACGACATCGCGCTGACCGCAGCTGATCCAGACATGGCCTGGCTGCTCACCGACCGCCTGCACGGCATTGGAGATCAGGTTCATCACGACCTGACGAACCTTGATCTGGTCGGCGTGTACAGGCGGCAGTCCTGCAGCGAGATCCAAGTGAACCGTCACGTGCTCCGGCACGAGCTCTCGAAGCATCCCAGCCATCTGATTGGTGGCCGTGCTCAGGTCCATCTCCCGAAGCCGCAGATCGCCCCGACCGGCAAATTCGGTCAACTGGGAGGCCAGGTCAGCCGCCTGCTGGCTCGCATCCTTGGCATCCTGCAAACACTCGGCAGCCAGAGATTCGGCCTCCGCCATCTCGAGGGCGATCTGTACATTCCCCATGATGCCGAGCAGCAGGTTGTTGAAGTCGTGGGCGATCCCGCCAGCGAGCAATCCCAGGCTGTGCAGCCGCTCCTGCTGGAGCCCTTGCTTGAGCATCGCCTCTCGCTCCTCGACGACCGCCAGACGCTCTGTGATGTCGGCAATAGAACAGAGCACAACCGCCGTTCCGTTCCGCTCCACAGGGTTCAGTCCGATCTCCACCGGAAAGCGACTGCCGTCGGCTCTCTGGGCCTCCATCTCCCGACCCCTGCCCATCTCTCGGTACCTTGGCCGGGTCGCGAAGCCCTCTCGATGCTCGTGATGCTTCTGCCGGAGCTCCGGCACGATCAAGTCCTCCACGCACTTGCCCACCAAGGCCTCGTCTCGAAAGAGCAGGCGCGCCTTGCGGGTCGCAAAGAGCAGCAGCCCCTCCGAGTCCACCACCACCATCGCCACCGGGCTGGCCTCGAGCGCGAAACGAAAACCTTCGTCTTTGACCAGATCGTCGATGGGCGGCTCCAGCCTAGCTTGGTTCTGTGGAATCAGGAGATCTACGAACCGCTACTCTACATAGCCAAGGGCACGCAAAGCCTCCAAGTCAACCTCGGCCGCGGACCCGCCCTGCTTTAGGTCGACCTGACCGAGGACCTCAAGGAGGGGATCGGACGCGGAAGGCACCATGCGCTCCAAGCCCTGTGGATCAACAGCCAAGTCCACCCACCAAGCGGCCCCCTCACTGGGCTGGACCACCCGACGGCTGCCCTGACGGGCGCTGGCAGCGTGGGCCACGTATTTGTTGCCCACTGCCACCGCGATGCGTTCGGCGGGGATCCCTTGGGCCAAGTCCAGGCCCTTTGGGGCGAGCCCGGCGGCCGCGCGCAGCGTCGGGGCCACATCCACCAAGCTGGCCACCCCTGGACCGGTGCCCACAAAGTTGGGATGGCGAAGCGCCAGAGGCACATCGATGACCTCGCCGGCGTGGGCGTGGCCATGTTCAAAGTCGCCGTGATCCCAGAGCTCCTCGCCATGGTCCGCGGTGAAGAGGATCACCGCCTCCTGCTCCAATCCCCGCTCGGCCAGAGCATCGAGCAATCGCAAGACTTGCTGATCGACGTAGTCCACCTCAGCTTGGTAGCCCTCGATGGTGTCGGCACGATGCTGCGGGCTGACGATGCCCGCGTTCATGTAGTCCGAGCGTCGCCAACCCGAGACGGAGCTCTGGGCCGGCGCGTGACGGTGAGGCAAGTGCACATCGAGCAGGTGAACCCACACAAAGGTGCCCCGCTCCGGCGCGTCTTGGAGGGTCTGCACGGCCCGGTCCACCAGGCCCTCCCCAGCCCAGTAGTTGTTGGCATGCACCGGCCGGCCGCCAAAAGTCAGGCGATGGGCCGCGCGCTCGTTGACGTGGAAGAAGTCGTCAAAGCCGCGCTCCAGCCCCGTTGAGCTGGAGGCAAAGGGGTTCGCTCCAAAGGCCGCCGTCGCGTAGCCCTGCTCACGCAGCTCTTCGGCCAGGAGAGGAACCTCGGCGTTGACCGATTGATACCCCAGGCCTGAGGCACCAGCCCCGTGCTCGCTTGGTGGCAACCCCGTCATCAACGAGGCCAAGCTCGGCAAGGTCCAGCTCGAGGTCGCCATCGCCCGCGGCCAATAGCCCCCGCCCGCTGCGATTCGCTGCACACTCTCCATGTCCTGGGCCTTGTCCCAGCGCAGAGTGTCCACCGTGACCAACAGGATCAGCGGGCCCTGACTGGTGGCCTGGGTTCGGGGGGTCACAAAGCCGCGCAGCTCTTTGCTGATCTCCGCGACGGGATTTCCGACGTAGCTGGCGGAGAGCACCACCAAGCGCTGGCCCATGGCCCCGAAGGGCAGCACCAGCAAACCCACCCACCACCGGGAGACCGGCTCAAGAACCCGCAGCGCCACCACGCCCAAGAGCAGCAGACCCAGCACTGCGGCAAAGCCCATGACCAGGCCCGCAGGCACATGCAGCCAGGCTGCTCCCAAGAGCAACAGGGCAGCCGGGGCCAGAGGAGAGCGGGCGAATCCCTCTGGCGCAAAGCGCAGCTGCAAGGCGCCCAGCACCCAAAACGCAGCGAACTCCACGACCACACGCCAGAGCTCGGGCTGCACCACCGCGGCGTAGGCGAAAGGCAGCTGCACCAAGGGGGCAAAGAGCCACGGCAGCATGGGAAGCAGGCGTTTCACCTGCGAAGGCTAACCCCCGGTGCTAATCCTTGGACATGCTGCTTCTACTACTGGCCTGTTCCGGCGGCGACGCCGACCCCATCGACACCCAAGACAGCCTCGCTGAGACCGGCGAGACCGAAGAGGGTTGTCCCGCTCCTGTTCCCTTAGCCACGGAGCCCGTGGAGACGTGTCCCGAGCTCAAGGAAGGGCTCGTCGAGGTAGACGGCGAGAAGGGCAGCTACATTCTCAGCGTGCCCGAGGATCCCGATCAGATCCTGCCCGTCTTGGTCTTCCTTCCCGGCGGCCCAGCGGACATTGGCAGCGCCACGAACAACTACTTCTCGTGGATCGCCATGATGCCCGGGTTGCAGGACTACTGGGTCATCGTGCCCCACACCAGCGGCGCAGGAAGCGATCGCGGCCAAGTGGCCTTGGACAGTCTGGCGGCCTTCCAGGGTTGCTTTGACCACGACTCCAGCCAAGTCCACCTGATCGGTCACTCCTCGGGAGGCCGCGTGGCCTACCCCTTGGCCGTGGACACCCCGGCGCCCTTCCGAAGCTTGACCGGCCTGCCCGGCACCTTCGAATCAGAGACAGACGAGGAGCTGGTCGCATCCTTGGCGTGCGTTCCGGTACACCACATCGCCGGCTCCGAGGACAGCGGCTGGGTGGACGCTGCCCGCGATGCCCAGACACGCATGGAAGGGCTGGGCCTGCAGAGCACCCTCCATGTCGTAGAGGGCATGGGTCACGGTCCAAACGAGAGCTGGGACGGCTCCCTGCTCAAAGACTTCTTCGATACTCTGGATTAAGAGAGCCCCATGCTCCTACTCGCCTTGGCCTGCGCCACCCCCGACGCTGATCCCCTCGCAGTTCTGAGCCCCTCCCCACTGGGAGAGGGTGCCCTTGCGCCCGGCTTTGAGTTGGAGGACGTCAACAGCACCAGCGCGAGCTTTGAGAGCTTGGTGGCGCCCTCTCAGTATCTGGACCGGGTCTCGGCCTGGTACTTCGGTCACGCAACGTGACCCTACTGCAGTAGCCAGTTTGGCTACCTGGACCAGATGCAAGCTGAGCTGCCCGACTCCATCGCCATCATCGGCGTGAACGAGCTGGGCAAGGCGGGAAGCAATGACGTCTTCACCGACGGCCGCGATCTGCCTTGGCTACAGGACACCGAGGAGGACGCCGTCTGGTCTCAGTGGGGCGTGGAATACAGAGACGTGGTGCTCGTTGATCCAGAGGGAAGCATCGTCGGGGTCTTCAACCTGACGAACCAAGATCTGGGGCAGAACAACCAGTTCAACGCCCTCAAGGATGCCCTGCTGAGCATCGACTCAGCGGAATAGCGAACAGCTAGACCTGCTTGCCCTGCCTGCTCGCTGCGGCGTGCTTGGCCGAAGAGCGCAGCGTCTCTTCCTTGGCGCGCCGGTAAGCAGACACCGCCAGCGGATCGTCGCTATCGATGTATTCGGGCAGGTCCACCATGCCCTGTGCCTTGGCCAGCTTGGTCTGCGCCTCGATCTGGCGGATGTCCAGCTCCTTCATCTGGCGGCGGTGGCTCAGAAAAAAGGCGACCATCACGGTCGGGGACCCAAAGACCCCAAGCACAGCGGCCATGCCAATGAAGGCCTCAGCGAGTTGTTCCATGCCGCACAGCATAACTGACGCGCGGCCTCGGAATGCATTGTTCCAATAAACAGGGAATACAGACCAGCCCGGGGGCATTACCATCATCTTCGAAACAAACAGGAGGCCACATGCGCCGTCTCATTGCCGCTTCAGCTCTCACTGCTCTTCTCCTGCCGGCCGTGGCATTTGCCGCCGACGACTACAAAGTAGACACCTCTCACTCCGCCGTGCTCTTCAAGGCCCTTCACTTCGGCGCTGGCTACACCTGGGGCCGCTTCAACGACTTTGAAGGAACCTTCGAGGTGGACGAGCAGGGCAACCCCACCGCCATCGACATCACCGTCAAGGCGGAGTCCGTCGACACCAACAACGAGAAGCGCGACAAGCACCTGCGTAGCCCGGACTTCCTGAACGCAGGCGAGTTCCAGACGGTCAGCTTCAAGGCCACGCAGATCGAAGCCAAGGGCGAGGGCGTCTGGACCGCGACCGGGGAGTTGACCCTCCACGGCGTGACCAAGCCAATCACCGTGGACATCACCAAGGCCGGCGAGGGCAAGGACCCCTGGGGCGGCTACCGCTACGGCTTTGAGACAGAGTTCCAGGTCAAGCGCTCCGACTTCGGCTTCTACAACGAAGACGGAATCGGCGACGAGATCGCGATGACCATCGCCATTGAGGGAACCAAGAAGAAGCTCTGATGCGCTTGGCCCTGCTGCTGCCCTTGGCCATCGCATTGGTGGTGGCCGGGCCTCGTTTGGGCAATCGGGCCATCGCAATGAGCGGCTGGCTGGGTTGGGTCGTTGCTGGAAGCATTCTCTTGGGACTTCCAAGCGTTCCTCCCCACAGCGCCTTCGACTACCGAATGGTGCTCACCCCCGTGCTCTTGCTCCCCATGCTGGCGCCAAAGCGCTGGGCTGTGGCCACCTTGGCTCTGAGCGCGGCCTTGACCTTGGGCTTCGGACTCCAGAGCCTCTGGGGTCGCTCCACCCTGTTGGAGAGCCTGGCGATCGGCACCCTCGCCGGCATCGCACTGCTCGGGAGCGATGTCTTGGTCCAGCGCCCACATCGGCCTTGGGTGGTCCCGCTCTTGGGGATTGGTGTAGGGATCGTGTTGGCCCTGAACTGCTCCATGCGCCTGGGCATAGAGGCTCTGGTCATCGGAGGGGTCACCCTCTGCCTGCGAGGCCATGCTGCCCTGAACCGAGGCGCACTCTTGGCGCTCACGGGCATCCTTGCTGCCGCGTGCGCTTATTCCGAGGCGCTGCCCTTCCTGCCACTCATCGGCTGCAGCCTTCTGGCCGTTGGTGTGCTTCCGCAGCGCCACCTTGCCCTGCAAATCACAGGAGTCGTCCTACCCCTGATCTTGGCCAGCATTCCGGGCCTCATCAGCCTCATGAGGAGTCCCATCTGAGCCGATCTACTTAAACGGAGGCGACATGAGCACCAATATGGACGCCAACTACGGCCTGGGATTCGTTGAGATCGACGACCCCGTTGGCCGCTGTGTAGAGCGCCTGGAGTCCGAGTTGGCCAAGCCAAACTTTAAGGCACCAACCCTCCCCAAAGCCGCCCTTGAAGTTCTGCGGCTGACCAACAACCCCCGGGTAGAGGCCGCAGAGATCCTCGCCGTCGTCGAGACCGACGCGACCCTCGCCGCACAGCTACTGGCCCGCGCCCGCAGCCCGATCTACGGCACACGACCTGTCCAGAGCTTGAGAGAGGCCGCCGTCCGCATGGGGATCAACGGACTGCGAGACTTGGTCTTGCAGATCAGCCTGCGCATGAAGGTCTTCCGTGCCCCCGGCTTTGAGCCTCAGGTCACCGAGATCATGCGCTTTGCCCAGGTGCGCTCCAACCTCTGCCATGCGGTCAATCGCCAGAGCCGCTTCTCGCAGCCTCAGGCCAGCATGTGCGCCCTGTTGGCCGACTTGGGCATGGCGACTGCGCTGATGGTGCTGGCACAGGTCCCCCGCGGCGAGTCCCCACCACCCCTGAATACGGCTTGGGCAGCGGCGCTGGAATCACACGAAACCCTGGGCGCCCGGGTTGGCCAGACCTGGGACTTGCCGGGAGAGATCGTCTCCGTGATTCGGCATCACCACCAGGTCAGCGTCGCCAAGGTCCCAAACCCGACCATCGCCACCCTCTTGGTCGCAGGCGTGGTGGCCGAGCACCTGAACTTGGGCCTGCGCGGACCCCAGGGAGCGCAGTTCTGCGAGGACAGAACTCAGGTCAACGGCGCCAGACGGCTGCTCGGACTCAACACCGACAAGATGAAGCGCATCGTCTCCCAAGCCCGCGCGATGGAGCTGGACTGCATCGTCTGAATCAAGCCCGAGTGAGCTGCCGAAAGACCTCTTCCAGGTTGCGGCGCTCTTGGCGCAACTCCAGGATCACGCAGCCCAAGCGAACCGCCGTGTGGAAAAGCTCCGGACGAAGCTCGCCTTGTCCGTGGATCTGAAGATCGAGCTGACCTTCGACCTCCGCATGGCCCGTCACGTGGCGAACGCTCTCCACGCCGGCGATCTGGGAGATCTCCTCGATGATGCGCGCCGTCTCCTGAACCACCTTTCCGGGCGCCAAGCTCAAGTGCACCAGGTCGCCCGAGCTCGCCCGCGTCACCTCTTCGGTGGGACCGTCGGCCACGATCAGGCCCTCGTTGATGATCAGCACCCGGTCACAGGTGGCCTGAACCTCACCCAGAATGTGGGTGCTCAGGATGACGGTCTTCTTGGCCCCGATCTCACGGATCAAGGCCCGAATGTCCATGATCTGGTTGGGGTCCAAGCCCGAGGTGGGCTCGTCCAGAATCAAGATGTCCGGATCGTGAAGGATGGCTTGGGCGATCCCGACGCGCTGCTTGTAGCCCTTGGAGAGGGTGCCGATGACCTGCTGACGGCGCTCGTTCAGACCGCAGCGCCCAATGGCCCGCTCCACGGCAGCTGCGCCCTCGGCGGCCGCCAAGCCGCGCACGTTGGAGACGAACTCCAGGTACTCCATCACGCGCATGTCGGGGTAGACCGGACTGGCCTCGGGCAAGTAGCCCAAATGGCCTCGGGCGCGCACCGGATCCTCCAGCACGTCCACTCCAGCGACCACGGCCGAGCCAGCGGTGGCCGTGATGAAGCCCGTGAGAATCTTCATCGTCGTGGACTTGCCGGCGCCGTTGGGCCCCAGGAATCCGACGACCTCGCCCGCGTGGATCTCAAAGTTGACCCCACCCAGAGCGGCGTGGTCGCCGTAGCGCTTCTCCAGGCCCTTTACCTCTACGACCGCCATCTCACGCTCCGAATGCTGCCCCTGGCTGATAACATCGCTGCCGACGGAGGCGGTGATGCACCTGATTGAGCTCTGTGCACCGCGCGTGGCCCCAGCGAGATGGTCGGGCCAGGGTTCACTCAGTCGCAGCGACTCCCTGGGTGAGTTGCTGGCCGCTCTGCCCCACGCAGACTGTGTCTTGGTTCACCACAGCGCACCCGAGCTCCCCCAGCTCTTGGCCGCCAGTACCCTGCCCGTTGTCGTCTGCGGAGAGCGCCTCACCGTGGCCCAAGCGGTCTCCTGCATGCGCGCAGGCGCCGTGGACGTGGTGCCAACGGCGTTGGCTTGGCCTGCCTGTCTGGCGGCTCAGGCTCAGTTTGCAGAGGCCAAATCTGAGGCGTCACCGTCCGCGGATTCGCATCCAACGCAAACGAATCCCAATGAGAACCGCATCGCCCCTGGCCTGTTGGCGCTCAGTCACGCCCAAGCCTTGGAGCAGGAGAGGCTTGAGCTGATCGGTCGCTTGTCCTGGGGCCTGGCCCACGAGATCCTCAACCCCGCGACCTTCGTGATGGCCAACCTGGAGGAGACCCGCGCCTGCATCCAGGACCTGCAGCCTCTGCTGACCTACGGCGTCGATCTGGCCCTGCTGCACGGCAACCCGGCTCAACTCCAGGCATACAAGCGCCAGGCCAACTGGCCCCAGGGACTGGACGAGCTCAACGAGCTGATCAACGAATGCCAAGAGGGCATGGCCCGGATCAACAACCTGGTCAACGATCTGAAGTCCTTCGGCCCAACCGACCAGGCCGAGCGGGATTTGGACCTCCGCCGCCTCCTGCAACGGGTACTGGGCTTGGCCCGAAAGGACCTGGAGATCCTTCATGTAGAGGTGGAGATCGAGCGCGCCCCTCCGGTTCACGCCAGCCCCGCCCGGCTGGCCAGCCTGCTCTCCAGTCTCCTGGCCGGCTTCCTCAAGCGCCCGGTCCGGTCTCTGGAACGCAAACTGACCATTCGATGCGCTCTGCAGGAGCCCTGGGTGGAGCTCCACCTGCACGACTCCGCCCCTGTTGGTCCAGACGAGGACAGCGTGGAGTTGGCCCGCACCCAGCTCGGCTTGGCCTTCGGGCGGGAGCTGGTGACCCGACTGCGGGGTGAGCTGCAAGCAGAGGCCGGCCCACAAGGCGTACAGGTGCGCCTGCGTCTGCCCGCCGAGCTGCCGGCTCCGCGCATGCACTCCGGCGAGCTGCTCCACGCGGCCCGAATCGCCGTGCAGCACTGCGGTCCTCATCGCAGCGCAGAGGTCGCGGACACACTTCGCTGCAAGACCCTGCATGTCCTGGAGCAATGGCCGCCGCCCCTCTGGGCCCCCGCGGACTTGGCACTGGTTCAGAGCAACCGGGAGTCCAGCGGCCCGGTGCCATCACTCGCCCTGGCCCAAGGTCCGCTGCCGCTTCAAGAGATGGCCCGAGTGCTCGCCAAGGCCCCACTAGACTGACTACAATGGCCCCGGCCCTTCTACGCGCCACGGAGACCCTATGCTCATCCTCGCCCTACTCGCTTGTGGCAACGACTACCTTGTGCTCGAGAGCGAGACAGCGGAAGAGATCGAAGAGGTCGAGGTTGACTGGAGCCAAGCCGAGCTCGTCATCACCTCACCGGTGTCCGCCAGCTTTGTGTCCCTCGAAGATGGGACCACCTTCAAGGCCCACCTCGAGAACGCCGAAGGAGAGGTCCTCGACTTCGACGAGATCACCTGGAAGAGCAGCGTGGCCAGCGACTGGAACCCCACCGGTTCAGAGTTCGAGGACACCCTCCCCATCGGCGTTCACGATCTGAAGGCCAAGGCCCTGCTGCCCAACGGAGACCGCGTCTCCTACACTGTCGGCGGCGTGCTCGTGCAGAGCGCCTATGCCGGCATCTACACCGGGAACGTGGTGGTGGACCTGATCACGGATCAACTCTCCACGGCCTGCTCGGGCGCCGCGACCCTGACCATCGACGCCACAGGCGAGGTGGTTGATGGCTCCGCAAACTGCTTCCTGAGTATCCAAGGCATCGACATCGACGGGGAGTACCTCATCGGTGCTGAGAACGACGCCGGAGACCTCGAAGGCGACATCGCCCTGGACCTCTTTGGCTTTGAGGTGCCACTGGCCTTGGACGGGCAAGTCTCCGAAGACGGCGAGCTGAGCGCTAGCTTTGACGGCGACCTGGCCGGATTTGCTGCGGTCGAAGGCGAGCTTGTGATGACGCGTATCAGCCGCGACCTGCCGCAGTAGCACCCTCTGAGCTTGCTTATTGGGCTCGCCTACTGGGCTTGGCTACTGAGCTTGCCTACTGGGCTTGCTCTGGAATCACGTCCGCGGGGGCCGCGGGCTTGTAGGCGATCAGGGCCTCCTGGTAGGCGCGAATGCGCTTGGCGTTGGCTCCCAAGTCGCCTTTGCCCTTGCGGCTAGCACTTCGCATCTTGAGCTGCGTCATGCCCGGGCCGGCAGGAACAGCCCAGATGGTGACGTCATCCACAAAGCCCATCTTGGGTGTGACCGCCTCGCAGGCCAGCACAAAGGGCTCCGGGGTGCTGCAGTTCTGCCAGCCCGGCATGGTCAAGGCCACCGTCTCGGCCCTGGAGAACACCGCTTGGGGCGCCTCGTGGAAGTACATGGACTTGAGCTCGGGGTAGGCCTCGGACTCCCCGGTGGTCACGTCATTGACCGTCAGGCCCGCGCATGCGGTCAGCAGAGCTAGAATCATGCCTCCCCCTTCAAGGCCGCGAGCACCTCTTCCATCACGACCTTGCGCACTTGGTCCAAGCCAGGGCCCTTCACGCGGACGGCGCTGACCCCCGTTGGGGCGGCCAGGCCCATGTGACTCGGGTCACTGCAGCCATCACAGATCAAACACGCCTGGGGCAGATCCGCGCCGGGCGAGTCCGCCTTGGCCACGGCGCTGGGTGGGCCGCCATAGCGCTTCAGGCCCATGGAGCGAAGGGCGACGGCCTCGTCGGGGGGGAGGGTCTTGATCCCCCCCAGAGAGCGCGCTGTGGCCGTGATCTTGGCCGTGTGCTCTAGGGTCTCCAGCTTGCAGAAGGCGTCCAAGAGCGAGGTCCCCAAGGTCACCGCGCCGTGTCGGTCCATCAACACCGCGTCGTGGTTGCGTACATAGGGCCGCAAGGCATCTGCCAAGCCCTTGGTGCCGGTGGTCTCGTAGGCCACCGTGGGCACCGTCCCCAGAGTCAGGACCACTTCGGGGAGCACACACTGGGCCAGGGACTGGTCCGCGATGGTGAAGGCGATGGCCAGCGGTGGATGGGCATGCACGATGGCCTTGCAGTCCGGGCGCTCCTGGTAGCAGGCCAAGTGCATGGCCATCTCAGAGGTCGGGTTGCCGCGGCCGCGCAGCTTCTTGCCCTGCCGATCGATGACCACCAGGTGCTCGTCGGTGAGCAGCCCCTTGTGGCAACCGGCCTGGGTGCAGAGGATGTCACCGTTGGGCAGCACGCAGGACAGGTTGCCGTCCATCGCCACCAACAGGTGCCGCTCATAGCAGAGGTGGGAGAAGCGAATCATCTCCTCACGCAGGGTGCGCTCGCTCTTCACAGGGTCTTCCTTTGGCTCACTCTGCCCCTAAGCCCGTTCATGCTTCTGCGCGCGGCCCATGAGCGCGGCCATCGCCTGCTTGGGGTCCTTGTTCTCGTAGAGGATGCCGTAGACCTGCTCGGTGATGGGCAGCTCGACCCCCAGCTTGTGGCCCAAGTCGCGCGCAGAGCGCGTGGTGACCACACCCTCCGCTACTTGACCCAGCTCCTCCAAGATCTCGTCCAAGGTCTTGCCCTTCCCCAAGGCCAAGCCCACGCGCCTGTTTCGCGAGAGGTTGCCGGTGCAGGTCAACACCAAGTCCCCCATTCCGGCCAGGCCGGAGAAGGTCAGAGGGTTGGCGCCCTTGGCGACGCCCAATCGGGTGATCTCGGCCAGGCCACGGGTGATGATGGCCGCTCGGGCGTTCAGGCCCAAGCCCATGCCGTCGGCCATGCCGCAGGCGATGGCCATGACGTTCTTGATCGCGCCGCCGATCTCCACGCCGACTACATCGTCAGAGTGGTAGACCCGAAAGGAGCTGCCATGGAACGCCTCGGCCACGCGCTTGGTGGCTTGGGGGTCCTGGCCTGCGACCACCACAGCGGTGGGCTCACCGCGGGCGACCTCGGCGGCGAAGCTGGGGCCACTGATCACGCACTGGCGCCGATGGCTCTCCATCACCTGCGACATCACCTCGTCCATGGTGAGCAGACTTCCTTCCTCCACGCCCTTGGCAGCACAGCAGAGGATGGTGTCATTGGGCAGGTGCGGCCGGAGATTCGTGAGCGCAGCGCGCAAAGCTTGGCTGGGAATCGCCAACACCGCCAGCTCCGCCCCTTCCAGCACCCAGTCCACATCGCTGCCTACCGTGACGGCAGGGTCCAAGCGGTGACCGGGCAGGTAGCGCTCATTGACGCGGGACTCCTCGATGACCTGAGCACGCGCGGGGCTGCGCTCCCAGAGACGCACGCGGTGCCCACAACGGGCGAGCTGCATGGCCAGCGCGGTACCAAAAGAGCCTGCGCCCAAGACTGCTGTGTTCACTCAACCTCCCGAAAGTCTGCGAAGTAGTCGATGCGGCGACGATCCTGAGAGGCGGGTCGTGTGCGGGGTCCCGCCCACTCCCGCAGCTCCTTGAGTCGGTCATCCATGGTGACCGCAAGGGGCACCGTGTCCCGGATCACCCGGGTCAAGTCGCGGTTGCTCAGCTCGCGCCCTTCGGCGAACGCGTTGAACATCGCCTCGATGATGACCTGCTCCAGCTCAGCGCCGGAGTACTTCTCCGTCTCCTCAGCGGCTTGGTACAGGTCAAAGTCCTCGGGGTTGCGCTGCCGGCGGCGCAGGTGAATCTCCAAGATGCTCAGGCGCTCGTGCACGCTCGGCAAATCTACGAAAAAGATCTCGTCAAACCGTCCCTTTCGCAGGAGCTCCGGAGGCAGTCCTCTGACCTCGTTGGCGGTCGCCACCACAAAGACGGGGGCCGTCTTCTCCTGCAGCCAGGTCAGGAAAGCACCAAAGGCAGCGCCACCGGTCCCTCCTGAGAATCCCTTCTCCAGCTCGTCGATCCAGAGCACCGCTGGCGCGATGGACTCTGCAATTCGGATGGTGTCCCGAAGCGACTCTTCGACGGGCCCGCCTCCTTGAAAGAGCGCGCTCACGTCCAGCCGAAGCAGCGGGATCTGGAAGCTGCCGGCCACGGCCTTGGCCGTCAGGGACTTGCCACAACCTTGGACCCCCAGGAGAAAGACCCCCTTGGGCTCCGGCAGCCCAAAGTCCCGAGCGTCCTGCCCAAAGGCCTTGCCCCGCCGATCGAGCCACTCTTTGAGCTGGGAGAGGCCGCCCACCCCGCTCATGTCCTCGACCTGTTCAAAGAACTCCAGGTGGCGGGAGCGCCGGATCGCCTGGCGCTTGGCACGGCCCATCTCCAAGAGCGCAGTGTCGTCGAAGCCCTGGCCCGCCAGGAGGATGCGGGCATAGCTGCGCTTGATCTCCTTCTCGGTCAGGCCCAGGCTGGACTGCACGAAGCGCTCGAAACGCACAGGGTCCAGCTCCAGCGTCTGTTGACGCAGCATGACCCGCAGCAGACGTGAAACCTCGCCGCGATCGGGCAGGGGCACGTCCATGACCATCAGGTCCTTCTCCAACTCCCGGGGCACGCTCAGGGTGGGGCAGACAAAGACCAAGGCTTGGGTCCGCGCGCCCAACACAGGTTCCACGTCACGCAAGGCGCGAACCACCTTGGACTTCTTTAGCTCCTCCTGAGCGTCGAAGAGCAGGAAGACGGCGGACTCTGGGAGACTCACAGCGATGTGCTGTAGCGCCTCATAGAGACCCTGCGTCTCGGGAATTGGGGTCCCGCTCACCGTGAGACCTGTGGTCTGCCGCCAGCAATAGACGGCCAGCTCCTCGTCCCGTGCCATTCGGCCGACGTGACGCTCCAAGCGCTCCTCCTCCCAGGTGATCAAGGCGATCAGTGGGCTGCGTGAGCGGACGAGCAGGCGAATGCGGCCAAGGAGTGACTTCATAGACTCCAAGGGTAGCACCGGGTCGCCGCAGATTCGGGTCGCCCCGGATTCGGTCGTCCCGTATTTGGGTTAGGCGCAAAGCCTTGCGAATCGGCATCGCCATCACCCGCGCCTCGAACATCGAGGTCACCTGGACCACGGCCCACATCATCGTGGGCTTGCTGGCCTCGGGTGTGGGGGTTCGTCTGATCGAGCCCTGGGACTTCGAGGTCGATGCCAAGGGAGCGCTGGTCGCACGCGCCTACGCCCTCGACCCCCGCAACAGGGGCTGGTCCCGAGCCGAGGTCTGCACGCTGCTGCAGACCCGTCGCGCACGCCGTTGCTTTGTGGCCCTCTCCTCCTTGGACCTGATGCTGATTCGCATCAACCCCATGGACAACGCCGTGCTGACCTGGTGCCTGCGGGCCCAGTCTGCAGGGGTGCCGGTGCTCAACCCCCCCGAAGCGCTGCTGATGACCTCACACAAGGGTTGGCTGGCCAGCCTCCCTGATGTGCCAAAACCGCCGACCCTTGTCACCCGCGCAAGGGGCACCGCGCATGCCTTCGCCATGGAGTATCCAGAGGGGGTCGTCGTCAAGCCTGCGCGTGCCAGCGGAGGGAAAAACATCCACCGAGTGTCCCATCGGCGCCACCAAGACTTGGACCGAGCTCTTGACGAAGTACAAAAAGTTGGCGACCGATATGCGGTGATTCAGGCCTACCTTCCGGAGGCCGATCACGGCGAGAAGCGCTTGGTCTGGCTGGATGGTGAATTGCTCGGCGGCTACCTCCGCGAGCGGGCGCCTGGCGAGTTTCGCCACAACCTCAAGCAAGGCGCAAAGCCGCACCCTATCGTACTAAGCGACGAGGATCAGGCCTTGTGCAAGGCCCTGAACCCCCACCTGCTCAAGGCTGGGGTTTGGTTGGCCGGCATCGACGTGATCGGCGACAAGGTGGTCGAGGTCAACACCCTGAATCCTGGGGGCTTGCACTTGGCTCAGAGCTTCACTCCAGACAGAGACCTTGTGGCACCCGTTGTGCAATCCCTGTTACGCCGGATCGGTCCAAGCGCGGCCGATGTCTGAAATCGTCAGCCGCACCCTTGGTTTTGTTTGAGCTGAGCTGCAGCACGCTGAACGCTGAATCCACGGAGCCGACAATGAGAAGCGCCCGAGCAAGACGCCGCGAAGACGATCTCGCGCCTACCAGTATGACCCGTAAGCAGGTCATGGACGCCCTCCGCAAGGGCCGCTCTCTGGTAGAGGCAGACCTCCGTGGTGCGGACCTGACTGGCCTGAACTTCGACGGCCGCGACCTGAGCTTCACCAAGCTCGCCGACGCGGACCTGAGCGGCTGCACCTTCAAGGGTGCCCGTCTCGAGGGTGCCTCCATGTGGCACGCCAACCTTCAGGGCGCCGTCCTGGACGAGGCCGTCTTGGACTTCGCCGACTTGGACTGCGCCAACATCGACGGCTGCCGCTTCCGCGGTGCCCGCATCAAGAAGACCATCTTCCCGAACCCACGGGAGTCTCTGGACCAGATTGAGTCCAGCATCCGCACCGGCGAGGCCATCCGCCTGCCCCAGGACGAGCTCGACTTCGAGTAGTCCCACCGTGTGATGATCGGAAGGGTCTGCCTGCGGGCAGGCCCTTTTGCGTTGTGGGGGGTGTTAAGCTCCACTTTCTCGGAACCCCCAGACCCGCCTTGTGGTCTGTCTTGATCGGAGGCCTCGCGCCCACCCATGATTGCCCTTCTCTTTGCCATGGTCCATCGACCGACGGATGAGGAGTTGGTGCAGCGCTTCAAGGAAGGTGACCGGAAAGCATATTCGGAGTTGGTGCGGCGCTATCAGAACCGCGTCTTCAGCGTGTGCATGCGGTGGCTCAAGGGCGACCGCGAGATCGCAGAAGAGGTGGCCCAGGACGTGTTCCTGGCTCTGTTCCGAGCGCTGCCCGGGTTCCGCGGAGACGCGCAGCTGAGCACCTGGATCTACCGGGTTGCGATCAACCACTGCAAGAACCGCCAGACCTACAGACACCGACGCGCCCACGGCCGCCACGAGTCAATCGACGGCATTCAACAGGAGGACGACGCACCCAAACGACAGCTCGCAGACGAGAGAGGACCTGGCACCGACGCCTCGGTGCACCAGCGCGAGGCACGGACCTTGCTCCAGGAAGCCCTGGATCAGCTGGATGATGAACAGCGTCAGATCATCGTGCTGCGGGACATCGAGGATTTGTCCTACGAGGAGATCAGCGAGCTGCTGGACCTTCCCCGCGGAACAGTAAAGTCCCGGCTGCACCGGGCCCGACATGAGCTGGCAAGAAAGCTCGGTCGACGCCTAAACCTAGCCGATGTGGTGTGAGAGAGAGCCATGACTGAGCAAGAGACCACAACCCGCTTGAACGACTACCTGGACGGGGAACTAAGCCCTGCACAGGTGGCCTCGTTCGAGGCTGAACTCTCCAAGGATCCAGCCCTGCGGGCTGAGATGGAGACCGTACAGTCGGCGCTGGAGCTCCTGCGCACCGAGGGTCCTCTTCAAGCTCCTACTGGCTTTCACGAGCGCGTGATGGCCCAAGCAGCGGTCGAGCCCATGCCCCAGGTGGGGTGGATGGATCGCCTGCGCAGCTTCTTCCGTGAGCTGCCCATGGAGACCTTGGCCATGGCCGTGGCCGCGACGATCGTCCTGGTTCTCGTAGGCGGTCTGCTCCCGGACTCCGATGAGCCCGAGACCGAGCCGGCCACCATGGAGCCCGCCGAGACTGAACTGAGCACCGCAGCTGGCGCCCAAGACAAGAAGGACACCGTCAAGTCCAAAGAGGCCGCACCGGGTCCCGAGAAGGAGCTCGATCCCTTCCGGGAGGTCGCCGACACCCTGATCACGGGGCCGATCGACGAGGGCGAGGGGAGCGGCACGGTTTCCAAGACCCAAGCCATCGACGGCGTCGTCGGCTTGGAGAGCTCAACTGGAGGCAACGCCAAAGACGGCGCCCTCAAGGGCAGCGACTCCAAGAGCGTCGACCCCAAGGGCACCGCAGACGTGATGGACTTGGGCAGCCAGGAACCCGTTGGCAGCACCTCGGGCGCCGAGAAGCCCGATGCGGGCGAAGCTCAAGCCATCGACTTGGAAGCCCAGCTCAACGCAGCGGTGGCCTACAGCTTGGTGGTCAAGGACAGCACCAGCCTGCGACAAATCGCCGCCCTGGCCGAGCGCCATGGGGGCCGAGCGGTCAACGCCAAGACCGGCGCAGCCCTGAGCGAGAGCGACCTGGATGACGGCCGAGTGCAGGTGCAAGTGCGCATTCCACCTGCACAGTTGGCGTCCTTCCACTCCGCATTGAACAGCATCGGTGCAGCACAGCGCACCAGCATGAACGATGCGAACCTCTACGGTCCAGACACGATCAGCTTGAACCTGGACGTCCGCATCAAGTAGACCGCAGGCTGCGGCCCGCGCAACTGGGCTTGGGGGGTGTCGGAGAGTCGACAGCCCCTGTCCGAAAGTGGACACCCGAGGCTCCAAGCGTCCCACGCCGTGCGGCCCCTGGCCTGGCACGGGCTTTGCTCTCTCTCCCCACAAGACCTGGGGACAGCATGCATGGACAGCGCGAGCACTACACCTTGAACGGACCTCGAAGCAGCAGCGAGTTGGAGCTGCTCTCCCTCGTCATCGGCACTGGAAGTGGCCCCTACGGCACCCGACGCATCGCTCTGGAGCTGCTCAAACGCTTTGGCAGCGCCCAGCAGATCGCCCAGGTGCCCGTTCGCGCGCTCACTGAAGTTCCCGGTTTGGGGCCAGCTCGGGCTGTTCGGGTACACGCCGCCTGCGCGCTCACCCTGCTCCCAAACCGGGACCCTGGACCCGAGCTTGTGACCTGTCCAGAAGACGCCGAGGCCTGGATCCGTCCGGCCCTAAACGCACAACGCCGGGAGCAACTCTTCGCGCTCTACCTCTCCGTCAGTGGTCGCCCATTGGCCTTGGAATGCCTGAGCACCGGCTCGGTGGACCGAACCTTGGTGGATCCAAGAGAGGTCTTTAGACCTGCACTATTGCTCGGCGCACGCTCTCTGGTCTTGGCGCACAATCACCCCTCAGGGGACCCCCGCCCCTCGCCCGAGGACAGAGCGGTCACCCGACGGGTGAGCGAGCTGGGTCACAAGCTGGGCGTGCAGCTGGCCGACCATCTCATCCTAGGAAGCAACAGCTTTTGCTCCTTGGCCGAGATGGGCCTGTTGCCCGCCTGGACGGGCTCCGCGAGCGCACTGACGGGAGAAGCACAAGCACCTTCCAGCAATGGCGGGCATCTTGGGGTGTGAGACCCACACATCCGTGGTTATCTGAGGACCGATGTTTCCCTACCTCTACGCTCAAGAGACCGACGGCGATCCGCTCCTCTTTGGAACCTACGGATTGATGCTGGTCACCGCCTTCCTCCTGGCCGCCCTGATTTCAGGCGCCCGCATGCGAAAGGTCGGCATCAACCCCGACGTGGTCGTGCCTCTGATCGTGGTGGCCATCGTCAGCTCCATCTTCGGCGCCCGCCTGCTTCACTTCTTGGGTAGCCCCGGTGACCGCGAGCGTTTCCTGGACAACCCTCTGATCCTCTTGGACCTGACCCAAGGCGGCATGGCCGTCATGGGCGGCGTGACCGGCGCGATCATCTGCGGGTGGGGCTATTTGGTCATCAAGGGCATCAACCCCTGGAAGGTGGCCGACATCGCGGGGCCCAGCATCCTCCTAGGCCAGGCCATTGGACGCATGGGCTGCTTCTTTGCAGGCTGCTGCCACGGTCAGCACATCCCCGAGGCCATCGTGGCCAGCACCCTGGCCAGCTTTCCGGGCGGCGACATCGTCACCCTCCAGGGCAAGCCCTTCGTGGCCTACGAGTACCACCGGGCAGCAGGTCCCCAGGACTTCGGCGCCTTTCCCGAGATCCAGCAGGGCATGGGTGCGCTCTTCGACATGCCGCTCTACCCCGTACAGACCTACGAGGCGGTGGGTGCGCTCATCGGCTTTGGTCTGCTCAGCTTGGTCTGGCGTTACGGCCGCAAGTTCGACGGCCAGATCATGGGCCTGTACCTGATCTGCTACGCCGGCCTTCGCTACATGGTCGAGATGTTCCGTGGCGACGCCGTGCGCGGCACCGCGTACCTGACCCAGTACATCGACGGAGGACTGAGCACCTCCCAGGTGACGGCCATGGTCTTTGTGGGCGTAGGCGTCTTGTACATGGCTGTGGGCGGACTGATGAACAAGGGCGTAAAGCCTGAAGAGGAGTATGCCCCGGACGCCTCCATCGAAGATGAGTTGATCGACGAGCTGGCATGAAGCTTCCGCCGAAGTGGCGGCCACGTGGGCCTGCCATGTTGCTCATCACCCTGGCCATCGGCGGGCTGATGATGGGCTTGGCTTGTGCCGGCTCCGCGATCCTGGACGAGCCAAGTCCGGCGGGTCTGGGCAGAGGCCTGAGCATGCTCGGCCTCTTCGGAGTCTTCCCGGCCGGCTTGTTGGTCTTCGTCGGGGCCTTCCTTGAGAAGCGGCTGCGCCTTCGCGCGGCCATCCTGAGCGCCAACGCCGTACTTCTACTGATCGGCATTCCGGTGCTCATCGGCGGGGTTGCAGCAGACCCAGGAGAGATGACCCTGCCAGCGGTCATCGTCAGCGCCACGCTCTGCTACGGCGTGCCGATGTTCGTCATGCTGGCCGCTGCGTGGTTCTACTGGTCCAAGGGCAGCGACAACGAGGAGAGCGCGCGCGTTGCGGCCGCACAGGCCTCGCTGGTGGGGCTCATCGCGGCACGGGGGCGCATCGGGCTGTACGAGTTGAGCCAAGAGCTCTCTGTCTCAACCGAGCTCCTCAAGACCTGGATCTATGCGGCTGTGGCGGATGGAAGCCTGGACTGCGCGATCAACTGGAAGAGCGGAGAGATCACCAGCGCGGCCATGCTGGAGAGCACCAACGACGCCTGTCCCTCCTGCGGCGCCATGGGCATGAGGGTGCTGGGGCAAGGGGTGCGACAGTGTTCCCACTGCGACACAGAGCGTCTGGGCCGGTAAACTGCGTGTCATGAGCGCTCTCCTTTTCACCCTGGCTTGCGGTGACCCCATCGCCGCACCTCTGCCGGACCCCAGCGTTGAGGAAAGGCGCCAAGTGGCCGCCGAGCCCGAGAGCGCTCCGATCGCGAATGTCCCCGTCGTTCGCTTCATCGCAATGGGCGATGGCGGCGTGGGCAACGAGACCCAGTACGCGGTGGCCAAGGCCGTGCAGAGCGTCTGCGCGGAGCGTGGCTGCGATTTCGTCCTCTACCTGGGGGACAACATCTACAACGACGGCGTCAACGGCGTGGACGACCCCCAGTTTCAGACCAAGTTTGAGCAGCCTTACGCCGGGCTGGACTTGATCTTCCACATGGTCCTGGGCAACCACGACTACGGCGAGCTCTCCTTGGCAGAGAGCAAGGCTGAGTTTGAGGTGGCCTACAGCGAGAAGTCCACCAAGTGGAGCATGCCCGCACGTCACTACACTTTCGCCCAAGAGCACGTGCAGTTTTACGCCTTGGACACCAACCAGATCATGGTGTGGGACCGCCCCGAGCAGCAGGCCTGGCTGGAGCGCGAGCGCGCTGCCTCCAAGGCTGACTGGCACATCGCCTTTGGCCACCACCCCTACATCTCCAATGGCCAGCACGGAAACGCAGGAGAATACGAGGGCTCGCCCTACATCCCCATCGCCAGCGGCAAGTCCATGAAGAGCTTTATGGACGCCTCCATCTGCGGGCAGATGCAGCTGTACCTGAGCGGCCACGACCACAACCGCCAGTGGTTGGAGACACAGTGCGGCACCCACTTCATCGTGAGCGGTGCAGCGGCAAAGACCAACGGATTGGTCGGACGAGAGACCCCCACCCACTTCGAGGACGACCAAAAGGCCGGCTTTTTGTGGGTCGAGATCGAAGGAAACACCCTCACAGGGGTGTTCTACGACCAGGACGCTTCCGTTGACTACGAAAGCTCCTTCACCCGTGGGACCTGATGCGCGCCTTTGTACGATTTGAGCTCCCCGACGGCTCCCACTGTGAGCTGGGCCATGGCGACCTGGTAGGCCGGCTATGGTCCGCAGCGCTCCAGCTCGACGACGCCCGCATCTCCGAGGCCCACGCCATGCTCTCTCTTCGAGGAGAGACCTTCAGGCTGCTGGCCTTGCGCGGACGCTTTGCCGTGGCCGGCAAGCCCAGCACCAGTCTGATCCTGGCCCCTGAGATGCAGATCTTCCTGGCCCGAGAGCTCTCCATCCGGGTGACGGACATCGAGCTGCCCACGCGGGTGATGGGGATCGAAGGACCTGGCTTGCCCAGACAGGTCCTCAACGGCGTGTGCTCTCTGGTCTGCCAGACACGAAACGAGCTCGTTCCCAAGTACGAGGCCAACGCGGCCGCCCACATCTGGAGCGACGGACAGCACTGGCAGCTCAAGGTCCGTGAGACCGGAGAGCGGCTGGAGCTCCACGACGGGGTGCGTTTCACCCTGGCCGGCCAGGAGTTCTGCGCCGTCGCCATTGACCTGGCCGCCGTAGGCAGAAACGCCACGCGCATGTTGGGCGGGGTTCAAGACAGCATGAGCATCGTGGCCCAATACGACAGCGTGCACTTGGCCCGCTCCGGACAAGCCCCCGTGGCCCTCAGTGGCCTTGGCGCACGACTGGTCAGCGAGCTGGTGGTCTTTGACGGACCGGTGCCCTGGCAGGTGCTGGCCAAGGAGATCTGGCCGGACGAGGACGACTCCCACCTGCTTCGCCGACGTCTGGATGTGAACCTGGCCCGTCTGCGCAAGAAGCTGCGCGAGGCCGGGCTGCGAACCGACTTGGTGCGGGCGGACGGCCTGGGCCACCTGGAGCTCTTCCTCTATGAGGGCGACACAGTGGAGGACCGCACCTAGTGGCAGGCGGAGACTCCTGGATCCCGGAGGGGAGCGCGCCCGCAGCAGGCCTGAGCGGTGAGGCGTGGTCCATCACCGAGGAGAGCCAAACCCTCCCACAGCTCGAAGACGAGCGCTACGAGCGCCGTGGATTGCTGGGCGAGGGCGGGATGGGCCAAGTCTTCGTGGCGCGAGACCGGCGCCTTCGTCGCGAGGTCGCCTTCAAGGTCGCCAAGGACCCCAAGCAAGCGCGCGCGATGACCCGCGAGGCTTGGGTGACCGCCCAGCTTGAGCACCCTGGCATCGTGCCGGTCTACAACGCCGGTGAGACCGCCGATGGCCAGCTCTACTACACGATGCGTTTGGTGCGTGGCCGCAGCCTGGAGGTCTCGCTGAGGGCCTGCGCGAGCGTCGAGGAGCGCTTGGAGCTCCTGCCGCACTTCTTGGATGTGTGCCAAGCGATGGCCTACGCCCACTCTCTGGGCATCGTGCACCGGGACCTAAAGCCGGCGAACATCCTGCTGGGCGAGTTCGGAGAGACCCAGGTGGCCGACTGGGGCTTGGCCCGGCCCCTGCTGGATCCGGAGGGTCAATGGGAAGAGGGACCCTACCGACCAGGAAGCGGGGTGCTGGGCACGCCGCGCTATATGGCCCCTGAGCAAGCCCGTGGAGAGCGGGTAGACCCCCGCGCCGATGTGTGGGCTCTGGGCATGGTGCTGCTCGAGCTGGCCTCGGGCCGGGGCCCCTTTGAGAGCACCTCCGGTGAGGACACTCTCAAGCGGCTGCGGGAAGGGCGTCTAAAGGAGCTGGATCCTGTACTGGAGCCTTTGCCACAAGAGCTGCAAGCCATCGCACGCAAGGCGCTGCAGTTCCATCCCCAAGACCGCTACTCCAGCGCCAGAGAGCTGGCCCAAGACGTGGCCCGCTACCTGCGCGGTAGTCGGGTTCAGGCCCATGAGTACAGCTCCGCCGAGCTCTTGGGTCGCCTGGTCAAGGCTTGGCGAGCGCCGCTCCTAGTCGGCGCAGCCGCTCTCGCAGTGGTCATGGTCTTGGCTGTTCTCTCCTCCAAGCAAATCACCGAGGAGCGCGACTTGGCCAAAGAAGCGTTGGCCCAAGGAGACACAAACCTCAGCCGCGCTCTGGCACAGCAAGCCCAGAACGCTCAAGCGGACCACGCCCGGCCCGAAGCGGAGGTCTTGGCCGCCCACTCCCTTCGCTACGGAGAAAACCCTTTGGCCCGTGGGGTGCTGGCGTCCTACGCGCGGACCGAGAGAGCCAAACTAAAGCGCGAGCTGCCGCTGCCCGAGGCCTGCAAACACAACATTGTAGAGGTCAGCCTGGACCGGGAACGGCTGCTGTGCGCCAGCCAGACACAAGTCAGCCTCTACGCGATGCCAGACCTAGAGCACCTGTGGACGAAGGAGTTGGGCGCACAGCGGGCCCACTGGACCCGAGACGACCGAATCTTCGTTCTGGGCCTGGACTACTACGTCCACTACATGGACTCTAGCGATGGCCAGATCACCGCCAGTGTGGTCAGTCCGCCCTTCCAGCAGTCCTCCACACTGCAGGACGGCACCGTGATGGTTCAGGACGAAACCCGTACCTTTCCACTTACACCGGCGACCATCGCTGAGGTCGGGGACGCAGACACCTGGCCCCTTGACTCGCCGCACCTCTTCAGCACGCTCTGCAAGCACTCCGTACCTGCCATCATGGTCAAAGGTAGGCCCCTGCTTCGCTGCTTCGATGGAACCCTGGCTTGGCTAAATGCCGACGGCAGCATGAGCGGCGAAGTGCTCGGCTTCGTACCCGAGGCCGTTCCCTTTCAGAGCTCTTCGGTTCAAGGGGACCGTCTGCTACTAGGCAGCATCAGCGGCCGGCTCGCCATCGTCGATCTGACCACAGGAGAGCTGGTCGGGCTCCTGGATGGGCTAGACACCAGCGCCTCCCAGCTCCGCGCCCTGCCTGGCAGCGACAGCTTGGCCTTGGTGCAAGGCGAGCGCGGCGGCACCCGAATTTGGAACACCCGTCAGAACACCTGGGAGGGCAGCCTGCCAGGCCGCCCATCCACCATCACCCAGGGTCAGGATGCTGGGGAGATGTACCTCTTCGACACCACGCTCCAAGTCTGGCAGATTCCCGTGACATCCAACGCGATGACCCTCACGCACGAGCACGGTGTGACCGCCGTCAACGTCGATCCACTGGGGACCTACGTGGCCATAAGCGACGGCGGCGGTCATCTCTTCCTGCGCGAAGCCATCAGCGGAAGGGAAACAGACCGCTTCGCACCAACAGTAGCCGATCCCACCCGCATGACCGGAGTGAGCAAGGACCTCAGCTTCAGCCTCGACGGCACCCAAATTGCCTTCACGACCATCAATGGCAACAACCCAGTGCGGAATCGGGGCCAGTGGGAGGAGGCAGGCTACTCAACGGTGGGCTTTCGCCGGATTGGCGCTCTGGGCGATGGTTTTTGGGGCGCCGGATACGGAAGCGGAGTCGTGCTCTTTGGCCCTGAGGGGCGCGAATCAGTCCCCGGACTCCCGACCTGTTTTGAAGGCGAGAGCAACACCGACGCCAGCTACATTTCTCTGGTGTCTTTGGACCGCGAGATCTGGCTTCTCGATGACAAAACGAAGACGCCGCAGCAGCTGTTCTCCTTCGAAACTGCGATCTCAGTGGACACCGACACCGAGGCCGAAAACCTCTGGGTAGGCAACACCCACAGCCTCTGCAGGCTGAACCGACAAGGGGAAGCACAGGTCTGCGCCGAGCAGTCCTCGTCTGTGGTCGAGATTGCGTTGAGCCCGAACGAAGAGCTGGTTGCTGCAGGAATGGCCAGCGGGGACGTGCGGGTCTTCTCCGCTCAAACCCTAGAAGAGATGGCGGTCTTGCGCGGCCACACGCACCGCACCTCATCGGTGGACTGGTCTCCGGACAGCACCTGGCTGGTCTCGGGCAGCTGGGACATGACCGTGCGCTACTGGGATCTGCGCCTGCAGTACACCCCGGCCGACGAACTCATCGATGAGCTGGAGGCGGCCTGGAGCATGACTCTGGAGCAAGCGCTGGACCGCAACTGAAGGCCCCGCAGCGCCTTCAGACCTCGATGGTCACGATGCGCTTGATGAGGAAGGCGCCCAGGATCTGCAAGAAGAGCATCACAGCGAGCATGGCCCAGCCAAGCCCTGTGGTCCAGAGGCGCGAGATGAGCTCCCCATCCATGACGTAGAGCACCGCGCCCAGAACGAAGGGCAGGATGACGATGATCACACCCTGGGAGATGCCCTGGGCCGTCAGGGTCTTGATGCGTCCCTGAACCTTGCGCCGCTCCTGAATGGTCGTGGAGATGGTGTCGAAGGTCTCGCTCAGGTTGCCGCCGGACTGCCGCAGGATGTTGATGCTGGTCACCATGATCTGCAGGTCCTCGGTGCCGATGCGGTCCTCGAGGTTGATCAAGGCGTCTTCCAGTGGCACACCCAAGCGCTGCTCGGACATGACCAAACCGAACTCCTGAGAGACTGGGTTTGGCAGCTCCTCGCGCACCATGTCCATGCACTGAACCAAGCTCAGGCCGGACTTGAGGCCGTTGGACATAAAGGTCAGAGCGTCCAGCATCTGGTCGCTAAAGGTGCTGACCCGACGGTTCCAAACCACTTGCATGATCCAGCGCGGCACGCGGTAGCCGGCCAGCACAAAGATGATGGCCAGCAGGCCACGCAGCAGGTGGTAGGGCGTGGTCCACGGCAAGCCGGCGGTCATGAGAAAGGCCAGACCCAAGCCCAGCAACATGCCCAAGAACATGCCGGCGACGACCTGACGCCCGCTGATCTCCATGAACATCTTGTCGGCGGTCTGAACCATCCAGCTCACGTAGCCGGAGGTGGTCTCCAGAAAGCGTGCCTCAAACCAGGGACCGGCCATCCAGCCCACAGCCCCCCAGGCGATGAGCAGGGGCAACAACGCCAACAGGCGCAGGCCTGTGAGCAGGTCGTACCACCCTGGCAACATCAGCCACTCGGTCATCAGCGCCGCCCGCGGGGAGGTCGGCCTGCAGGAGGCTTGGTGCTGGTCTTGTCCCCTTGAGGACGGGCGAAGAGACCCTTGGGAAGGGCGATTCCACGCGCCTGGAGGGTCTGGACGAACTTCGGCACAAACCCGGTGGCCATGTAGCGGCCCAGGACCTTGCCATCGGCAAAGCCCTCTTGCTTGAAGATGAAGATGTCCTGGAGGGTGATGACGTTGCCCTCCATGCCCGTCACTTCGGAGATCTGGGTGATCTTGCGGGTGCCATCGCTCAGGCGAGACTGCTGAACGATGATGTGGATGGCGCTGGACATCTGCTCACGAATCGCGCGACTGGGCAGGTCCAAGCCGGCGAACATCACCAAGGTCTCTAGGCGCGAGAGGCAATCTCTGGGGCTGTTGGAGTGAATGGTGGTCAGCGAGCCATCGTGGCCAGTGTTCATGGCCTGGAGCATGTCGATGGCCTCGGCGCCGCGACACTCTCCAACCACGATGCGGTCGGGACGCATGCGCAAGGTGTTGCGAACCAGCTCCCGGATGCCGACTTCCCCTTCTCCCTCCACGTTGGGTGGGCGGGTCTCCAAGCGCACGACGTGGGGCTGCTTGAGCTGAAGCTCCGCGGAGTCCTCGACCGTGACGATGCGCTCATCGTTGGGGATGAAGCTGCTCATCACGTTGAGCAGAGTGGTCTTTCCGGAGCCCGTACCGCCGCTGATCAGGATGTTCATGTGGGCTTCGACGCAGGCCCGCAGGAAGTCTGCCATCTCGGCCGTCAGAGAGCCAAACTTGACCAGGTCCTTGACCTTGAAGGGGTCGCTGGCAAACTTGCGAATCGTGATGCTGGGCCCGTCGATCGCCAGCGGCGGGATGATGGCGTTGACGCGGGAGCCGTCCTTGAGGCGGGCATCCACCATCGGCGACTTCTCGTCGATGCGGCGACCGATGGGCTGCACGATGCGCTCGATGACTCCCAGGAGCTGGGCATCGTCAGTAAAGGTCGCTGAGGTCTTGGTCAGCTTGCCGTTCATCTCCACGAACACATCGTTGCGTCCGTTGACCATGATCTCCGTGACCCGCTCATCCTCCAGGAAGTCTTCCAGGGGGCCCAGGCCCACGGCCTCGTCGACCACCTCTTTGACGATGCGCTTGCGCTCCGTGCGGTCGGTGATGTGCGCGCCCACCTGGTCCATCAGACCGACGACCGCCTGGGTGATGCGCTCGCGCAGCGCCTCGTCCCGGTCTCCGCCGTCGGCGGCCAGATCCCGCTCCAGGCTCTTCAGGTCGACCTTCTCCACCATGCGCATGTGCAGCAGCATCTTGATCTGCGTGCGGGGGTCGATGTTTTCAACGCTCGCAGCCTTTCCACCGCGCTTCTTTTGGTAGGCCGCCAGCTCCTGCTGGGCGTCCCCGGAGAGGGTGGCCGACCGTCCGCCGCCGACGCTGGCACCTTGTGGCCGAGCGAGCTGCGCCATGCGGTCCAAGGCGCCCATCTCCACCACCTTGCGCACGAACTCGTCGTACACCCGGCTCAGGCGCTCACGGGGCTGCCCCAACACGAAGGGGTTGGCCTCCATGGCCGCCTTGAAGGCGACGTTGGGCTCGTCCGGCAGAGTGACCATGACCTTGCGGCCCAGCACACGGGTCATCTTGTCAGGGCCCAGGGCGCCCTTTGCGGGGACCTTGTTGGCCACCACCTTGAGCAGCTCCGCTGGGAACTGCAAACGCTGCAGGGACTCCACTAGGCGCCGGGTGTGGCGCAAGACGGAGAGGTCGGGCGTGGCCAAGACGAAGATGCCGGCGGCCTGCTCGAAGATCTTCAAGGAGCGGTCGTTGAGCCCCACGCCACAGTCCACGACCATGTAGTCACAGAGGGGCGCAGCCAAGCCCAAGAGCTCCTGCAGCTTGTCGTTGGGCAGCTCGGCGCTGCGTTCGGGGCTGGGAGCCAGTGGGATCACGCCCATTCCGGCGGGGTGCGCCGAGATGTACTGGCGGAACTGGTCGGAGGTGAGCTGCTGGGTGTAGGGCGCAAAATCCAAGGCAGAGCGCGCCGCCTGCTCCCCTTGAAGGGGCATTCCCAAGAGCGCCTGACAGTCACCGACGGACTCGCCATCGAGATCCAAGAGCAGCACCCGAGAGCGCGTCTCCTTGATCAAGGACAGGGCCAAGTTCACCGCGAAGGTGGTGCGTCCAACGCCATCTCTGGCGCCCGTGACCGCGACGATGCGCGTAGACACGATCGACCTCCTACTGCCGGACCTCGTCCAGGTTGAACTGGTCCTTGATCTCCTGGTTGGCCTCGCTGCTGGTCTCGTGGATCTGCGGGGTCAGGAACACCAGGAACTGGCTCTTGGACTTCTTGAATTCCTTGTTCCGGTACAGGCTGTACACGGCATCTTCTACGCCCTGGGTGGGCACGCGGTTGTAGTCCACGGAGTCATTGACCCGCTGCAGACCACCGATCACGATGCTCTCGCCGCTGCGACAGAACTCCGAGGTGCTCAGGTTGGACTTGTTGACGGCCTGGTAGCCGTTCGGTGCGATCTCACCGAGCGCGGTGACCTCGACCGCGATGTCCATGTCCACTTCGTTGCCCTGGGCGTAGGGGGTCACGTCCACGCGAATGCCGATGTCGCGGAACTCCACGCTGTTGAAGAGCCCCTGCGAGATCAGGTAGGGGTACTCGCTGCCGGCGAAGATGCTGGCGGTGTCGCCGCTCTTGACCGAGATGGTGGGGTTCTCCAGCACACGGGCGTAGCCTGCGGTGCGCGCCTGCTCGATGCGCGGCAGCAAGGAGCCCACGGTGGCCGTGGCGTAGCCAGAGGTCTGGCCCCAGGCGCCGTTGGCGTAGTCGCGCTGGAAGAAGAGCTCGGGACCGGAGACGGTCAGCGGGGTCCACTCCACACCCCAAGACTGGGTCAGGCTCTTGGCCAGCTCCACGAAGTGCACCGTGATGACCAGGGTTTGGTTGCGACCGGGGATCCGCTCCACCTCGCGCATGTCCAGGACGCTGACCACATCGGGGCTGTAGGCCGTGGCGATGGCTTGGGCGCGGGCCAGCTCGGCCTGGGAGAACACGACGCCCTCCAGGAGGATCTGGTTGTTCACCACGCGCACCTTCACACCGGGGCGGTCGATCTCCTGCTCGATGATGCCGGCGAGCAGCTTCTGAGCGACGGGAGAGAGGGTGACCATGGACTCGACCATGGACTCGCGGGCTGCGAGATCCTCGATGCGGGCCTTCTCTTCATCCAGGGACACTTCGCCCTGAATGTAGACACGGTCGTTGATGATCTTGATGGAGATGCCCTCGATGTCATCGAGCAGGTTCTCCACGTTCTTCATCACGCGGGAGAGGTTGGTCGGGATGACCGTGACCTCGAACTCGTCGCGCAGCACACCGTCGATGTCGTAGACCAAGATGTTGGTCGTGCCCGAGCGCCGACCGGCGATGAGCAGCTGGTTGGAGTCCCGCAGGGGCACCACCTTGATGATGTCCGAGCCTGTGGCGATGTTGCCGAAGCGGTAGGGGACGTCAATGGCGCTCTGGGTCTGCACCACAACCAGGACATCGCGAAGGTTGTCCTCGTCAGCGAATCCTGGCTCAGACGAGGTCAGGATGCTCACCGACCCAATGCTCAGGGACAAAGCCAAAAGCGGCGCGATCAATCGCTTGGACATCAGAATCCTCCCGTGCGGATGACTTCCCAGCGGGCCCGGGTCCGGGTGCGCACGCGTTGGGGAATGCCGAGGGTGTTGTGGATGGTGGCGTGCTCGAGCTCGAGCGCCTTTTCCTTCTCCCAGAGGGAGCGCAGGGTCAGGGTCAGAGCACCGAGCTCTTGGGCCATCACCAGCTTCTGGGCTTCGTCCGGGTAGACCGCCAAGGTGACGGTGCGACCGCCGCCCAAGCCGCCCGGCTCGTAGACCTCTTCCTCCCCTTCCATGGTCGTCACGGCCTGAGGCTGGCCAATGTCATCGCCCACGGCGAGCACGTAGACGTTCTGAAAGAGTGTGACGGTGCGCACGTCGGACTTGTCGCCTTCGCCAAAGTCAAAGGTGCCCACGATGTCCACGTAGGTGCCCGGCTTGACGTGACCGCCGACGGCGTTGAACTCGTCCACTGCCACACTCACACCGCGCATGCGCGGGGGAACGTAGAAGGCCAGTCCAGCCTCGTCCGGCTTGACCAACTTGGTGGCGAGCACTTGCTCCCCTTCCAGGATGGGGTTGGAGCTGATCTGCCCCAGGACCTCGTCCACGTCGGCCACAGCCTGGGGTTGGCGCCACTTACGAGGCACGTCGACGACGTCGAACATCGTCTCGTCCAGCTTGTAGTTGGCCGGGATGTCTCGATTCGCAACCAGCGTCGGCATCAGCTCGCTGTCAAAGAGAAGCCCTTGCTCCCGGTGGTGCACGTATCGGCACTGGACCAGAGTAAAGAGCAACGCAGTGATCAGCGCAGCGATGAAGGCTTTGGGGTTCTTCACGCCCACCTCTTAGAGACCGCGAGAATACCAGCCGGCGGCCTTCGGCGGTGTTGGGGGTCTCCCGGGGAAGGCTCAGCGCTTGCCGGAAGAGGAGGCCGGGCGGGCGTCATCCAACACGATGCGCATGTCCTGATCCATGGCCGTCACGCCCGCATCCAAGGGGCCAATGAACACATAGGCGGCCGCTGCGACGGCCACGGTGAGCACGGACATGGCGAGCATGGCCTCGACCGTGGACTGTGCCGTACGCCGGCGCCGAATCACAGGGGCCCCCAGAAGGTGAGCCAATCGGTGAAGTAGGCCATGATCACTGCCACCCCAATGACCGGCGCGTAGGCCACCACAGTGGTCTCCACATCTGCGACCTCCTCTCCCCTGGCCCGGCCGATCCCGGCGCGCAGGGCGGGCAGCAGGTTGCCCAGCCGTCCCTTGTAGGCGAGCACGGCCAGCCCGAAGGGGATGCTGATCAGGTACATCATTAGACAGGCCCTGAAGTTGATGGCGGGTCCAAGCAACGCGCCGACGGCCATCATCAGCTTGGCGTCGCCAGCGCGCAGGGTGCGCCCCAGAGCGAAGGCCGGAAAGGTCATGCCGAAGCCCACCGCCAAGCCCATCACGCCGAACCAAGGGTTGCCTTGGTAGATCCACCAAGCCATTCCGATGGCCATCACTGGAAAGGTCAGCTTGTTGAAGATCTTCTGGTACTTCAAGTCGGTGGCGATGGCCGCGATCAGGGTCAGCAAGGCCAGCACTTCATGGGCCTGGACCTGGGCCAGGAACTCAGTGACGGTGCTCATGGGTAGGGCTTGACGACCACGTCACTGGCGTTCTTGAAGGTCATCGAGACGCTGTCGGTGAGGATCAGGAATCCCGTCGCCAGCCCCACGACGATCACGCTGATGCCGAGCAGATACTCGACCACCGACTGTCCGCCGCGGCGTTGTCGGGTCAGGTGTGGGCGTTGGAAGAGCCTGCGCATGACGCCAGTTTAGCGGATCTCCCCCAGGTACACTGTGACCATGATCTTGCTGCTCTCCATGCCCCTGCTCGCCGGCACTCCCCAGTTCCAGGAGTCTCCGCACCCCAGCGTGCACGCGGCGCACCGGGACGCCCCTCCAAGCATCGTGATGCAGCCCCAGCTCCAGGCTCCACCCCTGGATCCGGACCGCGCCAGCGCCTGGGTCTACGGCTACTTCGCCTCTTGGGCCGGTGACCTGGAAGACCTGCAGTGGCAGCACCTGACCCACGTCGCCATCTTCGCGGTGGACTTGAACGCCGACGGCAGCGTGGACGATTCGAAGATTTGGAATGATCTGGCCCCCACCGCCATGGAGCTGGCCGCCCCCCATGGCGTGCACGTGCACCTGACCCTGACCTGTTTCGATGACGAGGTCATGACGAGCGTGCTGGCCAACCCCACAACACGGGCCACCGCCGTCTCCAACCTGGGCGCGCTGGTGGATGCACACGGGGCCCATGGCGTGAGCGTGGACTGCGAGGGCATGCCCAGCTCTCTGAAGCCCCACCTGGTCAGCTTTGTGGGCGAGCTCCACGAGCGCGTAGACGAGGTCACGGTCGCCACCCCAGCCATCGACTGGAGCGGGGCCTACGACTACGACGCGCTGGCCGCCAACTCCGATGGCCTCTTCATCATGGGCTACGGCTACCACTGGTCTGGCGGCGACCCTGGCCCCAACGCGCCTCTGGAAGGGGGCGGTGACTTCTCCAAGTACAGCCTGGCATGGAGCGTTCAGGACTACCTGGACAACGGCACGCCCCGGGACAAGATCATCCTGGGCCTGCCCCTGTACGGGCGGGACTGGCCCAGCACCGACAACAGCATCCCGGGCACCGCCACCGACAAGGGCAGCGCCGTCACCTATTCGGCGGCCCAGCGCGACTATGTGGGCATGGACGGCGGCTACGATGCCCTGGCTGAGGCCCCCTACTACTTCCCGAGCGCCACCCGTCAGGCATGGATCGACGACCAGGACTCCTTGTACCCAAAGATGGCGTTCGCCGTGGACCAGGAGCTGCTGGGCTTTGGATTCTGGGCCTTGAACTACGAGGGTGGTGACCCAGCGTTTTGGGCCGACGTGGCCTCGCTTGCGGTGGAGATTGAGTCGCCTGCGGACAGCGATAGCGGTGCGGTGAGCGAGGGACGGGGCAATGCGAGCGGAGATCCTCTGCCCCCCTCCGGCTGTGGATGCACCACGCAAGAGCGACCCGGGGGCAGCTGGCTGATGCTGGCAGGCCTTGCGCTGGTGCTCGGGCTCAGAGGCAGACGCTGAGCGAACACTTGGCGCATAGTGCCCCTGCAAAGGAGACTCCATGTCGCGCAAAGCAAGCATCCTCGGCCCGGGTCAAGGCCGCAGCTACCCGATGGGCCGTATGCAGGCGGTGTTCAAGGCCGATGGGGAGGAGGGCCTGGGCGCCTACTCGGTCTCGGAGTGGCAACGCGCCGGTTTCATCAGCTTCAACACGCCCGGCGGATTTGAGGAGCAGGCGCAGCCGATCGCAGACTGGCTCGCAGACAATCCACTCGGCGATGCGCTCGGGGGCTGACCCACAAACAACAAAAGCCTACAGGCACGCCTGCAGGCTTTTGTGGCGCAAAGGGAATCAGGATCCCCAGGAGCGCCTCTCGTGGCGTTCGGCCATGGTCTTGCAGTCAATGCAGAGGGTCGCGACAGGACGAGCGAGCAAGCGCTTGTAGCCGATGGGGCCACCGCATTCGCTGCACATGCCGTACTCACCCTCTCCAACGCGCTCCAAGGCCGCCTGGATCTTGCCGACCATCTTCCGCTCGCGGTCCGCGAAGCGCAGACGGTGTCCGCGCTCCGACTCGTTGGCCGCGACGTCGACTTGGTCGCCGTCCACATCCTGCTCTTCGGTGAGATCACCGATGTTGTCGCGGGATCGATCAATCAGCAATTTTATCTGCTCGCGCAAGACGCCGCGCAGGTGCACGACTTCCTCTTCGCTCAGGTACTCATCGGCGGGCGGCAGTTCGCTTACATCAGCACTCATGGCACCTCCATGGACAGGTCACGGACATAGGTCCTAACAGACCCAGCATCGCATATCCCGAAAGCAAAAGGGATTCGCCCTTGACGGAAAGGTTTCAGGTGGGCATTGTCCGCGGCCCCAGGGCCCGCCGCCTTGAACCGGAGCACCTTTCCATGATCGCCAATGCGCCCCCCCTGCCCGAAGACGAGTACTTGAGCCACGAGGAGCTGATGCACCTCCACGGCGTACTCCAGGATCAGGCTGCCCTGCTCCTGAACGCCAACCGCCAGAACATCTCCCACCTCACCGACCAGCGCGAGATCGATTCCGACGCGGTGGACCAGGCCTCGAACGAGTCCGATCGGGGCTTTTCCTTGCGTCTGGCCGACAGAGACCGCCTGATGCTCAAGAAGATTCAGTCGGCCCAGGCCCGCATGGTCGAAGGCGAGTACGGCTGCTGCGAGGGCTGCGGAGAGCCCATCGGGTACAACCGCCAAGTCGCCCGCCCCGTCGCAACCCAGTGCATCGACTGCAAGACTTCTGCAGAGCAGTCCGAGCGACGCAGCTGGCAAGCCTGATAAACTGCGCTGCGTGGCCTGTGCCAAGTCCACGCTGCTCGGAGGAGCCCCATGTCCGCAAGCCCAACCCCGCGCGCCATAAGTGCGTTGGCGCTGCTCGCACTGACCGCCTGCTACAACGAGTCGAACTACGAGGCTGACTACACAGAAGCCAGTTGCGCCAAGACCTTTGAGTGCTACGACGAGGCCCAGCAGGAGAACCTGCTCTGGGAGGACGAGGACACCTGCATCGATCAGCGCGATGAGAAGGACATCTCAGAGGACTGCGAGTTCAACAGCGGCGCCGCCCAGGCCTGCGTCGAAGAGACCCAGGCCATGAGCTGCCAAGACTTCTACGACGGCCGCTGGCCCACCAACTGCGAGATCGTCTGCGGAGAGTAGACTTTCGGCGTACACAACGCGGATCCTGAGTGGCCCAGCCCCAACCCATCGAGCACTTCGGCAAGTACCAGATCTTGGAGCGCGTTGCTCAAGGTGGCATGGCCGAGATCTACAAGGCTCGCATGGAGGGAATTGGGGGATTCAATCGGCTCTTTGCGATCAAGCGCATCCTGCCCAACCTGTCCCAGAACAAGGAGTACATCGATCTCCTCGTGGACGAGGCCAAGGTAGCCGGCCTGCTCAGCCACGCGAACATCGTGCAGATCCTGGACCTGGGCGAGGTCTCTGGCCAGTACTACGTGGCCATGGAGTACGTGAACGGCCGAGATCTGGGCCGCGTTCTCGCCCGCTGCAACAAGCGCGGCATCACCCTGCCCGTGCCCCACAGCGTGTTCATCCTCATCGAGGTGCTCAAGGGCCTGGAGTACGCCCACAACCGACAGATCATGCGCGGCAAGACCCCCATGCCCTTGGACATCGTGCACCGGGACGTCTCGCCCTCCAACGTGCTGCTCTCCTTCCAGGGCGAGGTGAAGCTCACCGACTTTGGCATCGCCAAGGCCCGGGTCAAGGCGCTGGAGACCGTCTCCGGCGTGATCAAGGGCAAGTTTGATTACCTGAGCCCGGAGCAGGCCAAGGGCCAACACCTGGACCCCCGCACCGATCTCTTCGCGGCCGGTGTGCTGCTCTACGAGATGCTCTGCGGGGTCCATCCCTTCCGGCAGGTCGGTGATCTGAAGACCATCGCCAAGATCAAGAGCGGGATCTACACCGCGCCCACCATCGCCAACCAGGACGTGCCCTACAGCCTGGAGCTGGTGCTCAACCGCGCTCTCGCCCTGGATCCAAACGAGCGCTACCAGTCGGCCACCGAGTTCAAAGAGGCGCTCACCAAGTTCTTCCACGACGCCGGCTTCATCTTCAGCCACAGCACCCTGGCCGCCTTCCTCAAGGGCCTCTTCCCGGAGTCCAGCGGTCGACGCCGGGCCAAGGCCTTGGAGCTCAAGGACCAGCACACCCTGCCCATGCCCATCCCCAAGCCCCAGCGGCAGGAAGATGGAAAGTCCACGCAGGTGAGCAAGAGCACGACCCAGGCCATCCCCAAGCCAGTCCCTGGCGCGCAAGGGGACGCCGCTCGGGTCAGCTTTGGACCCCAGCCCGACGACGAGGACAGCTTCATCAGCCTGGACTCCGTCAGCATCGCCAGCCTGACCTCGGAGCTGGAAGAGGCCACTGAGACCGCCGCCGAGGTCCTGCTGCCCAGTCCCATGGACTTGGATCCCGATCCATCCAGGAACTTTGGCCCCATCTCCGACCCTGGGGACGAGAGCACTCTGCTCCAGCCCGGCTCCAACGCTCTAATGGACGCCGCACGCCGCACCGAGATCCGCCACGCCGCCGCCGAGTGGGCCGACGACAACCCCACGGTCATCCGCCCAAGCGTGCCGGCTCCCATCAGCCGCCAGGCGACCGAGGAGCTCCCAGAGCTGGAGCTGGACGAGCCCACACGCAACGAGCCCGCTCCGCTGCCACCCGCACCACGGCCCATGCACCAGGCTCCAACCCGCCTACAGCCCGCGCCGCCCCAGCGCGGTCCCCAGCAGCGTGGGCCCCCAAAGCCTCAACCTCGGGCCAGCACAGCGGCTGCAGCGCCGGCACCTCGCATGGGCCGACGCACCCAAGCCCTGGTCGCCATCTTTGGCATCGCCGGGGTGGCCATCGGCTTCTTGGGCGGCGTGCTCACCGGCGTGCTGATCGGCGACCGCCGCTACGAGCCCTTGCCGAGCACCGCCCCCATCAAGATGGAGCCGCGGCTCCTGGTGACCGTGCCCGAAGGCGCCACCCTGCAGTTGGACGGCCGACCTGTGCCCCTGGCCAACAGCGGCCACACCCCCTTGACCCTGCGCGCCGGCGAGCCTGTGCAGCTACGGGTTAGCTTGCCGGGACACACCCCCATTGAGCAGAGCGTCAGCCTCGACCACAACGAGGAACGCGTACTAGACTTCCAGCTGGCGCAGATTAAGAAATCCAAGTGACTGAGACCCCCGCTCCCCGACCCGTCAGCCTGCCCATCGCCGCCTTCAAGGCCCTTCGTCCCAAGCAGTGGACCAAGAACGTCTTGCTCATGGCCGCGCTCATCTTCTCGGTGCAGTTCACCGACATAGACAGCATCCTGCTGGCCATGTGGGGCTTTGGTGCCTTCTGCCTGACCAGCTCCAGCGGCTACATCTTCAACGACCTGATGGACCGGGAAGCAGACGCGCTGCATCCCGAGAAGAAGTTCCGTCCCATCGCCTCAGGCGCCTTGCCCGTCAACGCTGCCCGAGTCCTGGGCTCGCTGTGCTTGGTCATTGGCTTGGGCGCCGGCTTCTTGTTGAACCCCTGGTTCGCGCTCATCGCCGGCGTGTACTGGGTCAACACCATGTCCTACAGCATCTGGGGCAAGCACCAGGTCATCCTGGACATCATGATGATCGCCGCCGGCTTCTTGCTGCGTGCGGTCGCTGGCGCTGTGGCCATCAAGGTGGCCATCTCCCCATGGCTGCTTCTGTGCGCAGGGTTCTTGGCCTTGTTCCTGGGTTTTAACAAGCGCCGCGGCGAGCTCCTGTCCATCGGAGACAGCGGTCAGCGCAAGAGCCTGAAGCACTACAGCACCAACCTGCTGGAGGAGATCCAAGCGGTCACCTCCTCGGGCACCATCATCTCCTACGCCCTCTACACCTGTCTCTTATACACATCTCCGAGCCCACGAGACAGGCAGAAATCT
>CAJXRZ010000018.1 GCA_913060515.1 uncultured Pseudomonadota bacterium | reverse complement strand
TCGTCGGCAGAGGCCGAAGCCGCAGTTTCGGCCCTGGCGCGACAGAGTTACTGCGGCCGAAGCGGAGGTCTTTGGCACCACAAAGGAGCCGATAGGCGACGACTGGGGGCAAAGGCATTCGACGAGACGACGGCCGCTCGTCGGCAGAGGCCGAAGCCGCAGTTTCGGCCCTGGCGCGACAGAGTTACTGCGACAACCGGGCGCAGCGTGCACCGAATTCGGCCAGACGGAATATGTACAGTGCATGGCACGACCACTCGCTAAAATGGCCCTCCCCCTGACCGCCATCGGCGGCGCAGCAATGTGCGCCGGCGGCATGACCATCGTGGACAGCTTGGCCACGCCAGGACGCCAGTCGGTGGGCATGGTGACCGTCAACCTGGAGGCTCCTCCAGAAGGCTGGTCCGAGACCATGCAGCTACGCACCATCTGCGAAGACGTGCCCTTCCGCACCTTCACGGTCAGCCCCTCAGCGTGGAAGAACATCCCCGCTTGGGAGACCCAGATCCCCCTGGCCGAGGGCCCCTGCAGCACCCAAGTGCGCCTGCTGCCCAGCCGAGAAGACTGGGTGGATGCCCCCATCCAGAACGGCGAGTGCACCCTGTCGGTTGACCCGCTCAACCTGCGCTGCTGAACCTGCGCTGCTGAACCTGCGCTGAGTCCGCCCCGAGGCGTCAGAGCTCGGAGAGCTTGAGCGTTCGCAAACGATCGATGGCCGCCATGACCTCGTGCGGGCGGAGCTGAACCAGATCCCCCGCGGGGTAGTCCTGAGGGCTCAAGACCTCCAGTCCCCGCGCAGACAGGATGGCCATCAGCTCCCCCACCAAGGCCAGGCTGTCCATCGGCCCGCGCTCCACAAGCAGCTGCTCACACAAAACCAGCGCCCGCGCGATGCTGAAGGCGTGCGCCCCGTCTCGGATCTGTTCCAGACCGCCGAGCTCCAACACGGTGTCCCCGAGCTGCACCCGTCGCTCATCGCGCACCTTGATGCGTCCCGGCGCCAAACCACCGGCCAGCACACGGGCCAAAGGCTCAACGAGCCCCTCTGGGCTCTCACTGACCACTATGCCCAAGGCCTGGGCCTGAAGACTGCGGTCCACCGGCCTGTAGTCCTCCATAGAGAGCACGGTGTCGGCCACCCCCAGGTAGTCCCCAATGCCGCCGATCACGAAGACCATGGACAGCTCCCAGGCATCCCGCATCTGCACGACACGCTCCACCAGAGGCGTGATGGGCTCCCGGCTCTCAGGCACCAAGGCCCGCATGCGCGCATCCCGAACCATCAGGTTGGTCGCGCAGGTGTCCTCGTCCATGAGCAGGACGCGGGCGCCGGCCTGCACGGACTCCACCAGGGACGCGGCCTGTGAGGTGGACCCCGAGGCGTCTTGGGTGGAGAAGGGCCGGGTGCTGCGCCCCCCAGGCAGGCCGCGCAGCAAGGAGGAGATGTCCACCCCATGCACACAACGACCATCCTCGGCCCGAATCTTCACCGTCTGCGGCAGCGCGACCACGCCCTCGCGACCATCCCCTGGCACATGGTCCAGATGCCCCCGTGCCAGCGCCTGAAGCACCGTGGACTTGCCGTGGAAGCCACCGCCCACGATGACCGTGATGCCCTTGGGAATGCCCGTGCCGCGCACGTGGCCCAAGGGTGTCTCCAGCACGCAGCTCAAGGTGTCCGGCCCCTGCCATGGCACCGCATCCAACAACGGCCCAGAACCCACCCCGCTCTCTCGGGGAAGCACGCTCCCATCGGCAACAAAGGCCACAAGCCCCGCAGGCTCCAGCGCCCGCCGCAGTGCCCGCTGACGGCGCACGCTCTCCACATGCACCAACAAGCCCGGACCCGGCTCCAAGGCCGCACAGAGGGCACGCAAGTCCTGGTCGACCAGCCCCCAAGCCTGCTGTCCCAAGATGCGGCGTCCCCGAGCGGGCAGTCCGATACGCAGGCGCAGCTCCAGGTGTCCATCGACCAGACGCAGGGCACTGCGCTCCAGGATCTCCGGACCCGGCGCGTAGAGCGAGAGCTCTCCGGAGCGCCCGGACCCCCGACGACTCTGCACAGCCTCCAAGGCCAAGTTTGCTCGCCGAAGCAGCCAGTCCTCGCTGGCGCAGAGGGTGTCGGGATCCTCCAGACCGGAGAGCGCGATGGGCCGCCGCACACGCACCGCCGAAGGCGCGGCGAAGGGATCCCCCTGAACCCGATCCACACCCAGAGAAAACCCACCCATCTCCCAGGTCCCCGCCAAGCGCTTGTAGGCCCCATAGCTGGCCCCATCGATGCCCTTCAGCAAGCCCCGCAGGGCCTCAGCGTCCCCGACCATCGCCCAGCTCCTCCCGCAGAGCTTCCAGATCCACGCCCGCCCGCTGAAGGTGCCGGTAGAGCGTGTTGCGCCCCACACCCAAGGCCTTGGCCGCGGCCGCCAGGTTGCCCAGGTGGGTGATGAGGATCTCTCTGAGCTCGGCATGCCTCATCGCGCTCAAGGCCCGTTTCGGCTCGGGCGCCTCAACCCCGGCCTCCGCAGCCGAGGACACCACAGACGAAGACGCCACCTGAGCGAGGGCGTCACCAGCACGCGCCTGACGGGCCAACACATCGGCGAGCCAGTCCGGCTGTTCCAGAACCGGGCCCTCGCCCCGCAGCAGCAGCTGCTCGACCACCGCCTGCACCGCGCGAACGTTCCCAGGCCAGTCGTGCAGGAGCAGGGTCTGGGCCAAGCCATGGCTGAGGCGAACCCCATCCAAGAGGCTGTGCACCAGCACCAAGATGTCGGCGCGCCGGGCCCGCAGGGGCGGCAGGAACACCACCTGACGCGAGAGTCGGGCGTAGAGGTCTTCTCGGAAGCTGCCTTGCCGCACCTCCCGCACCAAATCCCGGTTGGTGGCCGCAACAAAACGCACATCGACGATCTGGGCGGTGTCCGAGCCCACTGGCCGCAGCTCCCGCTCCTGGAGCAGCCGCAGCAAGGCGGCCTGAAGCGCCGGTGAGGCATCGCCGATCTCGTCCAAGAGCAGAGTGCCCCCACGGGCTTGGTCCACGAGCCCCCGGCGTGCCTTCTCTGCCCCCGAATAGGCTCCGCGCACGTGCCCAAAGAGCTCGGACTGCAGCAGGCTGTCGGCCACACCCGCGCAGTTCACCGCAACGAAGGGGCCCTCGCGTCCGGAGCGCGCGTGCAGCTCTTGGGCGACCAACTCCTTGCCGGTGCCCGACTCCCCTTGAATCAACACGGGCATGTCCAGCCCAGCCACCCGATCCACAGCCTCTAAAGCCGCGTGCAGCTCCGGCGAGCGCCCAACCAGCGGCCCCCAGGCCAAGGGCGCCGGATTGATGGGCAGCTCGCGTACAAGCAACAACACCTGCCCCACCCCAAGAACGTCTCCAGGGTTCAATGCAGCCGAGGCCACCTGCTCCCCATTGACCCAGGTCCCGTTGTGGGAGTCCAGGTCTCGAATCGACAAGGCGCTGCCCAAGCGACCCAGCTCGCTGTGGCGCCGCGAGATGCGCGGCTCTTGCAGGGCGCCCCCCAGCTCTGGGCTGTTTCGACCCAAGACCAAGCGCTCGCCCGCGCTCACGCTGCGCTGCCCCCCAACGAATGCGGGATCCGGGTGCCAGACCACTTCCAGACCCAAGGCGGGCCCGCGGGCGCTCTGATGCAGGCTCAAGGTCGCTGTACGAGTGTCGTCCATCAGCCCTCAGTGTACAGCGCATCGCCGCCAACCTGTCCTCAACAGAGCTAAGCTGCCCACATCTTGGAGACTTCTATGCTGTGGCTGCTGCTGGCCTGTACGTCCAACGATGACGGTACCCCGATTACCCCCATCGATACCGGCGACACCTACATCGAATGGCCCGACGACACCGGCGATACCGGCACCGACGAGGACACCGATGGCTGGAGCGTAGAGGAGGGCGACTGCGACGACTCCGACCCACTGGTCCACCCGGGTTGGGAAGAATCCGACCAGGCCGAGAACCACACCGACGGCAAGGACAACGACTGCGACGGGCAGATCGACGAGACCTTCCGCGGTCTGGTCGTGCTCCAGCAGGGCCGCTACGACCAGGGCACCCCCGCCCGCATCGTCAAGGTCAACAGCTTTGGTGAGCAGACCCAGGAGATCCTGATCTCCGACCCCGCGGTGCAGCCCTGGTGGTACACCGACATGGCCGGGCTGCAGCAGTACTTCTCCTTCACCATGACCCCTCAGGTCGATGGCGAGGGCTGGGTGGTCGTGGGATGCGACTACACCGCCAACGATGTCTTCGTGATCTTCGAGATCTCCGCCACCGGCGAGGCCCGCACCCTGGCCACGATGGAGGGCTACGCCTTCGGCATCGCCACCCACCCCGATGGCTACTACTTGGTCAGCACCTTCTCCGGCCTGGTCAAGGTGGAGCCCACCACCGGCGAGCAAACCGAGATCGCCACCTTCATCGACGCCGACGAGAACCAGTTGCTGGCCAGCTTCGATGTGGCGGTGGATCAAGTCACCGGCCTGATCGCCGTGTTCGGCTACTACGGCGGCTTCGCGACCTTGGATCCCGAGACCTTCGAGCTGACCTACCACAAGCAGCTGGACCCCGAGATCCCTGTTGAGCAGCAGAACTGGGCTGGGGCCCACTGGGACTCCCGCGACGCTTGGTTCACCGGTGGCGTGGACGCCGACGGCTACGCCATGTTCCGCTGGAACGACTCCACGAGCGACTGGGACCGAAAGGCCAGCTTCAACGCCAGCTGGACCCCCAAGAGCATGACCATCGATACGGTCTACGGCGAGTACTACATGAGCACCAAGGGCGCTCAGGACCCCACCGTCTGGCGACTGGACATTGAGAACGGGACCAACCCCGACAAGTTCTTCTCCAGCCCCAACGGCGGCACCTACTTCCTGGATGTCTGGGACTTGTACACGGTCTACTTCGACTGATTCAGTCCAGAGCCCTCTTCAGACCTCTGAGAGAGGGCTTGTGGGCACCAACGCGTTCATGCACTAGGTTTGGCCCATGCTGATCGCCCTACTCCTCTCCCTCAACCCCACCAGCCCTGTCCCTCCACACTACGTCACGGGAGACAGTGTGTTGATGCGGAGCACCGGCAGCGCTCAGGGTGAGATCGTCAATGCCCTAGCTTGGGGCACCCAGGTGACCCCTCTGTCCGCTCCCACAGAGGATGCCTACGTCCAGGTCCGGGTCGAAGGCACAGCGGTCACGGGATTTGTCGCGGCAAGCTTGGTCTCGTCCACCCCACCGACCAGCCAGGCCCCAGCCCAGTGGCTCGGACACGAATTCTGTGGGCAACCTCATGAGTTCGGAATGAGGATCGATGCATCGACCGAGTGCGAAGGCTTCCCGCTCCAGAAACTGGCCCCAAGACGTGGAGAGCTCGAGCGCGCTCTCGCGCAGAGCGATCTCACCCGGCGGAAGCTGACCTGGTCCCTCGTGCTCTCTGAAGGGAGCACCTACGCCAAGTACGCCAGCGCAGAGGTCCTCAACAGCAGCCCTCTTCTCTCACCGGTCCCGCTGACACCGCATCTGAACGCACGACAAGGCGACCCATCGCACGCCAAGGTCTTCGACTCCAAGGAGCTCGGCCGCGACAAGACCGCGCCCGACTCGATGTGGATTCTCAACCTAAGCCCCAGCGGCGAGCGCCTCCTCTTGGGCGAGGGTGCCCTCCCGGGAGGCCCGGTCTCGCTCAGCGCCGACAAGTCCACCGTCCTCTTTGAGTCCGAGCTCACCGCTTTCGTCTTCAACCCTTGCGATGCAAGTTTCCAAGAGCAGAGACTGACGGACATCCGCTACACCCTGGCTACAGGGACCACGAGCGCCGCCCCCTCCGATCCGGCCCTTGTTGAGCAACTGCGGGCATGCCAGAGGAGCCGAAAGACGGGTCCACAGAACCCCAGATTGCTCGCGCAGTCCTTCTTCCTCGCCGTGGATCTATCGGAGTCGCAAGACATGAAGAAGGCCCTGGAAGGCTCTCTGGGAGAGCGACGTAGCGGCGTTGTTGAATACGGCGCCCTTGCTCCGGGTAGCTTCGAATTCCACTTTGAGGAGAGTCAGTACCTTCAGGACGGCAAGCACAGCGCCTTCGTACGGGAGCTGTTTTTTAGCGAGTGTGCAGACGAACACCAGCTCTACCTGCAGTTCTTGGCCGAAGGTGAGTGGCAGACCTTGTCCTTGGCCTCAGATACGGGTTGTGAGCCTTAGGTCTCCGCTACGGGGGTCCAAGCAGGGATTGGCACACCTAGGACGATCCCCAAAGATCAAAGTACTCAAGACTTCACGTGCTGTACCGATGGCCCGACCGAGGTCAATGGCGTGCTGACGGCAATCACAGCGTGGACGGACGCATGTGCGGAGGGCTTGGACCCCGTGCAGAAGGCCCGCGTCCGGGTGCAGCACCTCATCGCGCTGTTCTTGGTGACGATCGCGCCGGCCTACGGTGTGCTGTTCTGGGTGTACGAGCTTTACCTGCCCAGCCTGATCATGGCCCTGATCCCCATCTCAGCTCTTCCAGCGCTCTTCTTCCTGACCCGCAGAGGCCGCTCCGACACCGGCGGCCGAATCATGTCGGTGGTCTCCTTTCTCGTCATCCTCAACGCGCTGATCGGCCGCGGTGGCATGGACTCGAACTGCGCAGCTTGGCTGCTCTGCTCCCCGCTCTTGGGCTTCACCATGGTGGGTCCGCGCCACGGCCGCAACCTCAGTGTCTGCGCAGCGCTGGTCTTCTCGGCCCTGTGGGCGACAGAGTTCTTTGGGCCACCACTGCCCTGGCAGCTCCCCCCAGAGCTCACCGCCATCATGCCGGTGCTGGACTACCCGGCCATCGCGATGATCTTCGGCGCCATTCTGAGTACTCAAGTCTCCATCTGGGAGAGCTTGATCCAAGGCATGCGAAGCACAAACGAGCGCGCCATGGTGGAGATCGAGGAGCGCAAGCGCGCCGAGCACCTCGCCACCGAGGCCGTCAAGGCCAGAACCACCTTCCTGGCGACCATGAGCCACGAGATCCGCACCCCCCTTAACGGCGTGTTGGGCCTCACCCAGGTGCTCTTGGGCTCCAATCTGGACGCAGACCAGCGACAGCTGGCCAAGACTGTGCAGGTCTCCGGGCGACTGCTCCGGGCCCTGCTGGACGATGTCTTGGACTACTCCAAGATCGACTCTGGCCAAATGGAAGTGGAACACATCCCCCTGGACCTGCCCGCGCTGTGCCAGGAGGTCGTTCAGCTCTGGGAAGAGAAGGCCAGAGAGAAGGGCATTCAACTGCTCTTTCGGCCCCAAGCGCACAGCCCAAGCTGGGTCCATAGCGACCCCACCAAGCTGCGCCAGATCCTGGGCAACTTGGTCTCCAACGCCATCAAGTTCACGGACACCGGCACGGTGAGCATCCTGCTCTCTGCACAACAAGGCCGCCTAGTCTTGGCCGTACAAGACACCGGCATCGGCATGGCTCCACAAGCCTTGGACCACATCTTCGATGCCTTTAGGCAAGCGGACGGCAGCACCACCCGCCGCTACGGCGGAACGGGTCTCGGGCTCGCGATCTGCAAAGGTCTGGCAACCCGGATGGACGGTCACCTCCACGTGATCTCCACACCACGGCAAGGCACCTGCTTCACGCTGAACATTCCACTGTTCCTGGCAGAGGCCCCCCAACGCTTCACTGCGGCGCCCAACTGGCAGAACACCACCCTGACCGGTCTAGAGGTCCTCGTCGCCGAGGACAACCCCGTCAACCAGATGGTCATCCAACGGCTGCTCGAGCGCAACGGCCTGAGCGTGCGCATGACCAGCGACGGCGAGGCCTGCCAGCGGGCCTACCACGAGCGCAGGCCGGACCTGATTCTGATGGACTGCCAGATGCCCATCTGTGATGGCTACCAGGCCACCATGGCCCTTCGGGCAGCCGGAGCCACGCTCCCCATCATCGCCTTGACCGCCAACACCATGCCCGGGGACAAGGCCAAGTGTCTTGCCGCAGGCATGAGCGACCATGTGGGCAAGCCCATCGAGATCAACGAGCTGATGGCCTGTATCGAGAGCTGGCGCGGCGTACGTGCCGTCGCCTAAGGCCGCAGAAACTCAGGGCGTGTTGAGCAGCGCTCTGCTGTCTCTGGCCCAAGAGACCATGCCTTCCTGATGCTCTCGAAAGGCGGCAAAGTGCCAATCCAGAGCCCACTGGCTGACGGCAGCGTTCCAGCCATTCACTCCCTCGCCAGCGCTCACGTTGAGCTCATTGAGCAGTTTGTTGTACTGGTCCACGTTCTTCTGGGAACGCTCCGCGGCAGAGAGCTTGACCAGCCGGGGGACGACCTTGTCCAGCTGCTCAAGCCAGGCGCTCAATGCAGCCTCGGCGGCCATGACCAGGGTCTCCTGGCCCATCCAAGGCGGAATGGCGAGCACCTCTCGATGGGCCGCGGCGACCACCTCTCGGGTGAGAGGAAGGCGCTGCTCCCAGTCAGCTACTGGAGCTGAGACAAAGCTGTTCCACGCCTCCAGGCCGGCCGAAAAGGCACGGTCCACCTCCCGCTGATGCCCTGAAGCGAAGGAGATCCGCACTTGAGCGGACAGCTTCACTTCTGGACCGGGCAGATCTGCCACAAAGCTCGGCGGCTGCAAGGCGCTCAGGGACTGCTTGCTCAACAGTCCGATGCCCTGAGCTTCGGCGAAGGCCTTGTGGGCCACTCGGTACTCGGCCCGGGCCTTGTCCATGGCCGCCCTCTCCTCCTCCATGATCTCCTGATAGCGGCGCTGATCCGCCTCGCGTGGTTTTGGCGTGCGCACCAGCGCAGCGGCCTCCACGCGCCAGTCGCCAAAGGACTGCTCCAACACATCCAACACAGCGATGGCCGGCTTTCGCAGGGTGTCCTCGCCGTCAAAGGGAGGCGGGCGCTCAGCCTGAGCTTGCAGCGCGGCCAGCTCGGCGCTGGCCAGCTTGACCTGCTCCTCGTACTCGGCCCCATCCAAGAGCACGTTGATGCGCATCTGGGTGCCCAGCACGGCTGCTTGACCCACCAGCTTGGTCCAGTGTTGCAGCCGAAGCAGGGCCTGATCGCGCTTGGGATCGTCCTTCTCAGGAACGCGCTCCTCCAGGGCTTCCAGCCCCCAGCGCAGGCGGAAGTTGGCCTCGGCGTCGTGAAGATCGATCTGAAGTGAACGCAGCTCCGCGCTCAAGTCTCGGCCCAAGCTGTTGAAGGTCTCAGAGTCTCCCTCAGAGAGCGCCTTCTTCATGGCGGGCACTTCCTCCCCCAGGATCCGGGCTTGGCTCTCAAGCACCGCGCTGCAGGCGTCACGGAACTCGCCGTCCCCGCTCCACGGCGGAACCTCCGCTAGATCCGCCTGAGCCGTAGCCATCAGCACTTCCATGCCACCCAGATCGCCGCCAGAAGAGGACTGGCTTACGGCCTGATTCATGACCAGAACCCCTTGATTGCAGAAGCCTCGCACCTCGCTCAGGTGCAAGCTCGCCATGATCCTGCGGTAGTTCACCGGAAGCGCCATCTCGCCTCCAGGAAGCTCGGCACCCGAGGGCGGCGGAGGCGAGGTGACCTGGGGCGTCTGCATGCGCACTCCATTGGCCTGCGCGAAATCAAAGATCGCCTGAGAGGAGCGATTCAAGCCGCCTACGCGCGTGTCCATGATCTCGTTCCAGAGGGCATCGGCCCTGGCCAGATCCACATCCCGCGGCGCTTGGGTATGGAGCACCTCCACCAGCGCCGGGGCGAGCTCCATCTCGAAGCGCTGCAGCTCATGGATATAGAGCAGGACCGCGTCCGCGACAGGATCCTCCCCCGGCCAACGCGGGCTCTCCTGGGCCTCCTTCTCCAAAGCGGTCAGCGCCGGCGAGGGCACCACGGGCGCACCTGGCTTGGGGTAGTTCGGGGCGACACCCGCCGCGTCATACAGCAGCTCCTGCCAGAGCTCGATGTGCACCACCGCAGCCGCAGGATCGGTGGCCTGGGCGAAAAGCGCTGGCGTCACCGGCGCCTGCACCGGACCCCCAAGCCAAAGCAGAAACAATGGGCTCATTGAAGCCCCCCCTGCTCCAGCGTCCACTGCGCGAGCTCCTCCAAGTACTGGTCTCGCTCCGCGATGCGCCATCCCTCGCCGAAGTCGGTCCAGGCTGCCTGGACCGCAGCGTTCAGGGGCTCCACGCTCTCATTGACCTGGTCCACCAAGGCGTCCCGTTGCCGCCGCTTCTTGCCGAAGAGGAAGAGACGCAGGTCCAGCTCAGCGGCTTGAATCATCAGCCCGTAGAGCTCCAACAAGCCTTGCCCATTGGCCGAGAGCGCTGCAGTCAGCGTGGCATCCCCCATCCAAGCCGGCACCGCCTGAATCTCCATGACCGCCTTCTCCAGCTCGGAGCGGTGAGCGATCAGGGCCAGGGCTTCCATCTCGATGCCCGCGTTCCACTCATCGAGCACTTGGTCCTGGAGGATCACCATCTCGTTGTTGTGGGCGATGGCAAAGTTCACCCGAACCACGCAGGGCAGCGCGCTGGGCTTTCCAGGGAGCTCTACGCGCCATTCGGGCGGATCCACGACCAGATCGGGGTCTTCCATCAGAACCCGGTTGTTGGCCGCGAAGGCTGACAAGGCGTCGTTGATGCGATCCACGTCTTGGATCTCCGTGACCTCGGAGAGGTGAAGCAGAGTCTCAAACTGGAGCTGATCGGCGTCTCGTGGATGGGGACCGGAGTCCAGGGAGATCATGGTGGGCAAGGTTTGCTCGAACCAGAGAACACTGTGCTCCGCGCGCTGGGTCACCGCGGCGCTCAAGCCTTGGTCGCCACCGGCCCACTCCTCCAAGGCCTCCGCATCTCTCAAGACGGCCTGGGCCTCCTGTTGAGCGACCGCAAGGGCCTGATCTGGATCCGGCTGGGCGCCAATAATGCTTGCCGTATAGTGGAGGTACAACTCTACGAGTCGCGAATCTATCTGCAACTGAGTGGCTATGTAGTCCGTCGCCGGACTCCCAAAGGCCACTCCCCCAAACAACACCATCGCGAGCATCACCCACCTCCCTAGGTTGGGAAGTCTACACCCTCTCGGCGTATGGAGATCTCAGCTTCGAGAGCTGAACTGGGCCAAGAGCTGCTGCACTTCCAAGTGCGCCTCGGCCTCTGCCAAGCCATCCAAGCCCACCTGCTCCAGGTTGGCGATGTCTTCTGTCAGGCCGTCTACAGCGGCATCTGCCAGGCCCTTGTCCCCAACAGCCGAGAGCTCATCGAGCTGCGAGAGGGCCGAGGTGACCTCGTCCAGGAGCGCCTCGCCTTCTGGACCCAGGGAGAGAGAGAGGGAGCCAGATTCGACCACGCGCTGGGTTCGGAAGCGGTCACCCAAGTAGTCCAGGGTGTCGGCCAAGCTGTCCATGCGCTCCCGAAGCGAGGCCAGTGTGCCCTCGACTGCGGACACTTCCTGAGCGATGGATGCGCGGTCAGACTCCTGAACCTCGGCGATCTCCGGCTCCGGCGGAACGACCTGGTCCACCCCACCCATCAGGCTGTCCAGGGTCTCCACGAAGGTGCGCACCTCGATGCAGGCGCGGGTGTAGGAGCGGGCGGCTTGCTCTAGATCACCGGAGTCCACATCCAGGGGAGGCGGCAGGTGCGCCAGATCCGGACGCTGGCGGGCGGCGATGGCCAAGTGAACGCGAAGATGCAGGATCGCCCGAGTCTTCCACACCGTGCCCAAGACCCGCTGGGTCACCTCGGTGCGGCGCTCGAGCAAGCCCAGGTCACCCTCGTAGCGGGCCACCAGCTCCTCGCGGCCCTCTTTCGCGGAGATCTGCTCCAGCTTGTTGCCCAGGTGCTCATGCTGCAGCTCGGCGGCCTCGTGCTGCTCTTCGAGCTGGCGCTCCAGCTCTGCCAAGCGCCGTGGGTAGCGCTTTAGATCCTCCCCCTGCCGCCACGAATCGCTGCGGGCGGTCCGGCTCTGGCTGCTCTTTGAGACCCGAGAGGACTGAGGCTGAGGGGTGGCCTCTCCGTCGGAGGAGCTGATCTGTTGGGTCTCCCACGGCTTCATCCAAAAGAAGATGCCGACAAACACAACGCCGAGGGGGATGGTCACGAACCAATGCACCCCTCTGACCTAACGCCGACTTGGGCCTCCGGAAAGGTTAGCTCTGCCTCCTGCGAGGACGAGGTCATGAGCGAGCGCGCCAGCCAAGCCATTCACGCCTGGGCCCAAGCCCTCAGCCAGCCGATGGACGTCGAGCGCTTCGGGGCTGCGATGGGCCCCAACGGACAAGTGCGCCGCCATGGGTGGGGAACCCGCATTGACAGCGTGGTGGAGATCCTTGATGGCCTGGAGACGATCACCGCTTGGGCCCAAGGCGCCAACCGGCACAGCGTGTTCGTGATCGAGTCCCTTCAAGCCGAGGACGACGGCACACACTTCAGGGCCCGATACCGCGTCGAAATCCTGAATTTCCTCAACCGCGGGTGGTGGCGCTTTTCTCTAGACGAGCTGGGCCGCATCGCTGTGCTCTGGCACAGAGCCGACGCCCTACAGGACCCGGCCATGCGCGTGGCGACCGTGCCCGAGGACTAAGGGCGGAACAAAGCGGCACAAAGTGATGAAAAGTCCCACCGCCGCTGGATCGCAGGCCGGGCTTGGCCTAATATTCCCGGCATGAGCAAAGCCACTGACAAGTCCGCCCCCGCCAAGACCCCAGCACCGGCACCTGCAAAGGCTGCCGAGGCACCTGCAAAGAAGGAGGCGGCGCCAGCCAAGTCCTCCGGCAAGGTCCAGGTCATCTATGACCAGGCCGGCGCGGGAGATGGCAAGAACGCCATCAAGCGCCTGGAAGCTGCAGGCTTCGAGGTGACCTTCCGCAAGGTGGACGAGATCTACAACTACATGAAGCACGAAGACAAGGTCTACGTGCCTGCCAACTTGGCCGCTGATGCGGGCAAGGCCCTTGGCATCCTGCGCAAGGTTCGCAGCCAGTTGGAAGACCTGCCGACCTCCGACGATGACACCATCTTCGCGTGGTTCATCCGCTGAGCTTCGCCAAAGCTCTGGCTTGGTGCTGGGGAGTAGGCGGCGTCTTACTTCTCTGCGGCCGGGCCGTCTGGGCCTTGTTCCCCAAGGTTCTCCAGGCCTTTGAACACCCCCTAAGCCCCCTGCAGATCGGGGCCGGCTTGGGTTGGCTCGGCTTTATGGCCTACTTCGAAGGCTATCGCGGCTTTCAGAAGGCCTTCGCCCCGCGCGTCGTCGCGCGCACCCAACACTTGGCACAGAATCCACGGGTCCTGGAGCTCTTGCTCGCGCCCATGTTCGCCATGGGCTTGATCCGCGCCACCAAGAAGCGCCTCCTCGTGTCCTGGTGGCTGCTCATCGGTGTGAGCGCTCTGGTTCTCATGGTGCGCCTGCTGCCTCAGCCCTGGCGCGGCCTGGTGGACGCCGGCGTGGTCCTGGGCTTGAGCTGGGGATGCATCGCCATCGTCGCCTGGTGCGCCGCTGCTTGGCGGGGCCTGGCGATCCCCATCGAGACGGATCTCCCTGAGAGCCAGGGCAGCGCGGCCTAGTCCAGGCCGTACTTCCGCAGCTTGTAGATCAGCGTGCTGCGCGCCACACCCAGCTCTCGACTCATCGCAGAGCGGTTGCCCTGTTGCCGCTCCGAGCAGGCCTGCAGCAGAGCCTTCTCGCTGTCCATCAGGGCATTGTTGGGCTCGGCAACGACGGCCGGGGCTGCCGTAGGCGGCAGGCTGTCGTAGCTCCACGGGGAGAACTGAATGAACTCCGGCAGGATCACCGAGCCGCCCAAGACATAGGCCCGTGTCAGCACGTTGCGCAGCTCCCGCACGTTGCCAGGGAAGCTGTGCGAACCGAGCATCTCCAGGGCAGCCGGGCTGATGCTCACGCCCGCCGCCATGCGCTGAACCAGAGCCCTGGCGATGACAGGCAGATCTCCTGGGCGCTCACGCAGAGCGGGCAGACGCACCGGCAGGACAGCCAAGCGGAAGAAGAGATCCGAGCGGAAGCGCCCAGCGGCCACCTCCTTCTGTAGGTCGCGGTTGGTGGCCGCGACCAGACGCACATCTGGGTAGGTGACCTCGTGAGAGCCCACCCGCCTGACCTCGCCGGTCTCCAGAGTCCTGAGCAGCTTGACCTGGGCCGCCTCTGGGAGCTCGCCGATCTCATCGAGCAGCAGGGTTCCCTTGTGCGCCTTGTGAAAGGCCCCGTCCCGGCGCGCACTGGCTCCCGTGAAGGAGCCCTTCTCGTGGCCGAAGAGCTCGGACTCGAAGAGCGCTTCGGTGATGGCGCCGCAGTTGATGGCGACAAAGGGACCCGCCGCGCGCGGGGAGTGCTCATGCATGCCCCGACTGGCCAGCTCCTTGCCGGTGCCCGACTCCCCGAAGAGCAGCACGGGGGCGTTGTGGCGGGCCACCCGGCGCATCATCGAGAAGGTGTTCTGCATGATGGTGGAGTTGCCCACCATCTCGCCAAAGCCGCCGCGACCGGTCTCGTCCTCTGCTTGAAACAGGTCGGTGGTGATGGAGAGTTCGGTGTCTCCAATGCGCACACGCTCCCCGGGCCAGAGCGGGGTGCGGCCCGCGATGCGCTCGCCTTCCAGCACGGCGGCGCCGGCCCCTGGGACCAGCATGGGACGACCTCGGGCCAGCTCCACGGTCAGGTGGGCGACCACCAGCGTGGGGTCCTGGATCACGACACCCTCGGTCCCTGGGGCGCCGATGCGCACACGAGAGCGGTTCAGGGGGAAGCGCTGGCCTTGCATGGGGCCATCTTCGACCACCAAGACCGCCCGCTCCACGACGTTTGGGGCCACCAGCTGCTCGGCGGGCACACCGGGCAAGACATGGCTTGAGGTGGGAGCTTGGGCGGCCCCCTTTCTCGTAAACTCCAGGACGAAGGCGCCCATTTGGACCAAGGTGCCCTCGGTCAAGGGCACGCTGTCTTTGATGGTCTGGCCGTTGACGACGCTGCCGTGACGGGAGCGATCCCGCAGGCTCCAACCCTCCTCACTCCCACTCAACACACAGTGGGTTCGACTCACGCCAGGGTCAGGGATGACCAGGTCGCAGGAGTCGGATCGGCCGATGAGAACCCGCCCGGGACGGAGGGTGTACTCCAAGAGCGCCTGCGGTCCGCGGCGCACGATCAAGCGTGCTGGCATGGCCAGAGGGTAGCATAGGGCATGACCGCTGAAGAACAACACGCAGAGCTCACCCGCCTGCTCCGAGCCGGCATCACGGCAGTACACGTCGAGCACGGCACCAGCCCCTTGGAATGGCCCCTGTATCTGGCCCAATCCGTCCATGACTCTGTGAACAAAGTTCTTGGTTCAACCATGACTTTGAGTCACTTGATCTCCCTGCTGGTCCAGGCCGACATCGCCCAACGCGGCGACGCCCCAGGCGCGGATTGGCCCAGCTGGTACGCCGGCTGGCTGCAGGAACGCTACCGCCACAATCGCCCCGGCTTGGGTGTGTAGCGGGTTAGTTGGGGGGCATGGCCACCCTGGAAGAGAGCGCTGCGAGACTGCCCACCGGACCGGGGGTCTACCTCTTCCGGGACAGGGCCGGCGACGTGCTCTACGTGGGCAAGGCCAAGAACCTGCGGGCCCGGGTCAAGCAGTACCTGAGCGGCCACGACGAGCGCATGATGGTGCCCCACATGGTGGCCAGCGCCGGGGCCATCGACGTTGTCTTGGTGGACACGGAGAAAGAGGCCTTGATCCTGGAGAACTCCCTGATCAAGCAGCACAATCCGCCCTACAACGTCAAGCTGCGCGACGACAAGAACTTCCTGCACCTGGCCATCAACCCCAAGCACCGCTGGCCCAGGTACCGCTTGGTGCGCCAGATCCGGCCCGGCAGCGTGACCTTTGGCCCCTACAGTTCAGCGTCCAAGGCTCGCAAGACCCTGGCCTGGCTGCAGCGCAGCTTCCCCCTGCGCACCTGCTCCGACCAGGTACTCAAGAGCCGCAAGACCCCTTGTTTGCTCTACCAAATGGGCCGCTGTGTGGGCCCCTGCGTAGACGGTCTGACCACCAAGTCCGAGTACGACGAGCTGGTCAGCGAGAGCATGCTGCTGCTCAAGGGCAAGCGCGGGGACCTGATCAAGCGCCTGGAGACCCGCATGGTCAGCGCCGCCGAGGAGGAGAACTTCGAGGAAGCCGCCCGCTTGCGCGACCTGGCCCAAGAGATCCGGCAGACTCTGGAGAAGCAGACGGTCGTGGATCGCCGCCTGGGGGACCGGGATGTCTGGGGCGTCTTCATGGAAGGGGACCGGGGCAGTCTCTGCGTGCTCCCCGTGCGCGAGGGCAGCGTAAAAGAGCCTTCCCACCTGCGCTTTGACGGCGCCCGCGGCAGCCTTCCCGAGCTGCTCAGCGCATGGTTGAACACCTACTACCAAGACGACGACATTCCGCCGGAGATCCTGCTGCCAGAGCTGCCAGAGGCCTCCGAGGTCCTGGCTGAGGTCTTGGGCGAGCGCCGCCGCGGCAAGGTGGTGCTCAAGGTCCCACAGCGCGGCGACAAGGCCCGGGTCATGGAGCTGGCCTTGCACAACGCCAGGGACCGTTTCCGCCGTCAGGTCAGCGACGAGGACCGGCGCTCCTATGCACTGAACGCCTTGGCCGAGCTCTTGGGACTCGAGGAGCCTCCCCACCGCATCGAGTGCGTGGACAACTCCAACATCCAAGGGGAGAACCCGGTCGCCAGCTGCGTGGTCTTCATCGACGGCGCCCCGGCCAAAAAGCACTACCGCCACTACCGCATCAAGACGGTGGTGGGCTCCGATGACTACGCCTCCATGGCCGAGGTGCTCACCCGGCGCTTCACCCGGGCCGCCGAGGACGGCGTGTTTCCCGACCTGCTCGTGGTGGACGGTGGACGCGGTCAGCTCAACGTGGCCCTGGGGGTCCTGGGTGAGCTGGGCATGGAGGGGCAGCCGGTCATCGGCCTGGCCAAGCCCAAGACCGAGAAGCGCCGGGGCGAGTTCGACGCCGTGGACAAGATCATTCTGCCGGACATCAAAGAGGCGGTGCGTCTGCCGGACAACCACCCCGCCCTCAACGTGCTGCGCCACATCCGGAATGAGAGCCACCGCTTCGCCATCGCCTTTCACCGGCGCACCCGGAACAAGAGCACTCTGGCCAGCGCACTGGAGCAGCTCCCTGGGGTGGGCCCGAAGCGCCGCAAGGCCCTGCTCACCCACTTTGGCAGCCTCAAGCGGGTCAAGGACGCCAACGCGGCGGAGATCGCCCAAGTCAACGGCATCGGCGCCGGCATGGCCGAGCAGATCTTCCAGAGCCTGCAGGCTCAGTTCAAGCAGAGCTCCTGAGTCCCACGGCGCAGGCACACCCGCCCTTGAGACCGGGGGCTGGACAGAGCCACATAGTCCTCGTTTGCGCAGATCGAGCCCCCCTTTGGGGCCTCTACAGCGTCCAGGCACACCCGGACACTGCTGGGCAGCCAGAGACCTTCTCTCAGCTCATAGGAGCGCCCAATGACCACGGACTCACGGGCGCCATACAAGCGCCACTGAACCCGCTGCAGGCTCATTGGGCCTTGTCCCACGCCCGAGGCCACGCTGTGCTGCGCTCTGAGGCGGGCGGCTTGTTGGTCCAAGTCGGGCACACCTTGCTGCTGCAGGCGCCAGAGGCGCTCTGAGAAGCGCTGCGCTTGGCCCCCCAGGAGCGCGCAGAGCGCCGCGTGCTGCCGACAGTTCAGAGTGGGCGGAGGCTGAAGCAAGCCGAGCAGCAACAAGATGCGCATGGGGTCTCCCTGCGCACCCGTACTGCAGGCGCCGTGCCAGAGAGGCACTCAGCGAAACCCGTGTTTTATCCTTGCTTCAAGGTGTCAGCCGGGGTGTCGGATGCTTGACACCCCCCTGCTTGGGTTGCGCCGGGGCTACTGCAAGCGGCAGGTAAAGCTGCCCTCGCTCACACCCACCGTCGCATCTCCCAGGCTCACTTTCAGAGGGGCACAACCAAAGGTACCGCTCAAATCGGTGCCGTCATCGCTCAGGCTCACCACGCAGTTCAGGTCCTCGGCGTTGGTGTCCGCGCTGTAGGTGCCATCCTCGCCCGTCCAAGAGAAGGTCAGGCTGGGCTCCGCGCAGGTGGCCGACTGCGGCGGGCTGAAGTCTCCACCCGTCCCATAGGGACAGGCCACCATCACGACCTTGGCCGTGGCGTTGGCGGTCTGGGGCGTGTTGGAGAGGATGATGGACATCTTGTCCTTGCCGTCCGTCGAGCGCTTGCACTCCAGGTAGTGCTTCTCCGAAGCGTCCAGCTCCACCTTCACGTCGCCCTCTGGCTGGCTCACGATCCACGTGGCTTGACCGGGCGGGTACACATCGGTGTCCGCATCGGTGTCGGTGTCCGAGTCGGCGTCCGCGTCCGCGTCGGAGTCCGCCTCCTCGGTGTCCGTGGGCTCGGTGTCTTCGATCTCAGCATCGCTGCATGCCAGGGCCAACAAGCTCATCCACATGGGCGCCTCCTGTGGCACCCTAACGCAATGCAACGCGAACCCGAATTCCACCCGGTGGTGCTCCTTCCCCCTTGGGCCGAGGTCCTGGACCTCTCCGGCCCAAAACCCGAGCCTGCCAAGAGCCACTGGAGCATCGGCAAGTACGACGAGCTTCGGCCGGGGCTCTACACCACCGAGCTCTTCGGAGGCCGCCGACACCTGCACATCGGTGTGGACTTGGGCGGGCCCGTCGGAACCGCGGTACACGCCTTCAGCGAGGGGCGCGTACTCCACCAGGGCTACAACCCGGCCGACGGCGACTACGGGCACGTCGTGGTGACCGAACACAGTCTGAGAGGACGGACGCTCTTCGCCCTTCACGGCCACCTCTCTCAGAGCAGCATTGGCCTGCGCAAGCCCGGTGAGACCTTCTCCGCCGGCGAGGTCATTGGCTGGCTGGGCGCCGAGGGGGAGAACGGCGGCTGGCCACCCCACGTGCACTTCCAGCTGAGCTGGGAGCGCCCGCAGACCCATGACATGCCTGGGGCCGTAGATCCGGCCGATCGCAGCCGCGCTCTCCAGCACTACCCGGACCCCCGCTTGGTCTTGGGCCGGCTCTGGTAGTCAGTGGGTGATCTGGTAGAGCATGCGCTCAGAGAACTCGAAGCTGGGGGATGTGCCTTTGTCCGCCAAGATCTGCTCCGTGATGTTCGCCTTCACAGCACCTAGATAGCTGAAGTGATCGGCATCCGGGACGAGGTGGGCCTCCATCATCGGGGCGTAGTAGGCCATGCTTACCGCATCGATATAGTACTCGTACTCCCCCTCGAAATAGTAGGTTGGAACTGCGAGACTCCCTCCCCATCGGTTGGGACTGCGCATCGCTGAGAGCGCAGTGTCCGAGAGGGAGAAGGGCTCATTGCCGTAGCCTCCATCCAGGGCCACCTCAACCAGATCCGCGCGGCCCCCCAGTGAGAACGCCGCCCGCACGGGGGCACCCGCTACCGCTGCGTTCAGCACGTGGGTGCCCCCGGTGCTGTGGCCGACCAAGTAGATGCGCTCGGGGTCCACATCGGGCCGGGCCCTAATAGTCACCCTGCCAAGTCCACTCGGCCTGCTGGGTAACATCCACCAAGTTCACGACCCGGTCGCCGCCCTCGTCCTTCCAGGTGCCCGTGCCCTTGTAGAAGAGCTGCCAGCTTGCGCCTTGCTCCAAGTACAGGCCCTGCTTGCCGTCTTGAACCCCAAGGATCTGCACGGGCAGGGTCTCCACCGGGCAGGTGCCGGGCCAGAGGGGAGAGACCTCGAAACGTAGGCCAAAGTCACAGTCCGGACAGCTGAGCTCTTCAAAGGCAAAGCCAGGGAAGGGACCGCCATCGGCGACCGGCTGCGCGACGAGGTTGCCCTCGCAGATAAAGTCAGTGTCCAAGGCGCTGTTGGCCACCCCTTCCAACACGACGCTGCCCACCCCATCCGCGGTGCCAAGCTCCCCGTACTCCGCCTGAACCCCAGAGCCAAAACGTAGCTCCAAGGTGTCAAAACGCAGGGTGGCCTTCATGGTGTAGGCACGAAGGCAGACAGCCTCCTGCTCACACTCGGAGTCCAAGCAGTCCACAAAACCGTCGGCGTCGTCGTCCACATCGTTGGTGCAGATCTCCTCGCAGAGCTCGCTGCAGTCTGGATCCGCGCAGTCGATCAGACCATCGATGTCCTCGTCTGCGCCCGAATCGCAGATCTCGTCCTGCGGCAACGTCCCGGTCTCCGCGGCCGAGTCGCTGTCCACGGGCTCCGAGTCCTGCTCCCCCTTGCTACAGCCTAGAGGCAGAAGAAGGGAGAAGGACAGAGCCAAAACGGGGAAGCCGAAGCCTCCCCGCTCTCGAGCCAACCGGGCCAATCAGCTACCGGTGGTCTTGGCCGCGTGCACTTCGCAAACCTTGATGGAGTCAAAGTCGCCGAACATGTTCAGGGTCGAGAAGCCCGTCTCGCCGAACTCGAAGCTGTCGTCAGTGACGCTGGTCTCAGCGACCAAGTTGCCGGTGGTGTCGTCGGCGGCGCAGTAGAGCTGGTCCTGGTAGACCCAGAAGGTCAGGCTGGCCGAGTCGCCGTCACGCAGGCTGGTGGTGCCGTCGTGGTCCGCGCGGGCCAACTGATCGAAGCTGGAGTTGTCGCAGGTGCCCTCGCACTCGGAGTCGATCCCGTCCTCGGGAGCGTCCATGAACTCACCGATCTGCAGGAAGTGTCCGGGGTCGAAGCACTCCTCTTCTGCATTCTCGGCCAGGGCACAGCGGTAACCGTTGAAGCCCTCGTCCTGGTCGCTGTCCACGGAGGCGCGGGCCAAGATGCCAGCACGCCAGCGCTCGGTCTCACCACAGAGGATGAGTCCGTCGGAGTCCCAGTCGTAGTCGAAGGCCGCAGCCTGCATCGAGTAGCTGACCTCATCGTCGTCGGAGTCGTTGTACTCGGCGAAGGCCTGAGGCAGCTCGACGATGTCCAGGTCGGTGTTCAGGTTGTAGGAGATCTCACAGGTGATGACGACCTCGTCCACGGTCGAACAGTCATCGGTGCAGCCGTCCAGGCTCATGCTCCAGCTCAGCTGCGTGTCGACGTCGGAGTCGTCGGTGCTGTCTGGGGTCTGGTCACACTGCACCAGAGACCAAGCAGCGGGGATGCTGTCGGTCACGGTCACGCTGGTGGCCACGGCGCCACGGTTCTGCGCGGTCAAGGTGACCAGAACCGTGCCGTCGGAGGTGCTCTCAGCGAGCTTGCCGATGGCAACAGCGGCGTGGCTGTCTTGGTAGTCCCAGAGGTTGACCTGAGCCTGAACGCCCTGGTTGCTGGCCCAGTCGACATGGTCCTCGACGCCGTCACCGTCCGTATCGGTCTCCTCGGCGATGTAGTACTGCATGTCCTCGGGCAGCCAAGCTCCGATGGAGCTGTACTCGGTGCCCGTGGCCAGAGTGGTGCCGTTCTGGTAGCACCAGAAGTCGGCCTCATCCAAGTAGGGGGAGTAGTTGCCGTTGTCGGTGGTCCAAGAGCCGTAGTACAGCTCCAAGCTGGAGCCTGCCTCGATGCGGTACTCCTCGCCGGAGAGGACCTCTTCGCCCACAACCAGGGACTGGCTGCCGGCGTTGTCCCACATCGCGAAGCCTTCCAGACAGACGTCGTAGTCGCCGCTGTTGGACAGGGTCGCGGTCCCGTTTGCGGTCACTTCGAAGCTCAGGATGCCCAAGGCCAGAGCCTGGTAGTCCGTGTAGCAGTCCTCTTCGGGCTCGTAGTCGCCGCACACTTCCAGGCAGTCAAAGCCACAGCCGGGCTCGGTGCCCTGTGCGCTCACTTCGGCGTAGACCACGTAGTCGGTGGGGAAGTCGCTCAAGCTGGTGAAGGTACCGAGCTGAACTTCCTGGCCGCCATCGGTGGCGTAGACGGAGTCTCCGTCCCACGCCCAGTCCTCGCCCAACTGAGAGGTCGCGTCAAAGTCCCCGTTGTCCGAGTCCAGCCCGGAGCTGTACAAGAGCTGCCCAAGGGAGGAGTCGGCGTCGTCACAGTCATCCCCAAAGGGCACACCGTCACCGTCCACGTCGATGGAGTCGATCAAGTACCAACCAGCTTGGCAGCCGTTGAAGCCTTCGTTCATGGCAGCCATGGCCTGGCTCAAGTCTGGGTCGGCGGTGCGGTCAGCAGCCAAGCTCAGGAGCTCACGGGCCGTGCTTCCAGCGAAGGGGCCTTCCAGGAGTGTGGCCTGACCCAGAGCGGCGAACTCGCCGTACACACCGGCATCGTTCATGCCCACGTTCACGGCCAGAGCGGCAAGCTCAGCGTTGAAGCCATCGGCGCTCGCCAAGTAGCCCTTCACTTCCTCAGCGGTGTTCAAGCTGTCCGCACCCACTTGAACGGAACCGATCTCGTCGAAACGGTCCGTGAGCAAGAGCCCTGCGCTGGTCGACCACTGTGCAGCGGAGAAGCTACATGCTGCTCCAGAGACGGCGTTGGAAGTCGGCTCCATGAAGGATGGCGCTTGGGGACCGGTCTCCTGGGAAGGAGCGGATGAGCAAGCAGCCAAGGTGAGCAGCAAAGCCGGGACGACGTGACGCACTGAGAACTCCAAAGACAACGCCCCCATCTTATCGCGTCACCGATTCAAGATCATCAGTAAAAGCTGCGGACAAGCCCTTAGGATAGATGGAAGAAAGGCCGGATATAGTGCCCATTCTGACCCTGGAAGCCCCCTGTGCTGCTACTGCTCGCTTGCTCAAACACCTGGCCCCCCGGAATGCCCGAGCGGGAGGTTTTGGCGCGTGAAGAGTACTTCGCGACGCCGATCAGCGTCAGTGCGCAGGTGCTCAGTGCCAGCGGCGAGAGCATCCCGGGGGTGAAGGTCGAGATTCAGGGTTTGGAGGAGGGCAATGACTCCGGAAGCTTCACCCTCTCCCCGCTGCTCCGTCAGAACGCCCTGCTCACCGTTCAAGCACCCGGCTTCTACACCGAGGTCATCCCGGTGCAGCTCGCGGTGGCCCAAGACCAAGGCATCGTCACCTTGGACACCATCCTGCTGGAGCCCGAGCGCAGCGACTACGCGCGCATCTTCTTCGCCGGAGATGTCAGCTACGGCCGGCGCTTTGTCGACACCCAAGAGACCACACCGCTGACGGCGTTGCCCCCGGACGACCCAGAGGCGCTGATCCAGGCCAGCGATCCGGAGCCCGACACACGCACCACCTTTGATTGGGTGGAGCCGCTCTTTCGCTACGCGGACTACCGCTCCCTGAACCTAGAGACCCCGGTCACGCTCACCCCAGATACGCCCCACCCCACAAAGGACTACGTCTTCTTCACGCTGCCCGGCGCCGTGGACGCGGTCGCTGCAGAGGGCTTTGACTACGTCTCTCTTGGGAACAACCACCTCTACGACTACCTGGAGCAGGGCGTGGTCGACACCCTGGACTGGGTGAACCAGAGCGGCTTGGCCCACAGCGGGGGCGGCATGACCCCCGAGCAGGCCTTCGCACCCCACGACTTCACCCTGGCAAGCAAGCCCTACAGCATGCTCTCCATGACCAGCGTCGACGGCTTTCAGCACGAGATTGGCTACGTCGCCACCCCCACCCAAGCCGGCGCCGCAGACCTGACCGATACCGAGGGCGTGCGCGAGGCCCTGCGCTCGGCCACCGCCGCTGGACGCAGCCCCATCCTGCAGCTTCACACTGGCAAGGAGTACACCGAGCGTCCAAGCGAGTACACCCAGAGCCGCTTCGATCTGGGCGTCGAAGAAGGCGCGGCCTTGATCATCGGCCACCACCCCCACTTCGTCCAGGGATTCGACGTAGACGAAGGGGTGCTCATCGCCCACAGCCTGGGCAACTTCATCTTCGACCAAGACCGCATGGAGACCATGCTGGGCTTGGTTCTACAGGTGGACATCTCCGGCCAGAACTGGCGGCCGGCGACCGGGACGCCCATCTACTTGGAGGACTACCGACCGCGTGCCCTGGTCGGGGACTTGGCCCAGTGGATGCTGCGCCGTATGGCCTGGAGCAGCGAGGGATATGGCGGCCAAGTCGTGCCCCACAACGGTCGGGTCAAGGTCAGCGGGGATCCCGCAGACTGGCGCCTTCAAGAGCGCAGCATCGAGCTGAGCATCGAGATCACGGACTCTGGTGCGGCCGTGGTCGATCTGCGCCAGCTTCTGGAGCCCACCGAGTCTCTGGCCTTCGCCCGAGGCCAAGGCTCCAACCTGAGCGCCAAGGCGGGCCGCGACCTGCTGCTCTTCGGCGACTTTGAAGATGTAGACGTAGACGAAGACGACTTCGAAGTGACCCGCTGGCTGACCGGGAGCGATGCCCGCTTTGCCTGTGTGAGCGGCGCCTACCGCGGCGCCACCGGCCTGTGCATGACCCGCGATGGCTACAACAGCCAGGACGTGGTGGTCACCTTCCGCAACCGCATCCGGGTGGAAGGCGACTCCGTGGCACTGCCCAAGAAAGACCTGTCCATCCTGGCTTACGCCCAAGGTGAAGGTGGCGCCCGGTTCGATCTCGAGGTCGAGTACCGCGCCAGCGAAGGCGATCTGGAGTTTGGGGAGCAGACGGCAGTCTCTGTGGTGCCCGGCGAGGAATGGGCGGTCTACTGGGCTGACCTGGACATGCCGGCAGATACAGCGGATCCCCTCGACCGCGAGGCCAACCCGCGCGCCCTCAAGGTCCAGCTGCGCACCCGGCCGCCGAACCGCGGCCAGGGCTGGGTCTCCGTGGACGACGTCGCGCTGATTAGCTGGCAGGAAGCCCAGGACCTGAGCGAAGGCTTCGCCATCACTGCACCGCACCCCTACGACTACCTGCGCGTCGAAGGCGAGCCGGGCACCTATGCCCTGACCCTGAGCGCAGAGCGCCGCATCTGGACGGGCGGCGTCAGCCAGTAGCTGCAGCCCGCCGGGGAAGCGGCCTAAGAGAGCAGCCCTGAACCGATGGGCCCTGCATCCTCGATCTGGTCCCCGCGCTGCTCGTAGGTCAGGCGACGCAGGTTGTGCTCGGCACGCACTGCGCTGATGCGCCCATTGGCCAGGTCGTCCATCAGACGGTCCGCCTCCCAGCGCCTGGCGATGGAGAGCAAGGGGTCGATCAAGCTGGCCAATGGGCCCTGGCCACCGGAACTGGAACCGGCCGTGTCCAGCAGCTCCCGGCGTCGCTTGAGCTCGGCGCCCAGGCTCTCCTGAAGCTCGGTGACGCCGCCGCCCTGCTGCATGTAAGAGAGGATGCGCAGCAGCTCATGAACCAGCGGCAGAGACCACTGATGCCAGCCGCGAAGCTGCTCGAGCGCCTTGGAGCGCAGCGCCGCGTCTCCCGCGCGCAGATCACGGGCCCACTCCATGGGCCGGCGGGCGTGGAAGAAGCGGTACACCAAGTCCAAGCCGGTGCCCTTGATGTTCTGAGCGGAGAGCACGCGGGCTCGGCTGCCCAGTGGCGTACTCAGGGCGATGGCCTCGATGATCTGGTCGCCGGTGGCCCCACTGTCCTGGACCACGACAAGCCGGCCCAAGAAGATGTCCCGAAACAGGCTGCCGGTGGCCTCTTCCATGTCCAGGATCTCTTGAGCTGTGGCGCGGTCTGGCAGAGTCTCCCAGGCCCGCACCAGAGCGGCAAAGCGAAGCTGTTCGGTGGCGAATTCGAGCCAGGGGTCGGTCGCGTCGATCAGGCCTCGCTGGTGGTCTAAGGCGTCATGAAAGGCCGCCGCGGCCTGGCCGCTCTGGTCGAAGGCAGAGTCCAGGTTGGCCAAGGTGGCCTCCAAGTCCTTCACCCAGTCCGCCAGGAGTGCTTGGGCCTGCTCTTGGGAGAGCAGCTCGGCCGGCAGCAGATCCAAGAGGTCCTCAAAGTGTCGGGCGCTGGACTCCAGGTCCAAGCCGAGCTGCTCCTGGGTTGCCCGCAGAAGCGCGGGGAGCTCCACGATGCGCAGGCGACGCTGCAGACCCGAGAGGCGCGCGGTGACCAGATCCGCGCCACCCCCGTAGACCTCGATGGTGGCCATCGCGGAGTCCAGAGCCTCCTCGATGTAGGCCTGCAGACCCTCCAGGTTGGTGCCGATCAGCACCATGCGGTGGGCGGTGGCGTCCTGGACCAGGATCTCGGCGAAGACCTGGGAGCGCGCGACGCGGTCGTAGCGGTTGTTGATCACCAACACGAGCACATCTTCGGCGTCTCGCTCGGGATCATGTCCCTCAAAGCCCGTGCGACGCCAGTTGTTCAGAAAACCGGTGCGCTCGTTGGCGCTGGAGCCGTTGGTGAACTCCACTCTGCGGCCCCGAAGGCGCATCTCGGGGAAGGTGGCCAGGGAGCCCAAGTCGGGCACGACGTGGTCGGCCATGAGCACCACGGCCTCTTCCGGATCCACGCCCAGCTCCTTGGCGAGCTGGCCAACCAGAGTCACGTTTGCGGGGTGCTCCTGGTAGGGAAGGCGGGCCAGCAAGTCGGCGGGCAAGGTGTCGATCTCGCCCGCTGCGACTTCGTGCAGCTTGCTGCCACGCTCAGCGGCCCGGTCCCTCAGGATCGGGGTCATCTGCTGCTCAGTGGTCAGTACCAGCGCGCTCTCCGGAACGAAGCTGGAGATGACCTCGGCGACGTCCTGACCGGTGGGACCCTGGATGTCCTCGTGGTCGGGGTAGGTGTTGGTGATGGTGGAGACATCATCCCGGGTCCAGTGAAGCTGGAGCTGCTCGACGTAGGAGGGGCGCAGAGCCATGCACTCCCAGATGAAGACCTCGGCCTTCATGGCGGCGGCGCGCTGAAGCAGGTCGGCGTGCTCCCAGATGGTGGCCCTATCGTAGGGCCGAAACAGGAAGAACTCGGTGGCCGGGCGCCCAGCAAAGGACCGCATCACCATGGCCTCGCAGCCGGTGGTCTTGCAGACGGTGTCGTAGCCCAAGCCCTCAAAGAGCGCGGCCTTGAGGCGGGCCACACCCGACTTCCCTCGGGTACCCCAGCCTCCGACCACCAGGGGAATGGCAGCCCGAGCGCGGCGGGTGCGCTGGTGATTGACCATCAGGCGCCCAAAGAACACCCCGCCAATGCCCGCGGAGAGCAGCACCAAGTCCACGGGCTGGAGTGCGCGCTGAGAGATCAAATCAAAGGCCCCATCCAAGAGCGCGCCGGCGGCCAAAGGGGCCCCCAGGAGCAGCTCGCGGCGGGGAGGCGGGAACATCTCGGGCAGGCGAGCATCCACGGTAGGACTGGGCACAAAGTCCAGCTTGAAGCCCAGCTCTTCCAGGGACTCCGAGTAGGCGCGTCGGGCGGAGAGGTCCTTGCCCGCCAGAGCCTGCTCCCGCAGTCCAGCGAAGCGTCGAAAGTCCCAAGCCAAGGACCATCCAGCCCGCATACGAGGCCAGAGTCCCGTTGGGGCCTGCAGGTGTGTTCGACCCTGGCGGGTCAGCAGGGTCTTGTCCCCTTCCCAGAGGGCATCCACGCAGAGATCCGGCAGCGGCAGCCACGGCCCCCAGGATCCCCACTGACCGCTGAGCACTGGACGACCGGGCACCTCGGTGGGTGAGACGTCGGCCATGGCGGCGGCAGGAACCACGATGTCGCCGTGGTAGTGGCCGCCTGAGAGGTGGTCCCCATACTGGCGTTTGCCAGGGTCTCCGCGGCGCAGCTCCAGCAGCACACGCCAGGCGCGCAGCACTCTGGACTGCCCCCTGTGAACGCGCACGCGGCGGGCGTCCAAGGACTCGATGCCAAAGCCGTGATCGGTGTCGACCATCGGCAGGAGCTCTTCAGCCAACTTCAGGGCGCTCAGGTCTCCCGGCAAGGTCAGAGTGTCCTGCTCGCCATGGCGCAGACGGCTCACCCGCTCGACCACCTCGGGCACAGGGGCGGGTTTGCTGTGGGTGCGCAGCGCCATGCCGGCACGGGTCCGCACCGAGAGCGCCGGGTCGTCCACCCGCAGCCGCTGAATCAGGGCACGGGAACCCGGGGTGCTGGTCTCACCCAGCGCGTCGACCAGCGCACAACGCACCGTCTCGCTGGGGTCTACGCGGGCCACCATGTAGGCGTCTCTGGCGGCCTCGGACGAGACCTCCACCATCAGTCGGGTGGCCGTCGCGCGCAGCAGAAAGTCCACCGGCTGCTTGGCGTTTCGATCCAGCAAGGCGCGCAGCTCCGAGAGGGCCCGTGGCACGGGCAAGCCGACCAACACGACCAGAGCCCGCCGCCCAGTGAGGGGATCCGGATGGTGTACCAAGTCCAAAACCCGCTGCACCAGCGCGCCCTCTACCTCCACGATGGTCTCGTCCAGGTCCTTGCTCAACGAGAGCACCCTGGAGATCCAGCGGGCCAGGGTCCCTACCGCTGCCCGGCGCGTCTGGGCTCGGGTGTCGAGAATCAAAGAGTCCAAGAAGCTGCTGGCAGGCCCACGCAAAGGATGATGCGCCAGGATCAAGCAGAGCATCTCCAGCTCAATTCCCGCAGCGTTGATGCGCGCATCGATGCGCTCACCCAAGGCGTTGGCGTCCAGGTTGCGCCCCAGAGCACGCAGGTCTTTGGCCAGCTCGCGCTCATCCTTGACCGTCGTGCGCAGGAAGTGCTGGAGCACCGAGCGCAGCTCTCCGCTGCCCTTTGCACGCTGGGCCGCCACGGCGAGCTCGGAGCGGGACTTGAGAAGCCCCCGACGCTCGTCCATCAGGTGCTCGCCGGCCACTGCCAGCGCGCGGGAGAAGCCAACGTCCGGCACCGAGGGCAGGTTGGCCCCCATGTCCGCTTCCAGGCGCATGGCCAGGGCGTCCACACCATCGGCGCGGATGCGCACCATCAAAGGCGGCAACCACTTGGCCAGAGCCTTTCCTGCCCCAGTCGTTGGGCCCTGTCGTGGGCGCAGTCCGCCAGACTCGGTGCTCATCGCATCTCCAGGGGCAGGTCACGCTGGGCCAAGAATGGCGCATCGATGGGGACTCGGTCGTAGGTACCACGGCGTGGCGCCAGCTCCACGGTAAGTCCCACCCAACCCTGAAATTGGCGGTCTACCGGCAGATAGCGCAAGCGTGCGTCTACGAGCCACCAGCGCGTGGGCTGGGTCCACTTGCCCCACGTGGCGCCGAGCTCGACCTGAGGACGCCAGATGGCCACATCGCGGTGCAGGTCCACGAAGCGCCGCTCCAGGGTGGCCCCGCCGACCAGCCACCAGCGCGGGTTCAAGAGCCAGTCGGCCCGCAGCTTCACGCTCGCCTTCTCCAGGGTTCCGTTGGCGTTGGTGAACACCGCCGGCGTACCGCGCAGGCGCAGGTCCCGGAAGAGGCGGTAGTCCACGTGTGCGCCAAGGCCGGCACCCGCCCAGTGGTCCCGGTTGTAGTTGGTCCACGCACGGGGATCGGAGCTCTCTGGCCCATTGGGCGTCCAGTAGCCCATGCGCAGCCAGCCCCAGGGCTGCACCCGCCATCGGGGTGTGAGCTCGAAGAGGTATCGGGCGCGCAGACGGCCGCTGATGTGTCCCGCCCCAAGGGTCGTCCAGGCTTGGCCCTCCATGCTCAGAACCCAGCGCTCTGGCAGGTAGTGGAGCTGCCCTTGCACGCCGGCCGCAGAGGGACCGTCCATGCTGGTGCGTCCGTAGGCCTCGCCGTGGCCGTAGACGTTGGGGTTGCGTCCTCTCTGGCGGTATCCACCCCCAAGCTGCAGGTAGCGCCACTGGCGCAGGCGATCGGTGTCGATGCTCAGGTCATCGCCGAGCCGTCCACCCACCCAGAAGCTGCCCTGTGGCCCCATGGGAGCGTCGATGGGGTGCTTGGGTACGGCCAGCTCCTCCATCCAGATGCGCGTGGCAACGGCAGACTCTCCGCTTGGGGGCGGCGGCAGCAGAGCTTCCGGAGGCGGCGCGTTGTCGGAGGCGAAGTTGGACGCCAGGGGGTCCTCTTCCAGCGGGGCTGGATCCAAGCGAGAGAGGGTCACCAGAGCGCCGGCCGGACCCTCCACACGAATGGCCAGTGGCCCCGTCTCGGGAAGCGCGACCAAGCCCCGGCGGTCCACCGGCACGATGCGGTCTCCGACGCGCACCTGGACCGGCCCCCCCTGGTGCACTTTGACCCGCAGCAGAGCGGGTCCTGCGACGCTGAGCGCGATGCCGCCGCCGACCCGGTGTGCCGGGATCTGGAGCTGGGGAGCCACCGGCCCCTCGGGCGTGCTGGCGCGCACCACAACGGCAGGACCCTCTCGGTCCTCCAGGCGCAGCACCAGGCTATGTTGGGTGCCTTCGACCACCAGAGGCAGCCGGGTGAGCTGACCATCGAGGAGCTCGATGGGCTGCTCGGGGCCATCGTCCACGCTCAAGGTCATGCGGCAGGGCGCTGGCGTGAGCGCGAAGGTCTCATCGCGGCAGAGCAGCTCCAGATCCATACGCGGACCGGCCCACTCAATGCGGTCTTGGCGACCTGGCCGAAGCACCGCAGCTTGATCGCTGGGCCAAGGAGACCCCAGGGCCGCCTCCCGCGCCTGAGCTGGGTTGCCGTCCTCGAGATCTGGAGGCTCGCGGTAGACCGTGTGCTGAACCTGTCCGCCGTGGCGGTCCATCGCAGAGATGCCCTGCCACGTGCCGGCCATGCTGGCTTTGCGAGCGGCCAGCGTCCCACGTGCCCTGGCCTTCTCGGCGGCCATGTAGGCGCGGACCGGATCCCCTTGGGCCATCCAAGCCTCACTGGCCCGCAGCCAGACGATGTCCGCGTAGGCCGGTGGGGTGGTCTTGGAGGCAGCCGCCTCCCAACCCTCCGGCGTCTCCGGTGCCAGACGCTGCTGCAAGGCCAAGACAGCCTCAGCGGTCTGGGGTACGGGCGAGGACACCGGCGCCACGGGTGGCAGAGAAGCCAGAGCTTGGCGGCGTTGGGCGTCGGTGGCGCCCGACATCTGGAGCACCAGGTTGGCCTCGGCGCGGGCCGAGCCGTTCAGTCCCAGCGCCTGGTAGGCCCCAGCCCGCTGAAGGCGCAAGGCCGCCAACTCGGCCTGCTCGGCTCCAGCCTGCATCGCAGCGACCAGAGAGCGAGAGGCCTCTCCCAAGGTACGCACCGGGTCCAAGCCTGGGTCCGGCAGCGCAGGCCAGAGCACCGAGCCCTTGGGGTGACGCATCAGCGCAGAGACGCCGATGTGATCAGGACCGCTGACCCGAACCCGTGTCGCCCAGGGCCCCAGCTGGACCACGACGCGCTCGGCACCGGCAGGTACATCGATCTCCGTGACCATGCCGTCATTGGATTCAATGAGCAGCACACCGGGGTGGTCGGGCAACAAGGCAAGAGCCACCGGCGCGCCGGGATCTGGGACCAGGAACTCCGCCGGGAGAGGGGCCTGCTCACGCTCGTAGTAGCGCACCCCTCCAGCGATCACGGCTGGCGCGTCCAAGACCCAGAGGCGACCCTCCAAGACTTCGATGACGTGCTCGCCCGAGGCCAGCGCCTCGTCCAGGCGGCCCATGCCATAGGCCTCCCGGCCGTCCACCCGGTAGCGCACGGGCTCGGTGGCCTCGATGCGCAGCACAGGCACCAGGCCGGCCTCTTGCTCGGGCAGCAGAATGCGCGCAGCAGGGCCCGGTTCAATGGCCACCCGCGGAACGCCGGGGCTCTGCAGGGAGCGCAGCACCGTTCCGCCTTCGGTCGCGGCGGGCAAGGCGCTCCAGCGGGCGCTGTCCCAGCCACGCAGATCGCCTTGGGCCAGGCGCATGATGGCCTCGCCACGGGGACGAATGAAGGGCCCGTCCATGGCGGCGGCAAGCTCGGCCAGCAGCTGAGGGTCCATGGGGAGGGATCTGGGGGCCTCCACAAAGAGCAGAGGGTCGATCTCAGCACCCCGCTGCCAGCGCCGGGCCAGGGCCGCTAAGAGCAGGGTGTCCTGGGGGTGAGCGCGCACAAGCTCCACGGCTTCGGCGTCGGTCTCGGCGAACTCCACCAAGCGCAGGCGGGCCAAGCGCAAGACGGCGTCGGGCAAAGTCGTCTCGGCCAACAAGGCGCGGGCTTGATCGGGAACGGTGGGGTCCTGGAGCACCACGTCGCGCTCCAAGGTCTCCAGGGGCCCCCGAGGCCGGCCGCCGTCGGTGAAGCGCCGCATCAGTCCGGAGCGGCGCCATCCTGAGCGACGGGCGCGCCAGGTGGGCGTGAGCAGGCCCTGAACCAAGAGATCCGGCTGAGCGGCGTCCACTGGGGACTCCAGCTCAATGCCCACGCGGTGCTCGCCCGGGGGCACGACCACCTCGATACGGCGGTTCCAACCTAGGGTGGGGTCCTCCTCGCTGGGGCCCGCCACTGTCTGACGGCGCACAGCTGGCTTGCCGTCCAGGGAGCCGCGCAGCACAAAGTCCAGGTAGGGATCCTCGCCCATCTGCACCTGCACATCCGCCACCAGTACGCCGGGGCCTTGGACCGTGAAGCTGGCCGGCTCCTCGGCGAGGGTCTCCACCGGCAAAATCAACGCGGGGTGGTCACGCCCAGACATGGACCGACGGCCTTCGAGATCCAGCAGCATGCTGGCCATCAGAGCCTCATGCACCGGCTCGCCGACGGCCAGAAAAGCCTCCCGGCGCAGCTCCCATTCCTCTTCAAGCTCGTAGAGCGGCTCCGGTGCCGCGGGCAGCTCCCCGCCGTGCAGCACCCAGCGCGCCAGGGACTCCTCGTAGCGGTCCCAGGCGACCTGCACCGGGGTCAAGGTCTCGCGCCAGGCGGTGATGGTGCCGGGGCTCTGGAGCACCAGCTCCCTGGAGTTGGAGGTGGCCGGCAAGACCAAGCTGCCTTGGGGGCCGGCCTGCAAAGGCAACAAGGTGCCCTCGTGGATGACGTACATCCCAGCATCTGGCGGAGAGAGGGTGAAGAGCACCCGGGCGCCGCTGGCCTGGGGCAGCAGGATCTCTTCCTGACCCTCCTCCGGCTCCAGAGGACCCAGTGGTGCCCACGCCGCGCTCGCAGAGCAGACCAAGCCGAGCAGGAGGCCAAACCAGTTCATTGGGCCCAGTCCTGGAGCAGCTGGCCAAAGGCGGCCTGCAGCTCGGGGTCATCGGCCAGATCCCGCCGTGCCTGTTTGCCCAACTCGACGTGCAGAAAGCGGGCCCTACCCGCCAAGACATGGGACTGCGCGTTGGCACGCGCGGCCAAGAGGGGCTCATCCTCTCCGGCATGCACATCTCCCAAGCTGGCGAACAAGCGGCCCAGGTCCACGATGGCCTGCTCCTGCACCGCCAGCGGCTCCAGTGCGCCTCCCCTCGAGACCACCGCGGCAGCCGGCGAGGTCTTGGGGCCGTAGCCATGAAGCTGCACCACGAGCGGGTCAATGAGCCCTTGGGATGCACCCAGGGTGGCCGCCTGGAACAGGGTGTCGTGACGGTGCGCCACGTCAAAGCGTTTGTCTTCGCCGTCAACGCCGCCGTAGCGCTGGCCTCCGTTCAGAAAGAGCGCCCGCGATACGCCCGCGTCGAAGAGGCCTCCGCCGATTCGGCCGGTCTTGAAGTCGTACCAAGCGTGGGGGGCCTGCAGGATCAAGGCAGGGATCTCAGGGTCCCCAAGGCGCACTGCAAAGATGCCGCCCTGGCCGTGAAGCACAACAGCGCCCGGCTGAAACTGTACCTCCAAACCTAACTCTGCTGCGCGACGCTCAAAGTCCACCGGCAGGATATCGCTCGCGGCGCCGGCCAAGAGCTCGTTGAAGAGGCGCTGGGCTGCCAGGCGCTCGGGAGCCGGGACGCTCAGAGGCGCCCCGTCGTCTCGCCAGAGCTCGGCCTGCTCCCAGATCCCTCCAGTGAGTCCGCCGCTCAACAGGGTCAGCCACGCCAGCATCATGGGGTCTCCTCTGCCCGGACCCAGTGCTCATCCACTTGGATCTGCGCGCTGCGCCAGGAACCATCGAAGCGCATGTAGACCGGCCCCTGAGATGCCGGCACGGTGAACTCAAGGACGTGCACGCCGCGCGCAACATCATCTCCAAAAACAACGGGCATGCCGCTCCAAGCCTGCAGACTGCCGCCGCTGACCAGGCGCCCCTGCCCTCTGGCCTCCAGGGGCATGAAGCTGCGCTCAGCAGGCGTGCGGCGCTCGGTCACACCGGCCTGCCGCTCCAGCTCACCGCCATCGATGAGCAACTCAATCACGGGCGCGCCCTGGCCAGGTGGGGTGTAGGCCCGCGCATAGAGCACCTCCACGGGGTCATTGACCGGCGCTCGAACACGCAGAGTGCGGCCATCGACCCGGTACAAGGTGCGCCGAGCCCAACGGGCCCCGCTGCCCGAGACGTCCGCCAAAAAGAAGCCCTCTGGCGCCTGGAAGGAGCAGCTCTGCTTGCCGCTGGGAAGACCCACGAGCGTCAACACACCGGCGCTGCTCACCAGGCTGCGATCCACCTGCACACCGCCGCAGTTCAGGGAGATGCCAGCTCCTACTTGAGCTGTCGCCACGCGGAAGTCCACCTGGACCACACCGGACTCCGGAATCTCCAGGTCCACACTCGAGGTCAGCCGGGTGCGGTGGAAGACCTGGAAAGGCCCCTTGCGCCGGACAGGCTCCAGGATGGGGTGCAGAGCGGGGCGGCCCAAGGGCCGAACGGAGTAGGTGCGCATGCCCGCGAGACTGTTGGCGTCCGCCAGCTCGGCGGCCTCGTCCCTGGGCTCGATGCGCACGGTGGCGTCCATCCGCAGCTGCCGCTCGGCAAGGGTCAGCTCCAGAGCGTTGAGGGGAGCCACCGCCAGATAGGGGGCCAGCTCCCAAGGCGCGTAGCGGCCCCGCCAGCCGCTGGCCAAGCCGTACTCAGGTGCCCGAAGGGGCTGCACGTCCAAGGGGGCTGAGAAGCGCAGATCAACCGGCGCATCGGAGGTGAAGTGCAGGGTCACGGCCTCCTGTGGGTGATAGAGAAAGCGTGCCAGGGGCTCGGCCACCGGCTCGTCCTCCTGCTCCACGAAGCGCTCGTAGGGCGCATGCTCAAAGGGCACTTCCCAAGCGCCGGACTCGATCACCTCGCCTTGGCCGTCCAGCGCCTCCCACGAGACCGTTGCGGTGGGTCCCAGAGGGCGTTCGGGGTGCTTCTTCCAGTCCTCGTCCGCCAAGGGCCGGGCTTCGACGCGCAGGGCTCCCCACGCTCTGGCCGCAGCGACGGGCACCACGATGGGGTCATCTCCGGCATCCGAGCGCCAGAGGGTCAAGCGACGGCGCTCGGGTGCCAAGGGCTGGGCCCCACCGGCGCCGGGGGGCTCACCCCAGCTCATTCCCTGCTCGGGCTCCATCTCATAGCTCAAGTAGATCGGCGTATCTGACCAGTCTCGGTGCCAGTGCAGGCTCCAGATGGCGCCCTCGGGCACCTCCACCCGGTGAGGGGCCAAGCTGCCGCCCTCTACCGGCTCCAGCGAGGCGTCGACGAGCTCGATGGGTAGATTGGAGGCCGAAGGGTCCAGCTTGTCACGCTCCTCAGCAGCCCACACCCGCAGAACGGCGGGACCGCGAACGTTCACGGCGGTGGACTCTCCGGGGTTCAGCTTGTAGCCCCAGCTCTCAGAGGTCGGTGCCGCTGAGGGGCTGGCGTAGCGGGTCAGGGCGATGGTCTCGCCTCCAACGATGTCCTCGGCGGGCAGCGTCAGACGCTTCCGGGTCGAGAACCAGAAGCGCTCCTGCACGCTCAGCTCTGGCCACGGCAGCGGGTAGGTGCGGGCCAGGCGCTCTTTGACCGAGATGGGATCCCCACCGGCCATCTCGGCTCGGGTGCGGGTGGTCTCACGGAAGCTTCGCACCAACAGGCGCTGTCCAGGCTCCAGATCCACCGGTCGAATGCGCAGCAAGCCGCCGCTGCTCATGTGCGGCGCCAGCTCCAGGTCCACGATGCGTGTGTCGGTCACGATCTTGCCGCCGCTTGGGGTGACCGCGGCGGGCGTGCCATCCGGCAGCAGGGTCAGACGGGAGCGGGTCCAGTGGGCACGGTTGTGGGTCTGACCGCCGCCCTCCAGCTCCATGCCGACCCCGAAGCGCCAGGTGGTGGACTCATCCAGGGAGCCGGGGTCCGGCGTCTCCAAGCGGGCCAGCACACGCATGCGCGTCTCATCGGCGCCCACGCGGAAGCTGATCTCTCCACCGGGGTCCAAGGCATAGAAGACCTGACGCTCACCGGCGCCGGCGTCCTCCACGCCCTTCCAGGGACGCAGGCAGAGCACCGCGAGCACCAGCAACACCCAGCCCATCAGCAGGACGCGACGTTTCATCGGCTGCTCCGGTAGGCTGGCAGCTCCACTTCTGGCAAGAAGCGGGGATCAATGGGCTGATCACTGAGCCCAATGGGCGTGACCATGCGGCTCCTCGGGCCCTCCGCCAGCAGGTAGGTCAGCTGCGTTTCGGAGTCAAAGAAGGCCGAGAGGCGCAGGCCGCTGGCCTGTGCCTGGGTGCGAACCCGGGTCAAGTACTCGGGGTGCCCAGTCGCGGAGAAGGCCGCCAGCTCCAGCAACAGCGGCTCGAAGATGGGGTCGGGCTCTTGGGCGAGCCCACCCACGGCGCTGGCCAGAGAGCCTTGGCGCACTGGAACCCCAGCGTGATCCAGGATGGCGCGCAGAGGAGAGTTGGGCTCAACACCGGCATAGCGCAGGCGGAAAGGGGGATCCAAGTACACCGTGATGTACTGACCGCCCGCCGCCCGCACAGCCTCGCGACGGGGATTGGCGGGGTCGTAGAAGCGAATGCGCTGCACGCCAGCGTCGTACCAGGCGCTGCGCCCGCCGGCATGGTGAACCAGGCCTCGGGCCGTCCACATCAGCTCGGTTGCGGCGTCGTACGAAGGCAGGACCGGGCGCCCCAGAGAGATGACCGCTTGGGCTCCGGGCACCTCGTCCTCACGGGCTGCCGCCAGCGCGATGACCTGCATGCCGGAGACCTCTCGCGTCAGGGTGCGCAGCACAGCCAGCTCTGGGGCCCGAGCGCCGGCCCTTCGGGTGGCCTCGGCGTCCAGGTCCGCCCGTGCATCGTGCACCAGCAGGGCCATCGCGTCGCTCTGCAGCCACCAGCCCAAGCCAACGCGGTCGGCGCTCTTGTGCCTACCGGCCGCTCTGACCTCGATGGTGAGGGGCTCCGCACTTCGGCGTAGCAGCAGAGTGAAGCGGGGAGGTGGAGATCCTTCTTGAGGGCCAAGAGAGAGCACTTCCCCATCATCTTGGAGCACCAAACCCATGGAGTCTGCGTGGGCCGAGGCCACCTTGAGCCAGCGCTCGTCCCCGCCCATCAGGGCGCGAAGCATCGGCTTGAGCACGCCGCGCTCCAGCAGGGCCAGCTCCCCAACACTCAGGCCTCCGCGGGGGTTGCGATCGGTGGGTCGGGGCAAGCCCGCCTCGTCCCAGAGAGGGGCCCGGCCGCTGGCCACATAGCGGGTGGAGCCACTGGCCAGGGCCATGTCCAGGCGGTCCCCTTCGCTGAGGCGGAGGGCCAGGTCGGCGCCGGGCAGTTCCAGATCAAAGCGCGTGGGCAGGTCCGGCAGCAGCCCCACGACCTGATCCAGCTCGAACTCCTGCGGGAGTTGGCGGTCGGCGAGCAGCTCGGTGGTGGGTGCCGCTTCCAGCACCAGGACCAGACGGCCCCGCCGGTGTGTGGCCCGACGCAGGGAATCACTGGGCGAGAAGAGCACCACCTCGGCGTCCAGTCGCTCCGCCAGAAGCACTGCAGCCTCGGCCAAGCCCGGGGTGCGCACCGCATCGGGCACCACCAGCTCCAAGCCACCCTCCGAGCGGTCTCTGAGCCACGCCACGCCGACCAGTCCAGCGTCCCCGCTGTGAATCAGGCTGCCGCCCTCCAAGGCGTCCACCTGAAGCTGCGGTCCCTTCCAGCTGCGCTGGGCTCGGGCGGCTGAGAGCGCCAGGGACAGGTCCTCGTCCACGCGCTCCGGATCCACCGGCGGCGGCACGAGCTGGGCAAAGAGCGCCTCTGAGGCCCGTCCTCGGCTCTCGCTGAGCTCGGAGGTTGTGATCTCCGGCAAGCGGTCTCCGCGGAGCTCCACCACCGCCAGGCCCAGAATCTGCCCGATGAGAAAGGCGGCGAGGGAGATACCCAATGCCGGAACCAGGACCCGCGAGAAGCTCTTGTAGCGAAAGATGCGAACCGAGATGATGGCGGGCAGCAGGTAGCCAAAGCCGAAGACCTCGCCGATGCGAAAGCCGGGCCAAGCCCCCTGTGAGATCCAGGCCGTGATCACCTTGACCAGGTAGCTCAAGGCAAAGGCCAGCACGATGGGCCGCAGACCGGTCAGGTTGGCCGAGCGCAGGGGGGTCCACCGCATCACCGCGCGCAGCAAGAACACCACGGCTGCGACCTCTATGAGCGTGGCGCCGAGCTTGACCGGGGTCAGCCAGGAGATCGCCAGCAGTCCACAGACGATGATTCCGCCAAAATCCCAGCCGTAGCGAACGGTGGCGTGTGAGGCGAACAGGGTGCCCAGGAGCACCATCACGTACTCTCGCGGCGCCTCCAAGAAAGAGAAGCGCAGGTCCTCGTAGGTGAGCTCAAACTGGGCAAAATCCAGGTTGGTCAACGGCAAGAGAACAAATCGCAAGATGGCGTAGACCAAGAGCGTGGGCAACAGCACCAGGGGCAGCCCCTTGGCCACACCGGGCTTCCAGAAGGCGTTTGCCGTCAAGGGCACGAGCACCAGACCCAGGGAGTGCCATCCTTGCGCCAGATCCAAGCCACTGCCGGCCAAGAGGGCTTGGCCCAGGCTGCCCTCGACCAGCACGCGTACCAAGACCGAGGACAGGATGATCAGGTAGAAGCGGTCTCGGCCAAAGGTCCGGTCCCAAGGCAGGTACTTGGGCAGAACCCGACCCACCAGGACCGCGATGCCGTAGGTGATGACGGCCTCGATGATGATGACCAGGGCCGCCTCAGGCCGGGTGCAGAGGACCGCCCCGACATAGCCAGGAACCACCAGCCCAGTGGCGGGCCAGCCAAAGCGCTCCGCCAGCCACCACAGCAGCACCACGCCTACCAAAACAGCAGTCAGCAGGCTGTTGTCTACAAGGGCGGCGGGGAAGATCTCAAGCATGCCGGGGCCCGATAGCACCCTGCACAAAGCAACGCCCGCGTGATTCGGCGCTTATGCGTGGACAAAGGCGGGAAAACACGGTGGACAGGCCTTCAGTGGGCTGCGCTTCGATGAACGGAGGCTCAGTGAAGGGCGCGTCCGTAAAAAGCGCCCTTAGCGACGGAAGCTGGCGCGGGTGCCGGTGCTGCGCTCGGCCGGGGCCACTTGAGCGGGAATGTACTCGACCATCAGCCCGCTGAGCTTGTGGCCGTCCACCACCGCGGACAGAGCCAAGAGTCCACCATCATCCAAGGTAATGCGACGCATCGGCCCACCCGTGAGCACGACGGAGACGTCGGCCGGGTTGCCACCGACGGCAGACCAAACAGCCACCAAGCGTGGCTCCATGGGGCGGCCGTCGGGGAAGAGCACGGGCTCAAGGCGTTGGTCGCTGGACATGAGTCGACCCAGGGGGTCGAAGACTGCCCGCGCACCCACGCCGGTCTGAAGTGCGCCGCTGAGGCGGTCTCCGCGGCGAAGCAGCACGTCAAAGGCGGACTCGATGACGCCCACGCCTTGGGCCAAGTACCCCTGCTCGCGCACGAAGCGCACCGGCTGCTCGCCGATCTGACGGGCCTGGTGGGCGGCCAAGGTGCGCAGAGCGCGAAGCTCGGACTGGGCGGCGAAGGAGCGACGCATCAAGAGGTGCGCGCTGCGGCCGGCGTAGTCGGGCAGCTCTACAACCAAGGGGTTGGCGAAGGGAGGAGGAAGCTCGTTGAGCATCAGCACCCCGCGCTGGTCGGCGGCGGCCTGCAGGGTGGCGGAATCGCCCTCCCCTTCCAAGATGTAGGCCTCGTGGGCCACACCGAGTTCGACCGCCGCGACGGCCAACTCCAGCCAAGCTTCTTCCACCCGGGAGCGGGCAGGCTGCACGTTGAGGTGCCAGATGGCCCGGTCCACCAGGGAGACAAAGTCCAAGTGGTGGCGGGACCAGAGCAGCATTCCAGCGACCGCTGCGCCGGAGAGCGAGCCGGCCAACAGGGCCTCGACCGGGAGGAGAGTGCCAAGGGCCAAGGCGCCAACAGAGCCCATGAAAGGAAGCACCGCTGCAGCAACGCCCATCTGGCGCTTCTTCATCGAGAGCACGCTCATGGCGCCGAAGAGTCCAGCCAAGCCGGAGAGCAGTCCCACCCAGATCGACGTGGAGGGCAGCAAGTCAGGTGCAGCGACCGCGCGGGCCACAGACTCAGCCAAGGGGATTCGACCCTCGGAGGTCAGCACCATCGGCGCAGTCCATGGGTCGGTCTGGCCCAAGACCACGACGCTCTCGTCCAGGGCCCCAGGGGCCAGGTACGCCAGGTGGCTGTAGTGCAGAGAGGCGGGCTCCTGTGCGCTCAAGCGCAGAGTGCCTTGAACCGGCTGGCCGGCGGCGTCCCGGATGCGTGCGGGAAGGGTGGCCCGGTTGCCGGAGACAGCCTTCCAGGTGCGGCTCTTGCCGTCCCAGTCGGAGTACAGGCCCGCGTCGGCTTGAACACCGCGAGAGGCATCGAAGACCTGGGCGTTGAGTTGCCCGGCGGGAGGGTGAACCGCAGCGATGACCGGGACGCCGATGGCCCGAGCACGCTCGGCCGCTTCCTGCCAAGCCACGATCCCTTCAGCGCCGTCCATCGAGACCACGACCACCTGAGTCGGGGCGCTCTCCGGCAGCAAGCCAGCAGCAAAGTCCGTCAGCGGCTGCGGGCCGTGCGCTGCAACCACGCCAGCGAGTCCTGCGAACACCAGCGCAAAGCTGATTCGGCTCAGCTTCTGAGGACGCGTGACGTCCTTCAGAGAAGCCAGCCAAGATGTCGCGGAGTTCTGCATGTCACCACCATAGCGCCAAGGGCCGGCTGCATATGCCTTGAATGGCTTTCCGGCGCCTGTCAATCGATGTCATTGTTCCGACTCACGTGACTGTTTGCGCCATACCGCCTGCTCAGGCGCTGAACAAGCGGCAGCAGGGCCGGTTATGGTGCACCCCTCGAAGGTACAGGTCCCATGCTTATTTTACTCGTCTTGGCGTGCAGCAATCGGTGGAATGACAAGGGAGAAGACCCCTTCTCGGACAGCGGGAGTACGGACACTTCCGTAGAGGACACCGGGGGGGACGACACCGGCACGGATGACACTGGGGAGAAAGAAACCTGTGATCCGCCGGCCGGGGCTGGAACCGTTTCTACCCTGAGCGACTGCACCTACGAGCCCGAGGCATCCGGCATGCCGTTCTCGGCCACCGTGGAGTGGTCCATGACCCAGGCCCTGGTCGACCCCAGCTCCGGCTCGGCGATTCCGGCCTACCTCTTCGTCGACGAAGGCAGCCACACCGGCGTGTTCCAGGCCCCCGCGGTTGGCCAAGCCACAGACGACAACGGCGACGGCGTGATCGATGACGGCGACACCCCGGACATCGCCATCCTGATGGGCGATGAGTTCGATTCCAGCTCCGCTGACGCTGAGCGCAGCTCCTTGCGCTTGATCTCAGGCGACGGCAGCCAAGTCCACGACACGGTGCTCTGGAGCACCTGGGAAGGGCAGCAGCTCTCCCCCTACATCTTCGCCGGCGTGGCCATGGCGGACATCGACTCCGATGGCCTGACCGAGATCGTCACGCTGGTCATGGACGAGGACGGGCGCAGCGACGGCTCGGATGCCTCCTGTATGCCTGCGGTCTACGAGGTCTCCAAGTCTGGGGTCTTGAGCCTGGAGTCGGTCAGCGATGACCCCATCTGGTGTCACAGCCACGCTCCCGCCCTGGCCGATCTGAACGCCGATGGCCTGGTCGAGGTCATCTTCGGCGACGCTGCCTATGACGGGCGCGATCTGGCCCTGCTCTGGGAAGGTGGCGATGGCGCTGCTTGGTACAACGCCTGGGCCGTTGGCCTGGAAGGCTACTGGAACAGCGGCTACCACAGCTTCGCCTACGACATGGACGGCGACGGCCTGAACCTGGAAGTGGTCGCCGGAAGCAGCGTCTACAACAGCGACGGCAGCACCTACTGCACCTTGGGCAGCGGCTCCACCGACGCGATGGACGGCTACCCCGCAGTGGCCGACATGGTGGGCAACGACGGCAATCCGGAGATCGTGCTCACGGGCAACCAGTACGTGACCCTCTTCAAGGGCACGCCCAACAGCAACGGCGTGTGCACCGAGCTCAGCCAGATCTCCAACGATCCCTTCAGCGACACCAGCCTGAGCCTTCCCACCCACCCCTTCGGCTGCGATGAGACCCGCCGCAGCTTTGGCGGCCAGCCCACCATCGCGGACTTTGACGGCGACGGAAAGCCAGAAGTGGGCGTCTCCGGGGCCTGCTACTACACCGTCTACGACGTCTCTGGCTCCTCCCTGAGCCGCTACGCCATGGCCGCCACACGAGACTGGAGCTCGGCCTCCACCGGCGGCACCGTCTTTGACTTCAACGGCGATGGCCAAGCCGAGGTCGTGTTTTCCGATGAGAACGCGGTGTACGTCTGGCAGGTCGACAGCAGCTCGGGCCTGGCCCCCACCGACCGCTTCGTGACCGTGCTCGAGGATGAGAACCACAAGTCCTGGACCATCCACGAGTACCCCCTGGTGGCCGACGTGGACGGCGACGGCAAGGCCGAGATCGTGGCCGTAAACTCCCCCAGCCCGGAGAACCCCGGCGCTTACGGCATCTACGTGCTCGGTGCGGCCGACGATGACTGGGTCAGTGCCCGTCCCTGGTGGAACCAGCACGCCTACTACGTCACCAACATCGACGATGATGGCACCGTCGGCACCGCCTCCCCCAACTACGACCCCTACTACAGCGACGATTTGAACTCCTTCAGGCAGCAGGCCCCCGGACGCTTCGGCGCCAAGGCCGCGCCCAACCTGATCCTGAGCACCGAGACCTGCCAGATCGAATGCGGGGACGCCGTGGAGTTGGACGTGCAGATCGCCAACGAGGGCCGCTTCATCACCGTGAGCGCCGGCGCCCTACTCAGCCTCTACGGCCGAGACGCCGGCGGCGACACCCTGATCGACACCTACACCGTCCCAGCCGAGATCGCGCCGGGCGAGCAGACCCCAGGCATTCGCTTCAGCGTGGCCGACTGGGCCGACTACGAGCAGCTGGTGGTGGTGGTGGATGATCCGGACCGCACCGGAAGCGCGGACTGGGGCGCATCGAAGGAGTGTGACGAGGACGACAACGTCGGGGAGATCGACCTCTCCAGCTTCTGCGAATAATTCCGTAGCGAGGCCGCCGAAAACTGGCGGCCTCTCTTTGTTTTATTTTCTCCTTTGCCAATTGGCAAAGTGTGGCTATTGTGGGTGCAGAGGAGGACAGCAATGTCCGAGAAACGCGGGCCAGGTCGGCCACGCAAAGACCCCAAGAAGCTCGCGAAGTGGACCCCACCGGAAGGCTGGGTACGCGTGGTGGCCTGGACCTCCCCAGAGGAGCGAAAGGCCCTAAAGCGGGTCGCCCTGGAGGCAGAGACCTCCGTGGCCGAGTTGATTCGCAGCTTGGCCAGTGGACTGCAGCACGGGGTCATCACCCCAGAGGAGCTTCTCACCCAAGCTCGCAAAGGAATGGACGTCATGGAGAAGATCCCCACCCTGTTTGAGAGAGACGAGCACTTCAAGGTCACCGACCGCGTGCGCCCAGGTTGCGAGTGGGTGTTCCAAGGCGAGGGCCGCCCCACCGAGAAGCTCGACGGCACAAACGTGCGCCTGACGCTGCGCTCCGGGCAGGTCGTGCGCGTCGAGAAGCGCCGGAACCCAAACAAGGAGCAGAAGGCCGCGGGCATCGTCGATGGCTGGTACGTGGACGCGGCCCGTCCCAACCGCTCGGACCAGTGGATCTACGAGGCGGTGCAGAACACCCAGACCGCAGATTGGCCCGACGGCGAGCACAGCTGCGAGGCTCTGGGTCCCAAGATCCAAGGCAACCCTCTGCAGCTCGACAAGCACCTCTGTGTGCCCTTCAACATGAAGGTGCCGGTCTACGCCGATCTGCCGCGCAGCTTCCAGGGGCTGGCCGAGCTGCTGCCAACCCTAGAGAGCCAGTACGTGCCCGGTGTGGTGACGGAGGGCATCGTCTTCCATCACCCCGATGGGCGACGGGCGAAGATCAAGGGCCGAGACTTTAGGAAGTAGAGATCAGGTCTACGACGCATAGTCGGCGCAGCCAACCATGCACTCAAAGTAGACGTTGTACGCGGGTACTTCCGTAAAGAAGGCCTGGGTATCCGGCTGGACAAACACGCACTCCGAGGCCTCCAGGCAAGCCTGCTCACAGCGGCGTGTCTCGACGTTGTCCTGGTCACACACCGGCGCAGCCTCGATCTGGACGCCACAGCTCCCGTGGTGCTCAATGTAGGCCTGGTCCACCTCCTCGCATACCGTCGCGCAGCGTCCCCCACAGCCAGTCAGCTGAGAGGAGAGGAGAAGGGGCAATGCTCCCAGAAAGAACGCCACTATAGCCGGGCTATACTCCCCCATGATCTGGTTTGTCCTCGCCTGCGGAAGCCCTGCTGAACGCGCTCCCGCACCCTCTGCTCAGAGCGCCCGCCTCTCTTGGCCCAGCGCCACTTCTCTGACCCCTCCCCTGGGCACCTCCTACGCCTACTTCGGCACCGACGTGGCCGGCCTGGGCGACCTAGACGGCGACGGCTTTGGGGAGCTGGCCGTCTCGGCTCCCGGCGCCGGAGACGCAGGCGAGCTCACCCTCTTCTACGGCAGCAGCAGCGGCCCCGACCGGGACACCCGCACCACCTTGGAGGGGCAGGACGAGGACGAGAACTTCGGCACCTCCATCTGCGGCCCCGGTGACGTGAACGGGGACGGCTTCGACGACTTGGTGGTCGGCAGCCCGGGTGCGCAGCTCAACCGAGGCGCCATCACTCTGTACTTGGGCAGCGCAGAGGGCCTGGGAGAAGGCGCCCGCTCGGTACCCTTCGATGCAGACCCCAAGGACTACGTGGGTTTTCCCGTCGCCCCCGCCGGCGATGTGAACGGCGATGGCCTGGCCGACGTGGTGGTTGGATCCGTTGGGTACGCCGTCCCAGATGTCTACACCGGCGCGGTCTATCTGTACCTGGGGGACCCATCTGGCTTGGCCACTCCGACCCGGATTTTGAACAGCGGCGGCGTGGCCTACGACACCTTCGGCTACGCCCTCGGCCACGGGGACTTCAACGGCGATGGCTTCAGCGACGTGGTCATCTCAGCCAACGGCGACGACTCCCTGGCCAACAACTCCGGCGCGGTCTTCTTGGCCTACGGCTCGGCCACCGGACTGGGCTCCCTGACCAAGCTGCTCGCATCCGATGGCGCCAGCACCGACACCTTCGGCGGCGCGGTCTCCGGGGTGCCCGACACCAACGGCGATGGCTACGACGAGCTGCTGGTGGGGGCTCACCTGCACGATGCCGGCGGCCTGAACTCGGGCGCCGCCTATCTCTACTTGGGCAGCGCCAGCGGAATCGACCCCAGCTCCGAGCGCCTGCTCACCGCAAAGGACGCGGACGAGTTCGACAACTTCGGCGTGAGCGTGGCGGGTACGGGGGACCTAAACGGCGACGGCTTTGGAGACCTGGTCATCGGCGCCTGGGACGAAGACGAGGCCGGATTCAACGCTGGGGCAGCCTATGTCTTCCTGGGCTCCCTCACGGGAATCCAGGCCCACGCCCAAGACAAGCGCACCGCGCCCTCGCCCTTGGACACCCAGTACTTTGGCGCCGCGGTCTATGGGGCTGGAGATGTGGACGCCGATGGCTACGCCGACCTCATCATCGGCGCCGAAGGCGATGACACCCAGGCCTACGACGGCGGCCGCGCCTGGTTCCAACCGGGCACCTGCGAGCGCATTTGGTACCTGGACACAGACGGCGATGGCTGGGGCGTGGACACCGAGACCACAAGCTCCTGCACCGCCCCCAGTGGCTACGTGGCGCTGCCCGATGACTGCGAGCCAGACGACCCCACCAAGCACCCTGGCGCGGCCGAAGGCATCGACGACGGCGTGGACCAGAACTGTGATGGCGTGGAGGACTGCTGGACCGACCTGGACGAAGACGGCTACCGCGGGATCGACGGGGTCTCCTCCACCACGATGCTCTGCGACTTTGAAGGGGTGGTCGAGGCGAGCCTGGTCGGCGGCGACTGCAAGGACACGGACGCGGACATCTACCCGGGGGCCCCCGATACCTTGGGCGATGGGGTGGACAGCGACTGCGATGGGGGAGAGGACTGCTTTGCCGACTCCGACGGAGACGGCGTGCGCACGGAGAGCACGGTGCGCTCCACCGACAGCGACTGTCTTGACCCCGGCGAGGCCAGTGCCTCCACGCCAGCGGGCGACTGCGATGATGCGAACCCCGAGGCCTACCCGGGCGCCCCTGAAGCGATCGGCGATGAGGTCGACGCCGACTGTGATGGCAGCGAGCTGTGCTGGATAGACACCGACAACGACGGCGTGCGCATCGAGTCCGTGGCGTTCTCCTCCGACGGCTTCTGCCAGGACGATGGTCAAGCGGCCACCAGTGAGCCCAAGGACGACTGTGATGATGCCGACCCAGCGGTCTACCCTGGCGCCCCGGAGACGGTGGCCGACGGCGTGGATGCCGACTGTGACGGCCAGGAGATCTGCCCGGTGGATGCAGACGGTGACGGGGTCGTGGGTCCGGAGGTGCTGGCCTCGGCTGCGCTGGACTGCGATGAGACTGGACTGGGCCAATCCGACTGGGCCACCGGCGACTGTGACGATGGGGATGGATCCATCTTCCCTGGCGCCCCTGAGATCTCCGATGACGGCATCGACCAGGACTGCGATGGCAGCGACACCCTCACAGAGGCGCCTCCAGAGGGATGCGGGGGATGTGGCGGCAGCCTGGGAGGCTGGTGGCTGCTGGGGGCCCTGGCGCTTCTGCGGCGCCGCAGGTGAATCCAAAGACCACCCTGATGGGGGCCGGTGCACTCCTGGCTCTTGGGGCTCTGGTGTGGGTGAGCGCGGACCTAGCAGGTCTACAAAAGGGCCTGGAGGAGCCACCGCCAGAGCGCATCGCATTGGCCGCCCAAGACAGCGTGGCCGGGCACCCGGTGCAGCCTATGAGCGCCTACCCAAGCTTCCAGGTCCAGAGTGCGCCAGGCGTTGACCTGGTCGTGCACTACCGCGAGAGCCCCAGCGCCACCGCGAACCTCTACTTCGTGCACGGCGCCAGCAGCGGGGCATGGGCCTGGGCGCGTCTCTTCGCCTTCTTTGGGCCCGAGTACAACCTCTACGCCCTCTCCTGGCGGGGGCACTTTGACAGCACCGGTCAGCCGGAGGACGCAGACTCCTGGGACTACGTGCAGGACCAGCTCAGCAGCTTGAGCGCGGTACAGGCCCGCAGCCCCCTGCCCACCCACGTCATCGCCCACAGCTACGGCGCGGCGACGGCGGTCCTGGCGGCCCATCAGGAGCCTCAAGGGGTGGCCTCCATGCAGCTGCTGGCCCCCGTTGTGCCCTTGGACTACTCGCGCATCCAGAGCGCAGTGGTCCCCCGCATCATGCCGCGCATCCTGACTCAGGACCCGCCGGACCCCCTCGGCCCTCCCCAGCAGCCCTTCGCCGGCATGTTCATCGACCAGGAGCAAATGCAGAAAATCTGGGTAGATCACGCCGGCCAGCCGTACTCCCTCGAGAGCCCCTTGCTCATCGCCCAAGACGGCGTCTCTCCTCAATGGCAAGGGCAACTAGAGCAAGCCTACGAGAGCCTGGAGATGCCGGTGTTTTTCCTGACTGCCCGCTACGACAACGTGGTGGTGCCCCGCCGGCAACACAGCTTGGCCCGGAGCATTCAGGCGCCTTTGGTGGAGCTGGAGAGCGGGCACTACTTGCCGCTGGATGTGGCCTGGCAGCAAGCTGCCGAGCAGATCCAAGCCAACCTGGAGAGCCTGTGAGAAAGCGCTGGGCCGGGGGAATCGCAGTCGCTCTGCTGGCCAGCTTTGGCGCGGTCAACGTGCTGGCTTGGAACCACGCCTACGCCCTGACCCACTTTGTGGAGGCGGGGACGCGCACCCCGAATCCCGAGGATCTCACTGGGCTTGACAAGGCCAAGCTCCTGTTCACCGGCGCCCGAATCCCCAAGCCAGCGGGCACGGATTGGCCCAGAGAGGAGGGCTTGGCCGTCAGCCACACATCCGGTGAGCGAGAGACGGTCGGCACCATCTTCTTCTTCCACGGCTACGCGGCCAACCGGGCCCAGGTCAGCCCCACGGCCGCTGCGATGGACAAGGGCGGCTGGGACTTGATCAGCGTGGACTTTCGCGGTCACGGAGACAGCCCCGGAAACACCACATCGGTGGGTTGGCGGGAAGCCCAAGATGTGGTGGAGGTGGTCGAGGGCACCCAAGGCCCGGTCATCCTCTACGGCTTCTCCATGGGGGCCGCAGCCATCCTTCGGGCCACCGGGCCCCTGGGCCTAGAGGTCGACGCGGTCATCGCCGAGGGCTGCTTTGGGCGCTTTGACACCACCGTGCGCCAGCGCTTCAACAACATGGGTCTGCCCCCCTGGCCAGGCACCGAGCTGCTGCTCTTCTGGGGCAGCCGGCAGATGGGTTTTCAGGCCGCGGACCACAACCCCCAGGACTACATCTCCAAGGTCAACGCCCCGGTGCTGGTGTTGCACGGCCAGGACGACCCCAGAGTGACCCTGGAGGAGGCCCAGGCCTTGGGCCAGTACGGGGAGCTGGTGGTAACACCCGGCCTGGGGCACCAGCAGCTCGCCGAGGTGGACCGCGCGGCCTTTCAGGCAGCGGTGGGTCCCTTCCTGGAGCCGATCGGCTACTGAGCGCCGGCGACGATCCAGTCTTCCAGATCCGAGAGCTCGGCGGAGGAGACGCTGCCGGACTTGGGCATCTGCACCCCCTTGCCGCCCACATCCTTGTGGGTGTTCTGCAGCTTGCGCCACAGGTAGCTCTTGTCCAGATCCCCGGGCTCGATGTAGTCGTAGCCAGAGAGGGAGCTGGGCGCGTTCACGATGCTGGACTTGCCGGTGATGGTCAGGCCGCCGCTGGTGCCGCCCACATGGCAGTTGATGCACTTGGACTGGAAGATGGGCTGCACATCGTCCCAGACCAAGTCTGGATCGGCGTCGGCGTCGCTGTCCGCGTCCGAGTCGGCGTCGCTGTCGGCGTCTGAGTCCGCATCGCTGTCGGCGTCCGAGTCCGCATCCGAGTCGGTGTCCGAGTCCGAGTCGGCGTCGGTGTCCGCGTCCGCCTCGACGTTGGTGTCCTCGGTGTTGCTGTCCTCCTCCGTGTCCTTCTCACAGGCCACGAGGAGGGCACAAAAGCTCAAAGCAAGGGTCAGGTTTCGCATCTGGGGCTCCAATCGCTGGTCAGCCGCCAGCGTAGCAGAGCGTCAAGATGGCGTCAGCGAGCACCTTCTAAATCCAGATTAATCGTCATGCCCTTCCAGTGTTCGGAGCCCAAGATGACGCCCTGGGCCTGCCCCTCTTCACTGCGCGCAACCCAGGCAAAGCCTGCGTCGATGGGGGTTCTGGAGATGGAGGAGGGCTCCCCAGCGGCCAGCGGGCCATAGTTCTGCCCGGGCTCTTCATCGGGCGCGATGGCGCCCTCGTCGTTGGGTTTGATGTAGAAGCCCGTCACCGCCACACCCGAGGTCACCAGGAGCTCGAAGTTGGTGATGTCGTCCTGGCTCCACTCCAAGACCCCGATCTGATCTCGCTCTTGGTCGGGCAAGGTGCGCGTGCCCGTCGCCCAAGACCCCAAGGCGGTGACCTGCACATCCCAGCTCCGCCGCCGCTCCGGAGCTCCGGTGTACTCGAAGGTGCCGCCCTCCTCAGGGATGACCACGCCGTCCCAGATGAGCTGGCCCGCATCATCCGAGTCCGGGGTCTCCCACTCCAGGGTCAGGGGGGCTCCGCTGCTGTTGACCACCTCCACCATAAAGGGCTCCTGGGCACAGCCAGACAGGGTCAGCAGGCTCAGCATCGCAAGGGTCATGGGCAGCTCCAAGAGTCCTGCAGACTAGCCCGCTTCGGCGTCCACCGCGACCCAGAGGGCCAGCTCCAAGGCGGGGCTCTCGCGCTGGTCCAAGGCAAAGATCTCGGCGGCGTTGCGCTGTCCCAACAACATGCCGGGGCCCGGGGTCCAGGCTTGCACGAAGCGCGCGATGGAGTGACGGACCATCTCCGGGGGACCTCGGTGGTAAAAGACAGCATAGAGGCCGGCTTTCAAGTGATCTCGGTGCAGCGGACCGGGGTCCCCCGTGCTTGGATCATCCACCCCCAAGAACAAGTCCAAGTGCTGGCTCTCCCCCGGCGAGGTCACCATGCCCACCGCCTCATGCCGCTCTCCAACCGCTTGCACCAAGGCCGTCTGGGCTGCCTGAAAGTCGGCCAGTTCCCTGGGGTCCACACGGGTCCGCAAACCCATCAAGGGGCGGTCCTGGTGCAGCCAACGGAAGGTGGGGCTGCGCGGCAAGGCCTCCCGGTGCACCAGCTCTTGAACCGACGCCGCGCTGACCTCGGCGTGGGCAGCGCCCAGCCCCCTTCGGTAGGCGCCAGGGGGTACGCCAAAGTGGGCCTTGAAGGCACGACTAAAGGCGGCCTGGCTGGTGTACTGGCACAAGAGCGCGATGCCGAGCACATCCTGGGCCCCCTCCCGCAGCATGCAGGCCGCCTCGCTCAGGCGACGGGCGCGAATGTAGGCGGCCACCGAGATCCCGTAGACCTGGGTGACTTGGCGCTGCAGCTCGGAGAGGGCCCCGCCCACTGCGTTGGCCACATCTTGGGCACGCAGCGGGGTGAACAGGCGCGGCTCAATGAAGAGCACGGCCCGGTGAACCCGATGGATGCGTGCCGAGACGGTCACTGAGAGAGCTCCTGGTGGATCTCAAAGTACAGGCGGATGCCTTCATCGGCCGGCAGCAAGGTGTAGCGGCCGATGTCAGCGGGGTCTGGCAAGCGCTGGGAGCGCCAGATCGGGGCGTCTTCCCGGCGCTGAAGCAGGCGGTAGTCAAAGGCGCCCAGCAGGCGTGTGAGCAGACCCTCCAGGCCAGGGAAGCGCAGGGCGGTCTGGCTGTAGCGGGCAAAGAGCCACACATTGTCGGCGTCGATGGGCGTGGCACACACGGCAAAGCGGGCCAGCCCACCAAAGTCCAGCTGGGCCAAACAGGGCGCCACGATGTGGGTGCTGGCCTTCATGTGACCGCGCTCCCCAGGCTTGCCCAGAGTGCCCTGCACGTACACGTTGAGCCCATCCCGCCGGGCCGAGAAGGCGGTGACCTGGGCGGGCACCGGGGCCGTCCTGCGGTGAACGTGGGCCACGTGGTGGTAGTCCGTCAGGTTCTCCATCACGCGCAGGTAGGAGACATCGAAGTGATCGCTCAGATCCACGAACACCCCGCCCTCTGCCTTGAGCGCGGTCTCAAAGGCTGCGTCCCAGGGGATGTCCACTTTGGGGTCCTGGCCGTTGAAGACCCAGACCAGGCCGTGGGCCTCCCGTACGGGCAGGGTGCTCAGGTGAAGGGCCGGCGGAATGGCCGCATCTGGGTGGGCTGGAACGGCGACACAGGCCCCTTGCCCTTCAAAACGAAGCCCATGGTAGGGACACTCCAAGCAGCCTTTGTGCAAGCGGCCTCGACTCAGAGCGGCGCCCCGGTGGGGACAGGCATCCACCGCACAACAGGCTTGGCCATCGGGGGTCCGCCAGAGGACAAGGTCGCGCGCGAGCCGGCGTAGACCCACGGGTTTGGCGCCCAGCTCGGAGGAGGTCGTGACGGCGTACCAGTGGTCGGTGAGCATGTGACTCCCTTCTTTGTGTGATCTGAAGGTAGGGAGGCGAAGGGGGCTGGTTTTGATATTTCGTGCGCTAGCTCAGCTTCAGGCACGAGCTCTCGCTTCCAGTAGAGATTCCTTCACTGCAAGACGTTAAACTACAGACAGTTAGGCCACCTAGCCCCTCCCAAAGTGCTGGTGAGGCTCAGCTGCTAGCACCAACCCACACCAAAGGAGTTCGTCATGCGCATTCTCTTCGCCGTTGACATTCGCGAGCCTGACCTTGACCGCCGCCTGCAGGACGCCGTGGGCTGGGCGACCAAGATGGATGCCAAGCTGGATCTGCTCTTCGTCACCCCTGAGTTCGTGGAGACCCGCTACGTCGGAAGCCACGTCGCCAAGCTGCAACGCGAGGTCCAGGAGATCCTGGACCACATGCGCATCGACCTAGAGAAGCTGCAGATGAAGATCCCGGAGGCACACCGAGGAAACTCCGAGGTGGCCACCGCGCCAAAGGTCGGAGAGGCCATCGCCAAGCGGGCCGAGGGCCACGAGCTCCTGCTGCTTCACACCCATGGCCGCACGGGTCTCTCAAAGTTCTTCATGGGCAGCGTGGCCGAGAAGGTGGTGCGCATCGCCGCGGTCCCCACCCTCGTGATGCGCGTCCCAGAGGACAGCCCTTAGGTCCCCTGGACTTCCAGGAAGGCCTCGGTCTCCGCTCCCAGCTCCCGGCGCGCCTCTCCGAGGCGCTCCAGGTGCCCGGCGCGCTCTTGGGCGGCGTGCTCCTGACCCAGGGGCCCGCCGTCAACGCGCTCCTCCAGCTCGTCTACAGCACCCGCTGCTCCCAGGCCGCCGATGCCTTGCACCTTCCTACGCTGGTCCCGCAGCTTCTCCAAGGCCAGCTCCCCGCTGAGGCTGTCCACGCGGCCCACCACCACCGCCGCCAGCCTCGCATGCAGCGCGTCGGCGACCTCGGGCAGCTCGGCCTCGAGGCGGCGCACGGCGTCTACGAGCAGTGCCCGATCTGGGGTGCCCCAGAACACGCCCGTCAGCCCGTTGCTGAGACGCTCGATCTCCATCAACCACCGCTCCAGACCCTGAAGCTCGGAGAGGGCCAGGTCCAGCTCCTTCTCGGTGCTCTCCACGCCCAAGACCCGCTCCAGTTCGCCCAGGACCTGGTCCACCTGACCCAAGAGCACGGCGGTGGGCAAGCGCACCAAGCGGCGCAGGCTGGGGCCCAATGAGCCGGCCATCTCGGCCGCGGGCTGCAAGCCAGCGATCAGATCCTCCAGCTCCTCAAAGAGAAGCTCAAAGGCCCCCATTCGCTGGGCAGCAGGCTGAAGCTCCGCGCCCGCAGCGCGCTGTACGATGCGGGAGATGGCCAAGCGGCCAGCATCGCCGATGAACTCCCGTCCTTGCTCCACCAGCACCTGATCGGCCATGGCCCGCTCGGCGACGTTCCTGGGCACGTGGGGCAGCACCTCCTGCACCAGCTCCTGCAGCCGCACGATCTCCCCCAGGCTCACGCCAGTAGGTCCGCCGTCCTCCAAGGAGAGCTTGGCGACCTGCACGGAGTCAAAGACGGCGTTGCCGGAACAGACCACGCAGTCCATGCCCCGGAAGGCGATGGCTTGGAGCGCGCCAGCGATGTTCAGCTTGAGGGGAAGGCGCTTGCGGGTGCGCAGGGACGCCACCTCGACCCCTCCAGGGCGCAGCAGCAAGGCGCGCACACCATCGGGCGCCCACATCACCCGTTGGGTGTCCGGGGGGACCTCGACTTCGCCAGCCAGCCGGGTCAGTCCCAGGTCCCACTCGGCGATGCGTCCGGAGCGAAGCACCAGGAGCCGACCGCCTTCCTCATCCACACAGAGAGACGCGGCGCCCTCCAGGCTGCCCTTGTGGAACTCCTGAAAGCCCGAGTCGGTGAGGAACCAAGAGGTGATCCAGCCGCCCCCACAGCTCATGGCGCGCTTTCCGCCAGCCAAGAGGGCGACGTCGGCCAAGCCAAATGGATGGGCCACGACCTCGTCTTTGAGGCGCTGCGAGCCGCCGCTCTGCCCACCAAACTGCACCTGCAGCATGAAGCGCTGCAGCTTGCCGGAGTCCATGCCCACCAGCAGGGTGTCCTCGGCCAAGTCCATGGCGATCAAGGTGCCTCGGGACAGAGAGGCGGGCTGCATCCAGGCGGAAGAGGGCCGGTGGTAGAGCTGCACGGCGCCGTCCCCGCCCACGGCGATCCAAGGCCCGGAGACCTTGAGCAGGCGAGCCCCCATGCCCGGCACAGGAATCTTCTCGCTGCTGCCATCCTTGAGCCAGAGCAGCTGGCGTCCATCGGCGCTCAGGCCCACCCAGTCCTGAGAGTTGGGCAGGGCGGCCAGGGCACGGAGGGGCAGGTTGCCATCCCAGATCACCGGAGCCGGCTGTGCATCGGCCTCCTCGCTGGGGTTGTGCAGCTCCAAGAGCAGCTTGTTGTGGCGGCGGTCCAGATCGATGCCGGCCAACAACCCTTTGTGGCGACGCAGCAGCAGATCGGCCTCGCGCGCGGCCTGATCCAGAGAGGAGAGCCCCTCGTCCAAGGCCCGGGTGCTGCGGCCTTGGTTGGCAGCAGAATTCCGCCTCTGAGCCAGCGGACCTCGGGTCTGTTCTAGGCGAGAGAGGGTCTCCTGCAGGCGATCAACCTCTTCTTTGAGGTGGACCTCCAGACTCTGCAGGGTCTCCGTGCTGCGGGCCGGTGTCTCCTTCTTCCAGAACAAATCCAAGAAAGAAGACTGGACTTTCTCCAGGTTTACCCCACAATTTGGACAGCTCTTCACCGACGATTCTACGCCGTAGCTGCACTCGGGGCATGGGGAGAGGGGATCCTGCACCTGAAGAATCTAAGGCCTGAGCGGGCGCGCGGCAGCCAATCGGCTATCAAGGGCGGCCAAAACACCAAGAACACGCCACAAACGCCACCAGGAGCGCACCATGACCCTCTCCCTTCTTAGCTTGCTCGCCATCTTCGCCTGCACCAAGGATGAGGTGACCGACACCTCTGCTGTCGAAGCAGATGCAGACGCCGATTCCGACTCCGATACCGACTCCGACTCCGACGCTGATGCGGACTCCGATACCGACTCGGACGCCGACGCAGACGCGGAGACCGAGATCTACAAGGCCCGCACCGGCGTGTACACCGCTGGCGACGGCAAGGACCTGATCGGCGACTCCGTCACGATCACCGGCATCGCCACCACGGACGAGGACGAGTTCTCCTTCTTCGTCAACGACGGCTACAACCAGCCCTTCCACAGCGTCATGGTCTTCTCCGACTCGGAGATCCAGGCCGGCGTGAAGCGCGGCGATCAGGTCACCATCACCGGCACCGTCGCCGAGTACGTGACCAGCGCTGACTCCATCACCCAGATCGTCGTCACTGCCGCCGAGGACGTCACCGTCATCGACTCCGGCAACCCCGTCGACCTGGCCGACTTGACCACCGCTGAGCTGGCCGATCCCGCCACCTCCGAGGGCTGGGAGAGCCACCTGGTGCGCGTGAGCGGCGTCTCCGTGACCAACACCGACCTGGGCTTTGGCGAGTTCGAGGTAGACGGCAGCTTGGCCATCGACGATCTGCTCTACAACTGGAGCAAGGAGTCCCCCGAGGAGCTGCGAGATGGCGACACCTTCGCCGAGGTCATTGGACCGCTGTACTACAGCTTCGACGCCCACAAGTTGGTGCCGCGCGATGTCGAAGACTTCAAGGGCTACGTCTCCAACTGCCCCGCTGACAAGTGCGTGGTGAACCTGGTTGCTGGCGACCTGCTGGTCACCGAGATCATGGCCGACCCAAGCGAGTGCGGCGACAACGACTGCGAGTGGATCGAGGTCAAGAACATCAGCGGCGGAAGCGTGAACCTGCAGGGCCTGGTCCTCAGCGACGCCGACGGCGGCGTGGGCGACCTGAAGCTCACCGACCCCACCGCAGTGCTCGCAGACGGCGGCCACGCGGTGCTCGGCACCGGCGGCGGCGGCGGCTGGGGCTACACGGACTTCACCCCCGACGGCTTCTACGGCTCCGTTCCTGCCTGGAACAACAGCGGTGACACGGTCATCCTGAGCAACGCCAGCGGCGTGCTCTTCACCTCCCCTGGCACCGGCTCCCGCACCGACGCCGGTGTGAGCTGGCAGCTGGAGTTCTCGGTGAGCGATGCCGCCGACGGCAGCAACGAGACCTTGTGGTGTCCTTCGAGCACGCCCATCGGCACCAGCAAGGACTTCGGCACCCCGGGCAGCGACAACGACAGCTGCCTCTGAGAGTGACGGAGGGCATACTGCAGCCATGGCACTGTCCCGACGCAGCTTCTTAGGCCTGAGCGCCGCCGGCACCTTGGTGCTGGGGGCGACCGGTCTGGCTCTGTTCCCCGGGAAAAAGGTGCCCACCGACGGCTGGCTGCTCACCTTCTCGGAGAGCCAGTACAGCACCTTGGTGGCCTTGGTTGAGACGGTCAGCCCTGGGGGATCCGGTATTCCCAGTGGCGTGGACTTGGGGGTCGCGGCCGAGCTGGACACCCTGTTCTCCACCCTGCCTCCAGAGAACGGCGCGGAGATCGCCTTGGCCCTTGGGCTGATCGAGAACGCCCTGGTGGGTGCGCTCTTGGATGCCCGCCCACGCCCCTTCTCCCGCCTGCCCTTGGAGCGGCGCGCCGAGATCTGGACCACCTGGTCCACCTCGCGCATCCCATTGCGGCGTACGGTCTACAAGGGCTTGAACGCTCTGATTCTGGCCACGACTTGGGGCCACCCGGAGATGACAGCGCTGGCCGGCTACCCGGGTCCCCCGACGGTGCCTTCCTTTGGGAGCGATCCATGAAGGTGACGACTGGAAATCAGCTCTCCGGCCGAACCGAGCTGGAAGCCGACGTCTGCATCGTGGGCTCTGGCGCCGGGGGCGGCGTCTTGGCTTGGCAGCTCACCCAGGCCGGCCACAAGGTGGTCATGCTCGAGGCGGGCAGCCACCACACAACGCAGGACTTCGCCCCTCTGGACGAGCGCCTGGCTTACCCAGCGCTCTACCAGGAGCGCATGACCCGGGCGACCAAGGACGCGGCCATCTCGGTGCTCCAGGGCCGCAGCGTGGGCGGCACCACCACGGTGAACTGGACCACTTGCTTCCGCACCCCGGAGCGCATCCTGGAGCACTGGCAGCAGAACTTCGGCGTGGAGCTGGGCGAGATGCTGCCGCACTACGAGGCGGTGGAGCAGCGCTTGGGCGTGGCCGAGTGGCCGGTCCAGGCCGCCAACGCCAACAACCTGACCCTCTGGAAGGGCTGCAAGGCCTTGGGCTGGCAGGTCAAGGCCCTGCGGCGCAACGTGCGCGGCTGCGTGAGCTCCGGCTACTGCGGTCTAGGCTGCGCCTTTGGGGCCAAGCAGGGCATGCTGCTCACCACCCTGCCCGACGCCGTCAACGCGGGCATGGAGCTCTATGCTGACTGCCGCGTGCTCAAGGTGGAGCGCAGCGGCGAGCAGTGGGAGGTGCACGGGCAGATCCAGTCCAAGAAGGACCTGTCTCCCACCGGCGCCGAGGTGCGGGTTCGCGCCAAGCGCGTGGTCCTGGCCGCTGGCGCAATCGGCAGCCCCGGCATCTTGCTTCGCAGCGAGATCAACCCCAACGACGCAGTTGGCAAGCGCACCTTCCTGCACCCCGTCGTCGCCGTCGCCGGCCGCTACGCCCAGGACATCAACGGCTGGTCAGGCGCCCCACAAGCTGTCGGCAGCCACGAGTTCGTGGACCGGGGCGAGCAGGTGGGCTTCTTCTTGGAAGTGCCCCCCATGCAGCCCATGCTGGTGGCGAGCGGCGTGATGGGCGCCGGGGCCATGGTCAACGACTTTATGGTCCAGCTGCCCAAGCTCTCCACCCACCTGGCCTTGATGGTGGACGGCCTGCATCCAGGCGCAGCCGGCGGCACCGTCGAGCTGCTTGGAAACGGACGTCCCAAGCTGGACTACCCCATCGGACCGGCCCTGGTCGAGGCGATGGCTGCTGCCCACAAAGCGATGGCACGCTGTCACTTGGCAGCCGGCGCTGAGCAGGTCTTCACCTTGCACCCCACGCCGGTCTCCATCCAGAACGAGGACCAGCTCGATCGCTTGGACGCCGCCGCCTATGGCGCTCTGGAGCACAGCATCTTCAGCGCGCATCAGATGGGCGGCTGCGGCATGAGCGGGGAGGCAAAGAGCGGCGTGGTCGATGCAAATCACCGGGTGAAAGGCCAAGATGGCTTGTACGTGGTGGACGGCAGCGTGCTGCCCACCAGCTTGGGGGTCAACCCCAGCCAGACCATCTACTCCTTGGCCCACCGAGCCGCTGGACTGCTGGCTGCGGAGCTCTGAGAGCATCGCAGGTGCAAGCCGCCTGGCCTCGCCGTCCTAAGCAAGTTGTTATGGGCCCCGCCTTGCCCGCATGTGTTGGAGAACGCCATGGCTGTCCTGCCCATTCTCACTGTCCCTCATCCCCTCTTGGAGCAGAAGGCTCGGCCCGTCCGCGACGACGAGTTCGGCCCCGAGCTGCACAAGCGCCTCCAGGACATGGCTGAGACCATGTACGCCGCCCCGGGTGTGGGTCTGGCCGGTCCTCAGATCGGGGATCTGCGCCGCATCCTGTGCTGCGATGTGACCGAGGAGCGGGACGACGACGGCCGCCGGGAGAAGGGCAAGGAGCTGCGTTTCATCTGCAATCCCGAGATCATCGAGTCGTCCAAAGACCTGTTTCGATGGGAAGAAGGCTGCTTGAGCGTGCCCGAGTTCTGGGAGTACTTCGAGCGCCCTCGGGTGGTCACGGTGCGGTACAAGGACACCCTGGGCATCGAGCACACCGAGACCTTCTCCGACTACCCCTCGATCATCGTGCAGCACGAGATGGATCACCTCGAAGGCGAGGTCATCTTGAACAAGGTCAGCCGTCTGAAGCGCGGCCGCTACCTCAAGAAGGTCAAGAAGTGGGCCAAGGCCGAGCAAGCACAGCTGGTCTGAGCGCTCACTGAACGAGCGGGATCTCCACGCTCGAATCGGGCGTGATCCACTGCAAGGGCGAGAGCATCAGGATGCCGCCGTCCACCGCCACGCCGCTCCCTGGACGGCTGTCCGCTGCAAAGGTGAGCTCGGACCAGACACCGTCCTTGTACTCCCAGCCTTGGGCCGCGTCGCCGAGGATGTAGTGGCCGGGAGCGGAGATCTCCAAGCGGCGCCAGGCACCGTTGTAGGAGCCGTTGTGCTCCGGCATCTCCAGCGGCTCTTGGGCACCCAAGGGGCCATGGAACCAGCCATCGTTCCGGGAGATCATCCAGTCCTGCCCGGGCTTGGCCACAAACCAGCCGGGGTAGCTCGGGTCCGCTGGAACCAGCTCCTGCCCATCGAAGGCCTGCCAAGAGGCGTAGCCTTCGCGGAAGAGCAGTTGCTCTTGGTACACAGCCCAGCCTGAGCCGTGGTCCTCTGGGCCAGGGGGCAGTGGAAAGGAGGTCCAGTTCCCCTCCCCAATGTGGAGGATGTAGCTGGTGGGGCAATCCCCATCGCAGCCATCGCTGGCGTGTTGGATCTGCAAGAGCGCCAGTTCCCCGTCCAGCACCACGGGACGGTACGCATCGTAGCTCTCCCGCAAGCCACCAGGTGTGTCCACCTCGCGCCAGCCTTCGGCCTCGCACACCGCCAGGCCTTCACGCCAATCGGTGGCCCAAAGGGCGCCGTTGTGCAGGAAGATCTCCTCCACCTTGCCGATGGGCGGCATGTAGTGGCCGTATCCATCTGCGGAGACCTGAATCAAGGTGTCCAGTCCCAAGGCGAAGCCCAAGCCGTCCAGCTTCTCGGTCTCCCAGATCACGGCCGCCCAAGCGTCCACCTCATCCCAGTCCTCTGACTGACAGGCCGGATGCAACCAGTCCCTGAGAGGCGGCTGCACCGGCTCCCCACACCCCAAAAGCAGCCCAAAGAGCAGGAACACTTCGCCCTACCTCTCGCAGCTCTGTGCCGTTTCGTACTCAATGCGGATGCTAGAACCCTCTCCTGGGATGGCATCGGCTCCGAACACGACGGCGTTGAGCTCCTCATCGAAGCTCCAGCCCGTCTCCACCAGGACCTCGTCCACATAGACCTGGATGGAGTTGGGCTCCACGCCCACCAGAATGCGGAAGGTGTCGGCCAGCTTGGCGGTCGCAGCCTGATCGGCCAGCTGAGCCATCTGCTCGCCCCACTCCCGGCTGCAGATGTCCACGAACATGCCGCCGGTCGCCGCGGCGGCGTCGGCGTAGCCGGTGCCTGGGCTGGCGGTCTCGCAGCCATCGGGAACGGGGCCAGCGACAGCGCTGATGTAGGTGCTCGGTGAGGCGGTGAGCAGGTCGGAGACCACGCTGGACCAGGTCACAGAGGGGCCAGCCAAGTAGGACTGGTCGGGCTCATCGGAGACCAAGATGGCCGAGACCGTCGCGTTCTCCCGCAGAAACTCCGCGTTGCAGCCGCCTGCGCCGGTGTTCTTCTCACGCAGCGCCGCCTTGGTGATGCTCAGGCCTGCCTCGGCGAATAGACCTGCGTTGCCGGTGATGGCCTGGCGGAAGATGGCCTCGCGCTCGGCGGGGGTCTGATCCGGGGTCATGTAGTCCAGGTTGTGGCAACCGGAGTCATTGATGACGACCATGATCAGATAGTCCGACTCGATCTCGTCCAGGGTGTCCAAGAAGTCGATGAAGTTGGTCGCCAAGATGTCCTTGTCGTCCTCCATCGAGCAGCTCTGGTCGACCCAAAACAGGATGTCGGCCTTGCCGGAGACCGGCTGCGTCCACTCATCGCTGTAGCCCGTGGCGTAGCTGCCGGCGCCCGTCTGGATGGCCCGTGCATCCTGGGCGTTGGAGCTGACCCACAGCTCACCCTCGTAGAGCTCGATCGCCGTGGGGGTGAAGGCCACGCTCAAGGGGTAGACCGCGTCCTCGTTGTCGGCATCGCTGCCCTGGGCGTCGTAGGGCTCCAGGTAGAGCGGCAGCTCCGGCGGATCGAGGATCTCAAAGGCGGTGCCAAGCTGAACCAGGCTGGTCACCTCCAGGGTGTCCTTGCCCATGTTGGCCAGAGTTATCTCGGTCTCAATGGTGCATTCAGGCTCTACGCGGCCGAAGTCATAGGGATCGGGGTCCACGACCAAACGCGGAACCAGCCCGCCGCCGGTCAACTCCACCGTGGTGCGCGGGGCGCCGGCGTCATCGCTGATCAGCACCAAGACGCCTTCGTGGTCGACGCTCAGGGCCGAAAAATCCACCTCCACCGTGACCTGTGCATCGGGCTCAAGCAGCAGGGGGAAGCTCAGATCGCTGCGCAATGCAAAGCCAGCGTCGGCGTTCAGGGACAGGGACTGCAACTCCAGCGCCTTGTTCCCTTCATTCATGATTTCAATGGTTTGCGTGTTGACGTCGCCCACACGAAGGTCTGCAAAGTCCACGCGTTCAGGAGAGACGACCAAAATCGCGAGCAGGTCCTCGTCATCGATCTCGTTCAGATTCGTCAGCTCGTTCTCGGAGTCACATCCACCCAGGAGGGAGAGAAAGAGCATTGAAGTGAGAGTCATGGACGCGTCCTTTTTGGTCGGTGCACCCTGCCTAGGCCGACCTCCCAAGCAATGTAGCGTTAGTTTCTTGCTGCCGCCCCTCCACTGGAGTGGGCAAGGTGTGCCAGGAAGTGAACGGCCCACTCAAAGGAGCGCTGTGCGGAGCCCAAGCTGGAGATTGTTGACGGGTGTGTGCGCGATGGCCGCAAGCGCGGGACTGTCCACGACAGCCCAGGCGCAGGAAGCCCCGATCACTGCAGACATCCAGATGCTGCGACCCACCTTCGCTGGCGGCGGCGCAGCCGGCGTGGACACCCCCTACATCTTGGGGCGCGGCGCCACACGATACGGCGTGTTCGTGCAGTACGAGCGCGATCCCGTGGTGCTCTACCAATATGGCGATGAGTGGGGCGTGGCGGTCAAGAACCGCACCAGCACCTACTTTGGCGCCAGCGTGGACTTCAACGAGCGCTTCTCCATGCGCGCCGCAATCCCCTTGGCTCTGACCATCGGCTCTGACCAACAGGTCTCCGCCTTCGCCAACGAGGGCCTGGGCATCGGCGACTTTATGCTCGGTGGGCGCGTCTTGTTGGCCGACACTGGCCCACTGACCTTGGGCGCACGCGCCGATCTCTATCTGCCCATCGGCACGAACAACGCCTACCTGGGCGATCCTTCGATCCGCGGACAGTTTGGCTTGAACGCCGGCACTACGCTTGGCCCCGTGCGCCTGGGCGCCGAGCTCTCCTATGTGGCCCGCCCCAACGACTTGGTCACCGACCAAGACTTCACTCTGGAGAGCACCCTGGGCCTGAACGCCGGCGCCCAGTACGACGTCTGGAAGGACCACCTGGGCCTGCAGCTCTCCTACTTGAGCCAAGGCGGCGTGTCCTTCTTGGGCGAAGGCGGCGCCGAGAACGCCAGCGAGATGGTCGCCGGTCTCTACGTCTTCAACCGCCAGGGCAACCGCATTGACCTGGGTGTCGGCAAAGGCATCGCACCTGGCGTAGGCACCACCGCTGCGCGCATCGTGCTGGCCTACACCGTCATCACGCCCCCCATCGTTCGGGCCCCCGAGCCCGAGCCCGTGGTCGTTGAGATCCCGCCGCCGCCGCCCCCCGAGCCGGACATTGTGTTCATCGAGGAGGAGCCCGAGCCGGAGTGGGAGCCCGAACAGAAGGTCAAGATCGTCGGCGACCAGGTGGTCATCCGCGACCCCGTCCAGTTCGAGCTGGCCACCGCCAACATCCTGGAGGAGTCCCTGCCCACCCTGCAGGCTGTGGCGGACATCCTAAACGAGCACGCCGAGATCGAGCACGTGGTCATCGAAGGCCACGCCAGCGTCGAGGGCAGCTTTGAGTACAACTACGAGTTGTCCAACGAGCGCGCCCGCAGCATCTGGAAGGAGCTGATGGGCTACGGCGTGCACCCCTCCCGGATCAGCTACCGCGGCATGGGCGAGGTCGTCCCGGTCATGGAAGGCGAGAGCGAGGAGGCCTTGGCCAAGAACCGCCGCGTGGAGTTCGACATCGTCGACCGTGTAGAGGAGGGGGAGGAGTACCCCATCTACCCGGACAGCTACCTGCTGCCTTGGTCTGGCGCGGTGGTCGAGACCATTCAGCCGGTCATTCCCGAGCCCGAGGTCGAGGAGCCCGAAGAGGAGCTCTCCATCGAGGACCAGCTCGACCAGCTCCTGGACCCAGACGCCTTTGACGAAGACGCCCTGGACGAGACTGAGCCCGCCGAGACGCCCCCCGAAGCGCCCACTGAGGAGTCCCCATGATCGCCCTCCTGCTCGCCCTGAGCCCAGCATTGGCACAGGACGAAGACTGCAAGAACGATCCGGCCTACCAGGACCTGAACTGCAACCGCATTCCGGTCGAAGACGAGCAGCTCGTCGACCTCCTGGACCCCTTGTGTCAGACCGAAGTGGACGACGATGGGAACCCTCAAGAGTCCTCGGATTACTACTACGACTACTACAGCTACGGCTGCAACATCCCCGTCTCCGAGTACGACGTGGACGAAGACGGCTACGGCTTTGGCACCATCACCTGGGACCCGGACGAGGACTTCCCGGACGTCAGCACCCAGCTGAACTGCGACAACTGCCCCGATGACTACAACCCCAACCAGGAAGACGGGGACTGCGATGACGCAGGCGACCTGTGCGACAACTGTCTAGAGGTCTACAACCCCGACCAGGCCGACGACGACCTGGACGAGTTGGGCAACGTCTGCGACAACTGCATCTTGGTTCCCAACCCGGACCAGGCCGACAACGACGGCGACGGCGCAGGAGATGCCTGCGACAACTGTCCTGCGCTCTCCAACCCCGAGCAGCGGGACGCGGACGTGGACGCGATCGGCGATGAGTGCGACAACTGCCCGGTCGTAGCCAACCTGGATCAGACGGACACAGACGGGGACGAGGTAGGCGATGCCTGCGACAACTGCCCGGAGTTTGCCAGCAGCAACCTGAGCGACTTTGACCTGGACGAGCTGGGAGACGTCTGCGACAACTGCCCGCAGTTCTACAACCCCGACCAGATCGACAGCGACTTTGACTCCCTGGGCGACACCTGTGACAACTGCCCAGAGCTCGACAACGTCGACCAACGCGACACCGACCTAGACGGCATCGGGGATGCCTGCGATGTGTGCGTCTTTGTGATCGACCCCAGCCAAGGCGATGTGGACCAAGACGGCATCGGCGATGCCTGCGATGTCTGCCCCAACCTGGAGAACCCCCAGCAGCTCGACGGCGATGGCGACGGGGTCGGCGACTTGTGCGACAACTGCCTGGACGCCGGCAACCCAGACCAAGCGGACGAGGATGGAGACGGTCTGGGCGATGCCTGTGACCGCGACCTGGAATTGCGCGGCGCCGGGGCACGCTGCTCGAGCGTCCCGATGCAGTCGGGCACTCTGTGGGTCCTCTCTCTGGTGGCTTTGGGTCTGATCTGGCGCCGCCGAGACTGACCTTGTGAGCCCAGAGAGCTGTCCCTGGGACACATTCGATCCAGGCACCGTGGCCTTCTGCGAGGCCAGGCTCTGCGACTGGGTGGTGGAGCCCTCCAACGCATGGTCCAGCCTGGGCTACGTATTGGTCGGGGTGTACCTTCTCTTTGCGCACACCCTGCACAAGGGAGATGCGCGGCTCTACGCGGTGCTCGCCGGCCAAGTGCTCACGGGCATTGGCTCCTTTGCCTTTCACGGCACAGCGACCTTCTGGGGCGAGGTCTTGGACCAGGTGGGCATGTTCATGCTCAGCTGCATGATCATCAGCTTTGTCTTCGCACGCGAGCGCAAGCTGACCTCGGGCGCGACAGCCGCTCTCTACGCTGGCCTGACAGCAGCCAGTACTGGACTGCTGCTGCTCATTCGGCCCATAGGCATTCCCCTCTTCGCCCTACAGCTCTTGATCGGACTGGGCTGGGAGCTGCGCCTCTGGTACAAGAGCGAGCGCCGGAGCGATTTCAAGTACCTGTTGCAAGGGCTTGGAATCTTTGGGGTCTCTCTGGTGATCTGGGTGACAGACATCAGCGGGGCGGTGTGCGATCCAGACAACCACTTCATCACCGGGCACGCCATCTGGCACGTGCTGAACGCCCTGTGCATCGAGCGGCTCTACCGCTACTACGCCTTCCGCTTGGACTTGGAGTAGGGAGTAGAGAGAAGAGGGTAGAGAGAAAGTGACAGATCCCCGAGCCCCTGGTGTCCCAGCACCATGCCCCCGGAGATCCCATGCTGATGCTGCTGAGCACCCTGGCCGCCGCCGAGTCCCTGACCACCGAGACACCCTCAGCCCGAGGCGCCTACAGCCCCGAGCACCCGGTGGCCCTGGGCACCCGCACCGCGCTCTGGCAAGCGGGCTACAGCGCCCCCGGACTGGGCGGGCACATCAAGTTCCAGCCCAAGCACAAGGTGGGCGTAGAGGGCTTCTGGAACAGCTTTGCCCGGCCCATCGACTCGGTGCTGCGCCACGACCACGTCATCGGCTTTCACCTCTACAGCCCCCTGATCGGCAACACCCGCCGCTCCCTCTCGCCAACCTTCGGCTCCTGCGTGGACTTTCGTTATGCCAGCCCCATTGGAGAGAAGAAGGGACAGGCGCCCACCGCCGCGGACATTCGCTTTGGGGTACACGCCGGCTTGATGGCCGAGGCCTATCTCTGGGGTGGATTCGCCCTCGAGGCCAGCGCTTCCCTCTTTGGCTACTGGGGCAACGATGCCGGCGTAGACGGGTGGAGCGCTGTGGCTGACAACCGCCTGAACTTCTCGCCGGTGGGCCAGTTTAGCGCCGGCCTGAACTACTATTTCTAATGTCGCGCCTTCGGCGCCGACAGGTGCGAAACGTCGGCTTCGGACGAGCGGGCTTCGCTTGGAACGGACGCATCTCACCTCAGTCGTCGCCTGGCGGCCCTACGTCCAGCCTCAGCCACTTCGTGGCTCAGGCTCGCTTTCGCCGACGCCTTCGGCGCTCCTTTGTTCGGCGAGAGACGTCCGCCCCTACGACACACAGCCAAGGCTGTGTGCTTTCGCCGACCCTGCGGCCTACGGCCTCGGGCTCCACCCGCTGGTTCTAATGTCGCTCTTGCTCTGGCTCGCACTCGGACTGGTCGCCTGCCAGAGCGGCTCCATCGGCGCCCACCAAGCGGACTGCGCCCAGTGCCACAACCAGCAAGCCGAAGACTTCGCCGCCTCACAGCTCTCCCAGAGCGCCACCTCCCCGCTCTTCGTGGCTCTGCTGGCCGAGACCGAAGCGGTACACGGGGAGACCTCAGCGGCCCTCTGTGAGAGCTGCCATGCCCCCACCGTGGGCCACGAGGAGGGCCTGAGCTGCGCGAGCTGCCATGCGGCGGTCGGGAACCGCGTCGCGGAGAACGGCGAGCTGGTACACAACCTGAGCGGCCCTGTGCGCGGTCCCACCGGCTCGGCCCCCGGCGCCCCCCACGACACCCTGGCTGGCGTGTTCGCCAACAGCTCCGAGCTCTGCGGCACCTGCCATGACGTGGCCGGCCCAGCCGGCTTTGAGGAGTCTCCCTACGCCCACTGGCTGGAGGCGCCTACGCAGCAGTCCCCGGCGCCCCAAGGGTGCGCGGACTGCCACATGCAGCAAGGCCACCGCTTCGAGGGCTTGTGGTCGACCGGCGCCGATCAGCTCCTGGCCAGCGCCATGCGCCTGGAGTTGGCCCGAGAGGGTGGGGAGCTGGTGGTCACCGTGCACAACGACAACCCCGGCCACCGTCTGCCCGACGGCGCCAGCTACCTGCGGCGCCTGAGCGTGAACATCGACGGGCAAGCTACGATCTGGCTGAGCACGCGGCTCCAGCGAGAGGGCAGCCAGGTCTACTCGCCGAACCTGGCCGACGCGCAGATCCAAGGAAGCATCCCACCCCTGGAGAGCCGCACCTGGACCGTGACCAGTCCCGAGCAGACGCGGGTGTGCGTGGTGTTTCAAGCCATCGAGCCGGGGCTGTTGCAGCACCTGGGCTTGGCGCCAGAGTTGGCTGGTCCAGAAGTGGAGGTGCTCTGCGAGAGCGGCTGAGGAACCCCTGCGCTGAGCCTTGCGCTGGGCCCTTGGATCGTCGAGCATTGCCCATGCTCTTCGTCTTCCTGGCCTGCAGCGGCCCCACACCCCTGGACACTGCGCCCGCCGAGATCCCGCGTGGGGCCTTGTCCCTGGCCTTCCCGCTGGCCTCCAGTGCGCCCATCGATCAGCTGGTGGGCGTGGACCACGACCCCACAGTGCAGCAAGGCATCGATCAGCTGATCTGCACCAACTACGCCGAGCAGGGCTTTCCCTGGTGCTACGATGAGCACCACGGCAGCGACTACATGCTGGACGGCGGATTCACGGCGATGGACGCCGGCTCCCTGGAGATCCTGGCCGCTGCCGACGGCGTGGTCGTGGACATTGAAGATGGCCACTACGACCGCTGCCACGGAGACTTGGATGGGGTGAACTGCGATGGGGAGCCGATGGTCTCCAACAAGGTGGTCATCGAGCACCAGAGCCCCGATGGGCCCCACCGCACCCTCTACTTCCACATGATGAAGGACAGCGTCTCGGTGGCCATCGGCCAACAGGTGCGCTGCGGTGATGTGCTCGGCAAGGTGGGCTCCAGCGGCAACAGCTCCGCACCGCACCTGCACTTCGAGCTGCAGGGTCCTCAAGATCAGGTCATCGATCCCTACGCCGGACCGGCTTCCCAGCCGGAGACTTGGTGGACTGAGCAAGGCGCCTTGGAGGGCTACCCCAGCAGCCAGTGTGCCGACAGCGACTAGAGGCTGCCCACGTCGACTTCGGTGTCCTCGCCTGCGACCAGGACTTCCAGACAGACCCCAGATTCACTCATCAGCAGCACCGGGTGCTCGTCCGAGGTCAGAGTCATCTCCTCCCCCTCCTCCAAGGGACCACTCCATTCTGGCGCGTTGTCGACCAAGACGGCCACCATCACCATCTCTCCACCCGAGTGGCTCAGGGTGACCTGGCCCGGGCCATCCTCGCGCGCCTTGTCCCCGAACTTCTCCTTGGACCACTCCAGGCGCTCGCAGTCCTTGTCCTGGATCACGAGGTCCCGGCTCGAGAGCGACCAGTCATGGGTGCTGCGGTAGGCGACCCCATCGGTGAGCACAACCAGGCGTCCTTGGGTGTCTTGCACCACGCGCGGCATGTCATTGGCAGCGGGTACCCCCCAGAGGAACAAGCCGGCGTGCAGCAGCGGCTCATAATCCTCGGCCCGCATGACGAAGGGGTCACCGTCGGTCTTGTAGTAGTGCTGCAGGCCGTACTCCGGCTGGTCCAAGCCCGGAGACCAAGCATCGACCGCCAGCGCCTGCCCATCGCGCGCCATCACGGGCAGAGGCATGGCGTAGTCCACGTCGAAGGAGTTGACCGAAGAGAGCAGCTCCTTGCCCTCAAAGTCCGTCCGTATCTCCCCGCCAAAGCGCTCCTCGTCCAGAACAGCAAAAGCCAGCATGGTGTCCACGTGCAGCAGGTTCACCGTGCGCGACGCCCCCCCACCTGGGTTGAAGACGGAGATCCCAGCGCTCTCCCAGCTCTCCCCGTTGTCTTGGGAGATCTGGATCTGCGCAGGCAGGTTGGGGTCACTGGCGTAGAAGATGCTGCGGTAGACCACGCCGCGGGCCTCACTGGCCAAGACGCTGTTGATCTGGGAGCCCTCTACTGGCGGCTCCATCGCCTCAAAGGCCTGACCATCCACCGAGCGGTAGCCCACTAAGGGGCTCCTCGAAAAGGCGAAGAGGCTGCCCCCGTTGCAGCTCAGTGAGCCATCCAGCGCGCTCCCCGGAATGCCGCCAGAGATCGGCTTCTCCTCACCGGTCTCTGCATCGAAGCGTGTCCCGTTCGCGAAGAGGTAGTCGCCACAGTAGAGCTCGGCGCGCAGGCCCTCGGCATCCCCAGGCAGCGGCGCGCGCTCCCACTGGACCCAGTGCTTGGGCCCGTCCGCCCCTCCACAAGCCAGAAAGGAGAGTCCCAGAAGCGCGAGCCCCATCAGAGCGCCTTCAACTTGTCGTCCAGCTTCTCCTGGCCAACGTAGCCGTAGCCGATCCACGTGATGCGCAGGTCCTTGTCCAGGACATAGGTCGCGGTCTGCTCACCGATCATCCAGGCGCTGCGGTCCGCGGCGCTCATGCCAAAGAGCACCGGAGAGATGCCGTAGGTCGTGGCCCACTCTGTGGCGTCCACTCCGCTGGCCGGCGTGGTCAGGGGGCCGTTGACCAAGATCACAGCCGCCCCAGCGCCGCGCGCCCCCGTGGTCTCGGCCATCCACTCGCTGCTCTGCTGCAGATCGCTGTCGTATGCGTGGCCCACGGAGATCACCATCGGGGTGCCGTAGGTGCTCCAGAGGGTCCAAGGGGCCCCCGTTTGGTCCGTGGCGGGCAAATCGCAGGCGATCTGGCCCAAGCCAATGGCGCAGTCGTCGCCGCCCGGGATGTCGCTGTCGGCGTCCGTGTCCGTATCGCTGTCCGCGTCCGCGTCTGTGTCCGCGTCACCGCCGCTGTCGTCCGTATCGCCGGTGTCCGTGTCCGCATCCCCGTCGGCATCGGTGTCCGCATCACCGCTGCCACTGCTGGGTGAAATGCGGTCCCCGCCGGCCCCAAAGGGCTGCTCACGTTCGGGCATACAGGCCAAGGACAGCAGAAGCAGGGCGTACATAGAGACATCTCCGGTTCACGAGTTTACCCTGCCCCATGCTCACTCTGCTCCTCTTGGCCTGCGGGCCCGCAAAGCCTCAGCTCACTCTGACCCCTCCAAACCCCACCACCTTGGACACCTTGATCGCTCAAGTTGAGCCGGTGGACAACGGATTTGGCGACGATCTTCCCCTGGAGTTTCTCTGGCTCTTGGAGGGCGAGGAGGTCGATCAGGCCGGCGGAAGCCTCTCCCCAGCGCTCACGCAGCGCGGCCAGGCTTGGGAGGTGCAAGTCTGGGCCGTCGACGAGGGCAGCACGGGCAGAGTGGCCTCGGAGTCGACGATCATTCAAAATGCGCCCCCGCAGATCGCCATCGCAGCCCAACAAGAGCAGTCCAGCGAGAGCCCCCTTGCCGTCCTCACGACCGTGACCGACCCGGACGGAGACGAGACGACCTGGGCCATCTCCTGGCTCTTGGACGGCCAGAGCACCGACTTCAACGATGAGGTGATCGAGGCCGCGGAGACCCAAGTCGGTCAGGAGTGGACCGCCACCGTGCTGGCAGACGACGGGCAGGATGAGAGCGAGGCCCGGATGGTGATTCGAATCCAGTAGGCCCAAATGGCCTTGGGTTCAGTCCAGCTCCCAACCGGCGTAGACCGGCACCAGAATGCGCTGATTCCCGGGGCAGCTGCTGACGGGGAACTGCAGCTCCCGCACCCTCTGCACCACACAGGCCTGCTCCGAGGCGCTGAAGGCGGAGGCGGACTGCAGCTTGGCCGAGACCACATCGCCAGTCTCTGCGACGACCACGGTCACCACCATCGGGTGCGCCTCGTCCCAAGGCAGCCCGCAGACCGCCAGCTCGTCCATCAGCCCCTCCAGAGTGCCATCCAGATCCTCCGGCTCCCGATTGCCCCCACTCACCATCCAGCCGCCCAGGTGCGGCGCACCCACGTCCACGCGGATTCTCTGCCCCTGAATGGAGCCGGGCCGGGTCCAGCGCTGCCGCCAGAGGGTGTCCAGTGGATCGGCCTCCAAGCGCCGGGCCACCCACGCCACGCCATTGCCCTGCTCATAGAGGGTGGGCGTGCGCGGGCACTTCAAGCTGGGGGTCAGAGGCGCACGGCACCAGCCTGCAGGGATCTCGATGGGCGGATCCGTCACGATGGCGTCGAAGAGCCCAGGTGCCTCGGGCAGGTGCTCATCACAGCGCTCCTGGACCGTCCAGCGCATGGCCAGAACAGGGAGGGGCAGCAGCAGCCCGATGGCCAGGGCCAAGCCTGCCCCAAAGCGCCGGACCCAGGGCTGCGCGCTGACGCCCAAGAGCAAAACACTGGCCAGAGCGACAGCGCCCCAGAGGCCCCAAGCACCCTGGTGGCTGACGTTGGCCACCAAGTCCGCCGAGAGCGAGCTCAAGGTGTTCTCCGCCAGCGCCTCGGTGTGCCACCACCACAGTCCGACGCCCACAACCGCACTCACTGCGACGCTTCCCTGCAGACCGGCGACCCAGCGGACTTGCTCGGGCAACACCCCCTGCCTAAAGGCCGCCAAGGCCACAGAAACCCCAGCAAAGAGCAGGACAAAGCTCGGACTTAGACTCTGTGAGTAGCCGCTGCCAAGCCAGCCCAGGAGCAGGGCCCCCTCGATGCTCAAGGCCAGAATGGCCACGCTGAGTCCCAGGCGCCGCCGGGTGTTCCAGTCCGAGTGCGCCGCGGCCCCGAGCCCAGCGCCAGCGCCAGCGCCCAACAGGCTGAGGGAGAGCAGAGGGGTCAGTACCGAGAGCACCCCCACCCCACCCATTAGCAGCCAGCCACCAAACCCCAGCAGCAGACCCAGAGCAGGCACGGCAAACCACGCCACAGCACGCCCGCGCAGCAGGCGCGCGCAGGCCCAACCGCCTCCCAAGCCCAGCGCGATGATCAGCCCATGCAGCAAGCGCTACTCCCAAGGTCAACGTGAGCAAGTCCAGCCCAGAGCCTACGCGCTCTGGCGCTTCAACATTGCCTAGGGCACCGACTCCATGAGCATCACGTCTTCTGCGCTCAGACCAATTCGGAGGCGAAGGGCCTCGTTGTAGGTGTCCAAACGGGGCTGGACCTGCTCTGGGGTGAAGCGAAAACTCGCCTCGTCCTCCAGCTCTTTGGCCCGAGCGGCCGGAATGCTGCCTCCGACAAAGCCACCGATGGCGGCGACGACGCCCAGCATCGCGGTCGTGCGGTACAGACCATAGCGCTCCACATCCTCGGTGGTCACTTGGCCCACCACACCGGCGCCTGCCGCGGCCACGCCGGCAATGCCGATGCCGTAGAGCACCCGGGACTGACGCTTGGAGCGCTGGATGTCCAAGTCCAGTGCTGCGGCCAGGTCGTCCTGCTCGGTGAACTCCAGGTACTCAGGGACGCTCAGGCGGCGTTTCCCCAAGTAGATGCCCCAGGTCTGCACCGAGTAGAGCGGGTCATTGGTCATGGGCATGCCCATCGGAGAGCCCCATCCGCCGCCCACACCGCCGGTGATCTGGGGGCTCATTCCGCCGCCCCGAATCTCGGTCTCCTCCCGAACGGTCATGCGCTGGGCCTTGTAGGCCCGCATCTTCTCCAGCCTCTCGGCGGCTTGTGCCGCCTGCACCACGGGGTCGACGGCGGGGACTGGCGCTGGGCGCTGAACCTCCAGCGCGGCGTCTCGAACCAGCTCATGGGAGGCATCCAGGGTGTAGGAAGCCCCCAACGCACGGGCCAGACCCGCGTTGACTTGGGCCGAAGAGGCGCTGCCCACCCGACTCTCAAAGTACTGGACCCGCTCCTCCCCAGCGAGCACGGCCGCGCCAGCCAGGATCGTCTCCAGCTCCGCTCGGTCTTGCTGGGCCTGACTCAGAGCAGGCGGCGGACGCTCGACAGAAGCTGGCCCAGGCTGCGCGTCCTGGGCAAAGGTCAGAGCGGAAAGCAAGAGCAACATGTGGCCTCCACCAAAGGGCTACACCCTCTCTATCCGGGTTGGGGCCCACTGCTTGCGGCCTAAGCCAGCACCTTCCTCATCAGCTCCGCATCCCGCATGGGCTCGATGGCTTTTGCCTGGGGATAGCGACTGCGCAGGCTGCCCTGGAGCACGTTCATGCGTCTAAAGACACCGCGTGTCATGGGCCGATCCTTGTGTACGACCTGCCAAAAGGCGTCCAAGACCTCCTGCTCATCGCGCTGCAGAGCCTTGCAGTGGTAGGAGGGCGAGCTCGGAGCGATGGCCGGCAGCAGCAGGGCCTTCTCCATGGCGTCCTCGCGGTCCAGAAAGCGCAGCACCCGTCGGATGGTGGGCTCTGGTCTCGAGAGCAGTTTGTCGTGGCTGAGCATCATGAAGCGCGGCTTCCCACGCAGCAGAGTGCAGCTGAGCTGGTAGTTGGAGAACCACCAACGCACCTCATGGGGAAGCTTGGGATCGGGCTCCTCTTCGCTCATCAGCGCGGCCCAGGCACGCCAAGGACGGATCAAGGCGATCACACGCTCACAACGCTCTCCAACCTCTCCCAACTGAGGGATGGGCATGGCCACCATCCCACCCGGTGGGGGGCGCCCGCCCGCCAGCACACGCTTGCGAGACAGGGCGATCATTCCGGCGGTTTGAAGGGTGGAGCTAAGAAACAGCGTCCCTGAGTGGCGCGTTCCAGTGATGACCAGCATGTTTCTCCAGAGGGTCCCAGTTTCAGACGCCCCAAGGTGAACACGGCAGACGAGAGAACGGACTCTCTCTCGGCCTTACACATCGGAACGCTGCCCGCCGATGGCCACCGCGACGCCATCCCCGGGATGATACGTGAACACCCCTATTATCGCCAGATTTGAGATCCCCCGGAGCAAATGAACGCTGGTCAGTCCTGAGCTTGCGGCAGCTCCCAAGCCATGTAGGACTGCTCGCCCCGTACCCGAGCGGGCCCCAAGACTCCCTGAAGCGCGGCTCGACCGGCCTGCCACTTTTCCTGCGGCCATCCACGGCGGTGCAGCGCGACCACTCCAAAGCCCTGCGCCTGGAGCGCTTCCAGCTCAGGGCGCCCCCACTCAGGGCTCGTAGGTGGCCGCCGATCCATCAGGGAGGAGAACCACCTGAGCACCGGATCCCGCTGAACCATCGCCTTCACGCCCCCGTCGCTGAGGTGGTCCAGGACCATGTTGAAGAGGATGGGACGACCGTGGGTCAGCTGCATCATTTGGTAGTGCAGATGATGCTCTGGCGCAGGTTGCATCGGGAGATCCAAGACCGCGCCCGAGGCCATCTGACCCAGCGCCACCAGCTCCGGCTTGGACTGCACCGACTGCGAGGTCACCGGAAGCTGCTGAGACTGCTCTCCGGCTGCAAAGAGCACCAGGCCCAGACCCAGTCCCCAGGCCCAGCGCCCTGGGAGACGCTGCACGACCACTCCGGCGGCTGCGGCCGCCGCGACACTCCAGGCGGCCAAGAGCCGGTCCGGCCAGTGGAACCAGCCCAGCACCGGTAGATCCTGCAGCCAGAGGAATGGCCCTTGGATCCCGAAGGTCGGGGGTTTGGGCTGACCGGGCGGCAGGTTGGAGGACCACAACCCGGGATCAGGCCCAAGGGCAAAGACGAGCAGCATCGCCAGCCCAGCGAGGGCCGGAAGCCAGAGGCGCCGGTCTTTGGTGGCAAAGGGCACTGCGATTAGGCAGAGCAGAGCAGCCCAGGTTGGGCGAGGTCCTGGCCCCAGCCAGCTCAACAAGCCAACGCTGGCCCGCTCAGCGACCTCCAGAGAGAAGTGGCCCTCGTCGATCTCTCGCACCGCGGAGGTGCGCAGCAGGAAGAAGAGCACCCAGGGTCCGTGCACCGCCAGGGCGGCGGCCGCAGCGACTCCAGCAGCGCGAAGATGGCCTCGTTTGAGCACAAAGGGCAGCATCAATGCGGTGCAGAGCACCGTGAGCAGCGAGAGCTCCCAGCTCACCCAGAGCACCGATCCCCCCATCACACCCAAGAGCGCCGCCTTCCACCAGGCCGCATCTTGGGGCAGACGCCGCAGCTCCAAGAGCGCCACCGCAGCCAGCGCCACAAAGCCCAAGCCCACCTGCTCGGGTCGGCCGCCGTCCATGTGCATCCACACAAAGCCGTCCAGCTGAAGCAGCAGACCGGCGATCAGCGCGCCACGGGGGGCATCCAGGGCACGGGCCAGGGCCCATCCAGCGAGACCCGCCACCAGAAAGTACAGGGCCAAGACCAGGTTGTAGGCTGGCTCCAAGGCGATGAAGCGGGAGAAAACGCCCACCAGAAGCACGTCCAGCCACCCTCCCAAGACCGGCATGAGGTCCAGGCCATCCGGGAAGGCCAGCAGCTCGGTGTAGAAGGGCGCCTCTTGGGAGGCGTGCCAGCCCATCCAGAGGTGGCCAGACTTGTCCACCGTGGCCCGACCCAGCGACTCGCTTCCGCCGTTCACCATCATCAAGATCGGCACCACCAGAAAGGCGGCGAGCTCCAGGCGACGTCTCAGGGTGGGGTTCATCGACCCGCCTGGGCACGGGCCAAGACCCGAGCCATGTCGGCGGGCATCGGCGCCCGAATGGAGAGCACCTCGCCGCTGCGCGGGTGCCGCAGATGCAGCGCTCGGGCATGAAGGCAGTGGCGGGGGTGCCCAAGACGCACGCGCAGTCTAGAGACCGGCAGGCCGTTGAGCAGGCCCAGGAACACGTCGGGCTCTTGGCCGTAGAGGCGGTCTCCGAGAATCGGGAAGCCCAGGTGGTGCAGGTGTACCCGAATCTGATGGGTCCGACCGGTGTGTGGCCGACAACTCACCAGGGTCAACCTTGGAAAACGGGCCACAACGCGGACCTCGGTGCGCGCGGGCTGGCCGCCGCTGACCACCCCTTGTTTGATTCGGATCTCCGAGTCATCCGAGCCGATGGGGGCGTCCACGTCTTGGTGGTCCCAGGGCACCCGACCGCGCACGATGGCGTGGTAGGTCTTGAGCACCTCGCGCTCCTTAAAGGCTTGTTTGACCCCGACGTTCGCCAGCTCGGATCGGGCCACGAGAGAGACCCCACTGGTCTCCCGGTCCAAGCGGTGAAGCAGGTGCAGATCCTCCCCGGGAAAGGCCTCACGCGCCAGGTTGATCAGCCCCCACGCGAAGGTGCCGCCCACCGGATGGGCCAACAAACCCGAGGGCTTGTCAAAAGCCACGATGTCCTGGTCCTGGTGCAGCAAGGGCGGGATCGCCGGCATCTGGGTCTGGCCACCCTCCAGCTCGGGTAGGTCCAACTCCAGGCGCTCTCCTGCTTGCAGGCTGCTGCTGGGTTTGAGGCTCCTCAGGTCGCTTCGAATCTCCTTGGCCCGCACCCAAGCACGCACCTTGGAGCGTGAGGTGTCGGTGAGCTTGGCCGTCACAAAGACATCCACCCTCATGCCAGCCTCCTGTGGGCCGACAACAAACTTGAGCTTGGGTCTTCCGCTCACGCGCGCACACCTTGCCTTGGATATCTTCTCGATGATGCTGCTCTTGATCCTAGCTTGCAACGCCTTTCCCCCTTGGGGCGGCGTGCGTGATCCAGGCGCAGACACCCAGGACACCGCTCTAGCACCCTCACTCACCTTGGGCTTGGATTCCGAGGCGCGCTGGGAGAGCCAAGAGTCTGGGGTCGCGACCGGCCTGGCGTGGGCCGACCTGGACCGAGACGGCGACGCGGATCTGGTGGTCTCCTACGGCAACGACATCACCCGCGGTCCCATCGCGGTCTACACCAACGAGGAGGGGGTGCTCGAAGAGAACGCCTCCTTCACCACCACCCTGCTGCACTTCTACGGGCACTTGGAGGTGGCGGATCTGAACGGCGATGGCTGGCTGGACGTGGTCGCAAGCCGCCTCTTGGGCGACCAAGGCTTTGAAGAGCCCGGCGGCGTCGAGGTCTACATCAGCCAAGAGGGCACCCTGCCTGGACTGCCCACGTGGCAGTTCGAGGGCCTGGTCTACAGCTTCTCACCGGCCCTGGGAGACTGGGATCTGGACGGGGACTTGGACTTGGCCCTGGCGACGGGGGAGCCCTACTACAACGACCCCCAGCCCAACCTGGTCTTCGACAACGACGGCACCGGCGACTTTGGGGAGGCCCCAGTTTGGACCAGCCCAGCAGACCACAGCTTGGACGCCGCCTGGGTTGACGTAGACGACAACGGCTACTTGGACCTGGTCTTTGCTCGGATCGGAGAGCCCCACTGCGCCTACCTAAACGGTCCCGATGGCCTGGAGGCCCTCCCTGGCTGGCACGCCGAAGGGGACGCCACCCGCCACGAGGGCAACACCATCGACTTTGGCGATGTGAACCAAGATGGCGCCGTGGATCTGGTGATCTCAGACAACCTGCAGCTCGGCGGCGCCGGCACGGTGAGCCTGTACTGTGGGCCCACCCTGGAGCGCTGCTGGGAGAGCGAGGATGCACCCCAGTACCAGTCTGCGGTGGCCATTGAAGATGTAGACGGAGACGGACACCTGGACTTGGTCGCTGGCTCATGGGGCCCAGAGGGCGGGCTGGGGGCCCAAGTGCGCATCTACCCGGGCCAAGGCGAAGGCCTCTGGAGCGCCACGCCCCAGTGGCTCTCCAAGGGCAGCTCCGTGATCGAATCACTGGCATTCGAGGACACGGACAACTCGGATTCTACGGAGATTATCGTCGAGGGCGAAGGCTTGGTCCTTGTGCCCCGAGGCCGCATTGTGGAGGTGGCGGGCGGCACCGCTCACCGAGGCTATCTCTCTGGCCCCGGCCCCCTACGTGCGAGAGTGTTGCTGCCCACCGACCGCGACCTAGCGGTCAGCAACTGGGACAAGGACATCGGGAACCAGCTCTATGGCCGCACGGCGCCTTGACGGCGGAGTCATCGTCGCGATTGTCTGGGCCACCGTCGCGGTGTCCATGACGGTGCTCATCGGCGGTCAGCTGGGGCTGCGGGGCTGGTTTTGGATGGGCTTGCACCACGTCTTGTGCGTGGTGGGGGTGAGCCATGAGATGCGCCGGGGTTGGCGCCGACGACAACAGTACTTGGCCGAGAAGCGTGCATGATCCTGATTCTTTCCCTTCTGGCTTGCCTGAACAGCAACAAGGTCAAGCGCCTCAATGTGCCCTCGGAGGAGGGGGTGATTGCTCTGTGTCCCGGCGAGGTCTTGCCGCTCAAGGTCAACGTCAAGATGCGCAATGGCAAACGAAAGAGCACCACAGCGAGCGGCCGGGCGCACTTGAACTGGAAGCACCTGGAGATGCGGCTGGACGGCCAGCCCATGGCGGGCTCAGTCAGCATGCCCCTGGATCCCAAGCTGACTTGGCAGCGCCCGCTCTCCCTCAAGGTGTGGCTGGCAGACCGGCCCGAGGTGATCTGGGAGGGCCAAGTGGTCGCGCGCTACGACTGCGACTACGTCGTGGACCTGCGCGGCTACGACGGCGCTGCGGGCCAGAGCGCTTCTAGGGATGGCGAAGACGGCCTGGTTGGCGAGGACGGAGGGGATCGGGGAGAGCCCGGAAACCGAGGGCAAGCCGGCGGCGCAGGGGCCCACGGCGGACACGGCAACATGGGCCCCCAAGCCACGGTCAGCCTGGTGAAGTCCACCAACGCTGAGGGGCTGCTCGAGGCTCAGGTCACCTTGGCGAACTCCCCGGAGAGATGGATCTACCTGATGGCCCCGGGGGCCTCGACGCTCCTGATGGATGTCAGCGGCGGCAACGGAGGTTGGGGCCAAGCGGGCGGCCAAGGTGGCGATGGAGGGGACGGCGGAGACGGCCTAAAACAGGATGGTCCTGGCGGGGACGGTGGCGAGGGTGGCGAGGGCGGAGACGGCGGAGACGGCGGCCAAGGCGGCAGCGCAGAGCTCATCGTCGACCCCAACGCCGAGGCCTGGTCCTCCTCGATCACGCTTCGGGCAGAAGGCGGAGCAGGCGGACAGGCGGGCAAGGGAGGCGCGGGTGGAGATGGTGGCTACGGCGCCCCCAGCGGAGACGATGGCATCGACGGACGCGCAGGACGCGAGGGCGCCCAAGGACCGCGCGGCGAGACTCTGCCTGTGCGCGTCACGACGGTCACGCCGAGTTTCTAGAGCGAAACGTTTGGGCGACAGGCCGCGCCACACAGGCTGACTCCACGCTCGAAACGCGAGCAGCGGGGTTAGCCCTTGAGCATGAGCCCACACATCCTCTTGGTTGAAGACGAGTCCGACCTGGTCCAAACCCTCCGCTATCGCTTGGAGAAGGAGGGCTACCAGGTCAGCGCTTCACTCACGGGTCAAGGAGGCTTGGACCTGGCCCAAGGTCCCGAGCGCCCGGACCTGATCCTGCTGGATCTCATGCTGCCGGATCTCCCCGGAACCGAGGTCTGCAGACAGCTTCGAGCGGAGAAGGAGACCCGGTCCATTCCCGTGATCATGCTCACCGCCAAGGGCGATGAGATCGATCGCGTCGTCGGCTTCGAAGTGGGCGCCGACGACTACATGGCCAAGCCCTTCTCGATGCGAGAGCTGCTGCTGCGCATCCGAGCCATCCTCCGGCGCTCCAAGGGCCGCAAGGCCAGCCCGGGGAAGCCGACCTCGCGCGCGTTCGGACCCATCAAGATGGACGAGGCCGGCCGTCAGGTCTGGATCGAGGGGGAAGAGGTCGTCCTGACCATGATCGAGTTCAACCTGCTGCTGCACTTTGTGAACAACAAAGGCCAGGTTCAGACCCGAGATGAGCTGCTCGCCCAAGTCTGGGGATACCGCGAAGGCGTCTCCAGCCGCACCGTGGACACACACGTCAAGCGACTTCGAGCCAAAATCGGCGTAGCAGGGGTGTTTATCGAGACCCTACGAGGCGTTGGCTACCGCTTCCGAAGGCAGCCACCGGGCCAGAAGGCCACTCCTTGAGCCGCACCTCTCTCTCGCTCCGCCTCTTTCTGCTCTCCGTCCTGCTGCTCGTAGGCTTGGGAACGGGCTGGGGCTTCTTCCTGGACCGCAGCCTCCAGAACGAGCTGCTGGAGCGCGAGGACACCCGCTTGCTGGAACACGCCCAGGTGGTCCGTGTGCTGCTCGAGGCCAGCTCCGACGCCGACTTGGACGCCCTCACCGACCGGGTCGCAGCCGCCTCCCACACCCGCGTGAGCATCGTGGATCCCCAAGGCTGGGTGAAGGGAGACTCCGAGCTGAACGTCGCCGAGCTGGCCGCCTTGGAGCAACACCAGAGCCGCCCCGAGATCCAGCGGGCCATGGCAGGGCAGATCGGCCACTCCAGCCGCTTCAGCGCCACCCTGCACCAGGAGATGCGCTACCTGGCCATCCCTGCTCCTCGAGGCGGACAGACTTGGGTGGTCCGCAGCTCAGCGCCCCTGACCCAAATCGAAGGCGCCCTCTCCAAACAGCGCCGCACCCTCTTCCTCACCGGTTTGAGCGGCTTGGCCATGGCCCTGCTCATGTCCGGCATCGCCAGCTGGCAGGCCGGCAGCGTCGTGGAGCAAATCCTGATTCGCACCCACGCGGAGACCATCAAGTCCGCGCCCAGGCCGGGTCAGAACGCCGCCGAGGCTTTGGAGAACGCCGTGCGCTCGCTGGCTCAGGAGCGAGACCGCTTCCAAGCGGTGCTCGAGAGCCTGGACGTCGCCGTGGTCGCTGTGAACCAAGACCGCAAGATCGCCTTGGTCAACTCAGCCGCCCAGCGCCTGCTGCGTTTGGGAGAAGAGAGCATTGGGACCCCGCTGCTCACCGCCCTCCCGCTGCCCGAGGTGCGCGATCTGCTGGACGATGAAGACGATCGGGACGACGACGAGACCGAGGTCATCGAGCTGGAGCTCCCCGGCGCCACTGTGGTGCAGCTTCAAGCCACCCGGGCCACGACCGGCACGGTGCTGCTCTTCCAAGATGTGACCCGCCTGCGCCGCTTGGAGAGCATGCGCCGAGACTTTGTGGGCAACGTCAGCCACGAGCTTCGCACGCCCGTGGCCATCATTCGGGCCAACGCCGAGACCTTGCTGGACGAGGCCATCGACGATGGCCCTGAGCCTACCCGCATGTTGGTCGGCGCCACCCTGCGCAGCGCCAAGCGCTTGGGCAACCTGATCACCGACCTACTCGAGATCAGCCGCATCGAGGCTGGCAAGATGCCTGTGCGCCTGGAAGCCCTGACCTTGGCCAACACCCTGGCCGCCATTCAGGAGCCCATGGAGCAGCTCTCCGAGGACCGTGGCGTGGCCATGGAGACCTCGCTGGTGCCACCCGATCTGAAGCTCTTTGCGGACCCCAAGGCCCTGCAGACGGTGCTCAGCAACCTGATCACGAACGGCTTGAAGTACACCCCAGCTCCAGGCCAGGTGAGCCTCAAGGCCACCGTGGGCGAGCGCACCGTTCGCATCGAAGTACACGACTCCGGTCCGGGCATCGCCCCCGAGCACCACGACCGGGTCTTTGAGCGCTTCTACCGCGTCGACAAGGGCCGCAGCCGTGAGGTCGGCGGAACCGGACTGGGGCTGTCCATCGTCAAGCACATGGTGCGTGCGATGAACGGAACCCTGGGGCTGCAGGACTCCGAGGAGCTCGGCGGCGCCTGCTTCTGGATTGAGCTGCCCAAGGCCTAAGGCCGGACAGCAGCTCATCCCCCTACAGGGAGGGAACGCTCCAAGCGCGGCCCATGAAGCGGGTCGAGTCGGCCAAGGCCGAGCCCCAACCCAAGCTCTGGTAGGGCAATCCATTCTCCTCCGCCCAGGTCTTCACGATCTCTGCTGCTGCTGGGAGCTGGGTATAGGGAATGGTCGGGAAGAGGTGGTGCTCGATCTGGTACTGCAGACCCACGCAGATCCACTCGGCCCACTTGGGCGCGGAGTAGTTCCGGGAGCCTTCCATCTGGGAGCCCCAAAAGTCCTCACACTCGCTCTGGATGGGCAAGCCCACGTGCGCAGGGATGAAGATGATCGAGAGCAGCAAGCTCACCGTCGACCAGATGCCCAAGTACACCGCAAGGGCCGGCAGGATGCCCATGAAGTAGGCCGGCACGCCGAAGAATACGGCGGCGTGGATCGAGAGCTGAAGGACCTCGATCTGGTACTCGCGCTTGAAACCGTGCTCACGAATGCCTCTGGCCAAGAACACAACGCTCTGGCCGCGCATGCGGAAGTGCACCTGGCTTGTGGCCGGCCAGAACACCCACTTCTGAATGTGCTTCTGGAAGAAGCGGATCGCAGGACCGGAGCGCTCGTAGTCCGCCTGTTGGGTGGCGAAGGGGTAGAGCATGATGTCCGGATCCGAGCGATCATCGGAGATCAGGTTCGGGTGGGTGTGGTGTGGTCCGTTGTGCTTCATGCGCCACCAGCTCGTGGACATGCCGCCCATCACGCCAAAGGCCAAAGACTCCATCCACTTGTTGACCGTGTTGTTCTTGGACAAAGAGCGGTGGGCGCCGTCGTGGCCGTGCATCACTGCAGGGGTGAGCAGCAGACCAATGAGGGGGACCAGCAGAACCTTCATCCATACGGCGGGTGCCAAGAGCAGAAGCACCGAGACCCCCATGGACGCCAAGCTGTAGGCAGCGAAGCGCCGAAACTGCTTGCCCTCGTCCTTGTCAAACACGCCAGCTTTGCGCAGGCGTTTTCTCAGATCTCGGACATCGGTACGTTCAATGGTGAGCATGGACTACTGGCCTCCGGCCTTTTCAACACCGCACAGCAACTGAAGCGTCACCGCATTGGCCGGGCCGTCACCCAGCAGGTCGTATCTTACGGTAACGTAACCTAAGAAATCAGCTCAAATTGCAAGGATCTCGAGACGGGTCCCGAGGACTTGGCTCCACTCTGAGTACGGGTCAACCAAAGAGCTGGAGCAAGCTACTCTTCTACCCACATAGCGCTCCATATCGCCCGGACCCGTTTCGGCCTTCGGATGCATCGGATCCTGCGAGCTAGAGGCGGCGATGTCCAAGGCGATGCACTCGGTGCTCAGGTGCAGCGCGAGTCCCTGACCCAGATCAGCCGGGATGCCCGGTGGCAAGGCGATACTCGGAAACCAGAAGGGACCCACGGCAGATCGGGAGAGCCGTGTGAGCTCGCCAAAGGCTTCGGTGAGCTGTGCGTGCAGCGCGTCCAGGGGCACAGCAGCGTGCCGCATGAAGAGGTCCAAGACCCCGGACTCGAGCACCACCTGCCCATTCCGGTCCAAGGACGCCGGCCCCACCCGATGGCTTCGGGACAAACCACCGCTCAGGCCGGCTCGCGGCGCCTCGCGAAGGTCTGCGACCACCCGCACCCAGCGGCCCAGGGCGTCCACGTGGTCAAAGTACAGGCGCAGCTCCAGCACCGGCTTGCGACGCTTGAGCGCCCCGAAGACACGCCTGGACGGCAGCAGGCTCTGGTCCCGCAGGAAGCGGTGCAGATTGCGGCGTCCCGCAACGCGCGCACCCAACTCGGGGTCCAAGGCCAAGGCCCTATCAATGTCCGCCTGGGGCGTATCTCCGCTGGGCTCGGTCTTGAGCGCCAGGACCTGCTCCGAGTACAAGCGGGAGATCCAAGCAAAGGCTGGCATGCCCACAGGCGAGAGCTCCGCCGGAGCCAACAGGGGGCCGCTCAGGCCAGGCGAGAGGGCATGCAGCACCGCCAGGGACTCGGTCAGCGGCACAAAGTCCTCGTTTGGGCCCAGGCGGTCCAGGGCTGTGCCCATCGCGCGCAGATATCCAGAGACGCGGTCTTGAGGCAGCGTGGGGATCACAGGGCGCTCACCCCTCGTCCTCCTCCATCCACTTCTCCACCTCCGCCTCGGCCTGCACCCGGAGGTTTCGGTCGGCCTGGGCCTTGGCCTTCTCTCGGGTGAGCTTGTCTACGCTGTCGGTGAGCAGCAGGTTCCGGCCCTCCACTTCCAGCTTCACGCGCTTGGAGAGGTCCGGCAGCACCTCGGTGAGCAGCGCCTGGGTCTGCTCTACATAGGTCTGGGTGACCTCCATCGCCGTGCCCAGGGCCGACAGGCTCTCCTGCAGCTCGGCGACCACCATCGGCGCATCGGCCGCCATGCCCAAGGCCTGGATTCGGCGACCGGCGTTGTCCACAGCCCCCGAGGCGTTCATCACGTAGCCAGCCATGCCCTCGTGCAGCTCGAGCACCGTGTCGCGCAAGGCCCGAGAGGGGTTCAGGCTGTCCACTGCCAGCTGCTCGGCCACCCGAAAGAGCTCCATGTTTAGGGACTCATTGCGCAGCTCAAAGGTGAGCTGGTCTACCCGGCGGGCGCGCTCCCCTTCGGTGTAGTTGCCCTCGCCACCCTCCAGGCCTTCCAGCTCCTCTTCGATCTGAAGCACCCCTTCAGCGCAGAGACGCTGGTTGCCCGCCGACTGCACCCGTTGTTGGTGCAGGGCGTCCACCTGCTCCTGCAGCTCCAGGGCGGTCAGACGCAGCTCATCGGAGAACGCGGTGGCTTGGCGCAGACGCAGGCTGGCCAGCTCGTACTGCTTGAGCAGCCCTTCTGCGACCGACTTTCGACCCAGAATCACGCGACGGGCCGTGAAGCGCCGCATCAGGCTGGCCAACATCGAGTCGTCCGCCTGTGTGGCCTCCAGCTCATGGAGCGTTTGCTCGTGCTGCTTGAAGACCGAGAGCTCAGAGTCCAGCGCTTTGCCCAAAGCATCTTGGGTCTTCACCAGCTCCTCCACCTTGGACAGGGCGTCCTGGTGTCGCTTGTGAATCTCCTCGCGCCGCTTCTGCAAGTCGGCCTGGCTTGGGGCAGGGCCCCGGGTGCGCGTACTCATCACCATTGTTCTACCCCGCTGGAGGATGACTGGCTGGACAGTCCCGGGACTACGCGGTTCCGCCGTGCAAAAATGCGCCCGTGCTGGCCAAGAGATGGTGCAGTCAAGGAGTCGTTGTGGCCTTTAGAGATCGGATCAAAGATCGCCTCAAGCGCGTCATGGGCCGCAGCCCTGCTCCCACACCGGCACCTCAGCCGCCTCCTGCCCCGGTCGAGGCCAAGCCGGCAGTGTCCGCGAGTCCACCTCCAGCACCCTCTCCAGCCGCTGCCCCCAAGCCTGCTGCTGCTGCCGGTGCGACACCGGTGGGTCCAGTCTCCCGGGCCCGGCCCAAGGGCCAGCGCAAGCCACCCCCAGGATCCGCACCCCAGACCCCGACGGGCAAAAAGCCAGGCGCCGGCAAAGCCATCTCACCGGACAAGATGCGCAAGGCCGTGCTGCGCGCCAAGAAGGGCACCATGAAGTTCGTCAAAGACGCCGGCGGCCAGTCGGAGCTTGCGGACATGCACGACCACAGCGAGCGCCGCTACTTCGTGGGCCACCGGGCCTTCTCTCGCCTGATGGAGGAGATCACCGAGGAGGGACTGCTGCACTACGACAGCGGGACCGGGATGAGCACGATGACGGAGAAGGGCGAGGAGTGGATTCGGGAGAATTGCTAGCGATGGGGTCGGAGTCGGCCCCACCTTGATGGGAGCAGACCCAACTGTCCGGCACGGCAGACCTTCCTCAAGGCAGGTCCGGCAATACTCTCTTCCCATTGCCGTACCGCACCCCAAGAGGAGAGGGCACAGAGGCCTTGTCCTTGAACAGGGGCATCCGTGTCGACTGAACAAACTCAAGGGTTTCTGCACTGGCGGTGGGCCATCCCAGCGGCCGCGACGGTGGCAACCGTGTTCTCCATCTGGGATCACCTGCCCATCGCGGCGTGGACTTTAGAGGAATACTACCAAGCACGAATCCTAGTCTTTCTGGGTTCTGGGACCGCAGGGGCCCTGGTCTTTCACGCCCTCAACAAGAAGGGAGGTCCGCCCCCAGTCAAGCACCCCAGAGGGGTACTCTGGTTGTTCCTCATCGTCGCTTTCATCCTCTACGATGTCGTTCGATTCCCCGTTCTAGTCTTTGGCGGCGTCGTGGACCTGGACTGCGCAAGACCCATCGCACAGGGGCCCGAGTTCCTGATGTGGGTGATTGGCGCGCCCCTGGCGGAAGAAGTGGCCTACCGGGCCCTCCCTTTGACGTTTGCCCTGAGTCTTGGACGCCCCGGATGGACTGTGGCCATCCGGATCTCGACCTCGGCCATCTTCGCCATGAGCCACATTCACCTTGCCCAAGAGGACATGTTCAATATCGGTATCATGGGCCTGTTCTCCGGCGTTCTTTTCCTAAAGACTCGGAAACTGTGGCCCATTGTCTTGCTGCATTCGGTGAGCAACATGCTAGTGATGCTCAGCGAGTGGGGGTGGCATAGGCTGGGGTACAAGATGTGTGAATTGTGAGAGGCATATTCGGATCGGGTTCAGCTTCCGACTGCACCTCGGGTTCGGTTCAGCTTCGATTACTGACGTGATCACTCCTGTTGAGCCTACTCGCACTCGCACTCGCACCCGAACCCGCTGGCTGCGTTGCCCTGATCAGATCAGTACTGACGTGATCACTCCTGTTGAGCCTTCTCTCACTCGCCTCGGAGCCTGCTGGCCACGTTGCTCAACGCTCGACGGGCTCACGCACGCCTTCGGTCTCGCGCCTTGCCAGCAAGCCCCGATTCGTCGCGATAGACAGGATCAACAGTTCGGACCACGTCAGTAGATACAGATCCGGCTAGGCCAGACTGACAGAACCTGAACCCGAATCAGACCTGAGCTCTACGTCGCTTCAGCGCTAGCCTCTCAGTCTGGTGCCTGCTGTCAGGGTGTTGCCCACTCAGGTTCTCCACCAGGCCACAGCGGCCCGATGGCTTCCAGATCGACGAGGGTTGCCGGCACTACACTCCCTAAGATTAGGGGAACATCCGCACGCGCAGCCGCCCAGGGGAAGCTGAGCGCATCAGCGAGCGGGAGCCTGCCCGCATGTGCCTGAACCGCAAACACAGAAGTAGCGTGCTTACCGGCCTTCACCACTTCCTTCCAGCGGTCTTTACGGGCGCCCAGCTGGGTGGCTTGGAGCGCGTAGGACAGCGCCCAAGCGGCCTGACTTCGCGAACGCCACATCGACTCTGGTGCCGAAGAATAGCTGCCCAGAGCGCCATGCTTGGTAATCAGTTTCACATGCTTCCTGACGCGAGCGCCAGTGAGCGCTGCGCCATCACAGGCGGCAAGCAAATCGGCCATGCCATTGTCCCACGCCTTCTCCCCGCCAAGCGGACACCACGGAGCGACCCGTAGGGCGATGCGGGCTCCCAAGACCAAGAGCTGAGCATCGGAGAGCGGCTTGAGGTCACGGGCTTTGAGGAGGAGGCCTTGCATCTGTGTCCACTAACCTTCAGACCAATGGGAACCACCTGGACCACACGAGGTCAGACCTGGCATGCCCCCCCGAATTCTGCGCCGCCCTCTCTCGAGGGAACGCCCCAATATTGCCTCCAAGGGAGAGCTGAATGATGCTCCTGCTGCTCACCTCGCTCGCCTGCAATCCGTTCTCATACGCCGACGCTCAAGGCGCTGATGGAATGCCGCTCCCCTTCAGCTACGAGACGCCCGCAGCACTGGTGGAACCCATCCAGCGCATCTCCGACTCTTCAGGCGCCTGCATCGATGTCTCTTGGGAGATTGACAGCGATCGCCACACCAAGGGGACTGACAGGAAGGGCCGCGGAACCCTCTGGTACGCCGTAGCTGGAGAGTTTGCGTATGAGTCCGAGGACGGGGAGACCCGAATCTCCTGGGATGGGGAGCACTTCTGGCGGAAGAACCCAGGCATGCGCCAGCCGAGGACGATCAAGAGCGATGCATTCAAGGCCATTCCCTTCGCCTTTGCCTATGCGCACGCCGGTCTGCCAGGGGCACGATGGGCGGAGCAGACTCCTCCGATCTACTCCAGTTCTCACCCTTGGGCCCTGCTCTCCATTCCCGAGCTTCCCGAGTTGGTCTACCTCATGAATTGGGAGGGTGACTTGAAGAACCTGATCGCCGTGGACGGCGACTGGATGGGCATCCTGTCTCTCGAATACCAAGACTGGGACTATCCAGAGGCAGATGAGCAACTCGGATCATGGCCAAGTGGTGACCAGCACGAGCACTGCAGGATCGGTCCAGACCCGCTCGACATCTTCAGGCGAGCGGAAGCGGACCCTGTCCAAGCGTGGGGACACCTCGGCACAGGTGGGCTCCACTGAGCCTGCAAGATGGGAGTAGCAGGCCTCAATGCTTCCCGCCGCTTTGGCACTCACCTGCACTGGGGCAGACTTGGGTGGTCATCCCGCTGGACCTCGGCCACCTTCCATACACCGTCGACACGCTCAAGTCCGAGTCTGAGAGTTGTCGCGAACGATTGGGCGTCTAGATATCCCGCGGCCAGGTAAGGACCATTGAACATGTGGACCTCGGCGTACGCCTGGTCTGAGTTCATCCAGACTTCTACAAATCTGATGAACAGCACAGGCTCAATACGCTCGCAGACCTGCTCTCTCCAGTCCTCGAGTGTTTGCTTTGGAAGAGAAGGGGGAGGTGAACAAGCCAGAAATCCGAGCTCCACGGGAACGGAGGGAAGCCCCTGCTGGGCCTGCCATTCCCCCATGAACGTTCCGGAGGGAATCTCTGGACCATAGGACTGAAATGGGATTTCCATTGTCGAGACTCTCACCCCCTTCGCCTGTGCGAGAACTTCTTCGAAGAGCACATCGCAAACGGGCGTGGTGCGCGGCACTGGATCCAACTGCGTCTGTGTAGGCGCAACTCTCCCAGGAGTGCTTCGAATACAGGCGAATAGTAGGGATGCGAAGAACATGGCTGGACGGCAAGCATCTACCGAATCAGTCCCCAGAGCAAGCGGTCCGCAATCCGAATCTGCTGCTTGAGTTCTCCTCCCATTCCCAGCAGGTCGACAACCGCGAAGACCTCCAGCAGGGAGCCCCGAGCGATACGGAAGTGGTTCTTCCCAGCGTTGGTGGTCCGTCCCCGGCCCATTCCTTCGGCGATGTTGAGGACCAGGGAGTCGGCTGCTCGGATGCCTTGGTCTTTGAGGTGGCTGCGTCCCGGGGGGTAGCGGAAGCTGGCGACGCTGCGGTTGATGGTGAGTGCCACTTGGTAGGTGTCCAGGGATTCAATCGAAAGGCCCATGCGTGCTGTCTCCATTCGAGCCGCCGGGGTGATGAAGGAGGCGGCCCCTCAAAGCGCAGCGGGGCCGCCGACGCACACCCCGGCGGCGACCGGAGCCCCACGGCCCTACCCCGACCAAGCCCCCGAACCTGAACCTGAACCAGAACCAGAACCAGAACCAGAACCAGAACCAAAACCAGAACCAGAACCAGAACCAGAACCAGAACCAGAACCAGAACCAGAACCAGAACCAAAACCAGAACCAGAACCAG
>CAJXRZ010000017.1 GCA_913060515.1 uncultured Pseudomonadota bacterium | reverse complement strand
GAGATTTCTGCCTGTCTCGTGGGCTCGGAGATGTGTATAAGAGACAGACCCAGACCAGGACGAGCTCTGCAACGGCATCGACGATGACTGCGATGGCCTCGTGGACGTGCTTGAAGAGGGTGGCGTGGCCCGGTTCTTGGACAAGGACGGCGATGGCTATGGCGATGCGGCCATTCAGGTCTGCGAGGGAGCCGCTGGCGTCGCGGAGCTCGGCAATGACTGCGACGATGCCGACGCCTCCGTCAACCCGGCAGCCACCGAGACCTGTGAAGCTGCGGACGAGGACTGCGATGGGTTGGTGAATGAGGACGACCCAAGCCTGGACCTGACCACCGCCAGTCAAGGCTGGCCAGACGCGGACGGAGACGGCTACGGCTCCATGGGCGAGGCCACGGTGAGCTGCGAGCAAGTCTTGGTCCCTGAGTCAGGGGACTGTGAGGACACCGACAACACGATCAACCCCGGCGCCGAGGAGATCTGCGAGACCGACACGGACGAGGACTGCGATGGCTATTCCTCCTGCGTGTTCTGGGAGCTGGATGGACCTCAGTCCGGGCTCGCCATCGGGGCGGTCGTAGACGCCGTGGACTTGGACGAAGACGGTCTGGACGACTTGATCTTGGGCTTGCCGGACCAAGACACCGTCGGCGCTGTGTGGGGACCTGCGCAGACCGTCAACGGGCTGGACCAGAGCTTTGAGGGGGAGAAGCGGACGGGCATTGATCTGGACACGGCCCCGAACTGGCGTGGCGGCAAGCCTGTGGTGTTGGTGGGCTCTCAGGGAGAGGCCTTGCTGATGGTGGCCAGAGTCAGCGGGGTGAGCCTGCGCTTGAGCGGCAGCCAAGATGGCTTTGGGGAGCGGGTGCAGCTCTTGGCTGGCAACGTGCCCTGGGTGGCCGTCGCGGCCGTCAACGCCAGCGAGGGGGATGACGCTGTGTTCCTCTTTGACGGCCAACAGAGCGGCAACGTGGAGACCGATGCGGCGACCGGCTGGCTGAAGCTGCAGGGAAAGGACGAGGGCAATCTGCGCGCCTTGGAGGGGCTTGACCACGACGGCGACGGAGAAGAGGAGCTGGCTGTGGCCTTGGAGCGAGACGGCGGCAAGCCGGAGGCTGTGCTGCTGATGCAGGCCTGGGCCGGGGAGCTCAAGACCGACGAGGCAGATGTGGAGTTGGACGATGAACAGGACGAGGTCGCAGCCTTGGGGAGCGGCGACTTTGATGGAGACGGCCGCTCGGACTTGGTGGTCGGACTCCCTGGGGTGAGCGGCGGCAGAGGGGAGATCCTGGTCTTCTTCGGCCCCATTCAATCCTCCAGCCTCTCCGAGGCTGACCTGAGCATCACAGGGGAGGCAGGCCAAGGCCTGGGCAGCATTCTGACGCCCATGGCTACGCCAGAGGACGAAGACCTGTTGGTGGTCAGCGGCGCAGCCGGCCCCGTCTGGATTCTGGATCTCTCCTCCGGAAGTGCCAGCCTCGATGACGCGGTGTGGAGCGACACCTGTGAGCCCTTGAGCATCGCGGGCGGCGACCTGGACGGAGACGGCTGGGAAGATCTGCTGCTGGGCTTCCCCGACGCACTGGGCGGAGACGGGCAAGTGCATGTGCAGAGCGGACGTGTCATCTTGGGCGAATGAACCAAGGCTTCAACCACACCCAGCTCCTCAAGGCCCCCGCTGCCGGCCAGTCCTTGGAGACCTACTTGGCTGCCCGCTACCAGCACTCGGATCTGCCCACTTGGCAGGCCCGCATCGCCAACGCCGAGCTCTGGATCGATGGTCACCTGGCCCAGGCACACGACATCCTCCAAGCCGGCATGACCTTGGAGTGGCGGCGGCCCCCATGGGAGGAGCCCGCGGTGCCCACGGCGGTGCCCGTGCTGTACCAACAGGGTGGCGTGGTGGTGGTCTCCAAGCCCTCCGGTCTGCCCACCCAGCCTGGCGGCGGCTTCTTCCAGAACACGCTGGTGCATTGGGTCAAAGAGAACTTCGGCGCGGCGCCGATGCACAGGCTGGGACGGTGGACCTCGGGCGCGGTCTTGTGCTCCAGCAATCGGGTCGTGGGCGCCGGCATCGCACATCAGTTCTCTTCCCGACGCATTCACAAGCGCTATCGGGCCCTCCTTCAAGGCCTGCCCGAGCAAGATCGCACGGAGGTGACGGTCCCCATCGGTCCAGTCCCCTACGCCCCCCTGGGCACTCTTCACGCAGCCAACCCTCAAGGACGCGCCTCCAAGTCGGAGTTCATCGTCCTGGAGCGCCGCCAAGAGAGCAGCCTGTGTGATGTGCACATCGCAAGCGGCCGCCCCCACCAGATCCGAATCCACAGTGCCGCGATGGGACACCCCTTGGTCGGCGACCCCATCTACGCGCCGGGCGGCCTGCCCATTCCCGGAACCACCGCTTTGCCTGGAGACCCCGGCTATCACCTGCACTCCGCAGAGCTGGGCTTCAAACACCCCGAGACCGGTGAGCGCGTGACCATCATCGCGCCGGCCCCCGAGTTGCTGGAGCTGTGAGTCAGCCCTCTGGCCAGTCAAAGGCGCAGCTTCGCCGCCTCCTCAAGGCTCGCCGTGCCCAGGTCACGCCCGAACAGAATCAGGCCTGGAGCCAGTCTGCCCAGACCCACCTGCTCAGCACGCCCCTCTGGGAGCAGGCCCGCAGCGTAGCGCTCTACCATCCCTTCCCAAGCGAGGTCAGCACGGCCCTGCTCCTGAGCGCGGCCTGGACCAGCGGCAAGCGTGTCGCTCTGCCCATCACCCCACCCATGGGCCAAGCGCTGCGCTTCGTATTGGTTCACCCAAAGACACCACGCGTGCCTGGCCCCATGGGCACCCAAGAGCCCCCAGCGAGCTGCATCGATATTCCCTCCGCGGACCTGGACCTGGTCATTCTGCCTGGCTTGGGCTGGGACGGCACCGGCACCCGCATGGGCTATGGCGGCGGCTATTACGACCGCAGCTTCGCCAACAGCGTCGCCCAACGCATCCAGCTGGCCTTTGCCCTGCAGGAGCAGCCCGGACTGCCCAGGGAGACCCACGACCTGCCCATGGACGGCGTGGTCACTGAGTTAGGGCTGCGCTTGTTCTAGGCCGACTCTTCTCGCGAGCGCCGCCGCAACAGGAAACCAAAGGCCAAGAGCCACAGGCCTGAGCCAGCGCCGCCACCACAGCCGCAACCGGGATCTGGCGAGGACCCGCTGTCTCCCGGAATGCGGGGAAAATCAGTCGGATCTGTGTCCTCTGTCCCAGTGTCCACCGGGTCGCTGTCCCCGGTCTCTTGGGGGTCCGTGTCCTGGGGCTCCGGCGTGGGCTCCCAGGTCCACTGAGCGCTGTCGATTTCTACGCGGCCCGTACTCGCGATGCTCAGAGTGCCACCAGGAGCCGCCAGCGACAGGGTCGGTCCCTCGTCCTGTTGGACTTGCAGGGTCTCCCCATCCCAGGTCAAGCTCAAGTCCATCCACACACCGACTTTCGGCACCGCTTTGGCGTGGGTGATGACCTCATCGTCCACCTGATAGTCGTAGGCGTTGAACCACATGTGCAGCTCATGGCCCAGCTGCCAAGGTGAGGGCGACTGGATGTAGCCGCTGTTCCAAGCCGCCCAGTTCTTGACCAGGATGGGGTCCTCTTGGTCTTGCCACACGCTCCAGTCGCTGGGGTCGGCCACCGAGGCGCAGAAAGCGTCGGCACAGTTCCACCACTGCTCAATGCCATAGGCCGTCTGCAGCATGCCCCCGCCCTGAAGGCGGTCTCCGTCCGCCGTGATGGCGCCTTGTTTGGTCCAGTTTTGGCCATCGGTGGAGGTGGCGTAGCCCGTCGGCCCATAGTGCTCGTCGGGCATCGTGCCGTTGTAGAGCATGTGCCAGGTGCCGCTCTCGTCGATGAGCACATCGGGCATGCGCAGGCTGCCGGAGTCAAACTCCCCTTCCGCGCCAAAGTCCAAGGCCACTTCGCGCGGCGTCCAATTCAAGCCATCGGGGGATGTGGCGCGGCAGATCCGGTTGCCAACACCGTTCTGGTAGCAGCTGTAGAACATGCTCCAGGCCCCGTTGTCAGGGTCCACCACCACCGTCGGCATGTGCACATGAATGCCGTCCACCGTGCTGTGGTCGTAGTCGATGGTCAGCACTGGATTCGCCGTGTAGGGCGTCCAGGTCTGGGCATCTGTGGACGTGGCCACGCCGATCTGGCGGTAGCCGTAGCCAGGCGCCATCGCGCCGGTCCAGAAGAGGAAGAAGATGCCGCCGTGCTCGATGATCTCGCAGTGCAGGGCGTCCGCCCCCATCCAGCCGCTCTCCGTCGGCACAATCAGGGGCTGACTGTCCGGCACCCAAGTGCGGTGGTCTGGTGCCATGGGCATGCCCTGGTCCCCCAGATTGACCCCCAGCCTGCCCGCATAGTCCGCAGTCCAAGCGCTCTCACCCAAGGCCAGCTCCAGCTTGCCCGCGTCCACTTGGCGGAGCCGCACATTCAGGCTCAGGGACTCGGCATCGCCGAGCTCCAACAGGACACGCTCGTCATCCAGGACCAGCTTCCCGTCCTCCATGCTTCCGCCGACCCAGCCTGCAGCGTCCGAGCCAAAGTCGCTGCTGCCCGACTCAGCTTGAGCGAGGCTGACAGTCAAGGCCAGGACGATAGACACCATCAAACCCAATCAACGGTGTAGTCCAGGGAGTGTCCAATGCGCTCCGAGAAGCGGGTGACCGACTTGGAGGCCATCGTCTCACTGGTGGAGACTGGGATCTTGGTGGTTAGCCATCCGCCAAAGCCCTGCTTCTCGCCCGTGGCCTTGGCGCTGCCGTCGGTCGGGTTGTAGTCCACCTTGGCCCGCAGCTCTCCGACCTTGAGCATGTACTGGTACAGGTCTCGGAAGAGGATGAAGGAGGTGTCGTTCTGGTGCACAGACCAGTTCGCGACGGGGAGGAAGTCCACCAAGTGGATGAGCTGGTAGTTCAGCGCCTCCCAGAAGGCCTCTGCGGAGAGCTCAATGGGCGCGTTGTCGATGACGCGGTGCATCGTGATGGACTTGAGGGTGCGGCCCAACTGGGCCTGTGCCCAGAGCTCCCGGCGCAGATCGCCGGCGTATAGCAGACGGAGGACCGATGGGAAGGCGGCCGTCTGCTCCCACTCGTGGGGCGTCATCAGGGCCTGGAGCGCAGGCATCTTGTCAGCCGTCATGGCGAAGGTGTTGGTGCCCGTCCCCAGAATGGAGTGCAGCAGCATCACCAGGGGGGAGCCCTGGGGGTAGTGCTGCACGGTGTACTCAAAGCAGAAGTAGAGGTGGTCCAGGAAGGAGCCGTCGGCGTGCTCCACGTCGAAGTCGCACTCCTTGACCATGAAGGCGATGAGCGCGGGATCTACCTGCGGCAGGTGCTTGCTGGCCAGCACACGGTCGTACTTGGCGTTGACCGCCTGCGCCTCGGCGGCGTCCCAGTGCACCTCTTTGCCCACCCGCTTGGCCATCACGTAGCGCGCGGCCCGGCCTTCCAAGGTCTGGAAGATGGTGCGGTTTAGGTCGAAGTTCGCGATGGGCTCCACGCGCACCTTGCCGGTGTGCTCCAGGGCGGCTCCCTCGGCGATGGCAGCCTTGCGCTGGGTGGTGGGCTCAGGACGGACGGCTGCAGACTGCTTCACTTTGGCCTCGGGTGCACTACACCGTTTTAGAGGCAATCACGTCGAATGGCAAGGGCAGACAAGGCCCGTCTCGTGCGACAAGCCTTAGATCTGCTCTCCCTCTCGGGCCTGCTGTTCACGCAGCAGCTCACCGCTGCTCTGGAAGCCCTCGGCGATCTCCGAGACGGCCTTGAAGACTTGGGCCAGGCCAAAGATGGCCAGACCATGGGCCGTACCCACCTCGTGGGCACTCTCAGCGACCATCTCAGCGATCTCAAACAGCCCAGTGCCCGTCAGCGCCAGCGAGGTCACCAGGTGCACCACAGGCCCCTTAAAGAAGCGGATCAGCCCTTTCATCGGCAGCTCCTAAATGTTGATGCTCTGAGGGATATTCGAGGGCAGCAGGTAGGTGTAGGGCATGCGCCGCTCATTGCGCTCCGTGATCAGCGCCTCGATCTGCTCCAGCCGGCTCTGCAGCCCATCCAGAGCGGTGTTCAAGCGTCGGTCACCTGCGAAGTGCCCAAACCAGCGCTCCCGGTACTGCCCCAAGGCGCCGTGGTGTACACCGCCGAGCAGGTGTCCGAGTGTGGCTTGGTAGTGCGCCAAGTCCATGGCCGGAAGCTGCTCCAGCACCTGCTCTTGGGTGACTTGGGTGCTGGTGGGCGGGGGCGCAAAGTTGCTCAAGGGAAAGGCCGGCATGTAGGCCATCTGGTCCCGCTGGGGGAAGTTCACGGCGGCGTGCTGGGCGGAGGCCGTGAAGATGATGTGGGTGAGCACCTGAATCAGGTCCGGCACCGTGCGGACCGCCCCCAATCCAGAGATGCCTCCGCCCTCTGGCGCCTGAACTGTCGCAACGAAGTCCTGCAGTTCGATGTCGGCCACCACGCTGGCGTCCCCTTCGTAGTAGGTGCGCACGACAGCCTCTACCCAGTCGTGAAGCGCGTGCCAGATGAGCAGCCCGTCGTCCCGGTAGGGAAAGTCGGGCAAGGTGTCCCGGTCCATCAAGCCGCGCTCGTGCAGGTCGCGCTCAATCATGGAGCCGCGGAAGTTCCAGGTCTGCACCCCGGAGACCGCCGCCTGCCGGCTCACGCCGATGGGCAAAGCCAGAACGGCGTCCACGCCCCCCTTGGGCGCCATCAGCTTGGTGTTGGCGGCGTTGTTGATGTAGACGGTGCCCTGAAAGTGGGGCTCCAGCAGCCGCGCGATGGGGTGTTGAGGTGCCAGAGAGCGCTTGGCAGCGACGTGAAATGGCTCCATGACCAAATGCGTGTGGGCCAAGTGCCGCACGGCTTGGTGCATGTTCGTATCGGCCGTCTGAAGCGCCGAACGGGCCATCTGCCAGGCCAGTCCATCCCCGGGCGTGAAGATGGGATTCTTGGGGCCCACCGCTTGGGCGCACTGGATGGCCACTGGCAGCAAGGTCCGGGTGCCCTTGGTGGAGACGAAGAGCCCCAGAGGCGCGCAGATGTACTTGGGTCCGCGGGGAAAGTCGCCGCCAGGCAGTCCATCTAAGGCCTTGTAGTCGCACAGAAACGCGCGGCCCTCTGAGAGAGCGTCGGCCAGAGTGTCGGGCGTGTTGTCCTCGCCCTCGCACGCCAAGGCGGCCATGGCCTGCTCGAAGTGGAATGGGGTGACCGGGAAGTGCGCGGGCAGCGCCGTGATGCGCTTCATCTCCATCGGATTCGGACCGGCCAAACGCAGGCGCGCGAAGGAGCGGTTGGATTGGTAGGTGTCCGCCAACTCCGGCCGCTTGATGCTCTGGAAGAGCAGGTCGTAGTCGGCGATGTCCTTGACCGGAATGTGCTGAAACTCCTCCCCCTGAACGAAGCTGGCGATGTGCTCAAAGGCGGCGTGCATGCCACCCTTCTCGAAGTCTTCGATGTCCTCTCGTAGCTCCTTGAGCGCTTGGCGGTTGCCCTCGATTCGTTCCTCGTCCCGCTCGATCTTGTCGGCGTTGCGAACGCTCTCCAGAATCAGCTCAGCGACACGCGCCAACCACGTCACCGGCGGCCCCTCTCCCTTGGGGATGCCCTCGCAGCTCGCGATGCCTTCAAAGGCTTGGTGGGTCCACTTGTAGACCGCGCGCTGCTCTGCGAGCTCGAGCTGTCGGCGTGGGCTGCTGTCATCTTGGGGAAGCAGGGGCCTTCTCATTTCTCACCTTCATCCAAGTAGGTCAACATCGCGGCGTGGGCCGAGTCATAGAGGGCTTTGTAGCCAGCGTCTGGCAGATCGAACTGTGTGGAGCCCACCCCCTTGACCGGCAGTCGGCAGACCAACTCCGGGTGGGTGTGGATGGCGCTGTTGTCCGATGCGTTCATCATCGTATCGATCAAGGTGTCGATGCGGGCCATCAGCGGGCTGTGCAGCCCCCTGTGTTCCGGCACCAGGTACTCGGCCATGGGCAAGCTGGCGTCCAGGTAGAGCCCCAGCACCCGTGCAGGCACATGCCCGCTGCCCATCCACGCCACGACCTCTTCGTTCCCCGGCTCCGAGAAGAGGCGGAGGGCAAAGTTGGAGACCACACCGCCGTCCACCATGGCGTGCCCGCTGATGTCCTGGCCCATGTAGCTCCCCCACTCTGAGCGCCAGATCACCTCACGCCAGAACATCGGGATGCTCATGCTCATGCGCACGCCCCAGACCACCGGGAGCAGTGGGGTTGTCCGATGGTTGAAGACACACATGCACTGGGCGGTGGTATCGGTCACCACATGGGACAGATCCACGCCGGTCAGCGCGTGGTGCTGGGCGAAGGTCATGCCGGGATCCAGCCCTTTGTCCTTGAACATGCGCTGCATCCAAGCCAGAAAGGCGTCCCCCTTGTGTAGGCCGCCCTGCTCTGCCAGGGCCAGCACCGAGCGAAGACCGGGCACCTTGTCCAAGGTTCGGAGCACCAAGAGCGCAGCCTTGTCATGCACAAAAGGCATGGGCAGTCGACCAAGGGCCTGGCCCAGCTCCGTCGAGAGCAACTCAGTGTCGCTGAGCGTCGGCGCCCCATCGGAGAAGGATGTGTAGACCGACTTTCCGTTGGGCAGCTTCTCCAGGGAGCCGTCTCGCATCTCCAAGGCGCTGTAGCCAATGGAGACATTGGTGGCCGTGATGGCCCCCGCCGAGGTCCCGACCAGGCGTCCCGGAGAGAAGCCCCGCTCCACCAGCGCGGCCAACGCACCGGAGAGGGCCACGCCCTTGGCACCACCGCCTTCAAAAACCAAGTCCACGCGCTTGCTCATCGGAACTCCTAAATATTGATTCGGCTGCGGATTTTGGCCACATCTACGCCCAGGGCCGCAAAGTCCGCCTGGGCGTCCTGCAGCGCCTGCTTGAGCTGAGGCGGAACGTCCCCGTCTTCGTCCGCCAACAGAAAGCCGTACCCCGCCTTGATTCCGACCGCGTTGGTCGTGATGGAGTCCAGGTTCCGCTCAAAGGGGGGCAACACATCCGTCTCGCTCTCAGGCGCCAGCGAGCCGCCACGCAGACCAAAGGTGGCGTAGGCCAGCTCACCCCCGGCTTGGTACTGCCCATCGTGGGTCCAGGAGTGATTGAAGGTGCACTGATAGAGCACGTAGCAAATGAACTGCTCCAGGCGCTGCCAGTCTTCCGAGACCGGAAGCTCCACTTCGGTGAGGTGACGCACGGCACGCGCCACGCCTTGATGGACCGGCCTGGGCGGCATGGGCTGGTCCAGCTCTCCCTGGTCGACGGGAAGGACCAAGGAGTCGGCCACCTGCGGCACGTAGGGCGCGGCGTGCTCGACCAGGTCCTTGGAGAGCATCTTCAGCTCCAGCCACTGCTCCTGGATCTGCGGCCGGTGCTCGGCGAGGAAGCTGCCCACATAGTGCTTGAGCAGGGCCCAGAAGCGTTGACCGGCGTAGGCATAGCGGTGGCTGGGGCGCAGTGGCTCTCGCGGCGAGAACGTCGACCAGTCCCAGCCACCGAGCTTCTCGCTGATGCGCCGGTTTACATGGTCCATCGTCAGCGAGGACTGTACGAGCACGATGCCATCCGGCCCCCATGCAAAGCCGTCGCCGTCATGATTCTGGGCGACGATTTCCTTGAGGTGAGGCCCCAGGATGCGCAGGACCGGGCTCTTGCGCAGGTTCCGAAACACGGCGATGGCGTACATCTCGGTCTGCATGTGGGTGCGCAGGATGTGACCATCCAGGGCCCCATGCAGCAAGTACTGACAACGCACCAAACGCTTGGCTGCTTCCCAGCAGGCATCTCCGGGCACGCTCACTGTGCGCTTGTGCTGGTAGGCCCCATCCTTGGGGCTGCGCACATCGGCGATGATGCGCACGGGCATCAGGGTGCCATCCTGATCCTCTAGGGTGATGTCCACATCGCTCAGGTCCAGCTCGTTCTTGGGAGGCATCTCTGGCCACGCGATGCGCACGCGCAGCTGCTCAGGGTTCTCCGCGTTCCGCCCAACGCGAAGCTCAATGTCAAAGCCGTTGAGGAGCTGGTCGGCCAGCCAAGCATCGGAGCGGCTGATCACAGGCTGGCGCGTGGTCGCGGTCTCTGGCAGGTGCTTCTGGACCCGCTCGAGGCTTAGGTGTTTACCGGCCACCTTGTGCTCAGCAGCCAGAAGCGCCTTGACGGGCATGACCTTGGCAAAAGAGCCCAAGAGCACCTTGTGGTAGCCGGGGGTGTAGCTCTGACAGGCCTTGCCATTCATCCAGCCGGAGCGGGGCGATGGAAAGTCACTTCGGTACGGCCAGATCGACACGCCAACGTCCCCGTGCTCGCCGGGACCGAATGGCAGGCGCACCTCATTGAGCACCCGGGTGGCCTCGACTGGGCGATGGTTCTCGCTGAAGGTCCAGGAGCACTCCAAGACCTCGAGCACCAGAAATCGGTGCTGGCCATCGAGCTCCACTTCAAAGCCACCCTCGGCATCCGTGACCACAATCCCAAAGTCGCGGTCCTCCAAATCCCCTCCTCTGGCATGCACATGGACCTTGGCGTGACGGATTGGGACCGGCACTCCGGCCTGTTTCTGGACCAGGCGACCACGGGCGAAAACGGGGCTGCGGGAGGCTTGATGGCTCTCTGTCACTTGTCTTACCTTGCGTGCTAAGGTCCGGAGTCTATGCCAAGAATCGACAAAGGTGCTTGGCTCGGGAGATTCGATGTCCGCCCCAGTGCTGCCCCAACACGACCCAGACTCCGATGCACGAGCAAGGCGTCTGGTCCAAGCCCGCAGCCACTACGCCTACAGCTTTGACAAGTACGAGAGCCTGCCCATATTGGCTGAGCTACCCAAGGCTGAGCAGCCACCCAAGGCATGGTCTGCGGTGGTCTCCGGTGCGTTGAAGCTGGCTGTCAAGAACGCTGGCGCGACGGACCGAGAGGACGGCGCTCTGGGCAGCGGCCTGAGCCGAGCGGCCCATGAGGTGGCCAATGTCTTTGGCGAGTTGGCCCACCACCACGGCATCTACGACGTGGTCAACGACGTGAGTTCCATCCTGTTGGCCGGCGATCTGAGCGGCCGCGCTCAGTCCGTTGAGAGCTACAAAGAGTTCTTCCAAACCCTGCCCCTGCCCGCCGCCGCAGCCCACCTTCAGGACGATGCGGCCTTCGCTCAGAAAGCCCTGCGTGGGGCAAACCCGATGAGCATTCAGCGGGTGCAGGACCGGGCCCCACTGGACTTCGCTGAAGGGCTGAGCATGGCTTGTCCTGGAGACAGCCTGGAGGCGGCCTTCGAGGAGGGGCGTCTCTTCGAGCTGGATTACGCTCAATTACGCAGCCTGGAACCCAACGTGGTCGGCGGCGCAAAGCGCTACACCTTGGCCCCCAAAGTCCTGCTGGTGGCCGGTTCCCAAGGCCTACGACCCGCCGGAATTCGCTTGGAGAGCGGCGGGCCTGTGTTCACGCCCGATGGCGGTTGGGGCTGGCAAGTTGCCAAGACCCACGCGGCGGTCGCGGACACCATCGCCGGGGCCCTGTACTTCCATCACGCACGCACCCACATCGTGGCCGAGCCGATGGTCATCTCCATGCACCGACACCTGGCCGCGAGCCACCCCTTGCATCGCCTTCTGGCCCCCCACTTCGCCGGCACCCTCTACATCAACGAGGTCGGCTACAAGACCGTCTTCGCCGAGCATGGCGCCCTGGACTGGTTCACCGGCTCCAGCCGCAGCTCCCTGCGTCAGATGGTCTGTGAATCGGTGCGCAGCTTCGACTTTGACCGCTCCGTGTTGCATGCCGAGCTGGACAGCCGAGGGGTCTTGGATGACGACGTACTGCCCGACTACCCCTACCGAGACGACGGGCTCCTGGTGTGGAATGCCATCGCTCGTTGGGTCAACGCCTACCTGAGCCTCTACTACCCAAGTGACACAGACGTGGCTGCAGACATGGAGCTCCGGTCCTGGCTCTTGGAGATCAAGGCAGCGGACGGCGGCGGACTGCAAGGCATCGGCCAAGGGGCCGGCTTTGCGACGCGGGCCTACTTGGGCAGCACCCTCACACAGATCATCTTCGCCGGCTCAGCGCAGCACGCGGCCATGAACTTCCCCGTGGCGGACGAGATGACCTTCGTGCCCAACAGCCCCTTCGGCGCCTACGGCACGCCACCCAAAGACCAGGCCTCCGTCACCCAGCAGCAGTGGCTGGACACCTTGCCACCCATGGGCGCCGCTCAGCGCCAATTCGTTGTGGCCTTGCTCTTGGGACAGAGCCGCTACGGGCAGATCGCGGACTACCCCCAGGACGCCTTCCAGGACCCCCGGGTGGTGCCCTTGCTCTCCGCCTTTCAGAGCGACTTGGCGCAAGTGGAGAAGCGCATCACGGAGCGAAACCTAAGCCGCAGTCCTTACCTGCATTTGTTGCCCTCGCGCATCCCGCCGGGCATCAACATCTAGCGCAGCATGGGAACTCAGCTCGCCCGCTCCCCTGGCATAGAGCGAGAGGCGATGGCCAGCGCGGCGCGTCGTAGTGCCTTCTCCAGCGCGATGGGTGGAGCAGGTTTGGGGAGGTGCTCGCGGGCCCCATAGGCCATGGCCTTGGTCACATCTTCGGGCTGGACGTTGGCCGAGTGAGAGATCAGCCAAGGCGAGCGCTCTTTCAATGCACCGCGTATGCGCCCCATGGCCTCCCACCCGTCCATCACCGGCATTTGAAGGTCCATTATGACCACATCAAACGAAGACTCCAGCACTGCAACCAAGCCCTCCTGGCCGTTCTCGCGCTCTGCCGGCACCACCCCCAAGCGGGACAGAACGGCCCGAAGTACCATGCGGTTTACAGCGTTGTCCTCGACCACCAAGACGCGCAGCTGCCCCAGATCTACCTTCTCTTGAACCTCCTCTTCCTGGTCAGGTTGTGTCTCGATGACTGTCAAGGGAATGCAGAAGCTGAAGGTTGACCCTTGGCCGAATTGGCTCTCGACAGCCAGCTCGCCGCCCATCATGTCCGCAAAGCGCTTGGAGATGGCCAAGCCCAGACCTGAGCCGCCAAAGCGCCGCGTGGTGGAGGTGTCCGCTTGAACGAAGGCCTCAAAGAGCCCGGCCTGCTTCTCTTCTGGGATGCCAATGCCCGTGTCCTCAACTTCAATGCTCAGGCGACCCTCTTGCCAGCCCGCGCGAACCTGAACGCTCCCTTGCGAGGTGAACTTGATGGCGTTGGAGAGCAGGTTCAAGACCACCTGACGAACACGAGTGGGGTCCCCTTCGACCAGGCCAGGCAGATCCTCGAAGCTGTGCTCAAGCTGAATCCCCTTCTCTCGCACCTGACCCTCCACTAAAGAGAGGGCTGAGAGCAGCACCTCACGCGGGCACCAAGGGACCTGCTCCAGCTCAACGGCGCCAGCCTCAATTCGCGAGAGGTCCAGGATGTCGGTCAACATGACCGAGAGTGCATCAGCGCTCTGACGCATGGTGCGCACCCAGGAGCGCTGCTCATCTTGCAGCTCTGTGGACTCCAGGAGGTGGGAGAGCCCTACGACGGCGTTCATTGGCGTGCGAATCTCATGGCTCATGACCGCCAAAAAGTCCTGCCGCGCCTGCACGGCCTGCTCCGCATCGGCCAGCGCCCGCTTTAGCACCCGAACGTCCGTCGCAGAGACGGCCATGCCCACTTCCCCACCACGCATGTGAATGGGGGCGAGGGAGAGCACCACATCCAGCCACGCGCCGTCTGCACGACGCAGCCTACTGCTTCCAGCACGAAGCTTGGAGTCCTCCACAATCGAGGACAGCGCGACGCCCTTCGGGTCCATGCCCAGCAGCTCAACCGCTGCTGGATTGGCGTAGTCCACCACCCCGGCACTGTTCAAGAGCAGCAACGCCTCTTGAAGTGCTCGAACAGACGCGGCGCCAGCGTTGTCCGGGTGAAGGCGTAGCTGTTGCGCACGGTCCGCCGACCAGGCCCACGGGAAGACCAGCAATGCATGAATGGCCAAGCTCAGGTTTCCGACCAAACCGGGTGGGTAGAGCACCCAACAGACCGCCGTGAGCACAACGGTGAAGGACGCCGCGAGCCATGGCAACTCCCGGAAGAGTCCGTTTGGGTCAAGGGCTCGGAAGTGGCGAGGGATGAACCGCAGCGCTGGGCCGAAGAACGCCGCGGTGAGCAGCAGCTGTGGCCAACGTAGGGGAGGCACGCCTAGAACTGGGCTCAAGTTGGAGCCCCCGAGCAAAAGCGCCGCCGTCGCACAGAGTGCGCCAAAGAGGGGGCCAAGGGTCGCCAACCACGCAAACGGGGGCGCCCCCTTTCCTCCAGTGGACCAACTTCGAACCGTGGCGAAGAAGTAGAGAGCCCCCATCGAGGCCAGCCCAATCTCAAGGGTCGTGAACAGAGTCTGGTGCTCGGGAGGACCAAAGCGGGCCACCGAACCGACCAGAACCACCGCCGCTCCCAGCCCGGACATGGCGCCTTGCAGCGCCAAGAGCCCTCTGGCCTCTGAGCGCTTGGCGAGCCAGAGTGCACACACCAAGTGCGAGAGAACCGCCATGGTCGCCGAGATGATGACAAAGGGACTCACGACTAAACCAGCTCTCGTCTGCTAAGCCCAGCATCGAGTTGCGGGGGCAGACCCGTGAGCCCTGTGGCGTTCGCGAACCAGCCATGCACCCGGCAAGGCCCGGCCCGCTCCTTGAGGAAGAGCACAGGACAACGGCCAACCTCCACCACCTGAATTCCAAGCTCCGCCGCCAGTGCGACAGCGGCCGAGTTGCCAGTTCCGAAGCTGAACCAGACCCGCTTGCATCCAGCCTTGTGGGCCAACTCCAGGGCCTTGATTGCCGTGATTGCATGCACCCAAATCAAGGCCAAGTCCCCGCCCCAATCCCCCAACTCTTCCACGCTGTGGAAGATTCGCTGGCCCTTTGCCTCCACACTCAGGTCACGAGAGCCAAGGTCCAAGTAGCAGAACGCCCTTCCCACCTTCTGATAGCAAGCAAAGGACATGCCCGGAAAGCGCTCCGAATCTGAGTCCCCGACCAAAAGGAAGGGCTCAGTCTCGGCCATGACGTCGTGTAGAGAGGCGCGATTGTTCATACCCACCAATCCTAAGATAACCCCTCTTACATGGCCCTTACGCAAAAGAACCGAGAAAGATCACCTGCCGGATACCTTGCCTCAATCCTTTGTTCTCCCCAGAAAGTCATGAACCGTGGTGATTGAAAGCGACGCAACACGGAGTGCCTTCTCTAGGGCAATGGGCGCGGCAGATTGGGCCGTTCAAAACGGCCGCTCGAAGGAGAGCAGCCCACCAGCTGCGGCCCGCAGCGCTAGCCAAAAGTGCGAGAGAGGTGGCCACGACTGCTGCTTCGGCCGGCAGTCGAAGCAGCGCTTCCACCTCAAAAGCTCCTTCCAGTGTTCCCTAAACCACGCCCCCACTTAGCCTCCAAGGGCTTTCTGCGGAAGGCAGCGGATCATCACGGATTCGTCCCTAGAGCGCATTGAGGTGTGCACCAACAAGTCGCAAGCACACAAAATGCCCCTCAGCCCTTGACCCCTTCAAATGCTCCGAGTAGCGTGCCTGCATGTTTGTTAATTCGCCGAACGAACAAAGAAGGAACGGCCGCGGCCAGGGCATGTTGCGTGCCCACAACACCGCTGCAGTGCTGCACCTGATTTGGGCTGGAAGCTACTCTCGCGCTGACCTTGCTCGATCCACCGGGCTCTCTCGTTCAACGGTCACCGGCATCGTCGGAGAGCTGCTCCAGGTAGGCGTGGTCCAGGAGTCCAGCACCCAGAGCAGTGGCGGCAGGCCGTCCATCCTGCTTCGCTTGAAGGAGCGTGTACGGCTGCTCGTGGGAATCGAGATGGGGGCCTCGCACATCTCAACGGTGCTCACCGATCTGCAGGGCGAGTTCCTGGCCAGCCGCAGTGAGGCGGTGGACGTGCAAGGCAAGCCTGGCTTGGCCATGGACTGCATGCAGCGGCACATCCAGGAGACGCTCCAAGAGCTCGGGCTGGGCACCTCGGCGCTGGCCGGCATCGGCTTGGCGGTTCCCTGCCCCCTCGCCGATGGCGATGTGCTGGACCCCCACATCCTTCCCCTCTGGCGCGGCATTCGACCTGCAGCGGTACTGCGGGCTCGCTTCGCGGTGCCCGTGATGATGGACAATGACGCCAACTTGGGCGCCCTAGCAGAGCTCTGGTGGGGTGCTGGCCGAGAAGTGGGTGACTTCAGCTACATCAAGCTGGCCACAGGGGTGGGCGCCGGCCAGATCATCAACGGCCAAGTCTACAGAGGTTCCGGCGGAATCGCAGGCGAAATCGGCCATACCGCCATCGACGCCAACGGTCCGCTGTGCCGCTGCGGCCTCAAGGGCTGCTTGGAGGCCATGGTCGGCCGAGAGGCCCTGGAGCGACGCGTCGGCACCGATCTGGAGACCCTGCTCGCGAACGCAAACGCCGGGGACCCTGCATCGACCAGAGCCATCGCGGATGCAGGTACCTACATGGGAATCGCCGTCGCCAACCTGCTCAACTTGATGAACCCCGCGCGGGTCATCCTGGGCGGCGCTCTGACACGAGCCGGCGACTTGCTGCTCAAGCCCCTGATGCAGGCCGTCGAAGCACGCGCGCTGTTCAGCACCGTGGAGAGCTCGCGCGTCGTGCTCTCTCAAATCGGTCCACACGCGGTGGCCAAGGGCGCCGCGACATTGGTTCTTCAGGCCGCACTGAACGACCATTCTCTACTTACCCCAATGCCGGCAATGGCTGGCGCCCAAACGGAGGCTCTCCAATGACCACCAGCATGCTCTTTCTTCTCGGGCTCGCCCTGAACGTCGGTTGTACTGACGATGACACCGAAGATACGGACGACACCACCTCTGAGGCCGACGCCGACACCGACGCGGACGCAGACAGCGATTCCGACAGCGACTCGGATGCCGACTCGGATGCCGATGCCGATGCCGACGCCGACGCCGACAGCGACGCAGACGCGGACACCGACCCTCAGCCTGACAACATGCTGATGAACCCCAGCTTTGAGTCCGGCTGGGACAGCAGCTGGCTGATCTTCCCTGGTGACCGCAGCAACTACGCCGTGATTCCCAACGGCGAGTCCATGTACCCAGAGGGCCCTGGCTTCGCGGCCTTCGAGGGTACCCAGGCTGTCAAGCTCTACGGCCTGTTCACCGGCTGGGAGAGCGAGACCCCCATCTACCAAGAGTTCCCCGCCGTCGCTGGCGAGACCTATACCTTCAAGGGTCAAGCCTTCATCTACAGCGGCGATGCCATTGAGAGCGCACAGACCTACGGCGTGCTCTGGCTCAAGTACTTCGACAACGACTACAACTACTATGGCAACTCCGCCTCCACCGCCCTGAGCATGGACGCGGCCACGGACACCTGGACCGAGCTCTCCGTCACAGGTACGGTTCCAGAGGGTGCCACCAAGGTCCAGGCTGCCATCGAGTACTGGCACTGCGCCGGTGAGGCCGAAGGCGACTGCTATGACGGCGGCAGCGTCTACTTCGACGACATGCTCCTGTACAAGGTCGAAGAGTAGACATGGGCACTCGGACAGCTGGACTGGCGCTCCTATTTCTTAGCGCAGTGGTCTCTTCTACGGCAGCCGCCGAAGAGGTCACCGTGTTGTCCGACGCCTCCGGGCACAAGCTCCAGGTCGAGGGGACGGACTTCTTCGTCCGCGGCATGAACTGGGGCTATGTGCCCATCGGCGAGAACTACAACTACAGCCTCTGGGTGCAGGACGAGGCCTTCATTGAGAAGGTGCTGCACCGCGAGATGGCCATGCTGCGTGCGGCCGGTGTCAACAGCATCCGCCAGTACGACGACATCCCCCCAAAGTGGGTGACGTGGATCTACGAGAACTACGGCATCTACACGATGATCAACCCGCTCTTCGGGCGCTACGGCCTGAACATCGACGGGGCCTGGGTTCCGGTCACGGACTACTCGGACCCCCGCTCTCGGGAAGTCATCCTGGAGCAGACCTTGGCGAGCGCCGAGCGCTTCAAAGACGTGGAAGGCGTGCTCTTCTACGTGCTCGGAAACGAGAACAACTACGGCCTGTACTGGAGCAGCTTCGAGATCGAAGCTCTGCCCGACATGGACCAGGAAGATGCCCGCGCACGCTTCCTCTACAGCTTGATGGGCGAGGCGGTGGACGCCATCCACAAGATCGATCCCGAGCACCCGGTGGCCATTGCAAACGGTGACTTGGGCTTCCTGGACCTCATTGCCGAAGAGGTGCCGAACCTGGACATCTTCGGCACCAACGTCTACCGCGGAAAGAACGCCCGGGACCTGTATCAGCGGGTCGAGGACACCCTGGGCGTGCCAGTGGTCTACACCGAATTTGGCGCCGACGCCTTCGACGCGGCGGCTGGCCAAGAGGACTCCTTGACCCAGGCCTACTACGTCGAGGCCCAGTGGCTGGACATCTACAACCACACCTACGGCGGTCCTGGCGTGGGGAACGCCATCGGCGGCTACGTCTTCCAGTGGTCCGATGGCTGGTGGAAGTACAAGCAGACCGAGAACCTGGACATCCAAGACGCCAACGCCAGCTGGCCGAACGCCGGCTACGCCGAGGACTTTGTGGAGGGCCGGAACAACATGAACGAGGAGTGGTTCGGCATCTGCGCCAAGACCCCTCCCGATGCTCAGGGCCACTTCCAGCTTCAGTGCCGCGAGGCCTACTACACCTTGCAGGCCCTCTGGACTCTGGACCCCTACGCCGCCAGTCCCGAGCAGGTCCAGGCGCACTTCCAGTCCGTCGACCCGGCCCGCTACTCGCCGAACTACGCTGCGACCAGCGCGGCCTCGCGTGTGCAGGAGTTGAGCCGAGTGCGCCTCTCCAATCTGCGCATGGAGTTGGACACCGTCGCTGCGGGCACAGATCCCGGCGACGCCGCAAACCGCACCAGCAGCGTGGACCACCAAGAGTCCTTCTACCTGGACTTTGCCGCTGAGCCAGCCCCCGGCTTCACCGCGGACCTGTCCCTGAACATCTTGGCTGGCGTGGCGGAGAACCAGATCAATGAGATTCAGTACGAGACCCGTGGCCGTGGCCTGACCGGCACCGACGCCGACGGCGGCACCACCGACCTGAGCGCCTTGGAGCGCCTGGACGTGAACCGGGCCGCCTTTCAGTGGGACACCCAGCAGGGCAACCTGGAGGGCTTCTACCGCAGCGGTCACTACCACTGGGCGGCGGAAGGCGACATCTTCGGCCTGTACCGCGAGGCCTACTACGGCCCCAACTTGGACATGTACAACGGCGAGGCGCCCATCGGCCTGGAGTTCACCGGCAAGGACAAGCTCGAGGGCTTGGCCGTCGCCGCTGGCCCCCAGCTCTGGTGGGGAGCCAACCCGGCCATCCTGGCCCGCTACGGCAAGAAGTTCGGGGACACCCGGGTGACCCTGGCCCACCAGGAAGATGTCTCTCAGCTGCAGAACACCGCCACACTCAACGTCATCCCTGAGCAACGCACCCGGGTCACGGCCTTGGCCATCGAGACCCAAAAGGGCCCGGTGGGCGTTCAACTCGGCGGACTGATGGGCGGCACAACGCGCCTGGGGCAGCCCTTCCGATACGTCGAGGAGACCGACGATGCGGTCAGCTACGGCGACTCCGGCTACCACGTGCTCTCCGATGAGATTCGCCTGGCGGACACCCTGGGCGGACGCGCGCGGGTCACCTACGAGAGGGGCAACGTGCACCTCTACGCCCAAGGTGGCTACCGGGGCCTGGTCGCAGACGCTGGCGGCGACCCTGAGCTGCTCTTTACGGGCTGGACCCTGAAGGAGAGCGGCCGCGGAAACCAGATGTCCGCTCTGGCGGGCGCCATGTTCTACGTACAAAACTGGCAGTTCGGCCCCAACTTCCTGCGCCAGAAACCCTTGGTTGGTCCCCTACCTTCTCTGCCGGGCAGCTACGACTCCGACACCGGCTACTACCTCTCGGCCCTCAAGGCCCGCAACGTGCTCGAGGACCCCTTCGTGGTCTTGGGCAACCGGGAGACCACGGCCTTTGAGCTCATCTGGGCCTATGACCCGACCCCGGGTACTTGGATGTGGAACTGGGACGGTGAGTACCGGGAGGATGCCCCCTTCGCCTTCTCCACCAACGCCGTCTACCGCATCCAGCCCACCAGCCGCGATGCCCTGCTGGGCTTCTCCGACACCGGCGCCCTCTTCGCCTTCGCCGCCGCTCCCGAGGCCGCAAACGTCTGGGATGTGAACACCCGCGCCTGGTTCAACTTCGGCCCCAACAGCGCCCTGCTTCTGCATGCCTACGTGGGTCAAGGTCAAGCCACTGGCGAGGACAGTCGACTGGTCACCCGCTACGGCGGCGATGCTCAGCTGGGAATGGGCGCCGCGGTCATCCGCGCGGGCGTCAAGGTCGATGACTGGGGGCCCTACGACTACCACCGGGTCTTCAACCAGACCTTCCCCCTCCAGCTCGAAGCCCACGCCTCCTATGGTCTGCGTCCTCTCCCCATGGAAGGGACCACCACCCGCATCGGCATCGAGGGGCGCTACCGCACCTTGGACGAGTACTCCCCCGCCGAGGACATCTTCGGCTCCGAGTGGGAAATCCGCTCGGTCATTCACGTGAGTCTGTGATGCTGCTCCTTCTCTCTCTGGCCTGCATTGAAACGCCCCCTGAGTACGTCTACGGCATCGACCTGGCGTCCGTAGAGTTCGAGCTCTACGACCTGAACATGGGGGTGTACCCCAACAACTCCTTGGGGGATGACCCCAACAACCCTCTGGCCGACTTTGGCATTGGGGCCGAGGACCGCTGGGAGATCTACCCCTCCGGCGCAGTGCCCGGCTTCTACGCATTCGGGACCTGGCTCTTGGTAGAGCCCACCGGCGAGAACCAGTTCTATACCGCCCAGGCCGCCCACAACATCTACCTGAGTCAGGATGCCCCAGCCGACCAGCTCTGGGCCGTTCGCGAGATCGCAATCGCCGGGTACAGTTCCGTCTTGGAGAACTTCTCCGGCGATGTGACCTATGACATCACAGGGACCATCCCCTACCCGGTGGCCCCCTTGGCGGAAGAGGGACTTCTCTCACTGGGAGCGAGCCAATGATCTGGTTTCTGCTGGCCTGTCGCCCCGACCCCGGGGAGCCCAACTACCCGGACCCTGGGAGCTGGGTCACCGACACCGACTCCGAGTTTCTGGAAGGCCCCGACCCCTTCGTGGAGGGCGAGGAGCGCCTGAGCATCGGCGTGTTCTACGAAGGCCCCACCACCGAATTCGTGGAGGTGGACAACACCACCGCGCACTTCTACATCTACGAGGCCAGCTTCTCCGTCAGCGTCGATAGCGAGCGGGCCGAGGGCTACGTGAGCGACAAGTTCACTCTGGCCCGTGACAGCTGGTGGGGTGGCGGCGTTCACTGGGACGCCGCCCGAGACCTGAGCGCCTACAACACCTACCACCTCTCCCTGCTCTCCGAGGACGAGGTGGACATTGACCTGGGCATGAAGGCCGGCACCGAGAACAAGCTCAAGACCAGCGACTACGGCTTCGTCTCCGACGGCGAGTGGCACCACTTGGCCATCCCCCTCGAAGACTTTGGGCTGACCCTGACTTCGGTGGAGATTCCAATGATTTTGGTCAGCGACACCTCAACCACAGGGGCCTCGTTCTTGGTCGACAATGTCTACATGGATGTCCAATGATCTGGCTCCTACTGGCGTGCACCGACCCTGGGAGCACGGACGACTCTGCTTCTCCTTGGACTCTGACCTGGGCCGATGAGTTCAATGGCAGCGGGGCCATCGACGGCGAGAAGTGGACCCACGATGTGGGAGGCGACGGCTGGGGCAACGAGCAGCTGGAGTTCAACACCGACCGCACCGACAACAGCCGCCAGGAAGACGGTTTTTTGGTGATTGAGGCCAAGAAAGAGGACTTTGAGGGCAACAGCTGGACCAGCGCCCGAATCACCAGCGCCAACAACTTCGCTCAACAGAATGGCCGCTTCGAGGCCAAAGTTCAGCTGCCTGAAGGCGTGGGCATGTGGCCCGCCTTCTGGATGCTCGGCGACAACTACGCCGATGTGGGCTGGCCCAACTGCGGCGAGATCGACATTCTGGAGGCGCGCGGACAGGCCCCCTTCACGACCAACGCGGCCCTTCACAACCCAGGCGGCTCCGGCGGAAACGCCACCTACGAGAGCCTGACCGTGGAGGAGAACCTGCAAGATGGCACCCACCTCTACGCCGTGGAGTGGGACACCGACCACATCGCCTGGTTCTTGGACGAGCGCTTGGTCATGACCGCGCACCCCGCGAGCATCAACGGCTCCTGGGCCTACGACCACCCCTTCTTCCTGATTCTGAACGTCGCTGTCGGCGGCAACTACGTGGGCCCCCCCGACTCCAGCACGCCCAGCTCCAGCAAGATGTTCGTGGACTACGTGCGGGTTTACGAGCGCAGCCCGTGACAGCTCTGGGGCTCCATCTGGGGCTGCTTCTATCCCTCTCTTGCGTGCCGGAGGTGCCGCGGGAGCCGGGAGTGGTCGTCGTGGCCCAAGAGCAACAGGCCACCTGGATCCGGAACTTCAACCCTCTGGTGCCAACCAGCGCGCGCTGGCCCACCTCCGCTGGGGTCTACGAGCCCTTGTACATCTTCAACGAGGCCACCGGCGAGTGGGTGCCGTGGCTGGCGACGGACTCCTCGTGGAGCGAAGATGCGACCGAGCTGCGCTTCGAGATCCGCCAAGGCGTGCGCTGGTCAGACGGCCAGCCCTTCACCGCCGAAGATGTCGCATTTACCTTCAACATGATGAAGGAAGTGCCCGGAGCGGATCTGGGCGGTGTCTGGGGCTTTTTGGAGTCGGTGGTCGCCGGCGAGACCCAAGTCACATTTACCTTCCAGCGCCCCTACGTCTCCGGCCTCCAGGCCATCTCTCAGCAGGCCATCCTGCCTGAGCACATCTGGTCCTCCATCGAGTCCCCCTTGCTCGAGCAGAACCCGGACCCCGTCGGAACCGGCCCCTTCACCGAAGTGAGCACCTTCCGGGGCCAGGTCTTCCAGCTCGACAAGAACCCCTACTACTGGCAGGAGCTGGAGGTAGAGGCGCTGCGCTTCCCCGCGCTGTCCTCGAACGACCAAGCCAGCATCGCCTTGATCCGCGGAGAGCTGGACTGGGCGGGCATCTTCGTGCCGGCGGTGGAGCGAACCTATCTGGCCCGAGACGAGAACTACCAGGCCTGGTTCCCCACCCAGGGCGGCACCATCTTCTTGTACGCCAACACCCAGGTGGAGCCCCTGGACAACCCCAAGGTGCGGGAAGCCTTGAGCCTGGCCATCGACCGGCAGCGACTGGTGGAGGTGGCCATGTACAACTACACCACCCCCTCCCGGCCCACCGCGCTCTCCGATGGCTACAGCGACTGGGAGGACAGCAGCCTGAAGGGCTGGACCGACTTTGACGCCCAGAGAGCCGGCGAGCTGCTGGACCAAGCAGGCTTGAAGAAGGGCAAGGACGGCATGCGCACCCTGCCCGATGGCAGCGAGCTGACCTTGAGCATCACCAGTCCCGCGGGCTGGTCTGACTGGGTACGCGCGGTCCAGGTCATCGCCGGAGATCTGCGCAACATCGGCCTGGACGTCCAGGTCAAGGGCTACGACTTCAGCGCCTGGTACGAGCGCGTGGGCCGCGGCGACTTTGAGCTCTCCTTGGGCTGGAGCGAGCAGGGCCCATCCCCGGTGCCCATGTACAAGGCCCTGATGGACCCCAGCGCCGTGGTCAAGGTGGGCGAGCCAAGCTTCCGCAACTGGCACCGCTACGGCAGCGAGAAGGCCGCTCCCCTCTTCGCCGCTTTCGATGCGACCCCAGACCCTTTGGAGCAGGCCCGCATCGTCAACGCGCTGCAGCAGATCTTCGTGGACGAGGTGCCGGCCATTCCCCTCTTCCCAGCGCCGGCTTGGGGCGAGGCCAACCACACCCACATCACCGGCTTTCCCAGCGCGCAGGACCCCTATGCGCCTCTGAGCCCCAACGCCGTGCCCGCCTGCTTGCTGGTCATGACCCGCTTGGAGGCCAAGTGAAGGCCGCCGCAGGTTGGCTGGCCCGACGCCTGGGCTTCTACGTCATCGCAGCGATAGTCGCGGTGGTGTTGAACTTTCTGATCCCAAGGCTGATGCCCGGCGACCCAGCCAGTGTGCTCTTCGCACGCTTTCAAGGGGACCTCGACCCCGAGGCCATCGAAGGGCTGCGCAAGACCTTCGGACTGCAAGACGCCCCCCTGCACGAGCAGTTCTACAGCTACATCTCGGCCCTGGCCCACGGCGATTTGGGCCTCTCCGTGGCCTACTTCCCCACCCCCGTCTCCGAGGTCCTGGGCGAGGGCCTGATGTGGACCGGCCTGCTGGCGGGCGGCGCGGTGCTCATCTCCTTCGTGCTGGGCAGCTCTCTGGGCGCCTTGGCCGCTTGGAAGAAGGGCGGCCCTCTGGACACGGTGCTGCCCCCACTGCTCGCCTTCCTGGGCGCCTTCCCCTACTTCTGGCTGGCGATGCTCGCCGCCTGGGTCTTCGGCTTCCAGCTGGACTGGTTCCCCCTGCGCCACGCCTACGCAGACAACCTGGCCCCCAGCTTCTCCTGGCCCTTCATCCAGTCGGTCATCAGCCACGCCTTCTTGCCGGCACTGACCATGGTTCTCGTCTCTCTCGGCGGCTGGTTGCTCGCCATGCGGAACACCATGATTGGCGTCTTGGGCGCTGAGCACGTGCGCTACGCTCAAGCCCGAGGCCTGACTCCCAGGCGCATCCTGGTGCACTACGCGGCCCGAAACGCCCTGCTGCCCAACGTCGCAGGCTTCGGAATGGCTCTGGGCTTTGTGCTCTCCGGTGCGCTGCTCACCGAGGTGGTCTTCTCCTACCCGGGCACCGGCCTCTTGCTACTCACGGCCGTGCGCGGCCAGGACTACCCCCTGCTCCAGGGACTGTTCCTGGCCATCACCTTCGCCGTGCTCTCGGCCAACTGGTTGGTGGATGTCGTGACCGTGGCCTTGGACCCCAGGACCCGGACATGACACGCATCTTCACGAGCCTCTGGAAGAGCCGCCAAGCCCGCGTGGGCATGGGCCTTTTGCTCTTCTTCTTCCTGATGGCCTTCGTCGGTCCCTTCCTGGTGGGCGACCCTCTGGCCTTTGACGGGCGGCCTCTGCTGGGGCCCTCGGCCGAGCACTGGCTGGGCACTACCGGTCAAGGCCAAGACGTGCTCGCACAGACCGTTGTGGGTGCCCGCACCACCTTGCTCGTGGGGCTCATCACAGGCAGCCTGGTTGTCCTCATTGGCGCCTTGGTGGGTGGATTGGCCGGCACCCTGGGCGGCAAGACCGACGATGGGCTCTCCCTGCTCATCAACATCTTCCTCGTCCTCCCTGGGCTGCCCCTCATGGTGGTCCTAGCGGCCTGGCTGCCCGCAGGCCCCGTCTCCATGTGCGCTGTGCTCGTGCTCACGGGCTGGGCTTGGAACGCCCGGGTGCTGCGCGCCCAAGCTCTGACCCTGCGACAGCGCGACTTTGTGGCCGCCGCCCAGGTCAGCGGCGAGAGCTGGATCCGCATCCTCTTCGTTGAGATTCTGCCCAACATGACCGGCCTGATGGTCTCCAGTTTCATCGGCGCGACCATCTACGCCGTCGGCGCCCAAGTGGGCCTGGAGTTCCTGGGCCTGGGCGATCTGGGCGTGGTCAGCTGGGGCACCAACCTCTACTGGGCCAGCAACGACCAAGCGCTGCTCACCGGCTCCTGGTGGACCTTCGTGCCCACCGGCTTCTGCATCGCCCTCTTGGGCTTCGCTCTGACGCTCATCAACTTCGGCCTCGACGCCGTCACCAACCCCAAGCTGGCCCATCCCCAGCGCGTGGGCCCTACTCCGTTCATCCCATCGGCGGTCACCCCATCGCCGGTCAGCCGGGCGGCAAAGCCATGAGCATCCTCGACGTCAAGCGCCTGAGCGTGAACTATGGCGAGGTTCGGGCCGCAGACTCGGTCAGCTTCTCCCTAGAGCCAGGTCAGATTCTGGGTCTTGTGGGTGAGTCTGGCTCTGGGAAGAGCACCGTGGCTCTGGGCATGCTGCGCCTCTTGGGCGCCCCAGCGCACATCTCCGGCGGCGAGGTCAACTTCCAGGGCCAAGACATCCTGCGCATGGACGATGAGACCCTGCGGGCCCTGCGTTGGCGGGACATCTCGGTGGTCCCACAGAGCGCTCTGAGCGCCCTGAACCCCGTGCTCAGCATCGGCGAGCAGTTCAGAGACACCTTGGCGCCCCACGGCGCCGCACACCTCGCGCCTGAGGCGATGGAGCGGGTGGAGCTGGATCCCAAGCACCTGGACTCCTACCCCCACCAGCTCTCCGGTGGCATGCGCCAGCGCGTGGCCTTGGCCCTGGCCTTGGCCTTGAGCCCCAAGCTTGTGGTCATGGACGAGCCCACCACCGCCTTGGACGTGGTGGTCGAGCGCCAGATCCTACGCCGGGTGATGGCCCTTCAGCGGGAGCAGGGCTTTGCCATGCTCTTCGTGACCCACGATCTGTCCCTGCTCATGGACTTCGCCACCGACATCGGCGTGATGTACGCCGGGCGCCTGGTGGAGTTGGGTCCAGCTTCTGCCTTCAAAGCCGGCGGCCGCCACCCCTACACCCAAGGACTGCGCAAATCCATCCCTCCTGCCCTCAACGAGGACAGAGAGCCCTACTCCATCCCGGGGGCCCCTCCAAGGGCCGACCAGCCCCCATCGGGATGCCGTTTTCACCCCAGATGCGGTCTCGCCACCGCCCGCTGTGCGTCCCAGGAGCCATCCAAGGACCACTTCAGCAGGTCCGGCCAAGAGTCCGTGCACTGGGCGAGCTGCTGGGAGCTGAACCATGCTTCTTGAGATCCAAGGCTTAGGGGTCGACTTTCCCCAGGGCGGCGTGTTCTCCAAGAGCATCCTGCAGGCCCTCAACGAGGTGAGCCTGACGGTCGCCGAAGGCGAAGCCTTGGCCCTGGTTGGGGAGTCCGGAAGCGGCAAGAGCACCCTGGCCAAGGTCGTCGCTGGGCTTCAGGTGGCCTCGCGCGGGGAGATTCGTTTCAACGACGCCCCCCGCTCCAAGGCGGCCCGAGACGACATTCAGATGGTGTTTCAGAACCCATTTGCCTCTCTCAACCCCGTGCACGACATCCGACACCACCTGGAGCGTCCCCTCAAGCTCTACGGCTTCGACAAACCGGGCGCGCTCAAGGAGCTGCTGGAGACGGTGGGCCTGGATGAGAGCTACCTGCCGCGCTTCCCCCACGAGCTCTCCGGCGGTCAGCGTCAACGGGTCGCCATTGCCCGGGCCCTGGCCCCAAGGCCCAAGCTGCTCCTGGCAGACGAGCCCACCTCGATGCTCGATGTCTCCAGCCGCATGGACATCCTGCAGCTGCTGGACCGCCTGAGAAAAGAGACCGGGGTTGGCCTGCTCTTTGTGACCCATGACTTGGCCGCGGCCCGCTGGCTCTGCGACCGCATCCTGGTGCTCTATGCTGGGCAGGTCATGGAGATGGCGCCCGCCGACACCCTGCTGCGCTCCCCCAAACACCCCTACACCCAGCTCCTGCTTGCCGCGGCGACCCATGGGGTGGGCTTGGACACGGAGCTGCCGGCCAAACCCGGCCGGGCCAACACCATCGACCCCACTCCGGGTTGCCCCTTCCAGAACCGCTGCCTCCAGGCCCTGCCGGCGTGCAGCACAACGACCCCCACCTTGCTCGGCGAACAACACCAGGTCGCCTGTCATTTGGAGACGAAATGAGCTTCCCGAAGGACTTCATCTGGGGGGCGGCGACCTCCTCCTACCAGATCGAAGGCGCGGTAAACCGAGACGGACGCGGACCCAGCATCTGGGACACCTTTTGTGCCACCCCTGGCAAGGTCTACAAGGGCCACGACGGCGCCCGTGCATGCGAGCACTACGACCGCTGGGAGGAGGATCTGGACATCCTCCAGGAGCTGGGCATGAAGGCCTACCGCTTCTCCATCGCCTGGCCTCGCGTGTTGCCAACGGGCTTTGAGAAGCAAGGCCTTCAGGCCGGCCTAGACTTCTACTCCAAGCTTGTAGACGGGCTGTTGGAGCGGGGAATCACTCCTTGGGCCACCCTCTACCACTGGGATCTGCCCCAGCCCTTGGACGATGCCGGCAGCTGGCCCTGGCGCGGGATCTGCCCCCACTTTGTAGACTTCGCCGACGTGATGAGCCGCAGTCTGGGGGACCGCGTCGCGAACTGGATCACCCACAACGAGCCTTGGGTGGTCAGCATGCTTGGCTACAAGAGCGGCGAGCACGCCCCGGGCATCAAAGACATGGACAAGGCCCTGGCGGCCGCCCACCACATCCTGCTCAGCCACGGCATGGCCGTCCCGGTGATTCGGGACAACGTCAAGGACGCCAAAGTCGGCATCACCTTGAACCTCTGTCCCTCCTATCCAGCCTCCAACTCTGAGATCGACCGCGTGGCGGCCGAGCGCTTTGATGGCCACTTCAACCGCTGGTTCTTGGACCCTCTCTACGGCCGCGACTACCCCCGGGACATGATCGAGCACTACGAGAGGGAAGGCTTCGCGCTGCCGGAGATCCACGAGGGTGACTTTGAGCACATGGCCGTGGACACCGACTTTTTGGGCATCAACTTCTACAGCCGCGGCATCATCCGGGGAGAAGAGGAAGGAAACGATCCACAGACCCTGCACGGCACGGGCGTGAAGACCGACATGGACTGGGAAGTCTACGGGCCCTCCCTGCGCCGCCTGCTCACGGACGTGCACCGGGACTACCCCACCAAGGAAATCATCATCACCGAGAACGGCGCGGCCTATGCCACTGGACCCGATGAGGACGGTCGCGTCAAAGACACCCGCAGGCGCGCCTACTTTGAGCAGCACTTGGAGGCTTGCGCGTCCGCCATTGACGAGGGAGTACCCTTGACCGGCTACTTCGCTTGGTCACTGCTCGACAACTTTGAGTGGGCCTTTGGATACGCCAAGCGCTTCGGTCTGGTCCACGTGGACTACGAGACCCAGAAGCGCACCATCAAGGACTCAGCGTATTGGTATCGGGACTTTGTGGCGGAGAGGAGCTAGGGCTCCTCGATGAACAACAGCTTTGATTCCGTTCTCGCTCAGGTCAACGAGCACATTCCCCACGTTCGCCTCCCAGCCGTCGGCCAATGGGCGAGCTTTGAAGAGGATGGCCGTTGCGTGTACGAGCTCGTGCTCCCGCGCGAGACGCTGAGCCAGGACCTCCAGAGCAACGCCTGCGCGGCCCCCTTCTTCCTGCTCTGCTTTGGGTATTGGGCGGACCGTTTCACCGGCTCCAATCCCCTACTGCGGGTGCGCATCGAAGGGAACCCGCCAGACGATGAGAAGCTGGGCCACCACGACACGCGGGCGCGCATCGCCCTGGAAGTGCTCCAGAGAGGCTTGGGAGAGCGCTTGCAGCTTCAGGGCGTGCCTGCCTTGGAGTGGCCCAGCGAGCTGGTGATGAACGCCCCCAGGCGCAAGCGCCCCTACAACGGCGGCCAGGGAGAAGAGCACCACCTGGAGACACAGATCTGCCGTGAGAAGAAGTGGGCCAAGACGGCGCCTGGGATCTGTGGCCCCCTGGCTCCAATTCAGCGCCAGCTTCCTTTGGGGTTGTTCAAGGGCAAGGTCTCCGCCTCCAAGACCTGGACTCCGCGGGCCGGTGCTCAAGCAGACCTATGGACCACCTCCCCAGGCGGCGAGAGCTTCCACCTCTTCGAGCTCAAGACGAGCAAGAACGCTACCGTCGGCGCCCTGCCTCAGCTGCTCACCTACCTCTGGATCCTGCACAAGGCGCAGTTGGGCGCCATCGCGGGAGGTGGAGAGGGCGCAGAGGCCGCACGCCAAGCCAAGCGCCTGAAGGGTTGGTGGTTGGCGCCCAGGTTGCACCCGCTTCTGATGCAGCGCCAGGACAGTCCAATGCGGTGGCTCGCACCCGGTCTGGAACCCTTTGTGGACCTGGGCTATCTGGCCTTTGAGGAGACGGCGCCTGGCAAGTTCGGCGCTTGGGCGCCGGAGCGTAGCCTGCAGTTTTAGGCGGCCCGCAGCCGACTCTGCACCCAGTGTTTTAGGGACCAGAGCGCCGCTGCGCTGAGCGCGGCGAGCAGCACCCAGAGCGGCGTCGCGAGGAGTGCCAGAGGGGTCACGAAGTCCTCGCACATCACCTCATCGGGGAGGGGCGTCCGCTCCACACCGACCAGAGCCAGCAGGCCCGCGCCGAACACCAGCAGGACCGTCACCCCACTGCCCAGCCACGCCGCCCGCCTGCTTGGCGCTAGCCCTGACCAGAGGGGCACCGTCAGCACGCCAAGCAGCCCCCACGGTAGAAACCACAGGCAGGGCAAGGCTAGGCTCGCCAGGAAAGAGAGCCCCGGCAAAGCTACAGCTCCGAGGGCGAGCACGACGGCTCCTGGTCTGACCTTGTTCTGCATTTCCAAGGCCTGGACTCCAGCTCCTCCGTCCTACGCTGCCAGGCAGACTTTCATTCTGCGGGACTGACCCTTGCCTCGGCCTGCTCTCGCTCAAACTGCTTCTTCATGCGGCCAAACGCAAAACGCGCACCCAGAGTCCCGCCCAGGCTAGCCAGAAGCAGAGAGCCCAACACAAGCGGCCAGATGGCCTGGCTTTCCGGCATCAGCGCCTGCCCCAGATAGCTCAGCGCCACATAGCCCAAGCCATAGCTGAGCACGGTGCAGAACAAGCCCACCACGGTGGGAATCCCCAGCGCCTTGGCGGGGGTCATGGGCATGCGCGTTCCAGCTCCCAGATCTGGACCTTCTCCTTGGTGGAGCGGGCCTTCCCGACCTTGTTCTTGGTGCTCTTGACCTTGCGGTTCAAGGTCTGAACCAGAGAGAAGCGTCCACGGGCCAGTTCGGCCTGGATAGGATGAGGAACCTCAGGTTGTACCAAGGAGATCAGGTTCGAGAAGAGCAGGACGACCCGGCCTTCCGGTGCCAAGTGCTGCTCAGCCTGCTCAAAGAAGCGCTCGAAGAGCCCCTCCTGGTAGTAGAGCGCGCGGTCCACCAGACTGGTTGGGGTCTGCTGGGTCCATGGCGGGTTCATGACGATGAGGTCCGCCCGGGTCTGATTGGGCTCCAGCAAATCGCCCAAGGCCGGAATCACGAGTCCCTTCGGAGGATTGCGCTGCAGCTCCAACTCCAGGCTGTGCACCGCGTTGGGGTTGTCGTCGATGGCCAGAATCTGCTCTACGCCAGCCTTTGCGAGCATAAGAGCGAGCACACCGCTGCCACTGCCAACATCAACCGCGCGCGTTTTGGACCCTTTGTACTGGCTCAGCCAGGTGGCAAAGAGCTCCAAGTGCGAGGTCCGTGTGGGCGCATAGGTGCCGTAGTAGGGATGCAGCGAGTGGCCGAGAACAGTCATGGGCACGCCGTCTACAAAGCGCCGCCAGGCACCGAAGAGCTCCTGCATCTCCACAAAAGGCAGCGCGAACTGCCTTAGCTCTGGGTAGAGCTGCTCAAGGAAGCCGATGGGGGCGCCGTTGTTGAGCATGACCTTGTGGCCACGAATCCCGACCAGCAGGTTCTTGGCCGCCTTTCTATAGGCCACCTCGTAGCGAGCCTTGAGCTCATGGTCCGCGCCGAAGGGCGGCGGCTGCATGTAGTCGTGCAGGGCATCGAGCACATCGGCCCCGCTGCCGTAGTGGTCCCAGACCATGAGCTTCTCCCCCTCGTGCAAGCGCCTGGCGCTGCGGATGGGGGGCTCCTCGCGCTCAAGGGCGACGGACTCGGGATGGAGGATGGGTTCGGGACGGTGCAGCTGCATGGGGTGCAACTAACACTCTTTGGTGCCCCTCCGCTCGGTGCAAATCGCCTAGCCGGCGCAGACCCAGAATCCCGCCACTACAGCCTCCGGTAACGGGCGGTAATCGTCGCTCCGGGGGTGAGCCCGTAGATTGATTGGGCCAGAGCGAGCCCACACGCAAGGCCTAAGAAAGACACCGACCACCTGGGACTTCCTCCACTCTCAGCGGCCCCTGCAACACAGTGTTGCAGGGGCTGAACCCCTCCCGACCTGTCACATTTTGCTACCCTTCTCCTAAGCTTCTGGAGCCTTAAATGTCTGCAACCTACGCCTTGATTATTGGAATCTCCGACTACAGCTACCTGGACTTGTCCTCGGGGGCTCAACCCGGCCAGAACGACCTGACAGGCGCCCAAAACGACCTGCGCTCCATGGCCATGTTGATTCGCATGATGGACGTTCCTGCTGACAACATCCGCGTGCTCAGCAACCCCTTGGGCAACGCCAACGGCTTCGAGGCGGTGGCCATGGGCCGGGACCCGGTTCAAAACATGAACATGGCCCAAGCCAGCTTTGGACCAGCGACCCAACAGGGCATTCTGGAGGGCCTGCAGTGGCTGGCCTCCAAGCTCCAGAAGAACGGCAGCCAGGGCATCATCTACTACGCAGGCCACAGTGTCGTGACCCAGAGCGGACACCCGGCTCTCTGCCCGGCTGATGTGCGCTTGGATCCCGCCCAAGCCCAGCCTGTCCTCGACGGCGATTTCTGGCGCTATGCGGCCCGCGCCACCCTGCTCAGTGCCATCGACGAGGTCACTGGGCCCGAGCCCGAGAAGATCCACGCCTTCCTGAATGGACTGGCAGCGCACCCTGGCGCCCTGGACAACCCCCGGGCCGGCATGGCCGCTGTCGCAGAATCCCTGGGCTACACGCTCCCCACGGGCGGCGTGACCCGAATGATGAAGTACCTGGGCAACATGGGTGAGGGCCTGGGCTCCAGCGGCTGGACCCGCGAGAAGAACGCGAAGGAGGCCATGAAGTGGGCCATGCAGCTGGACTACACGCCGGAGATCATCCAGAGCGTGCTGCACGCCGACCCCTTCACGGACGGGGACAGCCTGCGTGGCTTGATCTCCTTCAACAAGGCCTTCTTCCAGATGATGCGGGATGTGCCGGAGGAGAGCCGGGTGTCCATCGTCTTGGAGACCTGCCTCAAAGAGTCCCCCGGCCGCGCTCTGAACACCGAGCTCTACAACGAGCACACGGGCCTGCCATTGGCCCACGGCAACATGGCGCTGCTCTCGAGCTGTGCGATGGGTCAGGCGAGCAAGCGCGCCGTCTTCGACAACCGCTGGCACGGCGCCTTCACCTGGGCGCTCGTCACAGTGCTCAGCCAGCTCCCTGTCAAGGTCTACAAGGACGGCCGGGCCTTTGGCATCACAACGGACGACTTGGTGGGCCGCATCTACGCTCTGCTGGGCCTGGTGGGCAACGAGCAGCGCCCCTTCAACTCCGCCCAAGGTATCTGCGGGCAATGGGAGTTCTTTGGCGGGCCGGCCGGGACACCCGAGTCCGTCTTGATGCCTGTTCGACTCAAGGAGGAGATCGATGCGGGAGACAGCGGGCACATCTACGAGCTGGAGAGCAACGGCGCGGTCTTGGGCTGGCTCCTGAGAACGAAGGACCAGAGCTTCTCAGCGGCTGGCCACACCTGGCAGCCAAACCAGGAGTATTGGATCTGGAATGGCTCCGTGAGCCGCCTGACGGGCCCCAATCCTGCAACGGCCTTCAACCTTCGACGCCCTACACAGCCCCAACCCCCAAGCGCCGACCTGGCCGGATGGCTCAACGCACAAGGCATTCCTCAGAACGCCCTGATTCAAGGATGCCCCTCGGCGGCCTTTGCCCCAAGCTCGGCCTCGCCCGGCGCCAACGCATGGAACGTGGCGCAGAACGGGGTCATCAAGGCCCGCGTGAAGAAGCTCAGCAACGGACTGCAGTGGTTCCGTCCTCCTGGACAGCCCGGCGTTCGCCTGAATTTCGGCAACGCCATGGTGCTCGCTCCCGGCCAGGTGGTGCAGTGGGTGCAGGCACCCCCTCCCCCCGGCGTTTCCTTTAGCCACGCCTGTGAAGACAGTTTTTAGGGTGATTTAGAGGGAGCGAGCCAGTCTAAAGCCGACCTTGGGCACCCGGTTCTCGGGGTTCAATCCGAGCCGGGTCGCTGGTCGAACCATGCTCCCGCCCGAGGCCGCTGCACCGCCTCGCACATTGGCCCAGTGCGCGGCGTCGGCCGCGCCAGGCAGGAGCGCCTCCTTGAGTCGCCCCCCATCGAGCTCCGGTCCATCCTTGCGGTACACGTCCAGACAGAAGTCCCGCACGTTGCCGACGAGCCCGCGCACGCCGTAGAGGCTCAGATCGAGGGGATAGCTGTCGATCGGGATGACCTTGGGCCGGCTCTGCACGGAGTCGATGGTGCACGCCCAGGTGGGCTCCAGAAAATCGCCCCACGGGAGCGGCCGACCATCCACCCCCCTGGCGGCCTTCTCCCACTCCAAGGAGTGGGGCAAACGCCAGTCCTGACCGCTGATCTCGGCGAACCAAGCTGCATAGGCCACGGCATCCGTCCACCGAATGTTGGTGACGGGCAGCATGGGGGACCAGGGGAAGGTCTCGCAGTGGGGGCTGACGGTCAAGCTTCCGGGCGGCCCCTCAAAGGCGCGCATCCCACCCCGGTTCTCAAAGGGAGCCGGCCGGTGGGCCTCTGGGGACTCCAGCGTGTTGAGGAAGACGCCATATTCGGCCAGCGTCACCGGATGCCGGCGAATCACAAAGCCCGAGAGCCAAGCCTGTGTGGCCGGTAGGGCGTCGGCCGCGTGGGCATCGCCCCCAAAGCCAAAGGGTCCTTCAGGCACCCAACAGTCCTCTGGTCCCAGCCCCTCTGGCACTCGAACCCGCTGCTCCCAGTGGGACTGCCGTCCGACCAAGACGGGTATAGGCCGGCCCGCACAGCGCAGTACATAGCTGCCCTTTGGCAAGACGTGCTCTCGAACCGGCCCCTGCAACTGGGCCAGCGTCACCGCCACCAAGCGGCGGCCGCGCCTGACAAAGCGTGCGAGCTCGATGCGGCCTTCAAAGTCCACACTCAGGCGGCCTTCGCCAGCCAAGTACTGGGCGTTCTCTCCGCGGTCGTGCATCCGCAGACGCTGCTCCCAGCGACCCGCCTCGACCAGGTCCCCTTCCCTCTCTGCTTGCCCATGGCGGTCGCGGTAGAGCACCGCCAGGGCGCGATGGGCCTCTGGGAGCTCTGGTTCCACGCGCAGCGCGGCCTGCAAGGTCTGCTCTTGGTGGTCCAGCTCCAGGGCCAGCTGGACCTCGCAGTCGCGGGCTTGGTCTTCCAGTACCCATCCAGGGGCCTTGTCCTTTGCCGGAGAGAAGGGCTTGAGGGGCAGGAGAATCGCTTCGGCCTCCACCCTCAGAGAGTGGGCACGCTTGCTCCAGTCCTGGGCACGCCGGCCGTGGATCCAGGCGTCCTCCACGACCGCCAAGCCTCGCTCCCTGCGGTCGGCGCCTTCCAGCCAATCCGCCAGGGCTTGGGCCGCGGCTGCGCCGTCCTGAATGCGCTCCTGAGGGTCCCACTGGAGCATCTGTGCGCAGATCTCCAAGAGCCTGGCGTCCCCCCGCTCCGGCAGGGTCAGGGGCTCCCGCGCTGCTTGATGCAGGGCCGCGCTGCCGCGACGAGGCGCCTCCCCTTGTAGCAGCTCCAGCAGCATGCACCCCAGCTGCCAGACATCGCTCCATGGGCCGACCTGGTCCAGCTTCCCTTGGGCCATCTCTGGTGACATGTAGGGGGCCGTGCCGACCCTCGCGCCGGGGAATGCCTCTACGCCAATCGGTGCTTCTGCCCTGGCGATTCCCCAGTCCAGCAAGATCACGGCGCCAAACTGGCCGACCATCACATTCTCGGGCTTCAAATCCCGGTGGATGATGGCGTTGCTGTGGGCCAAGGCCAACACGTCTGCAACACGTCGAATGGCCTCGACGGCGCGTTGAAGTGGCCACTTGTCGAAGGCTTCACCCAGCAGGGGCCCGCGCACCTCTTGCATCGTGTAGTAGGGCCTTCCATCCTCCATCACACCGATGTCGTAGACCGGGACCACGCCCGGGTGCTGCAGATGGGCCGTGATGCGCGCCTCGTTGGTGAAGCGGCTCATGGCCCGGGCATCTTCCAGGAGCTCCCAGCGCAGGGTCTTGCGCACCAGGTCCCGCTGGAGCACGTGATCCCGCACCCGGCGAACCTCACCCATGCCTCCTCGGCCCATCAAGGCACCCAGCTCGTAGCGGGCCTTGGGGCTGGTCTCGGAGAGCCCCTTCTCTTGGCGCACCTGCTGAGCGTCGGCCTCCAGCTCAAGGGTCCAACAGGTCGCTTGGGTCTCAACGGTCTCGGCCACTATAGCCGCACAATGTCGAAGCGGTCCGTTCCCAAGCGAAGCTGGGTAGACCCACGGCGTCGCTCCACCACAGCCTTTGCGCCGATGACTCCGGCTCGGCTCAAATGCTGACGGGCTCGGAAGATGGCCACGTTGAACTGGTTCTCGGGGATGCGGAGGCCGCGAATCAAGTCGTCCCTGTAGCACCAGCCGCGCTCGGCGGGCTCCCGGTCCGCCTCCTCCTGGCGTGCCCTGGCCAGGGTCAGCAACAGATAGTTCTGGGCGCGGTGCGGGATCTGGCGGAGGTGCCCCTGCCACTGCAGCTCGAGCAGCACGTTCTCCTCATCGCTGCTGACCTTGAAGGCGATGTGCAGCTCGCTGAAGCTCAGAGTGGTCGAAGCCTTTGGGGCAGCAGCGGTAGGCGCCAGATGCTGGGGGAGGTCCAAGGTCCAGAGCTTGCCGCCGGCTTGTACTTGAAAGCCGGCCTCGACGATCTGCGAGTCGTATTCCTTCTCCAACACCCACTGGCCCTTCTCATCGGCGTAGACCACCACCTCGGGGCTCTCGGGGTTGGGCAAGGTCAGGAGCTCTGCCTGGGCCTCCTCCCAGTCTCCGGTGGACGATCTGGCGCCCAGCACCGGGGGCTCGTCGTCCACCAAGGTCCAGACTTGGTCCTGTCCGCCAAAGCCCAACTTGACGCCCGACTCCAAGAGCTCTCGCTCCCCGCTCTCCAGTCGCCGGCCGTTCACGAAGGTGCCGTTGCGGCTTCCCAAGTCCCGCAGCTCCCAGGCGCTGCCGTTCCACGCCAGGACCGCGTGCAGGGAGGATGCACGCGGGTCCTCCAAGCGCAGCACGCAGCTGCGGGAGCGTCCGACGGTGGTCTCGCTCAACAGGCGCCGGTGGGCCTGGCTTCTCTCGTCTCTCAGCTGTGGCATGGGTGTATTGAACCACGACTTTGCTTTGGCCGATCTCGACGACGAAACTCAGTCCCCGACGACCTGTTTCACCGACTTGTCCGCCGTCTTGGTCTCAAAGTCGCTGGCCGCGTGTCGCTCGTGGAGCTGACTGCTGGCCTCCCCCCAGGCTCGGTTGACCATGCGCCCACGCTTCACCGCAGGCCGCTTCGCGATCTGGTTGGTCCAACGCAGGACATGCTCGTACTCGTGCACAGCGAGGAACTCGGCTGCGTCGTAGACCAAGCCCTTGACCACCGCGCCGTACCAAGGCCAGATCGCCATGTCGGCGATGGAGTACTCGTCCCCGGCCATGAACTCGTTCTCGGCCAGGTAGCGGTTCAGAACGTCCAGCTGGCGCTTGGTCTCCATCGCGAAGCGGTCGATGGGGTACTCCATCTTGCTCGGCGCGTAGGCGTAGAAGTGACCGAAACCACCGCCAAGGTAGGGCGCGCTGCCCATCTGCCACATCAGCCAGCTGATGGCCTCGGTGCGCTTGGCCGGCTCTGTGGGCAAGAAGGCGCCGAACTTCTCGGCCAAGTAGAGCAGGATGGACCCGCTCTCGAACACGCGCTGCGGGGGCTTTACGCTGTGGTCCATCAGGGCCGGAATCTTGGAGTTGGGGTTGACCTCCACAAAGCCGCTGGAGAACTGGTCGCCCGCCTGGATGTTGATGAGCCAAGCATCGTACTCCGCGCCCGTATGCCCGGCGTGCAGCAGCTCCTCGAGCATCACCGTGACCTTGACCCCGTTGGGGGTGGCCAGGGAGTAGAGCTGAAAGGGGTGCTCCCCCACCGGGCGCTCTTTGTCGTGGGTAGACCCCGCGATAGGCCGGTTGATGTTGGCGAACTTGCCGCCGCTGGCCTTGTCCCAGGTCCAGACCTTCGGGGGGGTGTACTCAGACATGCTTGAACTCCTGTGGACTCAGTGGGTGCGCACGGGGGCGCCGCCGACCACCATGCCGGGGAACTTTTTCAGGTAGGTGACGAAGGACTCCCCCACCGACACGCTGCGCAGGTGCTCGGGAGTGAAGGGTGTACGCACAATCTCCTGATTCTCTCCCTGTCGAGGCCAGTCCGGATTCCCGATGGCAACCCGTCCCAGGGCCACCAGATCGGCGCCCTTGTCCAACACCGCGCGGGCATCGTCGTGGGTCCAGATTCCACCTGCGGAGATGAGAGGCACAGAGTCGGGCAGCGCGGCCCGGATGCTCTGGACCACGGGCACATCAGTGTCCTCGAAGGGCGGCGTGCCACCGGCGTTCCGCAGGGAGAGGTGCACAAAGTCGGCCCCATCCTGCGCCAGCCACTTCACAAGGCGCTCGGTGTCAGCGAGCACAAGGCCGCGCTTGGCCCAGGTGTCCACGGGAGAGAGCCGCACGCCCACGGCAAAACCAGGCGAGACCGCAGCCCGAACCGCCTGGAGGGTGTCCCGGAGCAGCTTGGCCCGCCCCTCCAAGGCGCCGCCGTAGGCATCGGTGCGCGGGTTGTCCTCGGGCGCGAGGAACTGGGTGAAGAGGTAGCCGTTGGCGCCGTGGATCTCGACCCCCGCAAACCCAGCCTGCTCCGCCATCTGTGCTGCAGCGACGTAGTCCTCGACCACTTGCTCCAGGTCCTGCACGGTGGCTGCCCGGGCGCCCTCTGGCCCACCGGTGCTGATGGGATCCGGCGCGAGCTTGGCTTGTACGCCGCCGTGATGGAGCTGAACGATGGCAGGCCCGTGAGGCGCCAGCGCCTGAGCGAGGCGCGTGAGACCGGCCAGGTGCTTGGGCTCCGCGATGCCCAGCTGCCCCGGCCAAGCGTGGCCTTGCTTGGAGACGAAGGCCGCACAAGTGCTGATGAGACCAAAGCCCCCGCTCGCGCGGCGCTCCAGCCAGCGCAGCTCATCCTCTCCCAGGGACCCGTCGGGCTGTGACTGCAGGTTGGTCAGTGGGGCCAGGGCCACCCGATTGGGGAGGCTCAGGCCGCAGGGCAAAGTGATTGAAGTGTGCATGTGGGCGTGTATCCCCTGGGGATTAGTGAGGGATGTAAAGCAAGGTGAGACATGTCGCGCGTATTGGCCTTTGGCACCTCCATGAACAGCCGCTCCATCAACCGAAAGCTGGCGAGCTACGCCGCATCACTGGTGGCAGACACACACGTTGAGCCCCTGACTCCGGCGGACTTCCCTCTCCCTGTGTACAGCCAGGACTTGGAGCGTGAGTCTGGTATTCCCCAGGCGGCCCATGACTTCCTGGCCGCCATCGCGAACGCGGACGCACTGGTGATCTCCTTCGCCGAGCACAACGGCAGCTACACCGCTGCCTTCAAGAACCTCTTTGACTGGGCCTCCAGGGCGGAACGCAAGGTCTTCCAGAACAAGCCCGTTCTGCTGCTCTCCACATCGCCCGGCGGCGGCGGCGGCAAGACTGTGCTTGCTCAAGCGAGCGCGATGATGCCCCACTTTGACGGCGTGGTGGTCGGCGCTCTGTCCATCCCAAGAGCCGGTCAGAACCTGGACACGGAGACCGGCCGTGTCGTGGACGAGGCCCTTCACAACCAGCTCCTGGCTCTGGCCAAGACACTGGCTGAATCCCTGAAGTGAGCCAGAGGCCCACCCAGCGCGGCCCACATCCGCGAGATGCACAGGACCTGGGTCCCAAGGCCTGGCCGAAGCTGCGAGAGGCTGCGGTCGACTTGGGCTGGCTCCTGGGCCGCGGGTACAAGGAGAGCTCGGCGCTGCGCGTCGTGGGGGACAAGTTCCAGCTCTCCAAACGACAGCGGGACGCTCTGATTCGCTCGGCTTGCTCAGGTGAGCAGCAGCGCCAGCGCGCGGCCAAGCAAGTGAGGGCCCTGGAGGGACGCGCTGTGCACGTGGACGCCTTCAACGTGCTCATCTGCGTAGAGCGTGCTCTGGGCGGTGGTCCCTTGCTTTTGGGCTGTGATGGCGCCTACAGGGACCTGGGCGGCGTACACGGAAGCTGGCGTTCGGTGGACCACACCCTGCAAGCCATCACCCTTGTGGGCCAGGTCCTCGCACCTGCGCGGTCCGTGCACTGGTGGATCGACCGACCGGTCTCCAACAGCGGCAAGCTCGCCGGCTTGCTGCGGCAGGTATCAGAAGAGCGGGACTGGCTCTGGCAGGTCAGCCTCGAGGACCAGGTGGACCCCGTGCTGCTGGCTCAAGGCGGCGTCTCCGCGAGCGCTGACAGCTGGATCTTGGATGAGTGCCAAGCCTGGACGGACTTGCTGGGCCCGGTGCTGGCAGGCCTAGCGCATCCTTGGGTGGTGGACTTCACCCAACCCTGAGGCCTAGGGTTCAAAGCGCAACCCCGCATGACACAGGGCATCCAGGCCCCCTGCCCCCAGGACACAACGATGGAGAACCCGCACCAACTCGCGCTCTTCTTTGGCGCGGCGCTGCTCTTCGCGTTGGTCTCCAAGGTGCTCACACGCAAGTGGCTGACCGCTCCGATGGTGTTTGTGGCCTTTGGTCTGCTCACCGGTGCCGGGGGCCTGGGCTGGCTGACCTTCCAGCCGGACTCGGAGTGGATCAAGCTATTGACGGAGGTCACCTTGATGCTGGTGCTCTTTGCAGACGCCAGCCAAATCCGGGTCTCCGCGCTGCGTCACCGCGTTGCCCTTCCTGCCCGTCTCTTGGGCATCAGCATGCCCCTGACCATCGCCGCTGGCACAGCGGTGGCCATGCTGCTGATGCCCGACTGGTCGGTCTGGGAAGCCGCTCTCGTGGCGACGGTCCTGGCTCCAACCGACGCGGCGCTGGGCCAAGCTGTCGTGAGCAACGAGGCTGTCCCCGGTCCGATTCGCGAGGCCCTCACTGTTGAATCCGGGCTCAACGACGGCATCGCCCTGCCAGTGGTGCTCGTATTCTTGGCGCTGGCCACAACAGAGGTAGGCGACGGCTCAGGCTGGCTCTGGTTCTGGGCCGGGCAGGTGATCTTGGGGCCCATCGCCGGCCTTGCGATTGGCAGCCTCTCGGGGTGGTCACTGGACCGTGCTCGCAGCGTCGGCTGGACCTCTCCCGCCGCCTTGACTGTAGGCGGCCTGGCCACCGTGGCCCTCTGCTACTTGGGCGCCGAAGCCATCGGTGGAAACGGCTTTATGGCCACCTTCGTGGGAGGCATGGCCTTTGGAGCCCGGGCATCGCACGTGGAAGGACAAGTGCACGAGTTCTTGGAGTCCGAAGGACAGCTGCTGATGTGGATGGTCTTCACGGTCTTGGGCTGCCTCTACGCCTTGCCAGCTCTGGTGGCCGCAGAGCCCATGCACTGGCTCTACGCGCTGCTCTCTCTGACAGTGATTCGCGGCATTCCCACAGCCATTTCACTCATTGGAACCAAGCTCCCCTGGCAGACAGTCGGCTTCCTGGGCTGGTTCGGCCCCCGAGGCCTGGCCTCCATTCTCTTTGGCCTCCTCCTGGTGGAGGAGGTCGAACTGACCACCGGAGATGCACTCTTTCAGGTCGTCGTACTCACAGTGATTCTGAGCGTGGTTTTGCACGGCTTGACGGCGGCTTGGGCGGCCTCTGGCTACGGGAAGTGGGCTGAGGGGCAAGCTCCTCCTCAGGCATAGGTCCCTCAGCGCTTCAAGGTCTCTCGCATGCGCACAGCCACCACCCCACCGGAGAGAAAGGTCAGGCCCGCAATGCACAAGGTCGCGACTGAGATCCCGAACTGGTCGGCGATGACCCCTGCCAAGACCGCGCCCACCGCGTAGCCCATGTCTCGCCAGAGTCGGTAGACCCCAACAGCTGAGGCACGCCAGCTCGGCGCCGCCACGTCGCCTACCGCAGCCAGAAGCGTCGGGTAGACCATCGCTGTCCCGCCGCCAATCAGCGCGGCCCCGGCGGCAAACACGGCGAAGGTGTCGCCCATGGCGATGACCACGATACCGACGGCCTGGATCCACATGCCCGCCACGATGAGCTTCTTGCGACCCACGCGGTCAGACCAGGCTCCAGTGAAGAGCTGCCCGAGCCCCCAGACCCCAGGGTAGATGGCCGCGAGCGTGCCAATCTGGGAGAGGCTCATGTTGGCCGCAGCGAAGAGCAGCGGGAACAGGCCCCAAGCCATTCCGTCGTTCAGGTTGTTGAAGAGTCCGGCTTGGCTGGCCGAAGACAAGTCGGGGTCAGTGAAGCTGGTGCGCTTGATGACCTCGAGGGCGGAGAGCGCATCTTCTCCGCCGGCCTCTTTGGACTCCAGCTGCACGTGGCCCTGGGTCTCACGCACCAAGAACAGCGAGAGAGAACCTCCTAGGACGACAAAGACCACACCCAGCCAGAAGGGCTCGGGCCGCAGCCCGTACTCCGCAGCGATGAAGCCTGTCGCCAGGGCCGAGAGCGCGACGGCGAAGTAGCCTGCGAACTCGTTGAACCCCATGGCCAGCCCGCGTTTCTTCGGCCCCGCCAGGTCGATCTTCATGATGACGGTCGTGGACCAAGTCAGTCCTTGGCTGATGCCCAAGAGCACATTGGTGGCCAGAATCCATGACCAGCTGGGGGCCCACATCAGCAAGAAAGGCACGGGCGCGGCGACGATCCAGCCAGCGACCAGGACCGGCTTGCGCCCGAAGCGGTCCGAGAAGCGCCCGGCGAAGTAGTTGGTCAGCGCCTTTGTCACCCCAAAGACCGCGATGAAGCTCAGTATCGCCGTGCGGGCGACCAACTCGAACTCCTCCTCGGCGATGGCCGGGAGGATGCTGCGCTCCATGCCCACCATGGCGCCTACAAAAGCGTTGACCAAGACGAGGAGGGAGAACTGGGCGAGGTTCTCGCGCAGACCGAGCTTCGGAGCAGACACGGGCAGTCCTGCGGTGGTTGGAAGACTCTACCGGAAGGAGCAGGCGATGCCAGCCATCAAGGCTTGACCGTCGCCTCCACCACATAGGCGGCCAGATCCGAGACCTGCTCCGGGGTGAGGTCCGGGAAGGCCGGCATGGCACCCACGCCCTTGCTCACCGCCGCCTCCACGCGCTGGGCGTCTGGAGCCAGGGTGTTCAGGTTGGGCCCCACCGCACCTTGGGTCCCGGCGTCGGCCAGGGTGTGACAGGTGCCACAGGAAGGCGCGGCCTCTTGGGTGAAGACCTGCTTGCCGCGCTCCCCTTGCTCGGAGAGCTCTGCCGGCTGAGCCACGACCGCTTGTGTCTCGGGAGGGGCCGACACCGGCGTAGCGAGGGGGGCATCGGGCAGCTCTGCGAGCACGCTCAGAGCCAAGATGTGGTCTTCCCAGCCGTTGTTCTGGTAGCCACGTTCGTTCTCCAGACGCGCCTTGGGTTGCTGCTCCCCTTCCTTGTCTGTCGCCCGGCTCACGATGCTGTGCGAGCCGACCGAGAGCTCTGCGCGAAACTGGAAACTGCGCCAAGCATTCGGCCCCAAGTCTGGACCGCTGAGGGTCGCTGCCTGCCAGCTCTCCCCGCCATCCATGGACACCTCTACCGACTTGACCCCACGCTCTCCCGAGAACGCCACCCCGTAGAAGACGGTCGAGCCTGCGAGCACCGGTGCTCCTTCGGCGCCAGGACCGTTGATCCAAGACTTGACCGGCATACGCCACAGGCTCGGCTGATCCGGTGCGCCCCCCTCCCCAATCGGCCGAAAGCGGTAGCCCTTGCTCTGGATCTTGGCGGTGGTCTCCGCCTCGGTGGCTGCCAGACGGGCCACGTACTTGATCTGATTGCAGCCAAAGTAGCCGGGCACCAACAGACGCAGGGGCCCGCCGTGGCTGATGGGCAGAGGCTCGCCGTTCATCTCCCACACCAGCATGCAGTCCTGTAGGCCCTTCTCGATGGGCACCGAGCGCTCCACCACGACCATGTCGCGCTCAACGCCCTCAGGCAGCGGCTCTCCGCCCGTCCCAGTGAGAAAGCGGGCTTGGGGCAAGACGCCGCCGAAGTGATCCAGCACCTTGGAGACGCGCACGCCCGTCCACATCGCACAGCCGGCAGCGCCCGTGGACCAGGGGGAACCGGAAGGGCCATGCTCGAAGAACTTTCGGCCGTTGCCCGAGCACTGGATGACGGTGCTGACGGTCTCAACACCCAGTTGCATCAACGAGGCCAGCGTGATCTGGCCTGGCTTGTGCACCCCAGCGACGTCCAGGATCCAGGCCAAGGGCTGGGCCACGATGGCGTCATCGGGCCGGGGCAGGTTGTTCCGCACAAAGAAGCGCGAGAGGGGCGTGATGACACCCACGCCCATGGCCGCTCGGCGGGTCTCCAGCGCCAGGGGCCGCTCGTTGTGAACGTGGAAGTTCTCCCGCTTCAGACCATCGGGCAGGGGCGCAGGCCCCGCGGCGGGGCTCTGTTGTGCTCCCTGCTCTGGCTCCGGCTCGGTCTCCGATGGAGGAGCCTGGGTGACACACCCGGTCAGGGCCAAAGCGCCAGAGGTCTGCAGCAGGCCTTGGAGAAAGCGGCGACGGGAGTTCATTGGGTGTCTCGGATGGGGTGTTCAAAGGCTTGGCGCAGCACATCGGCTGCCGGTCGTGCACGCGGCGTGAAGCTGGCCTCGTTGGCGGCGCCAGTTCCGAACCAGTTCCAGAGGAAGTGGGCCTGGGGCGGCTCAGCTTGAATTGCGGCCAAGGCTTGCTCCAAGAGCTGCGCCTGAAGCTGCGGGTCAAAGTCGGCGCCGGTGGTCTCATCCCAGGGCCGCTCGGCGGCGGAAGACAGGGCCGGAAATCCGTACTCGGAGAGCACCAGGGGCCGCTGCTCGGAGTCGGCAAACGCCTGGAGTATTGCCAGCTCTTGCTGCCAGGTATCCGGTCCCTCTACGGGGAAGTAGGCGCTCACCGAGACCGAGTCGAGGTGCTGCCAGAAGGAGACCTGCGCATAGCGGTCCCAGTTCGCCGAATAGCTGAGGGAGCCTGAGAAGGTCTGGCGGGTGCTCTGGATTCGGCCGGGCCAGGAGGGGTCGCTCTCCAGGCTGTTGAGCTCAGATCCAAGGATCAAGCGCTGGGCCCCACCGCGTTGGGCATCGACCGCCACCGAGCGCAGCAGGGCATCGTAGTTGCGCCAGAAGAGCGACGCATTCTGGGGCTTCAGAGTCCCCCTCCAGGCGCCGTCGCTGCGGTCTTGCAGCACCACGATGGGCATGACGCTGACGGCTAACTCCTGCTCTTGGGCTTGGCGGAGAACGCTCGCCAAAGCCTGCTTTGGAACACCGCTCTGCAAGGCTGCGCTCTGGGAGTGCGGCAGAGACCAGGGCACCGCCACCAAGAGCTCAGTGGCCCCCGTCTCGGCGATCTCCGTCACCAGCGGGCCGTAGTCGTAGAGCGGATCCGAGGCGAAGAGCCCCAGAGCGACCCCTTGGCCATCACCGGCGGGCTCTGCCCCGGCCGGCAGGACCGAGGGCGCCAAGCACCCAAGCAGCAGGGCCAGCTTCACTCCGCGTCAACCACGGCCGGCAGCTCTTCCATGCGGCTGTACTCGGCCCAGGAGCCATCGTAGTTCCAGATGTGCGCCGGATCTGCGCCGGTCTGAATGGCCGCGTAGTAGAGGGTCGAGGAGCGCGTTCCGCTCTGACAGTAGGTGACCAGAGGAAGCTCCAGGTCCAAGCCGGCGCCATCAAAGGCCGCTCGCACCTGCTCGGGTGCCTTCAGGCGCGGCACGCCCTCGTCCAAGTAGAGCACTTCGGTCCACATCAGGTGCTTGGCGCCCGGGATGCGCCCGGGTCGGGCCGCCTTCTTGTTGTGCTCCTTGCCGGTGTACTCATCCAGGGTGCGCGTGTCGGCCAGCTGAAGCTCGGGGTATTGCGCCTGAAGCGCGGCCAGGTCGCTCCACATCAGGTTGGCGCCGGGGCCTTCGGAGAGCACAACTTGGCCCGCCTCGACGGCGATGCCCTCTCCCATCGCCAGGCGCTCTCCGAGCACCTTCCAGGCCTCGAGTCCGCCGTCCAGGACCCGGGTCTCGTAGCCAGCGACCTGGTCCAGGGTCCACCAGAAGCGGTAGGGCTCAGGACCTCCGTCTCCCATCAACACCACCGTGTCACCGGGGTTCACGCCCAGGGAGCGCAAGAGCTCCTGGAGTCCTTCGGCGTCCTTGGAGACACCTGGGATGTCCCCTGCCGAGTAGTTCTTGCGCTCTACAAGCCGGGCCGAGGGAATGTGCCCCTCTGCAAAGCGCTCCGGCGTGCGAACGTCCAGGATGACCAGGCTGGGGCTGCCCAAGGCGGCCGCCAGCTCAGCGGCGCTCACCGCTACTTCGGGGTGGGCCCATCCTTCTGCACGGGCCTGGTCCCCAAAGCGCGCCATGTTCTCTGCGGCCTGCTCCGAAGAAGCTGCGTGCACGACCGAGGCCTGTGAGGGGTCGTAGGCGGGCTGGGAGCTCGCAGCTGGCTCGCCAAACATCGGCGTGGGCGCCTTTGGAGGAACGCTGGCCGCGTAGAGACCGGCCAGCACCCCAATACCCAGGGCTGAACCCAAGAGCTTGTGCTGTTGGAGCTGGGGTATCGCCAAGCCAAGGGGCCAGGCCAGCTGGCCAAAGAAGTCCTGGGGCAGCTTCTCAACGCCGGGGAAGCCGATGTGCTCAGGGGGCTGCTCCGGCAGGTGTGCCGTACCGAAGATCCAGTCCCAGCAAGAGAAGATGATGCCGAAGTTCTGGCCCTTGGCCGGCGCGTCCCAGTCGTGGTGGTACAGGTGCATGCGCGGGCTGTTGAAGAGGTAGCGCAGGGGCCCATAGTCCCAGCTCAGGTTGGCATGGTTCAGGTGGCCGATGAGCGTGCCGAAGACCGCGTGGAAGAAGAGCGCTTCCGGGGCAAAGCCGAACCACGCCAGGGGCAGGTAGGTCGCGCTCTTGTAGATGACCGGCTCGAGCCACGAGAAGCGGAAGGACACAATCCAGTCCATCTCCCCGTCTTTGACCGAGTGGTGTACCTGGTGAATCTTCCAGAGGAAGTTGCTGCGGTGCAGCACGTTGTGCACGCACCACTGCAGGAAATCGACCACCACGAGGGCGACCAAGATCTGGACCACCATGGGCCACTCTGCCGAGGCCTCCCGGTACAAGAGCCCAGTCCAGCCACGCTCTGCCAAAGCACCATCGAGCACCGGCAAGACCCGATGGAAAGCGATGCCGTAGAGCAACAAGCCCAAGAAGTGGCCGTTGAAGAGCAGGTGCAGGGCATCCGACCAGGCCCACTTGCGGAAGACCTTCTGGTCCCGGGCATGGAACAGGCGCTCCAGGACCGCGACCAGGACGGAGATACCAAGGAGCCAGAGCAGGTAGTTCATCATGTCCAGCATGAAGCAATAAGCGTGCCACCCACGACCCCAGCGCTACAAGCGCCGCCTATGTCCCCATGTGTCAATTTGACGCAGTAGACATCGCTGCCCGCGCCCCAATTTCAGTGATTCTGACCGATTCAGTGGGCCGTAGAGCTGCCCGTTCGAAGGCTCCAGGTCTGGGCGTCCACCAAATCTTGGCGGTACTGCGCGTGACAGCTTGTGCAGGCCTTCAGGGTGTGCGCGGTGGCCTGCAGCACTCTCTTCTGGTCCTGCTCAGCAGCGGCTATGGCGATGCCGTCGGCCCGCTGATGGAAGTCCAAAGCCAGCGCCGTGAAGCCCTCGGCGCCGGCGCCCATGTGCTCGCACTGCATCGCCATCTGCGGCGAACTCTGAATGGCCGAGGCTGAGGCTTGCACGCCCTCCCAGTCCTCCTCCGCCAAGGCTGCGGTGATGCCTTCGATGGCCACCAGGTGCGCCTGCATGTTCTGTTTCTGGTGCCAAGCCATCATCGGCTGCAGGGGCACCGGCGTGCGCGGGTCCATGGCGTTGAGGGCCTCTACCGGCGTAGCCTCAGACGGCGCGCTGGCTTGAGGGATTTCGGGCGGCGTTGGTGTAGCACAGGCCAAGAGCAAGAAGAGCATACGAGGACCCTTAGCATCCCCCGTGCCAACTCCGCGCGCCTCAGCCCACGACCTTCGCCTCCCGGAGCAGCTTGGCCGGCATCGGCACCTCCAGACGCCACTCGATGTTCATCGGCCGCTCCCCTTGCCAGCGCTCCAGGCTCACCGGACCGAGCAGGGTGTAGGCCTGGGTCTCCCCGCGGTCGTCCTTTCGGGCGGAGCGCACAAAGAGCAAGGGCGTGACCCCCATCTGCTTGTGCCTCAGGTGCCGCAGCCCCTTCTTGTCCCTAGCCCGGGTGCCCGACTGAGACTGCCAATGGAAGTGCTCGGGGCCCAAGGCATAGTCGGCATAGAGCGTGCTGGGCGAGTAGTCATCTTCATCCTTGTGGAGAGTCACAAAGAGGAGGTTGAAGCCTCTGTTTTTGTCGAAGTGAACCCCCTCTCTGGGCAGGTAGAGACCACCCGTACGTACGTCCCTCAGGGCCGACATGACCTCATTGAGGCGGTAGCTGGCGTGGACGCGCAGGGGGAGCCCTTTCAAGTCCACGGCCTGGGTCTGATGGGCCAAGCGGCCTCTGAGTACCTCCAAGAGCTGCTTGAGCTCCCAGGCCACTGCAGGGTGGGAGAAGAAGCGCTCCTCGCCGCTTGAGAGATCCGCGGCGACCTCCCGCCCCATCAAGGTGGTCAACAACATGGCCAGGGTCTCCCAGTCGACGTCAGGCTCCCCTTTCAGCCAGCCCTGCCAAGCCGAGATCCGTGCCACGTCGTCTACGTGCAGAAGGCGTCCCAAGCCACGGGCCAGCTTGACCTCGTCGGGGCCAGGTTCCGCGAGGGGCAAGCCGGCCATTCGGGCCAGGTCCCCAAAGCAACGTCCGCCCCGGTACAGCTCCTCCAACTCCAGTCCTGCGCTGTGCAGGAAGTCGGCGAGGGTCCGAACACCGGAGGCCTTGAGCTCCTTGGCCAGCGAGCGCTTGTTCAAGCGCAGGCCAGCCGCGATGTTGTCGAGCACCACCTCCTTGGACACCCGGTCCAGCTGGATGCTGCAGCCACTGGGCAGGAAAGGAAAGTCCTCCTCCACCTGCTCCTTGAGGGCCTTGCGCCCCACCTTGCCGACGATGGCACGGAAGCGCTCGGCGTAGCGGAAGTCCTGGTGGGCCAGCCCCACAAAGTCGAGCACTGTCAGGCAGCGCTTCCCGGGGTGTTGGCGCAGTCCGCGACCCAGCTGCTGAAGGAACACCGTCGAGGACTCGGTGGGCCGCAAGAACAGCACCGTGTCGATCTCAGGGATGTCCACCCCCTCGTTGAACACGTCCACTGTGAGCAGCACCTGGAAGGTGCCGTCGCGCAGCCCCTTGATGGCGTTGCGACGGTCCAGCTTAGAGGTCTCGCCGATGACCACGGCACACTTCAGGCCGGCTTCTTTGAGGGCCTCAGCCATAAACTGAGCGTGGTTGACGCCGGCACAAAAGGCCAGCGCCCGCATCTTGAAGGGGTCATGGACGTATTCCCCCAGGGCCTGCACAACCAAGTGAGCCCGGGCGTGATTCCCGGTGTACAGGCCCTCCAGCTCCTTGGGGCTGTACTTGCCGCCGCGCCAGCTGGTCTTCAGATCCACCGTGTCGTGCACCCCCCAGTACTGGAATGGGACGAGCAGCCCGCGGTCGATGGCATCCCAGATGCGGAGCTCCGATGCCACTCGCCCGTCGAAGAAGCGCAAGATGGACTGGCCGTCAGCGCGCTCCGGGGTCGCCGTGAGGCCGAGCAGCTCTTGGGGCTGAAAGTGCGAGAACAGGCGAGTGTAGGTTGGGGCTGCGGCGTGGTGGAACTCGTCGATGATGATCACGTCGAAGCGTGTCGGGTCGATCTCTGCCAGATCCTTGTGCTGCAGCGACTGCACTGAGGCGAAGACGTGATCCCAGTCCAGGGGCTGCTCCCCGTCCACGAAGAGCTCGCCGAAGGAGCCGTCGGAGACCGCGTGGCGGAAGGTGTCTCTGGACTGGGCGAGAATCTCCTTGCGGTGCGCCACAAAGAGCAAGCGCAGACGCTTGCCAGCTCTTGCGTTCAGGCCCGCGTAGTCCAGCGCTGCGACCACGGTCTTGCCGGTCCCCGTCGCAGCGACCACCAGGTTTCGGTGCTGGTCTTGGAGCTCACGTTCTGCGGTCAAGCGCTCAAGAATCACGCGCTGAAAAGTGCGCGGACGCAGCTTGAAGACAGATCGGAGTTCGCCTTTCGGGCGCTCCGCCCTGAGCGTGGCCAGAAAAAAGTCCCGCTCATAGGGCAAGAACTCCTCATCCTGCCAGTGGTTCTCAAATGCTGCGGCCAGCTCCCCAAACACCGGTCGGTTCTCCACCTGAGAGAGGCGAACGTTCCACTCCTTGCCCGAGGTGAGCGCGCTGTGAGAGAGGTTTGAGGAGCCCACCAAGGCGGTGCCAAAGCGACTGTTCCGGTGAAAGATCCACGCCTTGGCGTGCAAGCGCGTCGCCCCAGACTCGTAGGAGACCCGCACCTGGGCTCCCATCGCTTGAAGCTCGTCAAGCACCTTGGCCTGGGTCACCCCGCAATAGGTCGTGGTCAGGACACGGAGGCTCCCTCCCCTCTCCAGGTGTTCCGTCAGCACCGGCTTGAGGTGCCGGTAGCCCTGCCAGAACAGGAAGGCGCAAATCAAGTCGATGCGGTCTGCAGAGGCCGCCTCCAACTTGAGCGCCTGCTGCAGGGAGCGCTCACGATTCGCATTCACGTACAGACCCGACTCGGAGAGGGGCAGCTGGGGCCTAGGCCGAGGTGCACCGATGCTCTGGAGCAGCTCCGCACGCACAGCGTCCTCGGAGGCTGGAAAGCCCTTGGTGTGCCGGTCAACCACCTCCAGGAGCTCGTTGACCATGGCGATCTGTGCGCTGGGCTGCTCCTTCGCGGGCACGCTGCTCAGTGCTCTCTGGAGATAGTCTCGCAGGTGGTCGGAGAGGCGTCGACTGGCCTCGCTGGCGCGCAGTGGTCGAATGAAGGCGTCATCGGGGAGACTCTGCGAGAGCCCATGCGTCACGATGGATTCGTACAGGCCCGGCTTCTGTTCCATGGTTGTCCCCTTGCCGCTCAAGGCTACCAGGTCTCACGCCAGCCACCGGTGTTGTTAAGGACACGGCTCCAGCTCGCTCCGCGCGCCACAAGGAGACCCGGCATGACCCAGTCCATCCCCACCGTGCACCTCGACACGGTCCTCGCAAACCACACCCGCGACATGAAGGGACGCATCGCCGCGGTCACAGGAACGACCAGCGGCACCGGCTACGTGTGCGCACGAGAGCTGGCCAAGCGCGGCGCCATCGTGGTGCTCCTCAACCGCGAGAGCCCACGCGCCGACAGCTCTCTGCAAGCCCTCAAGGGCGAGGTCCCCAACGGCGAGTTCCACCCGGTCACCTGCGACCTTCAGCACTTCGCCAGCGTGCGAAAGGCCATCAAAGAGATCCAGGCGAACGCAAGCCGCTTGGACGTGCTCTGCAACAACGCAGGCGTGATGGCGCTCAAGGACGAGGCCACCCGCGATGGCTACGACGTGCAGATGCAGACCAACTGCATCTCCCACTTCCTGCTCACCAAGGGGCTCTTCGATCTGCTGCGGGCCAGCGACGATGCCCGCATCGTGAACCACTCCTCGATGGCCCGCATCGGCCCGCCCCTGCAGGCCAAATACTTCGGCAAGAACGGCGGCAACCTCGGTGGCGACGGGGACGAGCAAGAGGGCTTTGGCGGGCCACGCTGGGACCGCTACCACCAGACCAAGCTGGCCAACCTGGCCTTCACCTACGGTCTGAAGCAGCGCCTAGACAAGGCGGGCATCAAGAACGTCAAGGCCCTGCTCGCGCACCCGGGCTTGGCACGCACCCAGCTGGCCTTCACCACAGAGAGGGACGGCGGGATGGACGCCAGCTCCCCCTTCATGAACCAAGCCCAGTCTGCCGAAGACGGCGCGACGGGCATCATTCGGGCGTGCATGGACCCGAACGCCAAATCCGGCCACTTCTATGGCCCCAAGGAGTGGACCGGCTTCCCTGTCCTGCTCCGGCCAGAGGCAGACTTGAACACCTCCGAGAACATCCGAGTCAACTGGGAAGGCTGCGGCGCTGCTGTAGGAAAGTTCTTCATCTAGGGCGAACCGGTCCCGGCTTGACAAGGCGAGCAGGCGCTGGTCTGATCTGCGAATGCTCTCCTCACTTCTGCCCTTGTTGTTGGCCTGCGCACCAGAGACCGAAGACTCGGTGCTCTCCTTCCCCGGGCAACCGGGCCTGTACGAGCTGAGCTTCGACCATGACGGCGAGCCTCGCAGTTCGGTGGTCTACGTCCCGGAGAGCGCCAGTCCCGGAAGTCCCCTGCTGCTGAACTTCCACGGTTTCGGCGGCACCGGCAGGGCGCACCTACTCGAAGCAGACCTACGAGAGCTGGCCGAGCGCGAGGGCGTGGTCCTGGCCTACCCCCAGGGCAGCGACCTGGAAGGCTCAAGCCACTGGAACGCGGCCCTGCCCGGCCCCGACAACAAGAGCAGCGCCGACGACCAAGGCTTTGTGCGCGCGTTGGTCGACAACATTCAGGCGGAGCACGGCGTGGACAGCGAGCGGGTCTACGCTACGGGCTACTCCAACGGCGGAATGTTGAGCTACGCCCTGGCCTGCCACGGCCAGGGCCTGGTGGCCGCCGTCGTGGCGGTCTCAGGGGCCTTCATCAACCAAGAAGAGGGCTGCAGCCCAGATCTGCCAGTCCCTGTGATGGTGGTGCACGGGACCGCGGACAGCGTCCTGCCCTACCAGGGCAGCGCAGAGACCCTCTCCGTGGCGGAGACCTTGGCCTTCTGGGTGGACCACAACGAGACGAGCCCCACCCCCGAGGAGAGCAGCACCCAGGACGGCGACACCCGCATCGAGACCCTGTCCTACGGGCAAGGCCGCGGAGGGAGCGCCGTGGTTCATCACCGGGTGATTGGCGGCGGTCACACCTGGTTCGAGGTGTCCATCGAAGGAGAGGAGTTCCATCAGGTCCTCTGGGACTTCGTCTCTCCCCACTCCCTGGAAAGCTTGCGCTGAAACAGCGCTACTTACCGGTCTTCCAAGTGCCCTCGCACCACCAGATCTGCCCGAGGCTGTCTTCACAGAGGGTGGTGGTCCAGTCCCCTTCACAAGCCGCTCCCAGGGACACCTCTGCGCCACACTCTGGGTAGTCTCCCCAGCTGTCCTTTCCGCCCCCTAGGTCCTCCTCGCTCAGAGGGACCCAGACCGCGGATGAATCCTGCTGCGCGGGCTCAAGGGGAGCCTCGGCCACACACCCCAGGCCAAAGGCAAGCATTAGAAGGTACATCGGGTCACTCCAAGCACGGACAGAGAAGGGTCTCTATCGCGCGTACATGTTCAAGGTCGTGCTGGTGTCCCAAGGCAAGCGCGCACTGGGACTGATGAAGGTCGCGCTCGAGGCGTCATCGTGGGGGCAACCATTGTTGTTCAAGGTGCTCCAGCCCGGCCCGGTGCCGTTGCTGGAGTAGACCGCGTTGGGGTCGCAGGTGCTGTTGTAGCCGCCGTCTTCGTCGATGGCGTTGAAGTACAGGGTGGTCTCGCACAGGCTGGCGCCGGTGAAGGTGCCCGCGGACAGAGTGTATTTGGTGGTGGTCGTGCTGCCACAGATGTTCGAGGACAGGCCAGAGACAAAGTCGTAGTAGCTCTGTGCGCCGCTGCCGACCCCGGTGTACACGGCGTAGAGCGTGCCATCGTCGAACATCAGGTCGGTGAAGTCCATCGTAGAGAAGGCGATGGCCTTGTAGTCCACCGTGAAGTCTGGGCTCCCGAAGGAGGTGTCGTCCACGATGCTGGTGGCGTCCAGTCCGCTGCCGCTCGCGCTCACGGAGATCATGGTCCAGCCGCCGCCGTCCAGGGTCATGTCGCAGTAGACCGTCTCGGGGTCCTCGCCGGTTCCGTATCCGTCCGGGTCGATGCTGTAGCTGCCGTCCGAGGTCCCGTAGCCCTTTGTCAGGATGTCCTGGCAGGAGGTGCCCAGGGCGCAGTCGCCGCTGGTGTCCGGGTAGATGGTGGCATCTGAGTCCACGCAGTCGTCGCCGCCGCAGGTGGCGTCCGCGTAGCCGTCCAGGTCTGCGTCGTTGTCGACCAAGCCATCACAGTCGTAGTCGTCGCCGTCACAGCCCGGGGTCGCACCGGGGTTGTAGGCGGTGTCGGTGTCATCGCAGTCCCCGCCCGTGGCGATGTACACCGAGGTGGGCGCGGTGCAGGCCTGGACCGAACTGGAGTCGTCCCCGTAGCCGTCGGCGTCGTAGTCCAGATACCAAGTGCTCAGCACGTCCTCGTCGGTGTCCCCGTCACAGTCGTTGTCGTCGCCGTCGCAGACCTCCAGGGCGCCGGGGTTGATGGCGAGGTCGTAGGGCTTGCAGTCGGTGTCATCCGCTACGTAGCCGCTGGGCTGGGTGCAGGCCTGGGTGTCCCGGGTGGGGTGTCCGTAGCCGTCGCCGTCCAGATCCTCGTACCAGGTCAAGGCGTCGGTGGCGGTGTCCGGGTCGACCACGCCATCGCAGTCATCGTCCACGCTGTTGCAGACCTCCTCCGCTGCCGGGTTCACCGCTGCGGAGCTGTCATCGCAGTCGGTCGCGTCGCTGAGATAGCCGCTGGGAGCCTGACAGCTGGTGGTGGTGTTTACGGGGTCCCCGTAGCCGTCCACGTCGCTGTCGGCGTACCAAGTCAGCGCGTCGATGGCGCTGTCCTCGTCTGTGCCGTCGATGCAGTTGTCGTCCACGCCGTTGCAGATCTCCAGGGCGCTGGGGTTGATCTCTGCGCTGGTGTCATCACAGTCCCCACCCTCGAGCACGCTCCCGCTGGGCGCATCACACTGGGTCACGGCCGTCTCGAGGTCACCGTATCCATCCCCGTCACTGTCCGTGTACCAAGTCTGGGCGTCTAGGGCGGTGTCTTCGTCCACGGTGCCATCGCAGTTGTCGTCCAAGCCGTTGCAGAGCTCCTCGGCGCCTGGAAAGACTTGGACCAAGGTGTCGTTGCAGTCCGTTCCGTCGGCGACATAGCCGCCCTCTCCGTCACAGGACTGCTGAGACTCTGAGGCGTCCCCAAAGCCGTCGCCGTCGGCGTCCAGGTACCAGAGGTCACCGATCGAGTTGTCGATCTCCCCGTCGCAGTCGTTGTCCAAGCCATCGCAGATCTCGACAAAACCGGGTCCGACGTCCGCGTTGTTGTCGTCGCAGTCCAGTCCCTCTGGGACCCCATCTCCGTCGTTGTCCACGGCCAGCGCCGCGGTGTCGACGGCGTCTTTGGTGTTGCGGCAAGCGGGGGCGAGCAGAAGGAAGAGCAGGGCATGCATCGGAGGGCCTCGGGGCTGGTTGAGACGATGCTACCGCGTTCCAGCGGGGCTGACCCAGGGGATTTCTCTCGCCCTGGCGGCTATGCTCGGCCCGAGCAGGCCCTGGAGGCGGACAGTGACTTGGCGCGATGTGTACCGAAGCAAGACGATGAGCGCGGACGCAGCCGTGGCCGACATTGGTCCTGGGGCGAACATCTTCATCGGTGGAAACTCCGCCACACCACGCATCCTCGCCGCAGCTCTGGGTCGTCGGGCAGACGCAGCACCGAACATGTCGGTGGGCCACGTCTTGATGCTCGGCGTGGACCCCTTGGAGACCCGCAACAACCCGAATGCACGTCACCACGCTTGGTTTGTTGGCCCCGCAGACCGCGCGCAAGTCAACAGCGGCCTGGCCGACTACGTGCCGTGCCATCTCTCCGAGATCCCCCGAATCTTGAAGACCATGGAGAGACCTCTGCACCGCGCAGTGCTCATGGTCTCTCCACCCGACGCCCACGGCTTCATGTCTCTGGGGACCGAGGTGATGGCGTCACTGGCCGCAGCGGAGCGGGCCGAGCGAATCGTGGTGCAGGTCAACCCAAGGATGCCGCGCGTGCTCGGCAACACCTTCCTGCACGTGGACGAGGTGGACGCCATCGTGGAGGGCGAGGAGGAGCTGCCGGAGCTGGCCTGCCCCACGCCCTCGGACATCGACCGACGCATCGCAGAGCACATCGTTCCGCTGGTGCCGCACGGCGCCACCCTGCAGCTCGGGATCGGTGGCGTACCGGACGCCGTCATTGGCCTGTTGTGCGAGCAGCCCGGCCTGGACCTGGGCGTGCACAGCGAGATGATCTCAAACGGCGTGATGCAGGCCTGTCAGGCCGGACTGATCACCGGTAGGCACAAGACCCGGCATCGCCGAAAGGTCGTGACGACCTTTGTTCTGGGCACACGCGAGCTCTATGACTGGTGCCACGAGAACCCGGTCGTCGAAGCACACCCTTGCGACCACACCAACGACCTGCTGGTCGCCTCCAGCAACGACAACCTCGTCGCCATCAACAGCGCCATCTCTGTGGACCTGACGGGGCAAGTCAACAGCGACTCCATCGGGCGCCGCATCTACTCGGGTGTGGGCGGCCAGGTGGACTTCATCCGCGCGGCCGCGCGCTCCAAGGGCGGCGTGCCCATCATCGCGATGCCCTCCACTGCCCGAGGCGGAACCCTCAGCCGAATCGTGTCCACCCTGGCGCTGGGTGCTGGGGTCGTCACCAGCCGTGCGGACGTTCACTGGGTGGTGACCGAGTACGGCGCTGTGAACCTCTTCGGACGCTCCCTTCGGCGACGGGCGGAGGCGCTCATCAGCATCGCCCATCCCGACCACCGCGACGCCCTCGCCAACGACTTGGGCTGACACCGCGACGGCCCTACCCGCCCAAGCTTCCAGCACTGCGCTCACGCCACGCCTTCACCAAGGTGCCCCACTTCAACGCGGACTCCCCAGGCACCTCCAGGCGGTGTAGGTCTCCGCGCGGCGTGTCCGAGGCGCATCGCAGCATCACCTGGCTGCCCACGTCTACGCTCACGCTCAGCAACTTCCGGAGTTCCACCCTGTGTCCGCCGATGAGCAGGTGGTCGGTGTGTACCTGCAGGGGCCCTTCGGCCACCACCTCCTGGTTCGCCAGACGTCGAAAGCGTGCATGCTTGGCGGTTGCGACAATGCCCTCGAAGCGCCTCCTTGGCGTGAGCACAGCTGGGCTTCCAAAGTGGTCCTCGATGCGCCCATAGGCTTGCGGGACAGTGAGGGTGCTGCCGCCCTGCTCGGGGTGCAGCACATGGTCGATGTCCAGTCGCCACTTCGCGCGGCAGGCCGAACAAGCGACGTCGCGGCCACGCCAGCCCACCACCTCCAGACTCTCTTGGGCAAAGCAGTGCGGGCAGGCCCACAAGAGCTCCGGGAGCCCCTCCGCCAAGCGGAAACCCCAGGCCCAGCGTGAGCGGTCGCGCTTTGGGGTGACCTGAAGCCGCTGGGCCACGTCTTGGGCAATCTGCTCAGCAGTTGCGTCCGCGCTGTACTGGAAGGGTCCCTCGTAGTCGATCTCTAGGGGCACAAAGCGCGGGTACTTGGCCCAGCGCGGCATCAACAGGTAGGCGGTGTTGAGGCGAGCAAACATCACCCGTGCATCCAGGCGCTGAATGAGCCGACCGATTCCGGGCTGCACGGGCATGGGCTCGCCCGTCCAGGTACGCACCCCTTCCGGGAACAGCGCCACGACGGAGCCCTCCTCGTAGTGGTCGTTGAGGATTTGCATGCTCTGGCGGTCTTTGACGAACTTCATCTTGGGGAAGACCCCAAGCGCCTGAAGCGTGGCCCCCAGGACCGGCACGTTGCAGACGCTCGTTGCGGCCATGAAGCGACACGGGCGCCAGAACTGGATGGCCACGCTGAAGGGGTCAAAGACGCTGACGTGGTTGCACAGGAGCAGCATGGGCCCAGCGGGGTCTCCCTGCTCAATCCCCCGAACCCGGGTTCGAAGCACAACACGGTCGATGGTGCGCAAGACGAACCATGCGCAGCGGTAGAGCAGACGCTTGCGCAGCGAATGGCTCGGCGGGCTCGATGTCCCAGGGTCCCACGGATCTGCAGGTCGGGCCACCTCGAAGCTGTGCCCACAAACGACCTGCTCAGCCACGCTCTGCTCCTCGCCCTGCATCACGCCGCCACATCATAGATGCGGCCTGCATCTGGATGGCGTGCGGCCACCGGATAGCGGCGCCCGACAGGAACGATGCCGTAGTCCGCACGCACCTGCTCCAGGGACAGGGTCCACATCTCCTCGGCAGGCATGTGCAGCAGGAAGCGTGCTTGGCGGCCGACACGCCAGGCCTTGGGGGCCAGGCTGAAGACCTCTCGCCACCTGCCATCCATCAGAATGTGCTTGAGGCCCCCCAACAGAACGATGAGCGCGGAGAGGTTCTGGTAGAGCTGAGCGCACTGGAAGGTCTGCAGCACCACCTCCTCGTAGCCCTCCACGCCGAGCCCCAACATCACGTGCCGCAGGTCATGGGTGGCCCGGTAGCGGGCCTTGGCAAACTCCGCTTCCTCCCCCCACTGCATCTTGGGCGGGCCCAAGACCACGTGCTTGAGCAGCCCATTGCTGTAGAAGTGGTGCCACACGTTGTAGCCCAGGGTGTCGAGGGGGAGCATGCTCAGGGTCTGCCAGTCGACCGTGTCGATGCCCAGGTTGGGGCGCTGCTCAAGCAGCCTGCGGCCCTCTGGCTCTTGGGCCAATTTTTGGGCGGCTCTCTGGAAAGCGGGGCCATCCAGAGTGTCTTGCATCGCCGCCAGGTCGTCGAAGGTGTAGTCGGGCCACTTTAGAAAGAGCAAGCGGGCGCCGTGGTAGGCAAAGACGCGAACGCGCAGCAACAGCGTAGGAAGGCTCATTTTAGGCCGCCTTCGATGGCGCCTTGGCGCGCTGAAAGAGGGGCTGGGCAGTCAGCTCTTCAAGCACTTCGTCGTAGTCCGGGTGCATCGTGCCCATCCAGCGGTCCCAGAAGGTGAAGTACAAGGCGAAGTTGTAGTGGATGTACTCGTGGTGCATGTTGTGCATCGTCGACGTGCCGATCCATCGTGTCAACCTGCTCTTTCCCCACCAACTTGGGGCGAGTTCATAGCCCAGGTGCACCAGGGTGGAGGCCAGGGTGAACCAGGAGCCAGCGATGAGCAGCACGTAAAAGTTCACAGGCAGAACCAACAGAACCATCGGACCAAACAAGGCGTAGGTCAACGCTTCCCAGGCCGTGAAGCTGTACGCCGCCAGAGGGGAAGGGTCTGTGTACTCGTGGTGCTTCTCGTGGGTCCAGTTGTAGAGCGCCACATGGTGCATGAGGCGGTGGGTCCAATAGAAGTAAGTGTCAAAGCCAAAGACAAGGAGAACCAAGGAAACGACCAGCCAGGGGGCGCCGTATTCCATGGGGTCCATGTAGAGTTGCAGGTGGCCCAACTCATTGAGCCAGAGAGACACCGCCGTGACCACCGCGATGACCAGAGTTGCGTAGATCGAGTCTCGCGCCTCCTTCAGGTTCATCTTCCGGGGAGGCTGGCCTTCCTGGATTTTTCGATGTTCCAGACGCTCATGCAGGAACACCCAGAACACAGCAAAGGCGCCGCCACAGATGATGAGGTAGCGAAAGACCGAGCGGCCAGCGGCGCCGGCGTAGTTCGAGCCAAGGATGCCGAGAATCTCTTCCAACTGGGGCTCCGTGTGCGGCCCCCCTTGGGGAGACTGCATTGCGGGGGGTTCTCCTCTACTCACGCAAAGCGAAAGGGAATCCTGTCAGGGCACCGCATTCTTTTTCCTGGAGCCCCTCTGGCCCCCAATCTCAACTTTTCTTGCCCACCGGAGACGGGTTCTGCCGGCGCTTGACGTGAAGGAGGTGGATGCGGCGCGCTCGCCTGTCCCCACCCCCCCTCTCCAGGAGCGGCCCACGTGCACCCGCAATTCCATCAACAGGTCGTCTGGATCACAGGCGCTTCCTCCGGCATCGGCGCAGCCATGGCCCGAGCCTTCTCCATGGCCGGGGCCTTCGTCATCTTGAGCGCTCGCCGCCGACAAGCACTGGAGAGCGTCGCCGCCAGCCTGCCCAATGAGGCGATGGTCCTGCCCTTGGACTTGACCGACCAGAGCGCCATTGGGCCCGCAGCGGAACAGGCCCTCGCCTGGCGTGGACGGGTGGATGTTCTGGTGAACAACGCAGGCGTCAGCCAACGCTCAGAGACCCAGCACACCAAGCAGGAGACCGCCCGCCGCCTGATGGAAGTGAACTTCTTCGGCGCGACCGCGCTCACCGCCGCCGTGTTGCCCGCCATGCTCTCCAAAGGGCAGGGCCACATCGTGAACATGACCTCTGTGGCGGCCTACGTCGCTGCGCCAGAACGGGCCTACTACTCGGCCTCCAAGCACGCGTTGCGGGCCTGGTCCAACACCCTAAGGGCGGAGCTTGGCGGGTCGGGCGTACACGTGACCATGGTGTGCCCGGGTTTTGTGTCCACCGACATCAGCAAGAAGGCCCTCGATGGCGAGGGCATCCCCATTGGTCGGCCTGACCCACAGGTCTCAGGGGGCCTGACGGCAGAAGAGGTGGCCCTTCAAGTGCTGCCTGCCCTTCGAGGCCGAAAGCGCGAGGTCCGCATCGGGGGCGTGGAGATCATGGCCATCTACTGGCAGCGCTTCTGTCCATGGATTGTGGCTTGGGTGATTCCTGACTGCGTGCCCGAGGCGGACAGCGGAATGCTCTGGGGCGTGCGAGGCGCCCTCCGAGCCGTTTGGGGATTGCCGGCACCGAAGCGCCTCTCTCGCGAGCAGGCCGCCGCTCAGCCAGAACTCATCAAACGCTAGGGCAAAACATGGGAACATCGATTGTCGCCGCTCTGAGGAGGAGCCCTCTGGGTCTGGACTGCAGCACCCTGGAGCTCGCTGAGTTGGCCCGTACACTGGAGGTGGTGGACCTAGCCGCTGGCGCCCTGCTCTTCGAGACGGGTGCCCAGGCAGATGCCGCCTACGTTGTCTTGGAGGGTGAGCTGGAGATCCGAGCTGGGAATGGGGCCTTGCTGGGCCGGAGCGGACCAGGCGCTCTGGTGGGAGAGCAAGCCCTGCTCGCGGACAGCCCCGGAAAACGAAACGCGCAGGCTGGGGCCCCAGAGTTGGCCCGACTGCTCCGGGTGGAGGCGGACCTGTTCTCCAAGTTGGCCCGCCAGAGTGCTCGAAAGCAACGCATCGAGGCTGGCTCACTGGCCCGGACCGAGGAGCGCCTGAGCCGAAGCGCTGGCCCCCTCAAGCGGCTCCTGGACGCCAGCGAGCGGCGCTCCTTCTCGGAGGGCGAGGTGCTCTTCGAGGAAGGCGATGCCGCCGACGGGCTGCACTTGGTGCTCTCGGGCCGCGCCGAGGTGGTGACCGACCGCACCGGTGAACCGGTGCACCTCTGCACCGTGTACCCAGGCTCCGTGTTCGGAGAGAAGGCGACCCTAAGGGACGGGCCACGGGCAGCCTCCGTTGTCGCCCGACACGGCCTGACCACGGCCTTCGTGGCGCTCGACCAAGCACAGGCGCTGCACGAAGAGCACCCGGAGCTGGAGGCCTTTCTGGCCTCCTTGCTCCGAAGCTACACGCTCCCCAGCAGCGGCACCGTGCACCAACGCAGCGTCTTGGCGGATCAGGAGACCTGCATCGAGAGCGTCTACGCACTGGACGACGGCCGTGAGCTGCGCGCCTTGCGTGCCCCTTCAGGCCGATACCGCTTCGCGCTCACCGATTCTCAGGTCGCCAAAGTCCTGACCCTGGCCGCCGGCACCACTGTGTCTCTGGACGCTGAACACCGCGTCGTAGGCCTGGAAGACAGTGGCCGATACGAAGATGTGGCTGGGCTCCAGACCCTGGCGCTGGACGGCGTCCCGCTCTCGGTGCCGCAGCGCCGCACCCTCCGCAAGGCCGCTCGCTCAGCTTCCCTCTCTGCCCCTGGGGCCCTGATCTGCCGCTGCCTGAACCTGGAGCGCGCTGCGCTGGAGACCGCCATCCAGTCCGGTGCCCGAAGTGCAGAAGCACTGCGCCAGACCACAGGCTGCGGGACGGTCTGCGGGGGCTGTATGCGCAAAGCGGTGCCAGGAATCCTGGCCGATGTGCTGCCAACGCTCCCTCTAGCAGGCGCAGAGACAACAACTCTGGCCCCCCTCCCCTTGGCAGAGCCCCTTCCCTGCATGCCCAGGTTGATTCCCTGGCTGGGCAACTTCAGCTTGAGCCGTGACCCCGCGGGCTTCCAGCAGCGCGGCCACGCGCGGCTTGGGCCTGTGTTCGGGGCGCACTTGATGGGGGTGGACTTTGTCTTTGTGGACCCCGTCGCCAAACCCGAACTGCTCGCCACGGTGCTGGCCACGCCAGAGTTGGATGGTCCAGCGGCTTGGTGCACCTTGACCGGACGCCTGCTGGGCGCTGAGCTCGTCAGCCAGGCTCCGGTGCTCTCCATCGAGACCCTCCCGAGGGCCTGCTTCGAGGCGGTGGACAAGCTGCTGGCCGAGCGCCTACCCGCGCAGTCCCCCATCGATGTGCTCAAACTGGCCCGTGAAACGGTCACCGCAGCTCTGCTCCCACTCTGCGCGGCCCCCGCAAACACCGCCTTGCTCTCCGAGATGGTCTCCCTGCTCACCGACCTGAGCGAGGACTTCACAGCCTTTGGGGCCCTGCTCCCGGTGGAGACCGCGGCCGCGCGCCGTCGCATGGCGGCTCGAGAGGCATTGACTGAGCTGGTGGGGATGGACAGCCTCAGAGTCCTGCTCGCTGCCCAGCGAAACGCCTCCCTCTCCGTGCTCGCAACGCTGTTGGAGACAACCCAGCCGGAGATGCTCAGAGCCATACAGTCCGAAGCAGAGGCGCTCCCCCAGAGCCTCGAAGCGCTTCGGGGCCTGCCCCTGCTCCATCTCTGCCTGCGCGAGGCCATTCGCTTGCACGGAGGCGGCGGCCTCTGGCGGCAGAGCCAAGCTGACCTCGTTCTGGACGGCATGGCCATTCCAATGGGCGCCCTTGTGGGTGCCAGCCTCAGCCTGTGCAACCGCCCCCCAGGGGCCCAGATCTTTCGGCCGCAGGCTGAGCTCCCACTGACTGGAGCCCAAGGCCAAGGGCTCTTTGACGAGGGCTTTGGCACCCGCGGTCCCGCAGAACAACTCCCAGAGGCGGTGGCCCTGTTGGTGCTCTCCCGCTTGCTGACCCAGTGGAGCTGGAGGCCCCTGAACACCCCCCGCTGGAGAGTCCCCATCGTGCCAGGCATGAGTCAGCCCCGAGAGAGCGTTCAGGCCATCGTTTTCTAGTGCTGACCTCAGAGTTCAAGCCTAAGGATTGCTCTCGATGAAGCTTGAAATCGACGCCACGAAGAAGGTCAAGACACCCGGAAACAGCGCATGCCCAGTGCCACGATCCAGACCAAACAAGCACCGGCCATCAGGACGCCCGCCAACAAGTGCCAGTGACCTTCGCCTAGAACCCTAGAGAAGGCAGCGCCTTGAACCAGGAGCACTGCCAGCGCACCCGTCCAGCCCAGCTTGAGCGGTAGACCGGTGTGGCCTCGCGTGACCCGAACGGCAAAACCAATGACCAAGGTGCCCATTCCGCCGATGGTCCAGAGGTGCCTTGCGTCCAGACCAAAGGCATCCAAGAAGAAGCCTGCAGCAATCCACAGAGCGCCCAGATGAAGCACGGCAACCAGCGGCTCACGCAGGCCCTGGTCTGTGCGCCATCCCCACATCTGGCGCAGTATCAACACACCGCAGCCGAGACCGGCGACCCAGCGAAACACGGGATCCAGCAACCAGACTGGACGCAGGAGAAGGAGCGGCGCCAAGAGCGGCAAGAAGCCGTCCAGGCGTTTTCCCGAGTACTCGGGGATGCGCTTTCTGGAGAAGAAAGGAAGCATGCGGTCCAACAAGGCCAGGGCAAGCAGAAGCAGAAAGCCGTGCACCCCAATCTCAGCAGCCATGCCTGGATGCGTGCTGCCCAGAATTAGAGCAAGCAGCCCGGCGGTGAGGGCCAGCGGAATGGCGGCCGTCGTGGACTCCCACTTCCGCCCCAGACTCGGTACGGCGACGGCCACTCCATAGCCCCACACCAAGGCCCAAGTCGCCGCTCCAACCCACCAAAACGAGGCTTGGCCGAGCAGACCCAACACGATGAAGCTCAGCTGTCCGAGTGCAGCGCCCAGGATGAGCGCCAGCGGCGGACGGCCCGCTTGATTCTGCCTAGGGAATGCGGTCAGGAAGAAGCCGAGAATGACCGAGCCACAGAAGCCCCAGATCATCACAGCGCCATGGCTCTGAGGAGCCAAGCTGGCCTGTCCCGCCAAGCTCGTCACCCAGAGCAAGAGAGCGAGCAAGCCGGCGAGAAAGCCCAAGGGGAAGAAGAGACGCCAGGGGTCTCCTGCGAGCACGCTGGACTTAGGACTCTCGCTCACGGACGCCTCCGGCACAGGAACCGTTTTCGCCCCAGAGAGCGTGCTGTCGTAGCCGCCCAGGGGCATGGGAGATGACGCTTCCCAGGACCAATGCCAGCAGCAGGGGCCAGAGGGGCATGCCAGACCAGAGCGCAAAGATCAGCAGCCCAAGCTTGGCCAGCACCACCCAGCTCCCTACAAAGCGCAGCCAATCACTGCCGTGGCGCACCAGCGCTTCAACCACCATGGCGCCACCGCTGAGCATCGTGGCCAGCACAGGCCCCTCGGATGGACCTTGATAGATGGCTGCACCGAGCAGCCACCCGATGGCCGCGATGTGCGCAGTGCGGAGAGCAATGCGCAGCGCGCGCTGGCCGGGGAACTTCATGCCTTAGAACTTGGCCGTGACGACTTGCTTGACTTCCCAAGCGGGCGCCAGGTTGCTGCCGTTTCCAAGCATCAAGTTGCCCGCAGCCTGACCCGGCATGAACACGCCGAAGAGGCAGGCGTAGTCAAAGCCTTTGTAGACGTTCACGAAGAGGTTCACGTCGAGCTCTTGGCCCAAGTCCACAGCACCGCTGGGCAGTGGCGCACCGGTCTCGTCAAAGCCGGGCACGCCGTTCATGGCGCGGAAGTAGCTGTAGCTAGCGACCACCTTGACCCGGTCGTGCGGCTTGAGCGCGAGGCGAACCTGCACGGCCATGGTGTTCTCAAACTCACGGTAGCCGCGGCTCACTGGCGAGCCCAAGCCCTGTGGCGAGATGCCCTCGACATCGGGCATGACCGAGTCTTCCCACACGTTGGTGAAGGGGAAGAAACCCTGGGTCATCACCTTGTTGATGTTGCCCTTTCCACCGGTGACATCGTCGTCTCCGGAACCGATGCCGAAGCTGGCCCCCAGAGTAAGCGGCGCGCCCATCAAGCTCTGGTCGGCGGCCAAGAAGGCCGTCCACCCACTGAGCTCTCCGTTGTTGACGTCCAAGAGTCCGCCAGCATGGTCGGCGTTGTTCACGTCGTCCCGACCAATGAGGTAGGCGCCTTCAGCTTGAAGCTTGAGACCGCCAGCCACGGGCAGCTTGGCGTCTGAGCTCAGACCAAAAACACTGACCATGGAGAGGTTGGGCCGGAAGCGCGCCTCCAGGTAGCCCACGCCGTTGGGCGCGTAGGTCTCCAGGTTGTCACCGCTCTTGTCTTGGTAGTAGATGCCGTAGAACTCGGCAGTGACCTTCTTGTTGGGCGCATAGCGAAGCGTTCCGGAAAAGAGGTCAGCGTCTCCGCGGGCGCCGTCATCGTTCATCAGGGCACCGGTCGGTGCGCGAACGGAACCCGTTCCCTCAGAGAGCTTGGCCCAGGACAGATCCACACCAAAGGTCTTGGTGGGCTTGATGAGGACTTGAACGCCATCACCATCTTGGTCCAGGACAAGCTTGTGTCCGACCTTGTAGTACTGGCGACCGACCCGAACCTCGATGGGGAAAGAGACACCTGGCACCAAGACGTAGGCATAGGCCTGGTCCACGTGCATTCCGTAGTTGGTGTCCTTGTTGCCGAAGAGCTTGTAGGGGTTCCAGGCGGTGTTGTTGGTGACATTGCCATCGGCATCCGTGCCGGAGGTCTGAGTCACATCGGGGCTGTTGTCCACCCCCCACCAGCCCTGGGCCAAGTCAGCGCGCACCACGACGCCGTAGTTCTCCTTGGAGGCCTTGCCGTTGACGCGGAGCATCTGAACGACGTAGTCCGCATCGTTTAGCGGATGGTCCGCTCCCAGCATGAAGTTGTGCTGGTTCAGCGCCCAGAGGGCGTACTTGCCACCGACTTCAACCTTGGCCTTGTCGGGAGAAGGTGTGGGGGCAGCGGCGGTCGTGGCCGCGGGGGCTTGAGCTGGAGCGGCGGGAGGATCAGCGGCCATTGAGGGCAGGCTGAGGGCGAGCAGGGCAGACAGCACGGGAGGCTCCTACTTAATAGAGTTCTTTGTCCATTTAGCGTCTTTAGAGAGCCAAAACGAGACATGGAGATGGGTTGACTGACCTAGATCAGGCCGGAAAAACAGGGGCCTTCATGCGCACCAAACGGGCGCCAGGAGGCTGGGCTATCAGCGTGTCCCACCACTCCTGCCCTTCAAATATGTAGCGGATCTGAACCCCGCGAACGCGCCCACCCAAGAGACCATTTCGAGCCTGTTCCAGGGAAGGTGTGGCTTTGGCACGGTGGAGCGCACCACCCTTGATCGAGATCTCAACGATCTCGGTGCAAGCCTCTAAATCGCGGAAGAGAGACTCAACACCCATGGGGTCCATGTGGCCCTGGTGCAGCTCGGCGAGCTTGATCTCTTCGTCATCCACACCGCTGCCGATGCTCTCTGCTTCATCACTCACGGCGACTCCATGGCGGCGGGGACTCGCCATCGCTCGCCTCCACACTCAAGCTAGGGGCTGGGCGAGCGGTGCCATAGACATGGACTTCAGCCAGGGGTGGCTCAGTGGCGAGGTGCACCGGCGCTTTGCTTCGGGCCGCATTCGGCTCGGCCGCAAGGGAAGGCTCTTTCGCGCTCGGGCTAGTGAGCTCCTTCAAAAAGGAGCCACTGAGCAGGGCGCGACGGCTCAAGGGGTCTGCCATGGGGGCGTCTCCAAGCCTGGACGAAGGTCCGTCTCGGCGCTGGCAGCGTGGCACTGCTCACAAGACTGGCGGTCGGGGTGACTGCTCTGCAAGGGGTCATTGCCCATCGGGCCGTGACACGACATGCACTCACCGCGCATCTGCGTGTGGTGCGGCATCTGAGGGGGTGCGATGGACCAAGCCCTTGGCCCCTCCGTGGGTGAGCTGATGCCTACAAAGCTGTTCTCAGCGAAGGTCGCGTCCGGCGCCAGGGCGACTCCGGGAGCAGGGCTCTCCGAGACCACATGGCACTGGGTGCAGCTGGTGTAGCTGTCGTGGGGAAGCGGAGTTCCCAAACGGCCACGAGCACGCAGTCCGTCTTGGTGACAGGACATGCACTCGTTCGCGGCTTGTTGACGCACAGGATGGGGAATGGTGGGCGGCGCGCCGTCATAGGCCCGGCGGGAAGCCCGCTCAGCCAAGACTTGCTCTTTCGTGGCTCCGCTGGCCTCGCTTGAGGAGAGCAGGGCCAAGTTGGCGGTCCAATCCGTCCCGGTTGCGGGCGGGGCAGACCTGAGCTCCTTGTAGGACTTCGCCGGAGGCGCTCCCTCCAAGTTCTCAACTCCAGGCTGACGAAGCGGAGACTCTCCCTCTGGAGGACTCCCCGTTCCGACAAAGAAGCCGATGACCGCCAGGCCGGCGACCAGGGCCAGCCCAACATGCAGGGCCCCTCGTTCAGCGTTCTCAGACATGGCTCAGCTCCCCGGCAGGCGCACGACACGCACTGCGCACTTTTTGTAGTCGGGTTGCTTGGAGATGGGGTCGTAGGCGTCCAGGGTGAGCTTGTTGATGAGCAAGCGCTCGTCGAAGAAAGGCACGAAGACCGAGCCTCGAGGAGGCTTGCCACGTCCATCGATCCAGACGTTGATCTCCAAGGCACCGCGACGGGTCTCCAAGCGAACCAGCTCACCGTTGGCGACACCCAGCTCAGCGGCATCCTCTCGATGCATCTCCACATAGGCCTGGGGCATTGCGTCCCGCAGCTGTGGAATGCGGCGGGTCATGGTGCCGGTGTGCCAGTGCTCAATCACCCGGCCAGTGCAGAGCCACAAGGGGTACTCAGCGTCCGGAATCTCGGGGGCATCCTCGAAGGGACGCCACCAGATCTGCGCTTTGTTGTCCTTTGAGGTCGAGTGATAGAACTCGATCTCCGCGCCCTTGGTGACATAGGGGTCATCGAACTCGGAGAAGCGGAAGCGGGTCTCACGCCAGCTCCCATCGGGCTGCTTGACCACTGGCCAGCGCAGACCGCGAGACTTGACGTACTCCTCGTAAGGAGCCAGGTCTTTGTGCTTGAGCAAGCTGAACTTTCGGTACTCCTCGAAGAGCACCTTGTCCACGTTGACCGTGTAGAAGCGCTCCCACTTCCAGGCCGGGACGTCCACGCCCTTCTCGTCCTGGATGGCGAAGAGGAAGTTGCCGTCCTTGTCCTTGAAGGACCCATTCCCGCGCTCGTAGAGCTCACGGGCGACCGCCAGGACCTGCCAGACGTCATCACGGGCATCTCCAGGAGGCTTGACCATGCGGAACCACTGCTGGGTGCGGCGCTCGGAGTTGCCGAACATGCCGTTCTTCTCCACCCACATGGCACTGGGCAGCACCAAGTCGGCGATGTCGGTGGTCGCCGTCGGGTAGACATCCGAGCAGATCATGAACTTGTTGGGGTCTTTGACCCCTGGGTCGATGAACTGGTGGCTGTTCGGAATGGTCTGGCCGGGGTTGGTCACCTGCACCCAGATGGTGTGGATGTCTCCCCCTTCCTCTTTGGGCGCGCACCAGCGCTTGAACATCTCCATGGTGTGGTAGCCAGGCTTGGCATTCATGCGGCCCGAGGGCAGGTTCCAGATCTCTTCGGTCTGGGCCCGGTGCTCGTCCTTCTTGACGATGCGGCCGCCAGGCAGAGCGTGGGCCAAGGTGCCCACCTCACGCGCGGTGCCACAAGCCGAAGGCTGGCCGGTCAGGCTGGTGGGGGCATCGCCCGGGGTCCCAAAGTGACCCGAGAGCAGGTGCACACCGTGAATCAGCGTGTTCATCGCCGTTCCACGGGTGTGCTGGTTCACCCCCATGCACCAGAGCGAGGTGATCTTGATGTCTCGGCGGCCAAAGAGCTCGGCGAGCATGCGTATGTCTGCCGCAGGAACTCCGGAGAGTTCCTCAACGAACTCGGGCGTGTAGGACTCCAGGTGCTTGCGGTACTCCGCAAACTCCATGGCCTCGCCGAAGAGACTGGGCTTCTCGGTGTCCTTGCGGAAGCTACAGAAGCGCTCAACGAAATCGGCGTCGTAGGTGTTGTTCTTCAACAACAGATGCGCGATGCCGTTGGCGATGGCCAGGTCCGTCTGGGGCCTGAACTCCATGTAGTGTTGGCAGTGTGCAGTCGTGCGGGTGCGGCGTGTGCCGATGTCAATGAGGGTGACCTCCTCTCCCCGACTCCTGCGGTCCACAATGCGGGAGAAGAGCACTGGGTGCATCTCAGCAGGGTTGTTGCCCCACATGATGACCACATCGGCCTTGTCCAAGTCGGTGTAGCAGCCAGCTGGCTCGTCCACGCCGTAGGTGGCCAAGAAACCGGTCACGGCGCTCGCCATGCAGAGACGGGCGTTGGGGTCGATGTGGTTGTTGGCCAGGGCGCCCTTGATGAACTTCTGGCAGATGTAGCCCTCGGGAATGGTCCACTGGCCGCTGCCGTAGATTCCGAATCCTGCAGGGTCCAGCTCAACGCGGTCCGCGATGACCTGGATGGCTCTCTCCCAAGAGATGGACTGCAGCTTGCCGTTGACCCGCAGCTGAGGCGTCGTCAGACGGTCCTCTCCATAGAGCGCAAGCCCTACGTGGTAGCCCTTGACGCAGAGCAGGCCCTTGTTGACCTCGGCGTGCTCATCTCCGGCGATGGCCACGACCTTTCCGCCCTGAACACCGACCTGCACATGGCAGCCCGTGCCACAGAAGCGGCAAGGAGCCTTGTCCCATTTCACGCCGCCCCCGGCGCGTCCTCGCATCTCTTCGCTGTTGGCGTTGGCAGGGAGAGCATGGCCTGCGGCAGCCGTAGCGGCGGCCATGGCGCTGATCTGAATGAATTTGCGGCGGTCGGGCTTCATGTTCCCTCCTGGGCGTGCAGGTCTGAGAAATCGACAAAAACAAGTTCGACGTGGACGACCCCTGGAAGGGCCTGAACCCAGTTCCAAAGCGTCTTGTCGGCCTGCCGGGTCTCGGTGCTGAGCACCACGGGGTAGCGGACCCCATTGGGAGGCCCCAAGGTGACCTCGGGCTTGTCAGCGAGGGCAGCCAAGGTCGCCTCCGCATCAGGCAGCGTCAGTACGGCTGAAAGTACAGGCATCAGGCCACCTCTCCTTCGATTTGAGCAGCTTCTGGAGCGTCCATTGGAGGTGCACCGGGAGCGCGCATTCGGCCTGCAAAGACCTCAATGGCAATCTTGATGCCCAGGGTAAAGACCATCAGGCCCAGAGCCCAGATACCGGCCATGACTCGCCACTCCAGCTCGTTGGGCACGTACTCGACAATCTCGTGGAGGGTGCTGGGTACAAAGCCAGGGACCACAAGGCCCATGCCCTTCTCAATCCAGATGGCCACGAAGGTCATCACGCAGGCCACATCGATGTGCGCCAGGGTCTTGCCCGGGCGGCGCCAAAGCAGCAGCCCAGCAGCGCCAACATTGAGAACGATGGCCGTCCAGATCCAAGGGACCAGGGCGTTGTGACCATGCAGTCCAATGAAGAGATAGCGGGCGGACGCGGTGTGGGCGCCTCCCGTGTAGAACTCCGTGAAGACCTCGGCGACGACCAAGAACAGGTTGATGAAGATGGTGACCCGAAGAATCTTGACCAGGGTCAGGATGGCCGCGTCGCCAATATCCACCTTTCCAAAGCGCCGAATGAGCTGCAACGCCAAGATGATGAAGGCTGGCCCTGAGACAAAGGCCGAGACGATGAAGCGTGGCGCCAGCAGCGCCGTGTTCCAAAAGGGTCGTCCACCCAGCCCGCTGAAGAGAAAGGCCGTCACTGCATGGATGGACACGGCCCATACGATGCTGAGCAGCACAAAAGGCAGGTACCAACGATTGTCTGGGGTCTTGCCCAAAAAGCGGGTGTAGAGCAGGTAGCCGGTGATGTGCAGGTTGATGAGCAGGTAGCCGCTGAGAACCACCACGTCCCAAGTCAACATGGACATCGGCCAGTTGAAGCGGCCCAGACCGGGAATCATGTGCCAGGCACGGTCGATGCGACCCAGGTCTGCCATGACGAAACAGAGGGCCATGACGATGGCCGCGACGGCCAAGATCTCTCCGACAATGACCACGTCGTGCATGGCCTTGTTCTTGTAGAGATAGGCGGGAATGACCATCATCACGGCGCCTGCTGCCAGCCCGACGCAGAACGCGAAGTTGGCGATGTACAGGCCCCAAGAGACGTGGTCATTCATGGCCGTCAGGCCCATGCCATCGGCGACCTGATGCGCCCAGGCGTTCACGCCCACGAGCATCAGCGCGGTGAGCGCGACCATCCAGGCATAGAAGTACTTGTTGCCGTCGGTGGACACGCCTACAGCCTTGCGAAGGAAGGCTGGATAGGATTGGATGTGTTTCATCTCAGTTCCTACTCGTCGAAGAAGTAGAAGAATCTAGGCTGGGTGCCCAGGTCCTCCTTCAAGATGAAGACCCGCTTGTTCTCCAGGACCCAGCGGATCTCAGAGTTGGGGTCCAGCATGTTGCCGAAGACGCGAGAGCCCGTTGGGCAGGCCTCCAGGCAAGCGGGCATCTTTCCCTTGCGGGTGCGATGCAGGCAGAAGGTGCACTTCTCCATCACGCCCTGAGGCCGGATGCGGTTGCTCAAGTAGGACTGGTCCGGGTTGATCTCCTCTGCGGGAATCTCCGGCTTTGTCCAGTTGAAGCGGCGAGCGTGGTAGGGGCAAGCAGCCTCGCAGTAGCGGCAGCCGATGCACCAGTTGTAGTCGATGACCACAATGCCGTCGGACTCCTTCCAGGTGGCCTCGACCGGGCAAACATCCACACAGGGTGGGTTGTCGCACTGGTGACACTGCACCGGCATGTAGTACTTCTGCTTCTGCGGAACGGCGTGGTCGTAGTCGTTGGTCGAGAAGGCCAAGTCCACCGTGCCGTTGTCGATCTCCAGCACCCGAATGTAGGACTGGTTGCTGGGCCGGTCGTGGTTGTTCTCCACATGACAGGCCTCGGCGCACTTGCGGCAGCCGATGCAGACCGAGAGGTTCAGGGCGTAGCCAAAGGCCGTGTCGGGTAGAGGCCGCGTATCGTCAATGTCGACAACGGCGCCGTACTGCTCCCAAGTCTCGTCCTCCAAGCGCTGGAGCACGGCCTTCATCTCATCTGGCGAGAGCTGCTTGTAGTGGCGCTGAAGCACCTCAGCCATGCTCAGGTCTTCCGAGGCTGAGGCGATGGGAGCGAGCGCCCGGGCAAAGGCAGCAGCCCCAAGCGTGGCCCCCAAGGCCTTCAATGCGGTGCGGCGGGTCGATGACTCCATCAGTGCTCCTCTCCCTGCACGCGTCCCCGGTCAATGGGGGGCGCAGCAGGCTTTACAGGCTTGATCTGAGGTGCATGCGCACCGTGACAGTCCAAGCAGTGGTTTCTCTCCCGGGGGCCTTGGCGAAGGTCCCAATACCCGGTCATGCCGCCGTGGCTGCCCTTGTCGTAGTCCCGCTTTTGGGGGCCGTGACACTGACCACAGAGCTGCATCGCATCCCCGAACTCAAGCTCCGTTCCGTCTGCCAGATGCAGACCCAAGCGGTCCTTGGAGTGACAGCTCTCACAGGAGATGGGGCCATGGTTCAACACCAGATCCCCGTGCATCTCTTCAGGGTTGGCGTTCGCCGCCGCCAAGGGGTCGCTGCCGCCATGGCAGGTGTCACAAGAGACCGCCAAGGGCGTGCCGTGAATGTCCGTGCCCACCGCGTCCACCGCACCAAGGGTCGGCGGCGCGTGGATGGTCACGGGGTGGAGGGGCGCATCGCTTGCGGGCGCCTCGGCAAAGGCGCGCTCTGGATGCTCAAAGTCCGTTGAACATGCCAACAGGAGCAGGAAGAGGGGCGACATCCAATCTCCGATTTATGGATAGATTTGTCCGGTATTTGAGAGTGCGCAGAAGACCTGCAGCACCTGGACAAAGGGGCAGATCCACATCCAAAGCAGGATTCGTGCCAACCCGAAAACCGCACCATTAGCGGCGCTCAGATCTTGACTGGGCCTAAAGACCCACCCGGGGCGGGCCATTTCGCCCAGACAACCACAAAACGGCCATCCAGGCCCCTCCAAGGGCCACCACAGCCGCGGCCAAGCTGCTCGAATAGGCCGCTACCACCGCCAGTCTCGGGTCTGGAAGCCAATGCTGAAGTACGACACTGCCCCCCATCGTGGCCATGATTGCCAAGTAGAGCGGCTCGAACCACCGGGGAGGCGCACTGGGCCAGCTCCCAACGCTCAGGCTCCATAGAACTGGGCCGAGCACCAAGAAGTGAAAGCCACCAATCATCACCGCACGGGTCGCGGGCAGCAGCCCCAGCCCCAGCAGCAAGAGCGCCACCGCGATGGCCAGCCAAGCGGCACGGCGCGCCCACCCCGAAGGCGTGCGCCAAGCGGAGACGGAGAGCAGCCATGCCAGCAGCACCGGTCCCACGCCCATCAGTGGGTGTGGAATTGGGCCCAGAAAGGCACCGGAGAGCCCAGCCCCCAAGAACCAGAGCCAAGGTCGTGGATGGCGCATGCCGGTGAGCTCAAAGGCCGAAGGCAAGACTGCACCGAGCAGCAAAACGGAGAGGAAGCCCTGGACCAGAGCTTGCGCCAGGGCCGGATTCCGAGAGGTGAGCACGGCGACCGGTGGGATGCACACGGCGCCCAGGAGGATGGCGGCTCCCACGCTGGCAAGCCACCCCCTCCCCCTTCGCACCTGCCAGGCCGAGACCAGCCACACAATCAGCACCACCGTCGAGGCCACGATGGCCGTCAAACCGTAGCCCTCCCTGGCAAAGCCTACGAAGCTGGCCCCGACTGCGAGGGTGTAGGCCGCGAGCAGCACCCGCCCCGGTTTGGCTTGGCCGAGCTGGTGCCAAGCCGCCCACATCAAAGGGAAGAGCAGTCCGTAGTAGCCGAGGTGGCTGTGGGCGGAGCGCCAGAGGGTGAACTCCCCAAGGGGCAAGGGCCACCCGGCGAGCTGCCAGCGCAGCATTGAGCCGACGAGCACCCCCAGCATCGCGCTGAGGCTCGCCAAGGGCAGGAGTAGGGAGAGACGGGTTGGTGGCACAGGTCAGCTTTCTGAGGACAGGATTCTAGGCCCGCCCTGCCCTTCGCGCCAACAAGCGCCCCATCGCCGCAGGCAGCTTGCTGGGGTCCGGCATCAGATCCCAGCCGCCCGGACCACACATCGCGCTCAGTCCAGCTTGGGCCTTGCGGTCAATGGCCAGGGCATGCACCAACACCCCATCTTCACGCAGGTCCCGCATGGCACGCCGCACATCGGCCAGGCCGTAGCGGCCCTCGTAGCGGTCGTAGTCTGTGGGTTTGCCGTCGGTGAGGATGAGCAACTGGCGGCGCTGGGCCCCCGTTCGGTCCAGGACTACTCCTGAGTGACGCAGAGCTGGCCCGATGCGCGTGTAGCCCTGGGGCCGCAAGCCTTCCAAGCGGCGCTTGGCCAGAGACCACGGCTCATTCCAGTCCTTCACGTCGAAGGTGCGCACGTGGTTTCGGGTGTTGGAGGCAAAACCCATGATGGCCAGGGGGTCCCCCAGGCGCTCACTGACCTCGCCTAGGACAAGGACCGCCTCCCGGCACACATCCAAGACTCTCAGCCCAGAGACCCAAGAGTCTGCTGAGAGGGAGAGATCCATCAACACCAAGGTGGCCACCTCGCGTTCCGCCGGACGCTTGGCCCGGTACAGACGCCTGGACCCCTCCCCCGTTGCGTGTCGGTCGCCCCAAGCATTCACCCAGGCATCCACGTCCACCTCTTCCCCTTGCAGTTGCCGTGGCTGCACTCTGGGTCGAGAGCGAACCACACGCATCGTGCGCTCCGTTTCATCTACCAGCCGTCGGTGGCGAAGCAACGCCTCGTCCACCCAAGGCGTGGTGGAGTGCGCCTGAACGGCTGTGGGGTAGACCGTGCACCAGCCCCGCCGCCACACGCCCTTGCGCCCGTCCCACTCGTCATAGGGCAGGCCCTTCTCACCTGGCAGGACCCGGCCCACATCCGGCACGTCGACCTCCAGTCCGACCTCGGCCCGCAGCATCGCCTGTGCCTCGGGTCCACCGCGCACCAAGTGGCCGAGCTGAACCTCCTCCAGCGCCTCGAGCTGGTCATCCAGGTCATCCTCTCCGTCGAGTTGACGAAGCGTCCCGTTGAAGGCCTCTGCGGTCTCGACCTTCTCAAAGACATGGGTGGGCAGCTCCAGGGCCTTTTTCTGGTCCAGGTTGATGAGCACCAGGTCCTCTACCGCCTGCGGCATCTCGGCCTCGCTCTCAGGGCGCTGCCCTTCCTTGCTCCCCGCCTCATCCTCCGCTGCCTCCTGAGGCCCGGCCGGTGCTTTAACGTCTGCCATCAGACGCCCCCAGAGCAGCACGGCAGGGGGTCGAGAAGCATCTTGGAGCCTGGGGCAGTCACTGACCGTGCCCTTGGAGAGCAGCTCCGCCACAGCCGTCTCAAAGCAGCGTGCCGCCTCCGAGGTCACCTCGGGCCTAGCCGCCAAGACCAGGGCGCCAGCTTCTTGCCACACCTCCTCCAGCCTTGGCAGCTCATCAAAGAGCTCCGGCAGAACAGAGGCGACCGCGTCCAACATGGCCCAGGCATCGGTCCAGGGCTGTCCACTTCGCGCTAGATCCTGCCCAGCCAAGCGCGCACCGAGCACCCCTCGCAGCAGGTACAGCGCCCCGTTGACTTGTGGGTCTGGCCCCAGGTCGATGAAGGGCGGAAGCAGCATGGTGTGGCCGCGCAGACCACCCTCGGAGCGTCCCAGGTTCACCTGCAGGTCCTTGGGACCCACCAAGCGGCCCAAGAGCTCCAGCCTGGGCTGCCAGCTCTCAAAGACCGCCGCCCGTCCGGCGTCAAACTTCGGAGCAGCCTTGGGACGCAGGCGCCGCCACAGGCCACGCATGGCCCGAAACAGCCCCTCTTCCCAGTCTAGATCGAGCTCCGGGGCGTCCATCAGAAGACCAAGTCAACCAAGTCGCCCAGTCCGTCAACCAGCTGGGTGTCATCGCTCAAGAGCTGCAGAATGCCGACGCGGCACGCCAGGCGAGGCGGAAGGCCGCTGCCAATTAGGCGAGCCGTATCCACAAGCAGGCGGGTGGAAGGCACCTCGCTCAGACCGAGCTGGTCCAAGCCACGCAGCTTCTGGCCCAAGGCCACCAAGCGCTTGGCGACGCCCTCATCGCAGCCTGTCTCGCCAATCAAGATGCGCTGCTCAAGAGCAGGCTCAGGGTAGGTCATCGACATCCCGACAAAGCGCTGCCGGGTGGAGGGCTTGAGTTGCTTGAAAGCACCCTGGTACCCAGGGTTGTAGCTGACCACCAGCATGAATCCTGGGGCAGCGATGAGCTCCTCGTCCAAGCGGTCGATAAAGAGCCTTCTTCGGTGGTCCGTGAGGGGGTGCAAGACCACCACCACGTCCGGACGGGCTTCGGCCACCTCGTCCACGTAGAGGATGGCACCCTCCCGCACCGCGCGGGTCACAGGTCCATCCAACCAATGGGTCTCGCCCCCGCGCACCAGGTAGCGCCCCAGCAGATCAACTGCGGAGGTCTCCTCGTGCGCGGAGACGGTCACCAGAGGCCGCCCCATTCGGGCAGCCATGTGCTCTACCAACCGCGACTTTCCGCAGCCGGTAGGGCCTTTGAGCAAGAGCGGCAGGCTCTGCGCATGACAGTGGTTGAAGACTTGGCACTCAGCGCCAACAGCCTCGTAGAAGGGGAGGTCTTCGCTGGACTCTTTGCTGTGGTCTTCGACTGACATGCGCATCTCCTACTTGGCGGCCACAGGGACAGGGGCGGCCTCTTCGGCCACCTTCGGCATTCCGTACTGAATGAAGTTCCAGATGAACATCAAGACGCCAATCGTGAACAGGGTCGCTGCCATCACCAGGGCGAGGAAGTGAACCTCCAGGGCCTCCTGGGTCTCCAGGAAGTCCAGCCCCATGCGGCGCTCCAGATAGACTTGACCGATGCCGGCTACCGCAAAGGCGCCCGTCATGCTGATCATGCCGATGTTGCTGATCCAGAAGCTCCACTCAGGAAGCCAGCCACCAAAGAGCTTGCGGCCCGTCATCTCTGGCAGTGCGTAGGCAATCATCGCGAAGATGAGCATGCCGTAGGCGCCCCAGAAAGCGAGGTGACCGTGCATCGCCGTGACCAAGGTGCCGTGCGTCCAGATGTTCACCTGCGGCAAGGTGTGGGCAAAGCCCAGGAACCCGGCCCCGACAAAGGACATGATGCCAGTACCGACCGCCCAGTAGAGCGCTACGCGGTTGTCGTGGCGCCTCTCTCCGCGGCGGGCCATGGTCACCGTATACAGAGCCATTCCCAGGAATGCCAGGGGCTCCAAGGCGGAGAAGAATCCACCCACCATGAGCCAGTACTCCGGCGCACCAATCCAGTAATAGTGGTGACCTGTGCCCAGGATTCCGGACAGGAAGGTCAGGCCAACAATCACATAGAGCCACTTCTCGATGACCTCGCGGTCCACTCCGGAGAGCTTGATGAGCAGGTAGGAGAGGATGGCACCCATCACCAGCTCCCAGACGCCCTCAACCCAAAGGTGAACAACCCACCAGCGGAAGTAGCTGTCGTAGACCTGGGACTCGAAGGTGATCATGCCGGGGAGGTAGAGCAGGGCCGCAGCGACCAAGCCCACCAGCAGGGTCATGGCCGTCGTGGTGTAGCGCTTGGCCTTCCACAAGGTCATGCCGATGTTCAGCAAGAAGGCCAGGACATTGACCACCACCAGGTAGTCCAAGGGCCTTGGAATCTCTAGGAACTTCCGGCCCTCCCACCAGTTGAAGTGGAAACCAATGACGGCGGTGACACCGACGAGAACCAGGGAGCCCCATTGGATCCATGCCAGCGGCATGGACCAGATCTCCTGCTCGGTCTCATCAGGAATGATGTAGTAGGCGGAGCCCATAAAGCCGGCGAGGAGCCAGACCACCAAGAGGTTGGTGTGGGTGGCGCGTGCGACGTTGAAGGGAATCCACTCGTGCAGGCCGTCCATGCCCATGTGGGCAAAGCCCATGATGAAGCCGTAGGTGATCTGCAAGACCAGCAGCAGCATGCACGTGGCAAAGAAGGTCCAGGCGACCAGCCAGGATTTGTACTTGAGAGACGTCATGTCTGACTCCGGCTCACTTGGTCATCAAGAAAGAGGTGATTTCGTTCAAATCCGCCTCCGACAGATTCAGATTGGGCATGGCTGTTCCAGGCTTTGTTCCCTCAGGATCAGCCAACCAGGCACGAAGCTCTGGCTCGGAATAGCGAGCGCCTACGCCATCAAGGGCGGGACCCACGTTGCCGCCGCTCCCCTCAAGGGAGTGGCAAGCAATACAGATTGCCGAGAAGGTATCGGGGGCAGGAGCGCTTCCCGCTACAGCAGGCGCCACGTAGACTGGAGCGGGAGCCAAGTCAGGCTCCGCCGGGAAGCCGTTGGTGTCGATCTCCCCAATCCACGTGAAGAACGCGATCAGGTCAGTGATCTCATCGTCTGTGAAGTCGTACTGCACCATCTTTCGGCGCCCTGGGTACATGGCCTGGGGGTCCTTGATGAAGGCCCTCATCCACACTTCACCGCGCCGTTCCACGACCTTGGTCAGCTCAGGCGCGTAGTAGGCACCCTCCCCGAGCAGGGTGTGACAGCCCATACAGTTGTTGTCCTCCCAGATGAACTTTCCGCGGACGACCGACTCGGACAGGTTCTCTTCGTTGGAGCGTTCGGGGGTCTGCATCACCGTGTCCACCGTCAGCCAGAGGAACACCCCTGAGAAGCCTCCGGTGGCGATGAGAAAGAACCACTTCGCCTGTGATTTGCTAAGCATTTATACCTCTTTCCGTATCCGGATATCTATTGAGATAATCAAAAAAGGAACCGTTCCAGGAGCAGGAAGGAAGAGCCCAGGAAGGAAGAGCCGTTTCAAGGTGCATCGAGTGCCTCAAGCAGTGGACTTGGGTCTTGATTCAATCCGTCCAAGCGGGCCAACTCTTGCCCCTCTGAGTTCAGCAGGATGAGCACGCTGTCGTGCTGGAACATGCCGTTCCCTACATCTCGAAAGGAGACGTTCAGGACTGCACCAAGACTTCTGGCATCGCCGCTCCTCGGAGCGCTCAAACGCCAACGGGTGCCATCCAGCTCATGGTCTTGGACCAGACCGGCCATGACTTGGGGAGTGTCCCGGTCGGGGTCGAAGCTGACCATGAGCACGCGAAGCTCGCTGTGCCCGGCCTCCAAAGCTTGGGCCTCTACGCGCTTCAAGTCGCTGATCAAGAGCGGACAGGCCGCCTTGCAGCTCCCGTAGAACATGCTGACCAGGGTCGGATGCCCGGCGTGAATGTCTAGCCCGTGGGGCTGCCCATTCTGGTCGTGAAGGTCCACCTTCAGATCGTAGATGGAGGGCCCCAGCGCCGGGTCAGGCGCTTGAGGCGCGAGCGCCAAGAGCGCAGGCGCTTCGGCTTGGGGAGCGCTGGCCTCGTTGGCGCAGGCGCTCAGAGAAGCCAGGAAAATCAAAGGGAGGATGCGCATCGGAATCCCAGGTTTGAAGTGGCGTAATCTGCTTCCAAACTGTCCCTAAAGGCCAGACGCATAAAGCTTGCGTAGTCCTCGGTATCTGCGGCGGAGACCGCACCGGCACCACAGAAGCGAAGGCGCTCGGCATCCCCCGCGTCACGGGCATCTCCGGTGACGGGCAAGGCGTCAAAGTCCAGCGTCCACTCCCAGATCAGCCCGTGCATGTCGAACAGGCCAAAGTGATTTGGCTGACCTTGGCCGACTGGTCCGGGCAGAGCGGAGCCGCCCTGCGCATACCAATTCAAGATCTGCTGGAGGGTCTCCGGGTCCTTCCTTGCGCCGCTGGGTGCGCTCAGGGTCGCATCAGCTGCGTACTCCCACTGCCAACTTGTAGGCAGGTCCCCGCCTTGAGCCTGGCAGAACGCTCGGGCCGCATGCCAACTCACAGAGACGACAGGGGCCTGAGGCTCCAGAGCGCCGATCGACTTGGGCCCCATCCAGTCGGCGAGGTAGCCCGACTCTGCGAACAAGGGGCTCACTGTGCCCCTTGCCCACTCAGGATTGGCCTTCACAAAGGTCAAAAACTGCGCATTGGTGACTGGCTTGTCATCCAGCATGAAGGCGGGCATAGCCACCTTCTCGAGCTCAGGCGTAGGCGGGTAGAAGGGAGCATGACTCCCCTCTGGTACCGCAACACGCAGCGCTAGCAGCCACCAGAGCATCAGTGTGCCGCGCCTGCTGGTTGGCCGCCCTTTGCACGAACAGCCGCCACCTCGTCAGCGGTCACGATGGCACCCGAGTTGCCCCAGCTTCCATAGACATAGGTCAAGATGTTCGCGACCTCGTCGTCGTTGAGCTGGCTCATGGGCGGCATGACCGAAATCCACTCGGTGCCGTTGACGGTGATGGGTCCGGAGAGTCCATTGAGGACCACGCCAATTGCCCGGTTCACGTCAGCGTTCAAGTAGTCACTGCCAGCCAGGGGTGGGAAGACGCTGGCCATGCCTGCTCCGTCAGCCTGATGGCAGGTGGAGCAAGTGCCCGCAAAGAGCGCCTCGCCGGCCGCCTTCTGAGCTGCAGGGGTCAGATCTCCGCTGGAGAGCCCTTCCGCTGCGGCGACGGCCTTCTCACCGGAGTTCGCGCTGGCCTTGTCAGCCAAGTAGACCGAGTCGACTTCCTTGCCGGAGTAGACGACCAAGTCCTCGTCGCCTTCGACCTTCAACATGCCCAAAGCACCCTTGTTGAAGGCACGGAAGATGCTGTGGTCCACCAGCACGTAGGTGCCAGGTGCTTCGACCTTGAACTCCACGATGGCTGCGCCGCCCGATGGAATCAGAGTGGTCTGCACGTTGTGGTTCAGGTTGTTGCCACCCTCGGGGTAGACGGTGTCGAAGATCTCGCCGATGACGTGGAAGCTGGAGACCAAGTTGGGTCCACCGTTGCCCACATAGAGGCGCACGGTCTCGCCGACCTTCGCCTTGAGAGCGTTGTCTCCGAGCAGCGCACCCTCGCTGCCATTGAAGAGCACATAAGTGGCGTTCTCTTCGATGGCCTTCTGCATATCAAAGGGCTGCAGACCCTTTTCACGGTACTTGCCCACCGTGTAGTAGTCCCCTTGCATCACGTAGTACTCGTGATCGACCTCGGGAAGCCCGCCCTCGGGCTCAACGAAAATCAGCCCGTACATGCCGTTGGCCACATGCATTCCGACTGGCGCAGTAGCGCAGTGGTAGACGTAGAGGCCTGGGTTGAGGGCCTTGAAGGTGAATTGTGAGGCGTGGCCGGGTGCCGTAAAGCTGCTGGCGGCGCCTCCACCTGGGCCCGTGACGGCATGCAGGTCGATGTTGTGAGGCATCTTGCTGTCCGGATGGTTCTGAAGATGGAACTCCACCTCGTCCCCTTCCCGGATGCGAATGAACTGCCCTGGGACCTCTCCGCCAAAAGTCCAGAAGGTGTACTCGACACCGTCGGCGATGGGCATCACCAACTCCCGCACCTCAAGCTCGACCACAACTTTGGTGGGCTGGGTGCGACCGGTTGCCGCAGGAACGTCGGGGGCATGGGTGAGTTCGGCCACAACTGAGCCGACTGCGGCTTGCTGAGAGCTCACCTCCGGGGTCGATGACGGAGCATCTTCGACGGTCTGGCAGGCCAGACTGGCCAGGACAAAAAGCATGGAATCTCCTTTGTGGACCTGCGGGTCCTTTGACTCAATCCTATAGTAGACATACAGGTCCGTCAAGGTGAAGGAGACCACCCAATGCTGCTCACGCAGACCGCTGAATACGCCCTAAGGGCAATGGCCTGTCTGGCCTGTCACGAAGGGGATGACCCCATGCGTTCCAAGGAGTTGGCTGACAATGCCAACATCCCGGCGCACTACGTCTCCAAGGTGATGCGGCGCCTGGTGGTGGCCAAGCTGGTCCACAGCAAGCGGGGTCATGGCGGGGGCTTCTCTCTGGCCAAGGCACCCGAGGACATCACTTTCCTTCAGATCCTGAACGCCACAGACTTGTTCATCGAGGGAGAACGCTGCGCCTTTGGTCTGGGAAACTGCGACCACCAGAACCCCTGTCCGCTGCACAACGCCTGGACGGAACTGAAGCTTTGTATGTGGACTTGGGCCAATCAGACCACCCTGGCGGGCTACTCCCCAGATGCTCCAGAAGCGCCCGAGGCCATCAAGAATGCGCTCCCCTGAGGGCTGCGTCCTAGGCGAGTAGATCCATGCGCGCAGCCGCGCCGACGTTACTAGACGCCGCAATATGGATGCACATGCGCAATGAAAGCCTGGACGAATTGTTACAGCAGGGTGGGGATCACAGGCTGATCACCGGAACAAACGGGCTTTCGCCCTACCGGGTATCGCTGCTCCCTCGTGAGACGAGCTCCTTCGGTTCTTGCACCGCGAGCAACCCAGGACCCCGGGCCCTAAACGGCGCGCAACATGCGCTGGATCAGTGGGAGGCCTCAGGTCGCTCCGATGCCGTCCTGGACAAGCTGCAAAAGAAGACCCGTGATGGGCTTCGGGAGACTTTCACCCTGCCGGTCCACACCTCAATTGTACTGACCCCCTCGGGCACGGACGCGCTCTACCTGATCAACGCGCTCATCCACAATCGGGGCCGCCATGCCCACCACGTCGTTGTGGGTGCCAGCGAGCTCGGTGGTGGAACTGTACGCGCCTGTGAAGGCCGGACCTTCTCCGGCCTGCGTCCCTTCGGCGGAGCTCTGGTTGTCGGCAGCGATCTGGAAGGACTGCCCTATGACTGCACCGCCGAGGCGGTCTACTTGCGAGAAGAGCAAGGCATGCGCCTGGACGAGGCCTTGATCGATCTGGAGGTGGAGCAGCGGGTCGCCGCCGCGGCCAAGCCCGGTGTCCTGGTTGTGGTGCACCTGGTGGCCCACTCCAAGACGGGTCTACGGGCTCCTTCCTTCTTGCTCGCCAAGCGCCTGACCGAGCGCTACGGCGACGAGGTCATGGTCTTCGTCGACGCAGCCCAGGGACGCGTGGCGCCCGCCGACATGCGCATGGCGCTCAAGTGCGGCTTTGTGGTCCTGATGACCGGGTCCAAGTTCTACTCGGGCCCCCCATTCTCCGGTGCCATCTTCCTACCCGCCGAGTGGGGAATCGACCCTGGCCCCATGCCAGAGGCGCTTCACTCCTGGTTCGATGCTGCCAGCCTGCCCACCGCATGGATCGGCGCTCGGGCCAGCTTGCCCAACGCTGGCAACCCTGGGCTGACCCTGCGATGGCGCGCGGCGATGGCAGAGATCACCACCTACCACAACATCCCACCGCGTCAGCGGGCGGCCGTGTACGCCACCTTTGCTGGGGCCGTGCATGAAATCCTGGGCCCCTGCGAGGCCTTGGACTTGGAGTTCCCGCTGCCTCCGACCCATGGCTTGGTGACCGGCTTGGGCGCCTTCCCGACCGTCTTCGGCTTCCGTGTCCGCGACGACAAGGGCTGGCTCGACGCCCCACAGATGAAGCAGCTGCACCGCATGCTCGATGAGACGGACTTGGGGATTCTCGGCTTGGACGAGGCCCACCACTTGGGTCAGCCCGTCTCGCTTGGCCCCCCCGGCGACGACCGGCGCGTCTTGCTGCGCATCGCTCTTGGCGCCCGCCTGGTCACGGACCTCGCCAACGAGCCGGATGCCGGCGGGTTGTGGATGCGTGAGCACATCCGGGCCATCCGCAACAAGATCGAACACCTGGTGCAGACCGACATTGAGGTGCCCAGCCATGGCTGATGGAAGATGCCCAGTCGCAGCGGTCCCGGCCGCCCTCGAAGCCTCACGACTGGCCGGCCTCTGGCCCGTCAAAGCTGCGCTCTTCCACGACTTGGACGGCTTGAGGGGTCGCATCGAAGCACTCCAGCAGGCCTTTCCACCCAGCGCCCTCCACGCCATCGCCATCAAGGCCAATCCCTTGATCGAGGTGCTTCGCGCCATCGTTTCGACGGGCGCGGGCCTGGAAGCGGCGAGCTGGGAAGAGGTGCAGTGCGCCGTAGCCGCAGGATGCCCGGCAGATCGCATCGTCTTTGACTCTCCAGCAAAGACCGACGAGGAGCTGCGCCTGGCCCTGGAATTGGGCGTCTGGATCAACGCCGACAACGACCAGGAGTTGGAGCGCCTTGAAGCACTGGGTGCACCTGGAAACGGCAAGGTGGGACTGCGCGTGAACCCACAGATCGGCGAAGGGTCCATCGCGATGACCAGCACGGTCGGTCGCCAGAGCAAGTTTGGTCTTCCTCTCCATCGTGCGCCCGAGCTGCTGAAGCGCTTCCCTTTCCTGAGCGGGCTGCACGTACACACTGGCTCCCAAGGGGTTGGGCTTGCGCTGTTGCAGGAGGCTGCCCTCGCGGTCGCCAAGGTTGTGATGGAGCACGAGCTGGAGTGGATCGACATTGGTGGAGGGATTCCAGTCCGCTACCGGAACGATGCCCCTATGCCCCCGAGCTTCAAGGCTTGGGCGGACGCAGTCGCCAGCATCCCTCGGGACGTGAAGCTGCTCACTGAGATTGGACGCTCGGTACACGCCCCCACCGGCTGGGCCCTCTCCGAAGTGGTCTGCACCAAGCAGGTCGACGGCCGAGAGACCTTGGTCATCCACCTGGGAGCCGACCTGCTGCTCCGCCGGGTCTACAAGGCCGAGCAGTGGGACCACGAGTTCGTGCTTCTCAATGCCGACGGCACCCCGAAAGGTGGCCCAACACGGCCCACGCAGATCGCGGGCCCTCTCTGCTTCTCCGGTGACCTGCTGACCCACGACCGCCCCTTGCCGGCCGCGGAGCCTGGCGACCTTCTGATGATTCGGGACACTGGGGCCTACACCCTGTCCATGTGGTCAAGGCACTGCAGCCGAGGGTTGCCTCCGACCATCGGCTACAACACCGAAGGGGCACGTTTGCTGCACGCCGGGGAGCAGCCTCAGGACGTTGTGCGTTTCTGGTCGCTACACTCCTGAGCAACCAGGACAGCACCGTGACTTCCAAAGCGCTCAAGCCCAACACTCTGTTCATCGAAGTCTCGGGTGCAGGCCTCCCAGAAGTGGACGGGCTCTTTGTGCCCTCGACTGCGCCACCCGTCGAATCCGAGTCCGGCACGGTGTCCAGCCTTGGCTACTGGAATGGCAAGATGGCCTGGGACCGAGCTGACAACAAGTGCGAGAGAAGCCCCGCGCTCTCCTACTCCAACAGCTACACCTCTTGGCGGATCTGCCGGCTCGACGGGCACTTGGCCTACGACATCACAAGCGAGGACGCGCTGCCGCCAACGAATGCGGAGTGGCACGTCTACAAGAAGGGCGTTGCACCTGCACCGAGCGTCGTCATCCACCACTTCGACCCTCGCAAGCCCCTGCCAAGGCCGACGGTCTACTTCGTTCTGGGTGGACCCGGCAGCGGCAAAGGGACCATGTGCACCTTGGCTGCAAACCAGCTCGGCTGGACCCACTTGTCCACCGGCGACCTGTTGCGGGCGGAACGGGCGGCCGGCGGCGAGACGGCTGCAGAAATTGAGCGGTACATCACTGCTGGGGAGCTCGTCCCCAACGAGATCACGGTGACTCTGCTCAAGAAAGCCATGGACCAGGCCATGCGCCTGCAGGGCAAGACCAACTTCTTGCTCGACGGTTTTCCCCGCTCCCTGGACAACATGGAGGGCTGGTACCAGGTCTTCGGCCGCGAGGCGGAGCTCCCCACCATGTTGCACTTTGAGTGCCCCTACCCCGTGCTGGAGCAACGCATTCTTGGCCGCGCCAAGTACTCCAATCGCAGCGACGACAACGTCGCAAGCATGAAGCTGCGCTTCGACACCTTCAAGGCCAAGACCCTGCCCACCCTGGAGCTCTTCCAGGGTCTGAACAAGGTCATTGAAGTAGACGCCAGCTTGGGCCGCGAGGCGGTCTACGCCATGGTCAAAGAGAGCCTTCAGGCCCACACCGACCCAGAGTTGGCCGCACAGCCGCTCACGGAACTCTCGGAGATGCAGTTGGGTCTGAGGCCCTATCCAATGCGTGGGTAGTACAACCGTGCTGTAGCAGGAGATGAGATGAGTTTTCCAGAGGGGGCGACCGCCCTGACCCACATGCTCGTCGTCTCCGACATCGAGACCTCGCAGCACTGGTACACCAAGGTGCTCGGAGCAGAGCTGATTGGGGCCTATGGCGGCACCTCCGTGGTGCTGAAAATCCTCGGGAACTGGCTGCTCATCGTCACTGGGGGTGAGCCAACTGTGGACAAACCCAGCGTCGTGCTCGCAGCGCCTGCCGACCCGGATCTTGCCAGCGGGCAGCTCATCTTCCGCGTGGACTCCTGCCAAGCTTCCTACGAGCAGCTCCTGGCCAGAGGGGCAGACTTCCTCACCCCGCCCGTCAACCACGGCTACGAGATTCGCGCCTTCTTCCGGGATCCCGACGGCCACCTCTTTGAGATCAGTGAGCTCGTGGCCAGCCCGGCCTAAGTCGACTCCGCGGCGCCCACCGCACCACATTCTGGGAACGCCACGAGCCGTTCGCAATAGAGGCCCTCCCGGGAGCCCACTTTGCCGACATCGAGTATCGACGAGCAGATCAACAACGCGCTCGCCCCTGCGAGCAAAGCTTTCTTCGACCTGGTCTTTGTCGAGGTTCCCATCCTGGGCGTCGGGGTCCCACTGGTGGTTATCTGGCTCTTCTTGGGAGCGGTGTTCTTCACGCTCTACTTCAAGTTCGTCAACGTGAGGGGCATTCCTCTCGCCATTCGCTCCTTGCTAGGCGAGTTCGACGACGAGGACGCGCCCGGCGAGATCACCCACTTCCAAGCGCTGGCCACCGCCATCTCCGGCACGGTCGGAATCGGCAACATCGGCGGCGTTGCCGTCGCAATCGCCGCAGGCGGGCCAGGCGCCACCTTCTGGATGATTGTCGCAGGCTTCCTCGGCATGGCCACGAAGTTCGCCGAATGCACCCTGGGCGTTCGCTACCGCACGGTGCACGCCGATGGCACGGTCTCTGGCGGCCCGATGTTCTACCTTCGCCGGGGACTCGCCGAGCGCGGCTGGGACCGAGCCGGCCGCGCTCTGGGTGGCTTCTACGCCCTGGGCATCATGGTCGGCTGCTTGGGCGCAGGAAACATGTTCCAAGCCAACCAAGCCTACGTTCAGCTGCGCGCGGTCACCGGTGGAGACGCAAGCCCCATCGATGGATACGGCTGGGTCGTGGGGTTGGTGCTCGCCCTCGTCGTAGGCGGCGTGATCCTCGGCGGAATCCGCTCCATCGCCAAGGTGACCGAGAAGTTGGTCCCCTTCATGGCTGGCCTGTACTTCGCTGGCGCGATTGCGGTCATCGGCTTCAACATCACCGCCCTTCCCGACGCAGTCCTCAACATCATTGAGGGTGCCTTCAACGGGGACGCCCTCACTGGCGGCGTCATCGGAACCCTCGTCGTCGGGGTTCAGCGCGCGGTCTTCAGCAACGAGGCCGGCATTGGTTCCGCTGCCATTGCCCATTCGGCGGTGCGTACCCGGCTGCCCGCTACGGAGGGCCTGGTCGGATTGTTCGAGCCCTTCATCGACACCATCGTGATCTGCACCTTGACCGCTCTGGTCATTGGGGTGGCCTCCGTCACGTGGCCGGAGTTCATGGACTCCGGTCTGAGGGGCGTCGCGATGACATCGGATGCCTTTGCCCGAACGGTCTGGTGGTTCCCCTACCCCCTCGCCATCGCCTCGGTGCTCTTCGCTGTATCGACGATGCTCTCTTGGTCCTACTACGGCATGAAGGGGCTCTCCTACCTCATCGGGCCCTCCAAAGGCTGGCTGACGGTCTACAAGGTGGCCTTCTGCGTTTTCATCGTCATCGGGGCTTCGATCAAGCTCGATGCGGTACTCGACTTCAGTGACGCGATGGTGTTCGTCCTGTGTGTGCCCAACGTGCTCGGATTGCTCATCCTGGCGCCCGTTGTTGCCGAAGAGCTCAAGAAGCTGCGCAAACAAGCCGCCTGAACTTCGAGCCCCTTCTGCTTGCGAGCGCCACATGACGCACGACCCGATTCTGTCTGAAGCTGCCGCATCCGCCGCTGTCCCCATCGCCGGAAACATCCCGGATACCAGCCGCATCGCAGACGCCGTCATCGCAGGTGCTGCATGGAGGGAGGTGCTGATGGACATGAAGCGCCACAGCTTCTCGATGCAGGACGTGGTCAGCTTCTTGGACGGTCGTCAGTTCAAAGCAACCTAGTGTGCGCTGACCGGGCCCCGTCCCAGAGGCCCACCACCGCCGAGACAGCATGCTGGCCATGCAAGTCCGTACCCAAGGCGAGATCAACACTTTGCCCCTTCGCTTGCTGGCCTCCTTAGGGAGACCTATGCTGCACCCCTGAATCAGGAGAAGGCTGTCTTGAGAGCTTCGCTCACATCCTTCGTCGCGGTGACGGGGCTGCTACTGCTCTCTACGGGCTGCGTGCATGTCTACCAGCCCGTCTCCGGCTTGAATGCTCCGGTTGTCGTCGACCCAGGGGCGCGGAATTTCCCGGACCTGAAGCTCGAAGTCGTGTGCAACCAAGGCGAGCTGCTCAACCGGCAAGAGGCCACCGTGCTCTGCCAGAACGCCGGAACGCTCTTCCGCAATCAAGGGGCCCAGGTCACAACCAGGCTGGGGACAGGGCGCTCCTACACCGGGGCGCAGGCGGAAGAGGAAGACGAACGGCCCATCGACCTGACCTTGGAGCTCACCTCCCGAGAGGTTCACACCTTCAACGATCCGCTCATGTGGACGCTCTGCGTCTTGAGCGTCTCCGTCGTGCCTGCCTTGAGCGAGACCAGCTTCGAGCTGGACGTGGTCATCCGAGACGGCAGCGGCTTCCTACTGGCGACGGACTCTCTGGAAGGCCGCATCATCAAGCGCGTGGGCATCGGGGTCTGGGCGTTGGAGAAGGCGCTGGACCTGACACGCGAGGACGACGAGAAGATCGCGAAGGACGCAGCCGAACAAGACCTGTCCGCAGACCTGTACGGACAGCTGAGCCAGATGGTCTTCAACGCTCAGATGCAGTGGGAGGTGCTCCAACAAGTCCCTCCCCCAGAGCGATAGAATGGGTCTATACCTTGCTCTGTGGACCATCTGGTTCCAGATCACCGCTGGCGGGGATCCGGCCCTGGGCCCCAACAAGTCACGCAGCGGGGCTCGGAACATGGAGTGTGAGCGGGTCCCGGTCCCCGTCGCTCTCGCCCGATATCCTGGAGTTGTTCGGCCACCGGACCCACGCGGAGATCTGGTCGAGCGCGAGGTGCTGATCTGCACAGAGAAGCTGATGGACCAGGAGCTGCGCTCCCCGTCAGACGAGGCCATCCTCTCCAACCTGGATGAGACCGCTCAAGAGATTGCCGGCCTGGCCACAGCCTCTCGTCCAGAACTCAAAGCGGCGACCTGGTTGGTCGAGAGCCACACGGCGAACCCCGAAGTCTCCGCAAAGCTCTCCTTTGCAGCTAAAAACGCCATGGTCTCCCAAGGACTGAGGGTCTCCGACCGCACCCCAATCTTGGGCTTTGACGACATCAACGTCATCACCCGCCTCCCGCCGATGGAGGCCTGGCCAGTGGCCTGCCGCCGCTACAAGGACACTGGTGGCATGGGAGACGGAGACGCGCTGCTGGCGACCGTGGTCCTGAACCCAAAAGAGACCATCTTGCACACGGGCGTATGCGCACAGGGGGTGTGGACTTGGCTTCGCTGATGCTCTGTCTTTGGACCCTGATGTGCGGCGTGGCTCAGGCTACCCCGCTCGAGGATGCCCGCGACGCGGAGCTACTGCGTGCCCGTGGCGAGGTCGCCAACCAAGTCCAGCTCTCCGCATACGACCTGCTGGACGAGCTGGTGTACCAGTGGATGCAGGAGCCGGTCTTTGCCACGCAGACCCCAGTCGTGTTGGCCGGCGTGACGGTGCCAGTCGGCCTAGGGACAGGCCTTCAGGGACTGCTCGAAAACCACCTTGCCAATCTGCTCATCCAGAATCCGAGCACAAACATCGCGTTGGCCCACTGCCCCAGCTGCACCGCTGTCGTCGTGCATTCTGGCCCGGAAGGGACCGTGGTCTCCCGCGGCATCGACAATCCGAAGGTGCTCGAAAAGCTCGGCAGCGGCAGCGGAAAGCACGCCCTCTTCATCGACGTAGAGGCAGAAGGGACCTGGCTGGTCCTGCGAGCACGCATCACCCAGCTCACGCCGGACCTGCCTATCGTCTGGAGCCACACCCTCTCCACATCTGCCAGCACGCCTGCGCTGCTGCGGCAGTCGGCGAACCTCAAGTCCGCTGAGGACGCCCGAAAGGAGTACATCGAAGTGCTCGAGGCCCGCGGGCCTGTGACGGTTCCCCTGCGCTTGGGTGTTCGCACCTACGCCATTCGTACTGGCAACCAGGCCGGGACCGCCCCCCCACCCTTCCTCTGGTTTCAGAGCGGTGTAGAGCTGAGCCCCACCCGCAACCAGGTCTGGACTTCAAGTTTCATGGTCGGGTACGCCATCATCCCTGTCTCTTATACACATCTCCGAGCCCACGAGACAGGCAGAAATCT
>CAJXRZ010000016.1 GCA_913060515.1 uncultured Pseudomonadota bacterium | reverse complement strand
AGATTTCTGCCTGTCTCGTGGGCTCGGAGATGTGTATAAGAGACAGGTCAAAGACTGCGCCGCCGGATCTGCCCACCCAATGAGCCAAGCCCTGTCCTTGGTGGTGCCAGTCTACGAAGAGGCGGGCAACTTGCGCCCGCTGCACCGCGCCATTGTCGCTGCCCTGGACGGAGCAGGTCTTCCTTTCGAATGCATCTACGTGGACGACGGCTCCACCGATGCCTCCGCACAAGAGCTGCGTGAGCTGGCCGAAGAGGACGACCGGGTTCGGGTCATTCGTTTCGTACGCAACTACGGCCAGACCGCGGCCTTGACCGCAGGGATCCGCCACGCCAAGAACCCGCTCCTGGTCACCCTGGATGCGGACCTTCAGAACGACCCTGCGGACATCCCAGCCATGCTCGAGCGCCTAAACGAGGGCTACGACGTGGTCTGCGGCTGGCGAAAGGACCGCCAAGACGCCGCCCTGACGCGGAACTTCCCCTCCAAGGTGGCCAACGCCCTGATCTCCCGCCTGAGCAAGGTCTACCTGCACGACTATGGCTGCACCCTGCGCATCTACAAGCGCGAGTTCATCCAAGGCATCCCGCTCTATGGGGAGATGCACCGCTTCATCCCCATCTACGTGACCTGGGCCGGCGCCAAGCTCGTTGAGATGCCTGTGCGTCACCACGCCCGCACCATCGGCCAGTCCAAATACGGCCTGGGGCGCATCCCAAAGGTCCTGCTCGACCTAACGACAGTCAAGTTCCTTCGTGACTTTTACGTCACCCCTATCTACTTCTTTGGGTGGACTGGCTTTGGATTTTTCGGGCTGGGATTGTTGACCTTGATGGCGGCGCTTGGTGTGGCCCTGACCGGCACTCTGGACCTGGCCTTGATTCTGGGAGCAAGCGCCCTGTTGATGGTCATGCTCGGCACCGTCGAGATCACCCTGGGCATCATTGCCGAGGTGCTCATTCGCATGCACCATGACGTGCGAGATCGACCGCCCTACCGCATCCAACGCGTCCACAACCTGCACACCGACGAAGAAATCGTGTCCCCAGAGGCCCCCTAAATGTGCGGCATTGCAGGCTTGGCCCAGCCAGGCGGCCCCCTAAACGGCGCTGCACGCATCCACAGCATGCTGGAGGTCCTGGACCACCGCGGGCCAGATGGACAGGGACACTGGCAGGGAGAGCGCGCGGTCTTGGGCGCGACGCGCCTGGCGATCGTTGACCCGGAGAACGGCGCTCAGCCCATGAAAATGGGCCCAATCGTGGGGGTGATGAACGGTCAGCTCTACAACCACATCCCCCTGCGCAAAGAGCTGGATGCCCGGGGACAAACCCACAAGACCCTCTGCGACACCGAGGTCATGGTGGGCCTAGCCGCCGAAGTAGGCATGCCCAAGGCGCTGGAGCGCATGGACGGCATGTTCGCTCTGGCGATCTGGGACGAGCGGGACCAGAGCCTGCACCTGGCCCGAGACCGGGTCGGCCAGAAGCCCCTGTACTGGACCCAACTCCAGGACGGAACGGTGGCCTTCGCCAGTGAGCTGAAGGGACTCCTCGTCTTGCCTGGCGTGGCCCGTGAGCTGGATCCGGTGGCCCTGCAACAGCTGCTGCTCTTCGAGTTCGTGCCCGCCCCACGCAGCATCTACAAGGGCATCCACAAGCTGGAGGCCGGCACCTGGCTTCGGGCGGACGCAGACGGGGTGCGTGTCCAACGCTGGTGGGAGCCCCCTTTGCCTGGGGAGCGCCGCTCTCAGTTCGGAAGCAGCCGCGAGAAGTGCCTCAACGCCCTGCACACCGCCGTGAATCAAGCCGTAGGCAGGCGTCTGCCGGACGGCCCATTGGCCCTCCTGCTGAGCGGCGGCGTGGACAGCAGCATCGTGGCTCACTGCGCGACCCAGCGGCGCCAAGGGCTGCACAGCTTCTCTATGGGCTTTCGAGAAGAGAGCTTCGATGAATCCGGCCCAGCGCGCGCCGTTGCCGAGCACCTTGGACTGGAACACCACGCCCTTCTCTTTGGGGTCGAGGACTTTGAGTCCACCCTCACCGAGCTGGCCCAGGGCCTCTGTGAGCCACTGGCCGATGGCAGCCTGCCCAGCACTCTGCGCTTGGCCAAAGCCGTCGCAGCACAGGGCTACAAGGTCGCGATGGGAGGGGACGGCGCCGACGAGCACTTTGGCGGCTACCCAACCTACCGCGCGCATCAGGCACTCCCGAAAATGGGTCTTCCGGGCGCCGGCTTGCTCGGCAGAATGGGCCGCCGCCTCTTTCCGGAAGACGGCAAGCGTGACCTCTCTTTCGGCACGAAGTTTCGACGCTTCGGAGAGGGAGTAGGGCTGTCCTGGGCCCGTAGAAACCAAGTGTGGATGGGGGCTTTCCTTCCCCAAGAGATCCCCCAGCTTCTGGGCACCCCACTCTTAGATGCCGTCTGGGAACCCGTCGACCGCTGGGCAGCGCGTGTTGCGGACGCCGATCCAGCACAGCGTGCGATGTACCTGGACCAGCGCCTATATCTGGCAGAGGGCGTCCTACAGAAGGTGGACCGGGCTGGCATGCTCGCCGGGTTGGAGCTTCGCGCCCCATTCGTAGACCACCACCTGGTGGCGCTGGCAGCGAGCCTGCCCGGGCATCTCAAGCTGGGCCCGCGTCGTGGCAAGGCCGGTCTTAAGGACGCTTTCCGCAAAGCACTTCCGGCCAGCACCCTCTCTCGACCCAAGAAGGGCTTCGGCACGCCTATCGGACCCTGGCTTCAAGGCGCGGCGCGCCCCGCACTCGAGGAGCTGAAACGGGATCCCACTTCGATTGTGGACCCCAATTATCTTTCAACCCTCTGCCAAGAGCATTGGTCCGGAAACGCCGACAATCGCCGCCGGCTGTGGTCCCTCCTGCTTCTATCCAAGTGGCATACTGGGAAATGGGGATAAACACGGCTTGCGGCATGATGACGGGCGGGGCATCTTCAGCGTATGGGACTAGCACGCATACAGCTCGTGGACAGCAACGGGGTCGGAAGACCCGGTGAGCTGGGAGAAAGAGTCGTGGTCATTGGACGCGCTCCAATGGCAGACATCCAGGTAGACGACCCTACCGTCTCTCGCCTACATGCCGCAGCATGGGCGGAGAATGGCGTGGTCTTCATTAAGGATCTGGGTGGCGCCAACGGCACATTCGTCGACGGCGAGCGCCTCCACGGAACCATCAGCCTCGCCCCAGGGGCCGAGGTGACGCTGGGTTGCAACACGCGCTTGCAGGTCGAGCTCGGTGCGCAGGCCCCAAGCCAAGTCAACCAGCACGTGGACGCGACGATCCCCGAGGAGCACAACCGGCCCTACAGCTTGGCAGTCTCCGTGAGCGGCAGCGCCGAGCGCGGCGTGGTGAGCATGCGCAACACCATCAACCTGCGCGAGACCTTGATCAAGGGCACCAGAGGGGCGACCTTGCTGGCCGTGTTGGCGCGCGCCTTGGAAGCCGACCGAAGAGCGGGCAAGGCCCCCGAAGCGCAGGGATGGCGCTCGGACAAGTCTCTCGGAGACGAGGTCTGGAAGGGCAAGACCCGCAGCCGGAACAACCTAAACGTATTGCTCCACCGCTTGCGCAAGACGCTTCTGGAGCAAGGGGTTGATCCCAGCTGCATCCAGAAGGAGTCCGGGATGTGCCGCCTCTGGGTAGAAGACGTCTCGCTGGCCTAAGCAGCGGCGCCCCATCTGGAGCGCCACCAGCCCTAGCTGTTGGCTGCGTACCAGGCGCGGGCGTCAGGGAAGGCCGCGATGGTGGCTTGGGCGCCCAAGTCCACCCACACCAAGTAGTCGCTGTTGTCCGTGCGCACGATGGCGGCGACCAACTGGCCTTGTGCAACCGCGTCCAAGGCGCGGATGACCTGTGTGGTGCTCACGACCTCGGCCAGTGCGCCCTGTTGGGCGAAACGAGCACGGTGCCCCCTCCAGAGGGCACGGAGCACGACACGGTCATCCATGCGGAGCGCCTTGCCGACCTTGAGCCGCTCTACGCCACGGAGCTGCTTGCGAAGGATGCGCTCTACCAGCTCGGGGATGGCGCGCTCATGGGCCTCTGCCGCTGCAGCGGCCTCGTCTTGCTTGCGCTTGTCTTCTGCCTGAGAGGCGGCACGCGCTGCCTCCAGCGCTGAGGTTGGCCGGCGCGCGCGGTTGGCCAGTCCGTCAAAGCGGCCCTTCTTGGGCTTGGCAGCTTTGGGGGCCGCGGCCTTGGGAGCGGCAGCCTGCGGAGCAGGAGCTGGCTTGGGCGCTTGGGCAGCCTTCGCCGCCGCCGCACGGGCGCGGGCAGCATCACGCGCCGCTTGGGCTTCCTGGGCAATCTTGGCCTCGCGGGCGGCCGCTTGCTTGGCCTTCTCGATCGCGGCATTGGCGAGAGACTTGGCCAACGCCGCCTTGTGCAGAGCGTCCTCCGCCTTGGACTCTTCATCCGCTGCGGGCGCCTGAGGGGGCAGCTTTGGCTCGGGGAGATCTTCCGCGCGCCGCTCATCAGACAGGCCCTTCAGCACCTCCAAAGGGGCATCCGCCCGCATGGAAATCAACGGATCCGTGCGCTCTTTGGGAACAGTGCGCTCCACATGGGGGTCGGTAAACTCTCCCAGATCGGGGCCGTCGAACAGGCTGGCCAGGGGATCAAAGCCCGGCTTGGGGTTGGACATGTGTCTCTCCTCGCTTTCAGGCTACCCCGGAGCGGCCCGCTCAGGTAGAGGAGCACATGCACCTTGTCAGCCACCTGACGCGCCTGAGCGCCTCCGAGACCCTCCCAGTACTGCTCGTTCGGCATGGTCGAACCCGGCACAACGCCGAGAGGCGCTTTGTGGGCCGCCTGGATGTGCCCTTGGACGAGACCGGACAAGATCAAGCGAAGCGCTGGGCCAAAGCCTACGCGGATCTGCCCTTGCAAGGGATCTTCTCCTCTCCTCTGCTGCGCGCAAAGCAGACGGCTTCGGCCCTGGGAGAACCCACCCCGATCCAAGGTCTGCAGGAGCTAGACCAAGGCATCTTCGAGGGGCGCCTCGCCTCCGAGGTCATGGCGGAAGAGCCCGAGTTCTTCGCACAGTGGCGCAAAGACCCGAGCAGCTTGCGCATTCCCGAGGGCGAGACCCTCGCCGAGTGCCAAATCAGGTGCTTTGGCGCTCTGACCCAGCTGGCGCAAGACACCGGACCTGGCAAGCCCATCGTGGTGGTGGCCCACCAGCTCGTCCTGGCCAGCATCCTTCTCAAGATCCTGCAGCTCCCCTTGAGCATGGTCACGCGCCTGCATCAGAGCAACACCGCCGTGAACCTGCTGTCCTACGACGGCCGCTGGCTCGTACACCGCATGAACGACCGCAGCCACTTGGCGTAGCGCCAGGCCGCCGCTCAGCTCGCGGCGCCAATCTCCGCGATCAGCTCTCGCAGACGATCTGCGCCGATGACGACCTGGTCGTTGCACCAATCGCAAGTGACCTCGGCTTGGCCCTGCTCCTCCAGGATGCTCTGGAGCTCCGCTGCGCCCAGGGACCGCAACATGGCTTCGATGCGGGGCGTTGTGCTCCCACAGTTCACCAAGACCGGCCGGGCCTCGAGCACTTCGACGGGCGCGCCCTGGAGTTGTCCGAAGGCAAAGATGGTCATCACCTCCCCAAGGTCAGCGCTGCGCAGCGGCCCCACCAAGGCCTCGAACTCCTCTCGCTCAAGCCCAGATCCACCAACGGACTCAATGAGCAAGCCAGAGGCAAAGACCACCCGACCATTCTCATCCAGCTTGGCGCCCAAGCGCACCATGCCCAAGCTCTGCTGAGAGTCGCTCAGGTAGCGCTCCATCGAGCCCTGCCAGTCCTGCTCTACTGTCGCAGCCCCCCGGTAGATCTCCTTTTGTCCCAGCCACTTGGCCGCCAGGAGCGCGCCAGTGAGCTCGGTGCCTGGAGGCAAGGCCGTGGGCCGAAAGCGGGCACGCACACGGCCGTCAGGGCGCACATCCGCCATAAAGGAGAAACGGGGTTTCTCTCCTTGGACCTGCACCATCAGCCGCTCTTCACCCTTGATGTGGGCGCTCATGAGCAGGCTGGCGACCACACCTTCGGCACAGAGCTGAGCGGCTCGGCCCGCCAGGTTGTGCCGCTGCACGATGTCGTTGACAGGCTGGTCGGCGACGACCGCCAGTACGCGAAGCTTCTGCTCCTGGGCGAGGGCGACAATCAGGCGGCCTTCTGGGGTGCTCACTTGGACTCCGTGACGTTCAGGATAAGCTCGAGCTGGCTGTTGGCGGGCATAAAACACAGGCCACCACGGCAGCCCTGGTACCCGACATCCAGCAGGATGGTGTAGGTGCCCACGGTCGTGGGCGCGGTCAAGGGCAGCAAGGCCACAGCATCCAGCTCCCAGACCTCGCGCTCCCGGCCAAAGGCCTGGTCAAAGCGCATCACACCAGGGGGCAAGTCGGCGGCCTCGATGTCCACGGAGCCCGCCTCCAAGACCTGAACCTTGGCCATCTCTCGGTAGAGATAGGTCCCTTGGGGCACCTTGAAGACCAGCTCAGCTTGGCCACTGCCGCCAGCCTCCAGCGTGACGGGCGCAGCGGTGACGGAGAAAGGATTCTTCTCCGGGCGAACCGCATTGGGGAAGCCTGCAAAGGGCTTTCCGAGCGGCTCCGCGTCGGGGGCCACGGGTGCAGGCTCAGGCGCTGGGGCCGGAGAGGGGGTCGTGCAGGCGATGAGGCCTTGGAGCAGAAGCAGTGCGGGCGTGAGCATGCCCCGAAGGCTATCCGGTCTCCGCGGCCCTGGCCCTGGGAGAGCACCTCAGGCGCTTTCCTTGCACCCACGGCTTCACCTCTGCATCCAAGGCTTCCGTGAACATCGCCGTCGTCATTCCTGCGCTCAACGAAGAGGGGCCCCTTCCCCTGGTTCTCCGGGACTTGGCGCCCCTGCTGGCCAACGGCAGCTTGCAGCGGGTCATCTTGGTGGACAACGGCAGCACGGACAACACCGCCCAGGTCGCGCGGGAGGGCGGCGCCGAAGTGGTCCCCCAGCCCCAGCGTGGCTACGGCAGCGCCTGCTTGGCGGGCTTCGCACACTTGGCCCAAGACCCACCGGATGTGGTGGTCATTCTCGACGCCGACCACTCGGACTACGTCGAAGACCTGGCCTTGCTGGTGGAGCCTATTGAACGGGGTCAAGCGGACATGGTGCTCGGCGAACGCACCACCCTGGCCGAGCGGGGCGCGCTGCTCCCCAACCAAGTCTTCGGGAACAAGCTGGCCACCGCGCTCATCCGGGTTCACACCGGCCACCGATACCGTGACATGGGCCCCTTCCGCGCCATCCGCTGGACCAGCCTGATGGCCATGGAGATGGAGGACCCGGCCTTTGGCTGGAACGTGGAGATGCAGATGAAGGCCATCCAACGGGGCTTGGTCGTGCGCGAAGTCGCCGTTCGCTACCGCACCCGCGTGGGCACCTCCAAGATCTCGGGCACCATCAAAGGCACCGTCAAAGCCGGCATTGGTATCCTACGTGCAACCTGGAGATACCGAGCCTGATGCGCTGCGTGGTGTTCACAAAGCCCCCCGTTCCAGGGACGTGCAAGACGAGGCTGATCCCGGCCCTCGGCGCACAGGGCGCCGCAGATCTACACGCCGCCATGGCCCTGGACGTGCTGGATGCCGCACAGCGAGCCGGTCTCGCCGTCGAGGTCAGTCTGGCCGGCGACATGGACCACCCCTGGGTTCAGAGCCTCGGCGTGCCCGTCAGCCCACAGGTCTCGGGCGACTTGGGCGCCCGCATGCTGGCAGCGCTCGGAGACGGGCCGGCCATGGCCCTGGGCACCGACGCCCCCACCCTCCCCATCGACTTCATGAGACAGGCGGCCGCGCTCCAGCACCCCTTGGTCTTGGGCCCGGCCTTCGACGGCGGCTACTGGACCTTGGCCTGGGCCAAGCCCATCCCCGAGCTGATGCAGGACATGGTCTGGAGCACCGACTCCGTGCTCTCCGAGACCCTCCTTCGTGCACGATCCTTGGGCATAGAGCCCCAGCTGCTGCCCTTTTGGTACGACGTGGACACCCCCGACGCCCTGGCCCTGCTAAAGCAACAGCTACGCATCCTCTCGCCAGACACCGCCCCCCGCACACGGAGCGCCCTGCATGCCCTTGGTCACCGAAGGTCTCCCCACTCCCCTTGAGCGCATCCACATCATGGGGGTATGCGGCACGGCCATGGGCTCCATCGCCGGCATGCTCAAGGACGCCGGCTATGAAGTGCGCGGCTCCGACACGGGCGTCTACCCGCCCATGAGCGACTACCTGGCGGAGCTGGAGATCCCCATCATGGAGGGTTTTGTGGCCTCCAACCTGGCGTGGGGACCGGAGCTGGTCGTGGTCGGCAACGTCATCCGCGCCATCTACGAAGAGGCCGCCGCCCTCACCGCCGGAGAGCTGCCCTACTGCTCCTTCCCCCACGTGCTCGGAGAGCTCTTCCTCAAGGACGCCCACAGCATCGTGGTCTCCGGCACCCACGGCAAGACCACCACCACTGCCATCGCAGCGTGGCTGGCCGACAGCGCCGGGGCCAACCCTGGCTACTTGGTCGGCGGCATTGTGCAGGGCTGGGACCGCACCGCGCGCGCTGGCGGCGGATCCCTCTTCGTGATCGAAGGCGATGAGTACGACACGGCCTTCTTCGACAAGCAGCCCAAGTTCGTTCACTACCGGGCCAACACCGCCATCCTGACCTCGGTCGAGTTCGATCACGCTGATATCTACGCGGATCTGGATGCCATCAAGGCCAGCTTCAAGCGCTTGGTGCAGGGCTTGCCCTCCGACGGCTGCCTGGTCGCCCGCTGGGACCACCCCAATGTGCGCGAAGTCTCCGCCGACTGTCCCTGCGCAATCCGACGCTACGGCCCCGGCCAAGAGTGGGACGGCGAGGTCAAGAGCGTGGACCCCGAGACGGGAAAGATGACCTTCACCGTGCTCTTGGAAGGGAAGCCCTTCGGCACCTTCACCTCCTCTCTGGTGGGCGAGCACAACCTCTACAACCAGGTCGCCGCCGTGGCCGCGCTGAACTTCTATGGCCTAAAGCCTGTGCAGCTCAGCGAAGGCTTTGAGAGCTTTGAGGGGATCAAGCGCCGCCAACAGATCCGCGGCACCGTCGCGGGCATCACAGTGCTGGACGACTTCGCCCACCACCCCACCGCCGTCGAGGTCACCACGGCCGCCCTCAAGATGCGCTTTGCCGGTCGGCGCCTCTGGATCGTGTTCGAGCCCCGCTCAAACACCTCCCGCCGCAAGGTCTTTCAGCAGCGCTACGCGGAGAGCTTCGCCGGCGCTGACCAGATCATTCTCAAGGCCACGCCGGACCTGCGCATCGAAGAATCCGAGCGCATGGATCCCGAGCAGCTGGCCGCGGACCTGCGCGCCAAGGGGCACGAGGCCATCTGCTTGGCCGAGACCGATGACGTGATTGCGAACCTGGCAGCCAACGCGATGGAGGGCGATGTCATCGCCTTCTTCTCCAACGGCGCCTTTGACAACGTGCACGAGCGCACACTGGATGCCTTGCGCGCCCGCTTCGACGTGCAATAGGCAGTGCAACACGGCGTGGGCAACCACACGCACCCCAGGGCCTAGAACAGGCTGCAGGAGAGAATCTTCATGGCCATCACTTTGCTCTTTGGGACCGAGACTGGAAACGCCGAGGAGTGCGCGGAAGAGCTCAACGACGCCATCGCCGAGCTGGGCATTCCCTGCCGCGTGGCCGACATGGAGGACTACGCCTTCGAGCAGCTCCTCACCGAGCAGATGATCGTGATCATCACCAGCACCTACGGCAACGGAGACCCCCCAGCCAACGCCGAGGATCTCTTGGAGCACCTCCAGGAGCAGCGCCCCGCTCTGCCGGGCACGCCCTTCGCCGTCTGCGGCCTGGGAGACCGCACCTACGCGCGCTTCTGTCAGTGCGGCAAGGACTTCGACGCTCTGCTTGAGGAGCTTGGTGGCCAGCGACAGATCGACCGGGTCGACTGCGATGCGGACTACGAGATGTTCTTCAAGGAGTTCCGGGAGAACCTGCTGGCTCACCTGCGCACGAACAAGGCCCGCTACGACGGCCCAATGGGCACCGCGCCGGCCAAGCGTGAGCACGCCGCGCACTTCAGCGCCAAGCGCCCCTTCATGGGCACCCTGACCGCCAAGCGCCGCCTGAACGACGGCAGCAGCACTGGCCAGACCTGGCACTACGAGGTCGACCTGAGCGGCTCGAACATGGACTGGGCCCCTGGGGATTCCTTTGGTGTCATGCCCACAAACGACCCCGCCGAGGTGGCCGCCATTCTCAGCGCGGCCCGTCTGACCGGCCAAGAGACCGTGACCCACAAGGATGAGAGCTTCACCCTGGAGCACGCCCTCACCCACCGGCTCTGCCTGCAGCGCATCTCCGCGGACCTGCTGCGGCGCTTCGCCGCCCTGCAAGGTCCGGCCATGGAGGCTGTGAGCAGCGGAACGGAAGCCCAGTACGTCGCCAGCCACCACGTCCTGGACGGGCTGCGTGAGCACCCTCTGTTGGGCATCGACGCCCAGAGCCTGGCCAAGGTGTTGCGCTCCCTGGCCCCCCGCCTCTACTCGGTGGCCAGCGCAAAGGAGCACAGCAAGGACGTGGCCTTCTGCGTGGCAACGACCCGCTTCACCCTGGGCGAGCGCGCCGTAAAGGGCGTGGCCACCTGCTGGCTGGAAGAGCGCGTCAACGTGGGCGACAAGGTGCCCCTGTACCGCGTCGAGAACCGCAACTTCCGGGTTCCTGCCCCTGATGTGCCCGCCATCATGATCGGCCCCGGCACCGGCATCGCCCCCTTCCGTGGCTTCCTTCAGCAGCGCCAAGGCAGCCAGGCCCAGAGCTGGCTCTTCTTTGGACACCGCAACGAGGCGGTGGACTACCTCTACAAAGAGGAGCTCGAAGCCTGGGTCTCCAACGGCACTTTGAGCAAGCTCAGCTTGGCGTGGTCCCGAGACCAGGGCGCCAAGGTCTACGTGCAGGACCGGATCCGCGAACAGGGCGCCGAGCTCTGGAAGTGGCTGGCCCAAGGCGCCCAGGTCTTCCTCTGCGGCGACGCCAAGGGCATGGCACCTGGTGTTCACGCCGCTCTGGTTCAAGTGGTTCAAGAGCACGGCGGTCAGAGCGACGGCCAAGCCTACTGGGCCCAGGCCGAAGAGAACGGCCGCTATCACAAGGACGTCTACTGATGGATACCCGCCAAGCCATTCTAGAGCGCCGCACCGCCCACCTGTGGAAGGCACCAGAGCACGGCGGCGCAGTCCCCGATGTGGTCGTCAAGCGCGCCCTGGAGGCCGCACACGCGGCGCCCTGCCACAAGTTCACGTGGCCCTGGGGCTTTGTGTGGGCTGGAGCGGAGACCCGGGCGGAGATCTTCGATTTGGGCATCTCTCTGAAGTGCCCGAACAAGGACCCCAGCCCCCGCTTGCTGGAGAAGCTCACCGCCAAGCTGAAGAACCCAGCGCACCTGGTGGCGGTCACCCAGACGGTCGTGGAAGACCCCTACACCTCCAAAGAGGACTACGCAGCTTGTGCATGCGCCATCCAAAACATGGCGCTGTCCATCCACGCCGATGGCTTTGCCTCCAAGTGGAGCAGCGGCGGCCTGACCTCGCATACGCAGAGCTACAAGCTGCTGGGCGTGGACCCAAACACACACACCATCATTGGTTTTGTGTGGATCGGTGTGCCTCAGACCACCCCGGAAAAGCCTGCACGCAGCCCCTTGAACACCCACATCCGGCGGACCCCATGAGCGCCCTCACCCAGCTTCAAGTGGCCGACCTGGTCGAAGGCACCGGCCGAGAGACCGGCAAGCGCGGCATCGTACAGGTGCACTACATCGGTCGATTGATGAACGGCACGGTCTTTGACTCCTCCTATGAGAGCGGGCGCACGATGACGGTTCAGCTGGGCACCCGTCAGGTCATCCGTGGCTGGGACGAGGGCATCCCAGGCATGCGTGAGGGCGGCAAACGCTCCCTGCGCATTCCGGCAAAGATGGCCTACGGCACTCAGGGATTTGGCAGCTTGATCCCACCGAACTCGGACCTGGAGTTCGAGGTGGAGATCATCAAGGTGCTCGCCTAAGACAGGCTCGGTCAGTCCGCTGGCAGGATGCCCATCGGGTCGCCGCCGGCTTCGACCTCGGCGATGATTCCGCTGACGGACTCTCCGTTGGCGTAGCCCAGAGCCACGCCCTTCTCCAAAGAGGCGCGGGCCTCGTCAAAGCGCCCATCGTAGGCCAGGGCCACGGCCCGGTTGGAGTGCATGATGGCGATGCCGCTCCCCAAGGTGACCCCTTGGTCCAGGATCTTCAGGGCCCCTTCAATGTCGCCTTGGTAGAGCAAGACGCTGCCCAAGCTGGCGTAGAGCTCCGGGTAGGTCGGATCCAGCGCCATGGCCTCCTCGTAGCACTCCTGGGCGGACTCGTAGTCCCCTTGCAGGCGGTACACCACGCCCAGATTGGTCCACACATTGGCCTGGCTGTCATCCATGGCCAAGCTGAGCCGATGGGCCTCCACGGCCTCCTCGTAGCGGTCCAGCTCGTTGAGGATGTTGCCCCGAATGGTGTGCGCCTCGGCCAACTCTGCGCCCTGCAGCCCTTCCATCGCCAAGGCGGCGTCCATGGTCAGCAAGGCTTGTTCATGGGCCCCCTGGTCTTCCAGATTGATGGCCTGCTGGAGCTTGACCTGCGCGTTGCTCTCGTTCATGGCCCCACCGCACCCCAAGCTGAGGGCGAGTCCGAGGGCGAGCAGGCTGAGAGAGCGGCGCATTGGGCCTCCAAGGGGACACAGGGATATGGACCGGCCAGGAGACTACATGACCCCGCTTCATGGCGACGAACTTCCGCTGCTGCTGACCCCGGTTCCAGGCCCTGAGAGCCGGGCCTGGGTGGACCGCTTGGCCCAGCGTGAGTGTCCGGCCATCACCTCCAGGCGGGCCCGACGTGCCAGCGCTCTGGGCGTCTCCGACACCGACCCCGTGGTCTGGAAGCAGGCCCGAGGTGCAGTCGTCGAGGACATGGACGGAAACCGCTTTGTGGACCTGACCGCGGGCTTTGGCGTGGCGGGCATCGGCCACCGGAATCCCGCTGTCGTGAAGGCCCTTCAGGCGCAGTCTGACGTCCTGCTTCACGCCATGGGCGATGCCTTCCCGGACCCTCGGCGCATCGAGCTCTTGGAGAAGCTGGGCGCGCTGACCGGTCTGGACCACGGCATCCTAGGCAGCTCTGGGAGCGATGCGGTGGAGGCCGCTCTAAAGACCGCCAAGATGGCCTCGGGCCGGGACGGCGTGCTGTGCTTCTCGGGCGGCTACCACGGCCTGAGCTACGGCGCGCTCGGGGTCATTGGCTACAAGCGCTCCGCATTCCAAGCCCCTTTTGCAGGCCAGCTGGGTGACCACGTGGTGCAGGCAGAGTTCGGTGGGGAGATTCCCGACCTCTCGCAGATCGGCGCGGTCATCGTCGAGCCCATCCAGGGCCGCGGCGGCATCCGGGTACCAGCGGCCGGCTGGCACCAGATGCTGCGCAAGGCCTGCGACGACGCCGGCGCCATCCTGATCTTTGATGAGATCTACTCCGCCTTTGGTCGCACCGGCAGACGCTTTGCCGGCGAGCACTTCGGCGTGACACCAGACCTGTTGTGCATCGGCAAGTCCCTGGCGGGCGGCTTCCCCATCTCCGCTTGCATGGGCACCCGCGCCGTGATGGAGTCCTGGGGCGCCAGCAAGGGAGAGGCGCTGCACACGCAGACCTTTTTGGGGAATCCTCTGGGCTGTGCCATGGCTCTGGCGGCACTGGAGGAGATGGACCGCTTGGACCTCCCCAAACTGGCCCGCGCCTTCGAGGCCAAGCTGCGCGCCGCGCTCCCCGACGTCCACATCCAGGGAAAGGGCGCGATGCTGGGCCTGCGCCTGCCTGAGACTCTGCGCCTGAGCCGCGGCTTGCTGGAGCAGGGCTTTCTGGTGCTGCCGGCCGGTGAGACTGCCGAGGTCTTGGCCCTCACGCCCCCCATGACCATCAGCGATGCGCAGCTAGACGCCTTCCTCGCCGCCCTAAAGTCCCTGCTGTGAGCGCGGATCTCAAGCGCGATGTCTTGGGCTACATCACCCGTGCGGCCGCGGATCCCGAGTGGGGGCTGGCGCTGCGTGAGCCGATGGGCCTGCGCATCCACGCGTATCAGCGCGCAGAGATTCCACACCTGGACGCCTTCTGCGGGGACGCCGACGCCAAGAGCCTGTTGCAGGTACCCAGCGTGCCAGTCGGCCTCTTCAAAGAGGGCCTGAACTTCTGCGCGGGCCCCTCCGGGCGCGTGTTTCGAACCAGCGGAACCACCCAAGGTCGGCGGGGTGAGCACCACATGCCCGACACCCAGGTCTACGAGCTGGCCGCGAGACTCTGGTGGCAAGCCTGTGTTCCGGACTGCCCGACCCGCGTGGTCAGCTTGGTCCCGAACCCTGCCCAAGCGCCCGACTCCAGCTTGGGCCACATGGTGCACGACTTTGGCTCTGCAACCCTGAGCTACTTCGACATGGAACGTGGCGTAGACCACGATGGCGCCTGGCAGGCCCTGTTGGCGGTTCAGCAGCCGGTGTTTGTGGCCGCGACAGCATTTTCGATGGCCTCGCTCTTGGAGCAGGGTCCCAGCCTGTCTCTCCCACAAGGCAGCGTCTGCATGGTCACGGGCGGCTTTAAGGGCCGCAAGGTCTCCCTCTCCTCCAAAGACCTGCTCGAGCAGATCCCCGAGCGCTTGGGCACCCCGGTGGTCGAGGAGTACGGCATGTCGGAACTCAGCTCTCAGCTCTGGGGCCGGCCGGAGACCACCGGCGCTGGACGCTTCCACGCGCCCCCCTGGATGCTGGTGTACACGGTCGATCCAGCCACCGGCCAGCCCTGCACCGGCACCGGTCTGCTGCGTTTCGTGGACCTGGCCAACTGGGGCAGCTGCCTGAGCATCGAGACCCAAGACTTGGGTGAAGTCGACGGCCAGTGGGTGACTCTGAAGGGCCGTTTAAAAGCCTCCCCCCATCGCGGCTGCTCCCTGAGCGCCGAGGAGGCTGGCCAATGGAGACCCTAGATGCACTCAGGGCTCTGGATCCCAGCGCATGGGACACAGGTCTGTCCCCCCAAGGAGCTCGGCGCGCCTGGCAAGAGAGCATCGATGCCCTCGAGCGAGGTCTGACTGCCCCACCGGAGGTCCCACCGACCCAGAACCCTGGCCGCCTGTGGATCTGGTGTGCAGCCAACGTCTTCACCGCGCCGCTGCCCTGGCTGATGCTGGCCAAGCTCGCCAGGCTGCCCGTCGTGCTCAAGGCCCCCAGCGCCCGGCCCGACTCCGTGGCCGCCATCGCCAAGGTCTTCGACGCGCAGCTGGTGACCTCGAGCGCGGAGGGGCTCAAGCGCATCGGCAGCCAAGACCGGGTCCTGGGCTTTGGCGGCGATGCCTCCATGGCTGAGCTGGCCTCTTCACTCCCCCAAGGTCTGCGCCGCAGTCTGCATGGCCACCGCGTCAGCTTCGCGGTCATCCACCAGCCCACCCCAGAGATTGCCCGCGCTCTGGCCCTGGACGCAGCCCTCTACGATGGACAAGGCTGCATGTCTCCGGCGGCCGTCTTCTGCTTGAATCGGCCCGAGGAGCTGGCCCAAGACATCGCGACCGAGCTTGAGCGCCTGTCCATCGAGATGCCGCGCGGCCCACTGCCGGAGCACTTGGGTCCACTGTGGCGAGAGCGCGTTGGCCTGGCCCGCATCCTGGGCCAGTGTCACGGAGAGAGGAGCTGGGCTGTGCCGCTGCTGCCAGCTTCCCGCGCCCAAGCCCTGGTGTTGCCGCGCATGTTGCCGGTGCACCCCATCGACGACGTATCAGAGCTCCAGCCCCTCGCCGAGCTCCCCTTGAGCACTCTGGCAACGGACGGTCCAAGCTTGGACTTGCCATTCACCAGAGTGACAAAGCCGGGCGCTATGCAGCGTCCGGCTTTGTCGACCGTCCACGAGGGTGTGGACTTGGTCAGAAGACTGATGGTCTAAGAGACCACCTCGCAGACTTTAGCTGCGGATTCGGGCGCCCTTGCGAACAGGCAGGCTGCGCTCAGGTAGGTACTGCTGCATCTTGCTGCGGGCACGCGCCAAGTCGCGGCTGACCTGAGCGGGGTGGACGCCCAGGTCTGCAGCGATCTCGCGACCGGTGCGCCCGTCGAGCCACTGGCGGAGAACCAGCGCGGGGCGGTCGTCGTTGGCAGAGTCCAGGTAAGCGCGGATGGCCTGGCTGGCGTTGGCCTTGCGTGCGCCGTCGCCGCTCAGGGCACCCTCAGCGCCGTCTGCGTTGTCCAGCGACCATGCAGACATGCAGCGGGAGGCTCCTGGATCCTGACCCGAGGCGGGCATCTCGTCCGCACGACGGCGTGCGTGGCGACGCATGCGCTTGGCCTCGGCCGAGCGGGCACCCCAGGTGGCTTGAACGACCAAGTAGGTGCGCAGGGTTCCGCGCTCCGGGTCCCACGGCTCGAAGAGCGCTTGGCCACGGGCCCAGAGCTCCTGAGAGAACTCGTCTACTTCCGCGGAGCAGAAACCGGCCAGAGCGCGAGACATCGCTCTCTGAACGTTGCTTTTGTAGCGCAGGTAAATCTGCTCAAAAGCGTTTTGGTCGTTGCGCTCCAGGTAGGCCTGGACGAGCTCGAGGTCGGGAGTCTTTGGTGTCTTCATGCACACAACATAGCACCGCAGAACGTTGCGGCAGCCCCAAACCTCACCCTAACGTTAGGTTTGGAGTCAAAAGCTCTATCTCCCGACAAACTATGTACAGACCGTGTTCAACCATGTACAGGCGACACCCAGCCTTGTACAGGGTTTTGTATATGTTGTATCTATCTGTAATTACATCATTTTTGGAAACTAAATACGGAACACTCACGCCATTCACGCCAGAGCACAAACCATGTACAAGGATGCGATAAGGCCAGTATCTGGGATAGATATTTCCGATGTTGGGCCAATAAATCGCCGATCTTCTTCACAGCTCGCTGCGCTCTACGCTCCACGGTCCCGGACCCGAAACGAAAAGGAGCGCAGCCTGCCGCTGCAGACTGCGCCCTCTTGATTGCTCGCCGGCAGCTCTCGTCTATGCGCCCTGCTCCCGCAGACAGGGCCGTCCCCTCGTCCCCCGTGAGCATGGGGCCAGCAGCCCATGCTGAGAGCCCCCCTCTCCCAGAGAGAAAAAGCCGGGCGCTTTGCAGCGTCCGGCTTTCTCGACCCCTCGGGTCAGAAGACTAGTCGGTCTATGCGACCTGGGCAGACTAGCTGCGGATTCGAGCACCCTTGCGCACAGGCAGGCTGCGCTCCGGCAAGTACTGCTGCATCTTGCTGCGGGCACGCGCCAAGTCGCGGCTGACCTGTGCGGGGTGAACGCCGAGCTCCTTGGCGATCTCCCGACCGGTGCGTCCATCGAGCCACTGGCGGAGCACCAACGCAGGACGGTCATCATTGGCCGAGTCCAGATAGGCGCGGATGGCCTGGCTGGCGTTGGCCTTGCGGGCGCCGTCGCCGCTCAGTGCGCCCTCTGCGCCGTCTGCGTTGTCCAAAGACCATGCAGACATGCAGCGAGCAGCTCCCGGATCCTGACCCGAAGCCGGCAGCTCATCCGCACGGCGGCGTGCGTGGCGACGCATGCGCTTGGCTTCGGCCGAGCGGGCACCCCAGGTGGCTTGCACGACCAAGTAGGTACGCAGGGTCCCGCGCTCCGGATCCCATGGCTCAAAGAGCGCTTGGCCACGGGCCCAGAGCTCCTGGGAGAACTCGTCCACCTCTGCCGAGGAGAAGCCAGCAAGTGCGCGAGACATAGACCGGTGAACGTTGCTCTTGTAGCGCAAGTAGAGCTGCTCAAAGGCGTTTTGGTCGTTGCGCTCCAGGTAGGCCTGAACGAGCTCGAGGTCGGGGGTCTTTGGTGTCTTCATGCACACAACATAGCACCGCAAAAGGTTGCGGCAGCCCCAAACCTCACCCCGACGTAAGGTTTGGAGCCGAAGAGCTCATCTCATGACAAACCATATACAGACCTTATTCATGCGTGTACACAGTCCTCCGGAGGCGCTGCAGGCACCGAACCTCATTCAACCACTTGTAATCTTTGTCTATTTGGACCACAAAGACGGTAGATTTGTGCCGAACCCCTGAAACCAAAACCCTGTACAAGCCCGGTATTCTACTCATATCTGGCATAGCCATTTCTTTTCTTGACCTGACATGACTCGGATCACTCTGGTCAAAACCACCCCAGCAATCGCCAGAGAGACAAAGCCGGACGCTTTGCAGCGACCGGCTCTGGCGACCGCCCTCTCAGGCGTGTCCTAGGTCAGAAGACAAGGTGGCCTATGAGACCCACCCGCACAGGCTATCTGCGGATTTTTGCGCCCTCGCGGAGGAACAGGCTCTGCTCAGGCAAGTACTCCTGCATGTCGCTGCGGGCGCGGGCCAGATCACGGCTGACCTGAGCAGGGTGCAGACCCAGTTCCTTGGCAATCTCGCGTCCAGTGCGTCCGTCGAGCCACTGCCGAAGCACCAACGCAGGCCGGTCATTCTTGGCGGAGTCCAAGTAGGCACGAATGGCTTGATTGGCGTGGGCCTTGCGGGCGCCGTCACCGCTCCGTGCACCTTCAGCCCCATCCGTGTTGTCCAAAGACCACGCCGACATGCAGCGGGCGGCTCCAGGGTCCTGACCGGAAGCGGGCAGCTCGTCCGCGCGGCGACCCGCGTGGCGACGCCTGCGCTTGGCCTCGGCTGAGCGCGCACCCCAGGTCGCTTGCACGACCAAGTAGGTGCGCAGGGTCCCGCGCTCCGGGTCCCATGGCTCAAAGAGCGCTTGGCCACGGGCCCAGAGCTCCTGAGAGAACTCGTCTACCTCCGCGGTGGACATGCCCGCCAGTGCGCGAGACATGGACCGTTGAACACTGCTTCGGTAGCGCAGGTAGAGCTGCTCAAAGGCGCTCTGGTCGTCTGTCTCTAGGTAGGCTTGGACGAGCTCAAGGTCTGGAGTCCTGCGTGTCTTCATGCTCACAACATAGCACCACAGAGCTCCTCTTAGTCCTGCCCCCAAACGCAGAACGGGCGCGGCCTGCATCAGCAGACCGCGCCCGTTCTTCCCAAGAGGAAGACGCTCTTAGGCAATCATGGCGCGCAAGCGGGCCAAGGCTCCATCGCGGATGCCGGAGTGGTCACGCAGCCGGATCAGCGCCTCGCGCTCAATCTGGCGCACGCGCTCACGGGAGAGGCCCATCTCCTTGCCCACTTCGGACAGGGTGCGGAACTCGCCGTCGTCCAAGCCGTAGCGACGGGTCAAAACGAAGCGCTGGCGGTCGCTGAGCACGGCCGCGAAGGCCTTGTGCATGCGGGCCAGCTCCTGGCCCTGAATGGCCTCGCCGTCTGGCTGGGGAGCATCATCGTCGGAGAGGAAGCGCTCCAGGGGACGAGGACGAGGTCCGTCGTCTACAGGCTGCTCCAAAGAGATGGTGTTGCCCTGGGAGAGCAGCAGCTCGGCGCGCTCCTTGTCGATGCCGACCTCTTCGGCGAGATCCTGCACGTTGTACTCAATGCCGCCGGACTCGAAGCGCTTCATGGCCTTGCGCAAGTTTCGGGTCTGCTCCACTGCACAACCAGGCAGACGCACTGGACGACCGGTATGGTCGATGGCGCGTGTCATCTGCGCCCGTACCCACCAACGTGCGTAGGTGGAGAAGCGGATGCCGCGGTCTGGGTCGAAGCGCTTGGCTGCGCGGAGCAGACCGATGTAGCCCTCCTGAACCAAGTCCTCTTCGTCCATGAATGGACCAGCGAGCTTGCGTGCCTCGCCGTGGGCGATTCGACGGCCAGACATGGCCAAGCGCCAGCGAAGGTTCTCGGCCTCCTGCCAAGCACCACCAGCCTCTCGCGCGGCCTTGCGTAGCTCAGGGTTCTTGCGCGCAGCGCGTCCCACCTCTTGCACAGCCTCTTCCAGGCGGCTCACAGCGCCTGCACGGGTGCGCTCGGCGCGCTCCGGGCGGCGACCAATGATGGCCCGAGCCAAGTCAATGTCGATGATGGCATCGCGAGCGGACTCCTCCGCTGCACGAATCCGGCGCGCCATGTCCTTCTCCTCCTCTGCGGTAAGGCGCTCGCTGCGCGAACCGCCAGAGGGAAGTCCTCCACCAAAGCTGGTGCGGAAGATGGCCATTGAGTGACTCCTGGGCTTGGTCTCAAAGGGGGCCGAAGAGGGCGCCCGAGACCGGTAAAGAAGAATGGAGTGTAGAGACTTGCGTTGCGCGGTTCTACAGGGAAAAGACTGAGTTATTTGTCAAGAAGTCGTAAAGTAGCTGACAGCTTTCTGTGCGCGCATTAGCGCCGCGCCCCCAAACCGGTGGCAGAGCGCACTCTTTCCATGGTCTGGAGTGCGACGGAACGCGCCTTGGCGGCGCCTTCTTCGAGCACGTCTTCGATCTGTTCAGGCTTGTCCATGAGCTCCAAGTAGCGCTCGCGGGGTTCGGCAAGGGCGCGGTCCATGACCTCGAACAATGCCTGTTTGGCGTGGCCGTAGCCCATGCCACCTGCGCGGTAGCGATCGGCGAGCTCCGCCTGCTCATCCTTAGTGGCGAAGAGACCATAGAGTGCAAACACGTTGCAGGAATCAGGGTCCTTGGGGTCCGCCATTTCCTTGGAGTCGGTGACCACCTTCATCACCCGCTTGCGCAGCTGCTTGGGCGGCGTGAACACCCCGAGGGTGTTGCCGTAGGACTTGGACATCTTCTGGCCGTCGACGCCGGGCACCGTGGCCACTTCCGGACGAATCACTGGCTCGGGAATCACGAAGATCTCCTCGCCGTAGCGGTGGTTAAAGCCGGCCGCAAAGTCCTTTGCCATCTCCACGTGTTGCTTCTGGTCCTTGCCAACGGGCACCAGGTTGGTGTCGTAGAGCAAGATGTCGGCGGCCATGAGCACTGGGTACGAGAAGGTGCCCAGGTTTATCTCCTTGCCTTTGTCCTTTGCAGACTTGAAGGCGTGCGCGCGCTCCAGAATTCCTAAGTTGATGTGCGTACCTAGAATCCAGGACAGCTCACACACCTCAGGGATGTCCTGCTGGCGGAAGAGCGCCGCCCGCTTGGGGTCCAGGCCAAAAGCCAAGAACGTAGCGGCTGCTTCCAGCTGGTATTGCCGGAAGAGCTCGGGGTCCTTCAGGGTAGTCATCGCGTGGTAGCTGGCGATAAAGTAGAAGGGCTCGGTGCTCTCCTGCAGCTCCACGGCTGGTTCGACCATCCCTTTCAGGTTCCCGATGTGCGGCGGGCCGCTGGGCTGGATTCCGGTCAGAGCGCGGACCATTTTCGACATTCTCCGGTTGGCCCCCCGAGCTAACCACCCAGCCTCCCGCGGCAAGGTAGTCTGGCGACATAGACCCCTCGGAGACAGCATGACCTCGCTTCCTTACGTTCTACTCATTGGCTGCACTGGCTCAAGCGACTCAGGAGATACGGGAAGAACCCAACCTGATCCAGATCCCGTCTGCATCGAGGACACGGACTGCCAGCCCTACGAGTTCTGCAACGACGGAGGGTTTTGCGAGAGCGGCGACAACGACAATGACAAGGAGGGGGCCATCGGCATTCTCTGGGAGACGCCCGAGCACGCCTGGTTGAACGATGCCGAGGACGCGGACTGGTACACCTTCTCCAGCCAAGGCGGCGAGTGGGCGCGCCTTCAGACCGTCTGCGAGGACTCCGACACCCGCATCGACCTGTACAGCCCATCCGGCAAGCTCCACGCTGGCGAGGACAACCATCCCATCGGCACTGTGAGCAGCCTCGACACGGTCCTGATGGCCTACCTGAGCGAGCCCGGAGACTGGCTGATCCAGGTCTCCGCCGGTCCAGAGCACAGCGGCGCGGCCAAATACGACCTGGAGCTGCTGCCATTCGAGACCGTCGCCGTCGAAGAAGACTCCATGGACGAGCCCAGCCAGGACCTGACGCTCAACGACAACAACGTCGACAACTTCGGCGTGGTTCTGGAGGAAGACGGAGACAGCGACTGGTTCCGTTTCAGCGTCACCCCCGGCGCCGCCATGTACATCGTGGGCAGCGCCGACTCCCGGGACACCGACCTGAGCCCCGTGGTGGAGATGATGCTGCCCGACGGCACGCCCCTGTTCTACAAGGAGTCCCCCACGCCCCTGAACCGAGGGGTGCACTTCCGCATCGAGGCCAGCGAGGTCCTCCTCAAGGTCAGCGACGCAAACGGCAAGGGGGGCGCCAACGCCTGGACGACCCTGCACAGCTACGCGGTGAGCTGGTACGAGGATGACCAGGTGGAGGAGGAGCCAAACGACTCCAGCGGAGAGGAGACCGCGCTCCCGGTCACCATGGATCAGGACGATGAGGGCCGGGACCGTGGCACCAGTCGAGGTCTAGGTGTGCTGGACTACGACGGCGACGTGGACCGCTTCTCAGTCAACATCATCGACGGGAACTACCTCTACATCAACGGCACCGCGGACGCCTACGGCAGCCTGTTGAGCGATTCGGCGGTGCGCATCTTGGACGACCAAGGCAACGTCATCGCAGAAGGCGAGGTCGACACGGAGCAAGATCTCTTCGCCGATGTGGCCTACGTCGGTCCCCTGGTTGCGGGCACCTACACCATCGAGGTCAGCGCGATCTCCAGCGCTGGCGGGCCGGGCAGCTACTACCGATTTACGGCGTTCCAGAAGAACTTTGACGAGTAGAGTGCTTTCGTTTTGAGGTGAGCTGAGGCCCCTTCTTTGGGGCTTCGCGTTGCATTCACGAAGCGTTCCGTAGCCTGAGTCCATCCAGGGGGGGGAACCTCCTGGTGAACAACAATCAGGAGATTGAAGATGACTTCGCTATTGCTATTGCTCGTTTCTTTGGGTGGGTTTGGAGGCCAGGCTGAGGCTTCGGAGGCGCATGCCGGCACGACCACCACGACTCTATTTTCGGTATGTTCGAAAGCTATCGCTGCCCAGAACGGCCTAGCAAAGCAAATCGACGAGCTGTACTCCAAGATGGAGCAAGCCGACGGGGATGGAAACATTGCTCTCGCCGGGTACTACTGGCAGCAGATTATGTCTCTTGAAGCTGAAGAGCGTTCAAACGCAGGCTTGGTCAACAAGTGCAAGAACATGCTTACTGGGCACTTGACCCCCTAGGAGCATCCGTGGCTCAGACTCGAAAACGTTGGTTGCTTGCTACTGCTGCTGCTTTGTTGCTGCTCATGCTTCTGGCCGCACTCAAGGACCAGGAGGTCGAGTCTGGGCTTCGGACCAGCGCCGAGGAGGACATCGAAGCCACACCAAGGGTTCACCCCAAGGCTGAGCGGACGTCTCAGGACACTGGGACGCCCCTCGAATTCACTGAAGCCGACGTGAAGAATGCACTCTTCGACGGGCTGAACAGCCAGGTGGAAGCCAGGCTTGATGCACAGGTCCGGTGCCCCATCGCTGGCGTCCCACCACACACCGACGGAAGCTTTGTATCTGGGCTGCTTAGGACGCCTGTCTCGGTACTCGCGAGCGGAGACCTCATCCTCAGGGAGGATGCGCCAGAAGGGGACGGGCTGCTCATCCTCTCGGGATTCGAGCAGACCCCCCTTACCTGGACTCGAGACCCGCTATCTGGACTGCGAACCTGTCAACTCGGCCCACTACTTCCCGCAGAAGTCTTCACACTGAGCGGTCAGGTTCTCGCTCACGATGGCAGCCCCGCGGCCCAAGCCAAAGTGCGTGGCTGTGATCTGTTTCTGACGAGCGATGAGCAAGGCAGCTTTGAAGCAGCCCGCGTGCACACCCGCCCCTGCACCCTGCACGCGTACGGTGGCGAGATGGGAGACAGCCTAGCCGAGGCCTTCGTCCCGGAAGCAACGGAAGACATAGAGCTTGAACTCCGTGCCGAAGAGCTCGCCATGATGGGCATCATCGCCTGGTCTCGGCCCGCCCAGGACTACTGGGAAGTACCCGAGGTCTTGCCGGGAAGCCCTGCTGCTGGCGCCGGAATGGTCGCTGGCGACGAGATCACATCCGTCGACGGCCAAGAGGTCGCAGGTCACATCCCTGGCGAGCTCCTACCGGGCCCAGTGGGCCGCAGCATAGAGCTCGGCTTCAGCGACGGCACGACGGCACAGCTCAAGCTGGAACCAGCCGACCAAGTCTACAGAGACGCCGGGTTCTCCGAGGAAGACATCGTCGGCATGCTTCAGAGCCGCTCAATGGGATGGAGCTACTGACCCAAGTCAGCAGCTCCGTCCTTCAAACACGGAGCTTCAAGGCGCGCTTACAAACTTCAAACGACGCACCTGCACGCCCTCGGCGCTGCCACCCTCGCCAAAGCCTGCGTCCACGTCGCCTGCGCGCACCCGGCTGAGCACCAACTCGATACTGCAGGTCTCGGGGTCATTCTCGTCCACGGACTCAATGGTGCCGCCAGGGATGGTGTAGGTCCCCTCGTCACCTTCCAAGGTCTCCCCTTCGCTAAAGACGCAGTCGCCGTCCATGTTGTAGCGCATGGCATCGTCGCTGCCGCCGTCCCAGGTGAAGGTCAGGTCCTCGGCGCGGGAGATGGTGGCGTCCACTTCTGGCGCGGTGATCTCGAACTTCGCGGGCAAGACGACGATGCTGGAAGGCGCGCCCTCATCCACGTCACGCGTAAAGGCGAAGTCGAAGGCGCTGCCCTCTTCGTCCACTTCAAACTCAGCGTTGTACTCGCGGAAGTCACCCACGCTGGACTTCTCCAGCTCGACGGTGTCTTCACCCTGCTTGACGGTCAAGGTGTCCCCCTCGACCAGGTCTACGTAGACGTTGGAGCTTCCGCCCCCGACACGCAGAACAGCGTTGGCGCGGCTGGTGCCGCTGCCATCGGCGCTCACTTCCAGGTTTGCGTACATGCCGTTGGTGAGCACGTCGGTGCTCGACACGCTCTCACAGGCGATCAGCGGGCTTAGGCACAGCACGCCACAGATCAGCTTCTTCATGGTCAATCTCCTCTGCGCCCGGAAGAGCGCGAGTTGGAGTTAACCCAACGGGGAGCGGGGTCCGCTACTTGAGGGAATCGCCCGGCAGGCTGCTTCCCGGGGTCGCAATGCTGGACGCCAAGCGATCCAAGGTGTCCCGATGCTCCGAGGGCTCAAGGGCCCGAAGTGCCCGTCTGGCGGCAAAACTGGACTCCACGAGCATGCGCCGCGCGATCTGCTCCCCGCCGGCCGCGATGATGGCTTGGCGCAAGGTCTCGGCGTCCGAGGTGACGCCGCGGGCCAGGACCCGGTCCAAGAGCTGATCCAGGGCAGGATCCCGCTCCAAGGCCACGATCAAGGGCAGAACCGGACGGCCTGTGGCCAAACGCCGCGCCAAGACCCGCAAAAACTCGTCCGCCGGCAGCGACATGATCCACTGGTCTTCCACCGCATGCCAAGCCACGCCCATCGAGCGGCCGTAGCGTCCAAGCGCAGAGAGAACCGGACGCGGTGCGCGAGCCAGTCTGCCGCCTGCACGGGTGCAGAAGGAGAACACGGCGCCGTTGTGAGACTCGGCGTACTCCCGCCAGTCATCTTCCGAGGCGTCCCGGTCACGAAGAGAGACGGCCAGGGCGTGCCCTTCGCTGATCTCCCTCACGGTGTCCAGTGCTTCCCCGAGCAGCTCGGGGCTTGGGGCCGCACGGGCCACTTCCAGGGCTCTGAGTGTGAGGTTGTGGCCACCCAGCCAGTGGGCAGCTCCCCCGAGCAGCCGTCGGGCGATGCGTCGCCGACGGCCATCTTGCTTGCCCAGGGCCGCATCGTGCACGCGCAAGGCCTGCTCGAGCAGCTCAGCGGAGAAGACCGCTTCCGTGACCACCGCGTCGTCGGAGCCAGCAGCACGGCTGGCCAAGAGCACCAACACGGGCCGAATACGCGGAACGCCCGGCGCCAAGTGGCTGGCCGGTGACTGGCCTTCTGGTGTGTCCCCGAGCGCAAGGTGGGCCAGAGCGACCTCGACCCGGCCCAAGGGCTCTTCTACTTGGTCTACCGCGCGCTCCACTTCTCGGAGCAGCGGGCGGACGAGCTTCTTGAGCCCCCGATGCAGGCGCGGCTTGTAGGCCGGGTCCGCATCAAACTTTGGGGGCTCTTGCGCCACTTCAGTAGCCGCCCGTCACCTTGTGCGCGGTGCCGTTGCCGTACACCATCATGGCGATCCCCGTGAAGATCAACACAAAGGCAAGCACGCCCGCCGAGGTCAGACTGATGTCGCTGACAGCGGAGAAGCCGAGGTTGGCGATCTGGGTGGACATGTGCTCACCCTCGGGGCCAGTCCAGCCTGAAATAAGCATGGTGGTGAGACCGGATGCGGTGAGGACGCCGCCAAAGGGAATCAGGTAGTCGTGCATGACATCTCCAGGGGCCCTCTCCTACCCTGCGCTATGGCCCAAGGCAAGGCACCGGGGCCCCCCTACAGCAGGGGGACTCTGTGGGGGTTAGGCCCCCATCGGCGCTACCGTGCGGCCGAGCTTGGATCTTCATGCCCCTGTCCCTGTCCCCTTCTCGCGCCCGATTGCCCTACAGCGGTCACGTCAGCCTTGAGCTGGCGCGGGGCCCAGCCACCCTACAGATCGCGGCTCGATTGGCCTCGGGCCTGCCACCGGAGCAATCCTGGGATGCGGTCTTGGAGCTGCAACGGCTCCTGGAGAACGTGGATGGGCAAGACGCCCCCAGCCTGCTGGAGTCCCTCTGGCGCACCCTGGGGAGCGCGCCGGAGACCTTGGGGCCCACCCGCGGCGCCGATCTCAGCCTGCTGGCACAGGCCAGTGATCCGACGGGCAACTGGCTCAGCGGCTGCGGACTCTCCCAAGTGGAAGGCCTGCCCCAGGCCCACAGCCTGCCCTCGGCCCTGGGCATCCCTGATGAGATGCCTCCAGCACTCCCCTGCCCCAAGCAGGACTGGGTCGCTGTGTGTGGGGAGGAAGGATCATGAGCAGCAAGCTGGCCTCGGGCGATCTGAGCGCTCTGGTTCTGCCCCGCGACTTGGAGCTGCTCCGGAACGAGGTCAGCACTCTGCTGGACCACCAGTCCCCTCTGGATCCCCTCTACCAAGCGCTGGCGAGTGAAGCGCCCATGGCCCTGGTCGACCTGGTCCTTGGGCCCAAGGCAGCCACCGGCACCCGCGCCGTTCAAGCCGCCCTGGCTGTGCTGCCCGCGCTGGTGAAGCAGACCACCCCTGCGGGCACCATCCGCCGTCTGGGGGACCTGGCCCCGGAGAGCAAGCCCGAAGTCTTGGCCGCCGCCGTGAAGGCCTTCCCGACCGCTGGTTGGCTTGTGGGACTCTCGGGCAAGTTCGAGGACAGCGCGCCGGGGAGCGCACACCTCCAGGGAACCCAAGACCACCCGGCCTACCCCGGGGTCTGCGTCGCCCACGCCAAGGCCGGCCACTTGGACGCCCTGTTGAACCAAGCGGCCCAGGGACAGGCAGCGGCGGTCGGCGCACTGGCTCTCGTGGATTCTTCAGCGGCCACTCAAGGGGCCGGCCAGCTCCTGGCGGCCCACCCGACCATACGGGTGGTTCCCTGGATCGCGGCCGCCAAAGGGCCAGATGCTCAAGAAGTCCTGCTGCCTTTGATGGCAAAACTGCGTAGCCGAGAGGCCGCGATGAACCTGCTGGCAGACCTGGGACCCTTTCCACGTGCGCAAGCACGGCTAAGCCTGATCCTAGCAGGCCTGCGCGCCTGATAGTCTGCGCCACGACCTGCGCCGGAGAGCCCTGATTATGTCCGAGACCATCCCCTCCTATTGCCGAGCATGCGAGGGCTTTTGCGGTGTACAGCTCAAGGTTCAGGGCGGCAGAATCACGGAGATCGACGGCGATCCGCTGAACCCCTTCAGCGCCGGACACCTCTGTCCCGTGGGCCAAGCCACCATTGAGGAGCCCCATGCCGAGGGCCGGCCCCTGCGTCCCCGCAAGCGCGTGGGCACCGAATGGCAAGAGGTGGAGTGGGACCAAGCCATCTCCGAGATCGGCGCATCCATGGCCAAGCTGCGCCGGGAGCACACCCGCGGAATCGGCCTGTACGCCGGCCCTGAGCTGGCCTTCGACCACCGGGGCGCGATCCGGGCGGCGGCATGGGCCCTAGGCAGCGGAACCCCCAACCTCTTCTCGCCTTTGGCCATGTACGGGGCCAGCCGGCTCCGGGCTGTGGAGTCCATTGTGGGCGCTGCCGTCCCACTGACCAGCGATGTGGGACGGGCTCACTACACCGTGCTGATCGGCAGTGACCAACAAGAGGCCCGCTGGGGTCCTTTGCAGTCGGGCACCATCCACACCCAGGCGCAGGACTACTTCCGCAAGCGGCGCCAGGGCACCAAGCTCATCGTGGTGGATCCCCGCGCTACCCCAACGGCCTTGGACGCAGACGAGCACATCCAGATCAAGCCGGGCACCGAGCCTTGGTACTTGCTGGGTCTGGCCCACGCGACACTGTTCAACAACTGGACCGATGCGCAGTACCTGCGGGACTACTGCACTGGCGTGGACGACCTTCGAGAGTGGCTGGCGCCTTGGACCCCACAGGTCTGCGCGGACATTTGCGGGATCGACGTAGGTGAACTCTCTGGCGTTGGGCTCAAGTTCGGTCGGGCCGCAATGGCCACCATTCTGCCGAGTGCCACCGTCTGCCAGTCCCACATGGGCACCGTGGCCTCGTGGGCGTGGCTGGTCACATCGGCCCTAACCGCCAACCTGCTCCGACCCGGCGGGCACTATGAGAGCGGCGGACTGATCGACATGCACCCCGTCCTGGCCACCCTGCCGAGCGAACGGGCCCCAAAGAGCCGGGTAAGCGGCATGGAGAGCTTGCTACTCCAGCTCCCCGGGACCGTGTTGGCCGAGGAGATCCTCACCCCAGGAGAAGGCCAGCTCAAGGGCTTGATTGTCGTAGGCGGCTGCCCCTTGCAGGAGTTGCCTGGCCGGAAAGAGATGGACCGGGCGCTCGAGGCATTGGAGCTCCTGGTCGTCCTAGACAACGTGGACAGTGAGACCGCCGCCAAGGCGGACTGGGTGCTGCCCACCGAGCACTTCTGGGAGCGCGGTGACCTGCACCTCTTGGACAACGCCCTGCTGCCATCGGTCTCCACCCAAGCCACCGCACCGGTGCTGCAAGCCCCCGAGAGCGTTCGCTCCATCGAGTGGATCCTCAAAGAGCTCTTCTCGGCGGCCAAGCCATCGCTGCGGGGAGAGTGGGGCCGGCACTTGCGTCTGACAGGCCGCATGGGCGCGACGGCGAACTTGGACGACTGGGTCGCCCGCATCCTGGACTGGAGCGGACTGCCCGACGAGGCCACCCTGCGCGGCATGCCCCACGGCATGGACGAAGGCGAGACCGACCGCAGCCAGTGGCGGCCCACACAAGAGGACGAGCGCCTGCACCTGGCGCCCGATGTGCTGCGCTCCGTGGTGATGGGCTTGAAGGCCCCCACAGAGGACGCCGCCAAGCCCTTCCGCTTGCTCACCGCTGCCCGCTGGCCAGGCGGATGGGGCTGGCGCCACCGCGTCGAAGGCGCCGAGGAGCCCGGCATCATCCTGCACCCGGAGGCTGGCTTTGCGGACGGGCAGACCGTGCGCGTGAAGACCTCGGCCGGCGAGGTCCAAGGCCCCGTTCGTCTGGACGCCAGTCAGCACCCCATCGGTGTGACCATCCCCTGGGGCTGGGCGATTCCGGCAGGCGAGCTGGTCGGCACCGACCACTTGGACCCCATCACTGGGGCCCCGGAGCAGTCCGGTTTGCCCTGCAGTGTTCAGGCCGTCTGAGCCCCAAGCGGGCTTCAGGGACTTGGGCCTTGTTCTGGACTGGCCTAGAAACTAGTTCTGGAGGCAATGCAACAATGGTGCTAGGGGTTCACGTACCTCTAGGAACCCCGGAGCATCGGTCATGTTGATTCTGTTGTCCGTGCTGGCATGCACACAAGAAGACACCACCCCGAGCACCCCTGCGGCCACCGCGCCCGTCACGGAGGCGGCCCCCGCCGCAGAAGAGAAGCCCGACCTGGACCCCGTTCAGAGCGAGCTCTCAGAGAACGCGCCCGAGCTTGAAGCCCCCAAGCTGGGCGAAGGCAGCAGCCGCAGCACCACCGGAGGCCCCTCCCTGGGCGGTCCTCCGTCCTTTGGTGGGGGCGGCTCGATGGGCGGCGCGCCTTCCCTGGGCGGTCCCCCACGTCTCGGCGGCGCACCCCAGCTCGGCGGCGCGCCAACCCTCGGCGGCGGTCCTCCCAAGCTGGGCGGCAGCAGCGGCGGCAAGTAGCCTGCGATCCAGGCTGGGTTAGTCGGGCTGCTACGGAGGCAGCCATGGCCACGATCCACGTACCCGGAACCCACTCCACCCTCGCCGAAGCTGTGGAGGCCGCCCAAGAGGGCGACCACATCCAGCTCACGGGGGAAGTGCAAGCCAAAGAGCTACGCATCCGCAAGCCCTTGGAGATCAGCGGCGGCACCATCTCGGGAGATGGTGCTTTTGCCCTGGGCTTGTTCGCGGACATCAACATCCACGGCACCGAGATCAGCCACTTGGGCGGTCACGGCGTGGTCATCATGGCGGGCAGCCCAACCCTCGCCCAGATCAAGATGCGCGTCGGCGCCACGGCCATCGCCTGCGGCCAGTCGGCCAGCCCGCACATCACGGGCGTACACATCCAGGGCTGCAGCATCGGTCTGAGCGCCCAGGACAAGGCCCAGCCGCACATGGACAACTGCATGATCACAAGCTCAGGCAGCGCCATGTTCTTCCGGAATGAGTCCGGGGGGCTCATCTCCTCCACCGCACTGAGCAGCGGAAAGATGGCCGCTGTAGAGATCACCGATCAGGCCTCGCCGACGCTGGCTGGGGTCGCAGTGGTCGCGGGAGCAGCCGGCGGCTTCTTCATCAACCAGCAGGCCACCCCAAAGATCGCCGGCTGCCTCATCCAGAGAACCGGACTCGCTGGTCTCGAGGTCACCGACCAAGCCAACCCCGAAGTCGATGGGCTGATGGTGAAGGAAGGAATGGCAGGCGGAGTCTTTCTTCACGGAGAGTCCACCGGCACCTACCTGGAGATGGAGGTGCACGACTGCGCCCTGTCCGCGGTCGAGGTCAGCGAGAAGGCCAAGCCGGAGATGGAGCGCACCCTGCTCAAGGGCGGCGGCGGCGGCGGGCTCTTCGTACAGGACGAGGCGGTCCTGGAGTCCATCGACTTGGTCGTCGATGGGGTGCTCTTTCAGGCGCTCGAGGCGGCCGGCGAGAGCCAGGTCATGCTGGAGAACGCCAAGATGACCGGCAGCGGCTCCTTTGGCGTCTACAGCCGAGACAAGAGCAAGGTGCAGTTGGTGGGCTGCGAGATTTCCGGGGGCCGTGAGTGGGGCGTGCGCATCCAGGACGCAGCCGTGCTGGCCATGGAAGGCGGCCGCATCGACGACAACTACCTGGGCGCCGTGCTGGGCAGCGGTGGCGGTCAGGTGCTGGTGGACAACAAGACCGAGCTCAAGGGTACCCAGAGCATGCTGGAGCGCTCCGGGGTCACCCGGGCCTAAGCCACAGAGACTCGCTCAGCTCTCGAGCGAGCTCTGATTGGACTCAGTTTCTGGAGAACACAGCGCTCAAGTCAATGTCATAGCTCTCATAGGTGACAACCCCCGAACAGGTCAGCTCCTCGGCCGCCACGGTGCACTCCCAGTCGCCGACCAAGTCGATGGCGTCGCTTGCATCACCGGTCTCGGCCCAGGTGCCCGTCAGGTCCATAGAGAAGCTGGCCACATCGGCCAACGGGGTCGCCGTGCCGCTGAGCTGCAGGCTGTAGCCGTAGGTCTCGCCATCGTAGGTGTAGCTGTGGGTGGTATCCAAGGTCGCAGCCAAGCCGGGGGTGACCTTGATGCTGCCAGCGGCGTCGGGGTAGTACTCGAGCAAGTCGTAGGCATAGCCGTCGATCTCGGTCTTGAAGACCATGCTCTTCAGGTCCCAGTCGCCGACGTAGTCGAAGTTGGGGTCCTCGCCGTCGCAGTTGGAGTCGATGCCGTCACCGATGGTCTCTTCCGCGTCGGGGTTGACCGATGCATCCTCGTCGTTGCAGTCGTCTTCAACGGCAAAGCCGTCGTCGTCGTTGTCGGTCGCGCAGCCAACCAGCAGCATGGCTGCCAGTGGAATCAGTGCAGTGTTCTTCATGTTGGGGTCTCCTCATCTAGGCCCTGAGAGGCGCACATAAGGAGAAGCGCGCACATCAGCACGCAAAAGCCAACGCCGAGGTCGGATTTGGTACGCCACACGCCCCAAACGGCCAGCCGCGGCGCGCCCCAGGGAAGGGCTCCCTGAAGCGCACAAGCGCTCACTGACGGGTGAAGCTCGCGGTGGTGTCCAGAGGGAGGCTCTGTTCCCCTACCGTGGCAGTGGTCTCACCGCTGCAGCTCAAGGTGTCCGCGTCCACGCTGCACTCCCAGTCGCCGGTGACGTCCAAGGCCTCATCGTCTCCGATGGCGAAGATTTGACCGCTCAAGTCCAGGGAGAAGGCCGAGACCTCGCTCAATGGGGTCGCATCGCCAGCCAAAGAGACACCCAAACCAAAGGTCTCGCCCTCGTCCGTGTAGGTGTGGGTGGTCTCCACGCTCACGACCAAGTCCTCGGACACTTCCATAGAGCCGGCGGCATCCCCATAGGCTTCCAGGACATCCCTGCCCTCTTCGTCTGCCATGACGATGCTCGCCAAGTCCCAGTCTCCGACGTAGTCGAAGTTGGGGTCCTCGCCGTCACAGTCGGAATCGACGCCGTCGCCGATGATCTCCTCGGCGTCGGGGTTGATGTCCGGATCGGTGTCGTCGCAGTCGTCTTCCAGAGCGAAGCCGTCTCCGTCGTCGTCTACGACAACCTCCTGCTCCTCCTCTTCTTCGTCGATGACTTTGGTGCAGCCGACCAGAAGTATGGCGGCCAGTGGAATAAGTGACATGTGTTTCATGATGATGGGTCTCCTCTCTTGCCCACTAAGACCATGCCCCAGCCTCGGCAGGGTTCGTGAAAGGCTGTGAACCGGGCGTCAGAGCAGAGATAGGAGCCTCTCGGCCTGGAACTTTGGGCTGAGTACTGCCCAAGAATCGCGAGCGGGGTAGGTAAACGCAGCACCGAGAGGCCCCAGAAAATGCTCATCGTCACCGGAACCAAGCGCAGCGGCACTTCTCTCTGGATGCAGCTGCTCATCTCCGCCGGCTACAAGCACGTGGGGACCAAGTTTCCCCGCAACTGGGAGGAGAAGCTCAAGGCGGCGAACCCCAACGGCTTCTATGAGAGCGAGCTGCGCAAGGGTGTGTACTGGGAGACGAACCCCCACCCGCAGACGGGCCGCTACCTGCACCCCAAAAACACCAGCCGTCTCCTGACCAAGGTGTTCATCCCGGGACTCGTCAAGAGCGACCACGCCTTCTTAAGCCGCGTGGTCTGCAGCGTGCGCCCGTGGCAGCAGTACTCCCGCTCCGTGCGGAAGATGCGACTCCTGGAGTCCCAGGTCTTTGAGTGGGCCACCAAAGAGAAGCAGCCCGCCTATCTGCCACCCGAGGTGGAGTGGTTGAAGGAGAACTTCATGCTCGTGCGGGATCTGCGGGTGCGCGGCTACCCCCACCGCGTGGTGCCCCACAGCCAACTGATGACCTCGCCCGAGGCCACCTTGACCAAGATCCTAGACTGGGTCGGCGGCGATGTGAGCAAGGCCCCCGAGCTGGCCAAGCAGATCGACCCCTCTCTCTACCGCAACCGCAACCCCCAAGTCAGCGCTGTGCTCAAGCCCGAGCACCTCGCCCTTCTGGACACGTGGCAAGCCTGCGTCGAGGCAGGCGATTGGGGCAACCTGGAAGGGCTCAAAGCCCTCAACGAGGCCTGGAGCATCGGCCTGGAGAAGGGCTGGTTTGAGCAGATCTACCCCTGGAACGACCCTCGGATCGCAGGAGAGGAGCTCTAGGCTCGGAGCAGCGCCACCTGTCGCACGACCTCGGACCAAGCCGTTCCGCCATGGGACACCCGGCGCTCAACGGCAGCCTCCAGCTCCAGCCAATCAAAGGCGTCGGCCTCGAAGGCGCTGTGGTGCTCCTGGAGTACTTCGAGGGTGAGCAGCGAGAAGTTGCCGCCCCGGTCCTCACACCACTTCACCAGGGAGCCGCTGACGTGGTGTGCGTCGCGGAAGGGCACGCCCTTGGCGGCCAGGTAGTCCGCCAGCTCGGTGGCCAGCAGGAAGTCGCCCTTGAGCACCTCGGTGTAGCGCTCGGTGTAGACGCTCAGGGTGGACCACATGCCCTGCATCATCTCCACGCACGCGATGGTGGTGCCCATCGCGTCGAAGAGGCTGTGACGGTCCTCCTGCAGGTCGCGGTTGTAGGCCAGGGGCAGGCCCTTGACCATGGTCAGCAGCGCCTGCAAATCACCGTAGACCCGGCCAGCCTTGCCGCGCACCAGCTCCGCGGCGTCGGGGTTGCGCTTCTGCGGCATGATGCTGGAGCCGGTTGCGTAGGCCTCGCCCATGCGCACGATCTTGAACTCTGGCGTGGACCAGAGCACCAACTCCTCGGCCATGCGGGAGAGGTGGGTCACGCAGATGGCGCAGAGGCTGGCGGCCTCCTGCAGGTGGTCTCGGGCGGCGACCGCGTCCATGGCGTTCTCGACCACGCCGGCAAAGCCCATCAGCTCCGCGCTGCGCTTGCGGTCGATGGGGTGTGGGGTGCCGGCCATGGCGCCTGCGCCCAGTGGCGAGAGATCCATGCGGGTCATGCAGTCCCGAACGCGGCTGCGGTCCCGGTGCAGCATCCAGCAGTAGGCCAGCAGGTGGTGTCCGAGCCAGATGGGCTGGCCTCGCTGCAGGTGGGTGAAGCCTGGGATGAGGGTGCGGCCGTCCTGCTCAATGCGCGTGCACAGGGCGTCGATCAGGCCAGCGAGGGCTTCATCCAAGATCCGCAGGTTGGAGAGCATCCAGAGGCGTACGTCGGTGGCGACCTGGTCGTTGCGGGAGCGTGCGGTGTGCAGCTTTCCGCCCACGGGACCGACGATGTCGATCAGGCGTGACTCCACAGCCATGTGCACGTCTTCGAGCTCGATGCCCGGGGTGTAGGTGCCCTCGCGCAGCTCGCTGCGGACCTGCGCCAGTCCATCGATGAGGGTCTTGACCTCGGTCTCGGAGAGCAGGCCCACCTCGCCCAGCATGGTGGCGTGGGCCATGGAGCCGGCCACGTCCTCCTCGAACATCATCAGATCCACCCCCAGAGACTCTGAGAAGCGCTGAAAGGCGGCGGCTGGGCCACCCTCAAATCGACCGGACCACAAGGCCATCTTTCTCTCCAGGACTGGGACCAGCAGCTATCGGAGACGCATCGCACATTCAAGGTGACAGGTCTACTGCCCAGCGGTGTCTTAGGGTTCGAAGACAAGAGACAGGAGCTTCACCATGACCATCCTTCTGACCTTGCTGGCCTGTGCCACCCAAGGAAACGGCGTTGAGGCCACTGAGTCCCGAGATGTCGGCGACTTCTCTGGCGTGAAAAACACCACCTTCGTCGATGTGCACTGGAGCTCGGGAGACTCCGCCGCGGAGGTGCACTGCGATGAGAACCTGCTGGAGTACATCTTCACCGACATCGAAGATGGCCAGCTGGTGGTGCGCACCCCCAACGACATGCTGCTGACCACCAAGATGGACTGCCACGTCACGCTGCAGAGCGCGTGCTTGAACCGGGTGGGCGTCTCGGGAAGCGGCTCCTTCATGGCCGGGGACGGCTGCGAGCTGCGCGAGTTGAGCGTGAGCGGCTCTGGCAGCGCGGACATCGGCGCCATCGCCTCGGACAGCCTGGACATCCACATCAGCGGCTCCGGCGGCGTGAGCGTGGATCAGGTCGACACCATGGACCTGGTCATCGACACCAGCGGCTCCGGCGGCGCAAGGGTCCAGGACATCTCTACCGACACCCTCATCGTTGAGCACAGCGGCTCCGGCGGCAGCGACCTGAGCGGAGAGGCCGGCGAGCTGGACCTGCACACCAGCGGGTCGGGTGGAATGGGAGCGAGCGATCTGCTGAGCTACGCCCTGGTGGCCAAGATCACCGGCTCCGGCTCCAGCGCTGTTGAGATGGACGGCCCAGTCGAGGCCAAGCTGAGCGGGTCCGGCTCCCTGACCCTGAGCGGAAACCCGGGTCCGGTAGACGTTCAAGAGACCGGCAGCGGACGCGTCTCCTACTGAGCGAGACCACAGAGAAAAACCCCCGGCGGAACACCAAGGTGCTCCGTCGGGGGTTCTGCTTTGGGCCCAAGGCCCGCGCCTTAGCTGCTCTGCGGGCGGCGCTTCACGAACAGAGGCTGACCAGCCTTGCGGCGGACCTCAGCGATGGTCTTGTAGGGCAAGCCGTACAGGGCCATGAAGCCCTCCGCCGTGGTGCGGTCAAAGGTGTCGCCCTCGGAGTAGGTGGCCAGGCCCATGTCGTAGAGGCTGTAGGGGCTGCGGCGCCCGGTGATGCGTGCCAAGCCGGCCGAGACGCGGATGCGCACTTCGCCGGTGACCGTGCGCTGGGTCTCTTCCAAGAAGGCCTGCATGGCCTCGCGCAGGGGGCTGAACCACACGCCGTCGTAGATCACGTTGGCGAAGTCCTGGGACATCTTGTTCTTGTAGTTGAAGGTGGCCCGGTCCAAACAAATGCGCTCCAGCTCGGTGTGCGCCATGTGGATCAAGCTGGCGCCCGGAGCCTCGTAGACCTCGCGGGACTTGAGACCGACCACGCGGTTCTCCACCATGTCGATGCGGCCCACGCCAAAGCCGCCTGCGACCTGGTTGAGCTCCTTGATGAGCGCGGTTGGGCTCATGGTCCGCCCGTCGATGGACACCGGTGTGCCCTGCTCGAAGCCCAAGACCATCTCGATGGATCCACGAGGCGCGTGGCTGGGATCCTTGGTCATACGCCAAGCATCGGCAGGGGGCTCGGTCCACAAGTCTTCCATCTCGCCGCACTCAATGGCGCAGCCCCAGAGGTTCTGGTCGATGGAGTAGGGCTTGGCCTTGGTGATGGGGATTGGGATCTTCCGCTCCAGGGCGTACTCCACTTCCATCTCGCGGGTCAGCAGGTCCCAGGTCCGCAGGGGCGCGATGATCTCCAGGTCGGGCGCCAAGGCGCGGATAGCGACCTCGAAGCGGACTTGGTCGTTGCCCTTGCCGGTGCAGCCGTGGGCCACAGCGGTGGCGCCGAACTTGCGCGCGGTCTCCACCAGCTTCTTGGCCAGCAGCGGACGCCCCAGAGCGGTGTGCAAGGGGTACATGCCCTCGTAGACAGCCGATGCGTGCACAGCTGGCAGGATGTAGTCCTCGACGAACTCGTCCTGAAGGTCCTCTACAACGCAGTCAACAGCGCCGGTTCGAATGGCCTTCTCTCGGATGCCGGACAGGTCCTCGCCTTGGCCCAAGTCGCCGGTAAAGCCGTAGATCTCGGCGCCACCGTAGGCCTCGGACAGCCAGGGAATCATGCAAGAAGTGTCCAGACCGCCGCTGTACGCAGTGACGATCTTCTTGATCTCAGACATTGGAGCTTCGTCCTTCAAGATGGGCCAAAAAACAGCCCGCGGTTGGTTGCTAAAACGTGGAGCCGCTCAGGTGGGATCCGCGATCTCAAGACCGCGAATCTCGTCCGCCAGAGCGTCGATTTTCGATGTGTCGCAAGGCGCGACAAAGACCGTGTCATCCCCCGCGACCGTGCCCAGGATGTTGCCGTGTCCCCATCCATCCAGGAAGGCGGCCACGCCCTCGGCCCGTCCGGCCAGGGTTCGGATGACCAGAAGGCTGCCGTTGTGGCGCACGTTCTGAATCTCCATGCCCACCACACGCCGAAGCGCTTCCAGGTAGGCCGGACTGCGGTCCGCTTGGTAGACCGGGCCAGCAGCGGTCGTGCGCCGGACCACGTTCATGTCCCGAAGATCCCGAGACAATGTGGCTTGGGTGCACTGCACACCGTGCATCGCGAGCAAACGCACGAGCTCTTCCTGGGAACCGATTCGGTTCTCGTGGATGATCCTCTTGATCAGGCTGCGGCGGCGTTCACGGGGTGTCATGGGCACCGTCTATACACCGCCCTGAATAGTCATGCAATGAATATGCATACAAAGATCGGCGTGCCCCACCGGGCTATATCTCGGGCATGCACGCTCTAACGCTAAAGGCCCACGGGCCCCCGGATCAGGCCCTTGAACTGCAGCCCCAAGCGCGTCCAGAACCGGGCCCTGGAGAGCTGCTGGTGCGTGTGTTGGCTAGCCCCATCGATCCGGTGGACCTGCTGGTCGTCGCCGGTCACTACCCGGTGTTGCCTCCTCTGGGCTCGGTGCCCGGACTGGAAGGTGTGGGCCGGGTAGAAGCCTTGGGAGAAGGGGTAGATCCGTCTTGGATGGACAGCCTGACCTTGCTGCCAATGCGGGCTTCCGCTTGGGCCACCTGGGCCATCATTCCCCAGTCCAGATCACTGCGACTTCCTGCGGATCTGGATCCCATCCAAGCCTGCATGCTGCGCTTGAATCCGCCCAGCGCTCTGGATCTCATCGCCGAGTTGGCCCCCGGAAGCTGGCTCATCCAGAGTCCCGGAGCAGGCGCCGTGGGCCAGTGCATCATTCAGCTCGCCAAGACACGGGGCTTGCATACGATCAATCTCATACGCCGCGAATCCCGCAGAGAGCGTCTGATGGGCTTGGGGGCCGAGGCGGTCTTCCACCAAGACACCAAGGGACTGCGCAAGCAGGTGCGGGCCCTGATCGACGGCGCTCCTCTCTCCCGGGCCATCGACGGCAGCGGCGGTCCCCTGGCCGACCGAATGGCCAGCTGCCTGGACCCAGGCGGGGAGGTGCTCTGCTATGGCGCTGCATCCCGCCAGCCGGCCCAGCTCTCGGTACGGAACAGTGTCTTCAACGGCATTTCGCTGCGCGGCTACTGGCTGTATCGGGAGAACGCCCAGAACCCACACGCCGAGAACGCGCGTCTGTTGGATCTGGCAGAAGAGATGCGAGGAGGCACCCTAAAGCTGGAAGTGGCCCAGGTGTACGCGCTCTCACAGTGGCAGCAAGCCTTTGCGTTGGCGCGCAATGGGGAGCGCTGCGGCCGGGTGATTCTGAGACCCTAGGACCCTGCGCGCTGGAGTCTGCGGCTACGAGGTGGATGTAAAGCGCTCTAGGCGCTGCAGACAGGCCTTCCAGGCCCTCTCATCAAAGTCAGGGTCTTCCTTCCAGAGGCGCGTGACCTGGATTCCTTGCTCGCTGCGTTTGGCCTCGACTCGGCCAACAAACTTGCCCCGGTGCATCAAGGGGCAGACGTACCAGCCCCAGCGACGCTTCTCGGCTGGTTTGTAGACCTCCCAGAGATACTCAAAGCCGTACACAGCCTGAATCAGCTTTCGGTCCCAGATCATCGGGTCCAAGGGGCCCAACAGACGCATGCGCTCATCGAAGCTGGGCGCGTCCATGGCGAGCAGATCCGGATGGGCCAGCCAGCTCTTGCGGCTGCCCGGCAAGCGCACTTCTGTGGCCTTCCCCTCCTCAATCAGGCGGTCCACCGTCTCGCTCTTTCGGGCCGGACTGAGGATGGACCACTGGGGACCGTCGGCTCGGGGCAGCATCCCGATGGCCTGGATGCGGTCCAGGATGCCTTCTTCGTAGAAGTCACCGGCCGGCTGGGCGAGCAATGCGGCGCTGGGCACCGACCAGAGCTTGCCTGCCGTTGAGCGCCCCGTGACCACCACCTGACAGCGGCGCCAGAGCACCTGCAGCGCCATGGAAGCCGCCTTGGACGTGGATTTCCAACCGCTCCAGTCCACGGGATCGACCCTTCCTTGGTCAGAGAGGTCTTTGGACAAGAGGGGGCCCCGCTCTCCAAGCTCTGCCAGGACCGCCTCAAGCAAGCCATCACTGACCTGTCTGTGCTGCTTGCTGGTCCTCCACCACGGCGTCTTCAGAGACTGCGCCCGGTAGCTCCCGAAGCGGTTCACGTCGATCAAGCAGCGTTCCTTGGCAAAGTGCTCAAAGGCGTGCTCGGGCAGCAAGGCGTCATAGACCTGGCCGCGCGTGAGTCCATCCACCCGGGCATGGGCCACCAAGTCCGCGTTGCTGGCGATGGGCTGGAGCGGGTCCAACTGAATGCAGCGCATCACACGAAGCAGGCTCTGAATCCCGGCGTCGCCCCTCTGCGTCCAGGCCTGGTTCAGGTGGTGCCAGGCGACGAGTCGTCCCTGCAGAAAACTGGGTTCAAGCTCAATCATTCTGGCCCTCACTTGCCTGACTCCCATACACGAAGTCTGGCCGCGCCCGGTAGGGGTTGCGCGGGTCACTGACCAAAAACCAGTCCGCACCCGGTCCCGCCACAAAGGCTTGCCACTGGGGCTCGGGAACCATCACATAAGGGCCTGCCAGGTCCACCGCGTCCGGGGCCACCGGGGCCAAGTAGCGCATGGAGACGCCGTACACGACGCGGGTCCACCCTTGGTGCGGCTCTGGCGGCTGGAAGTTCTCACAGTGCACGCCGGTCTGGGCCATGATCTGGCCACAGATGCCCCGATGGGCCACGACCTTCTCGCTGTCTTGTAAGAGCGGAAGGTTGGCCGCAAAGGCCAGATAGTCCGGCTCTCGGGCCTGGTTGGCCTGAACCACCATCGGCACCAGACTCGCCAGCGAGGCCAGTACGATGGGCACCATGACCTCGGGGGCAGCAGCGCTCAGCAAGGTGCACATCAGGGCCACAGGGATTCCGCCGACGAGCATCAGTCTCCAAGCGGTCAGATCCCACCCGAAGGGCAGACCTGGCGCCAGACAGAGCACCGCGAGCAAGAGCCCGGCGATGGCCAGGGGACGCTCTCGCTCCGAGGCCCAGGCACGCCACAACAGCACGCCGGGCGCCACCGCCAGCAGCCCCAACTCAGCGAGCTCTCCCACCCGAATCCGGCCTCCGAGCAGGGCTTGAAGGCGCGGTCGTCCTCCTTCCATCGAGAGCAGGCGCTGCAGGTCTTCGGCGCGGAGCACCCCAAAGGCGAGGGCCGCCATTCCGCCCAGACCGCCGAGGACCAAGAGCCAGCCGGGCACCTTCAAGCGGGGTCCGATCCGCGGCACAAGCACTTGCGTGCCCACGATTCCAGCTGCCAAGACCCAGCCCATGACCCCGGAGAGCTTGTGCACAAAGAGCCCCACAACGAGCAGGACCAAGGCACCGACCCGCTCCCAGGGCTTCTCGCCAGCGAGCAGGGCCAGGACCCAAGGCAGCAGGGCCAGTCCCAGGGCGTTCTTCAGGTACTCCGAGCTCACGCCCAAGAGCAGCGGCGAGGCCCCCAACCAGAGCCCACAGACCCACGCAGCGGGCACACTTCGGGTCCAGCGCCAGCCGGCCACCACACCCCCCAGGGCCATGACAAAGGCGCCGAGCAGAGCGGCCAGCTTGTTGCCCAGGATCGCCCCAAAAGGCACGGACAAGGCGGCCAAGAGCCAGAAGGCCAGCGAGTTGTCTGCGAACTCCGGAGCCCCCGCCGCCCAGGACTCGGTCTGGATGACGTAGTACCAGCCATCATAGCCATGGGCCAAGGCGTCATCGAAGAGCACCAAGCCGCGCAGAGTGGCAGCCACCAGGCCGCTGACAAGGCCAGCGAGCAGGAGCCAGACGGGTTCTGGACGACGGGCTCCCGAAGCTGCCACGCTCAGAGGGCGACGTGTTCCAGGATGTCACCGGTCTTCACGTCGAGCTTGAAGGCTGCGGCGTCTTGCACCTTGCCCAGCTCAAAGCTCTCCTGGCCGTCCCAGGTCACGATCCAAACGCCACGGGAGTCCCAGTAGCGGCTGGCGGCCTCGGCGTTGTACATGTCGCTCATGTCGATGACCTCGCATCGGTCATCTGTCTGCAGGGAGATGCCCCAGCCTTCCATCTCGGTCTGCAGGCTCCCGTGCTCTTGCAGCTTGGCGCTGTTGTCGCCCTCGAAGCTCTTGAGCAGGGCCACGTTGGCCCGGTCGGTCTTGGTCAGGCGGCTGTCTTCAAAGCCGGGATCGGCGCAGTACCAGGACTGTGCATCGAAGTGAGCCTGCAAATCCTCGCTCTTGAAGCTGCGGCCGTAGCGCGCGAAGATCTCGTTGCGGACGATGCGCACCTCAGCTTCTGGGATGGCCAGAGCGTCTTTGGGGCTCAGAGCGTCACCCTTGGCGAAGCGACCCGAGTAGCTGGCCAGCTTCTCGGAGCAGCTCAGCTCGGTCGCGGCCGCCGCCACCGGGGCTGGTGCAGCGGCGACTGGCGTGTTGGCCGTGGCTGGTTCGCCACCAGAGCAAGCGAGGACAAGGGCGATGAGCATGTTTTCTCCGTTTCGATGGACGCAGCCTATCAAAAACGAGCGCTCAGGGGACCCTACGCCAACCCTACAAGGTGCTCAGGGGCTACTCTTTTGGGGTGTACATCAAGCCCTCGGCCCTCACCCCTCAGCACCTGCGCCTGCTCAAGGCCCCGGCTCCCTCCCTGGCCTCCGTCCTGCGAGAGTGGGACCGCAGCGCCTTGAGCCGCCACGCGCACTTTGTGGTGGAGCCTCAGGCTGCACTCGCTTGGGCGAGCACGGATTCCAGCGAGCTGGCCAGCTGGGTGCGCGCAGAGCGCAACCTGGACTTGGAGCAACGCAGCGAGGGATGGCTGCTGAAGTTCTCCGGCAGCGCCACCCTCTGTCACGGCCCGGCCCACCATCGGGCCCAAGCCAATGTCGGCAAGCGCTATCCCGAGCTTGCACCGCAGGTCTTCACCTTCCAGGTGCGCATCTCCAGGGTGTACGTCATCGAGACCGAGCTGCCTCTGCCAGCGCCCTAGTTGCCGCCGAAGAGCCGGGCAAAGAAGCCCTTCTTCTTCTCTGGCTCTTCCGCCTCTTCTCCCTCGACTTTGGCCAAGCCCACAAGCTTGCCTCCCGAGAACATGAAGAGCAGCTTGCTGATTTGATTGCGCGGTTCCGTGTCTCGGTACTGCCGCTCGATCAAGGCCAGCCCATAGGCCGGATCCATCGAGCGGGGCAGAATCAGAGCTTGGCCCTTGGCCGGAATCCCCACGAAGAGCAGCTCACTGTCCAAGCGGGCGTGCAAGCCCAGCACAAAGTCCGGGTCAAAGAGCTTCTCCGCGGCGTAGTAGTCGCCCTCCAGGACCAGAGCCGTGCCGCCCTCGAGGGCGAGCTCTTGCAGCTCAAAGGGCACCTTGGACAAGTTGGCCAGAGCTTGGGCCTTGAGCTCAGCGAGCTCCTCTCCCTCCAGATCCTTCCCCATCGTGCGCACCGAGTTGGGGGTATCGCGCACAAGGGCCAAGACGGGCACCGGCGTGTCTCCGTCCAGGATGGGCTCACAGCAGGAGAGCTCCACTCCGGCCCAGTCGTGCGGGCGAATGTTGAACATCACCATGCCGTCTGGCAGAGCGGCATCCTTGGCCAGGCTCAGCAGGAAGGTTGGGGCCTCGCTGGGACCGTCCCGGAAGAAGCGCTCCACCTTGTCAAAGACGTTGCTCAGAGAGCCGTCCTTGCCGCACATGAAGGGAATGGTGCCAAAGAACTTGGGGTCGGGCACCCAGGTGTGACCGTAGTCCCGCACCAGCAGAAAGCCTGTGGCCGCGCCCAGCTCCAGGACAGCGCTCCAGTAGGCCTCCTTGTCCTCCTTTCCCCCCATGGCACCGACCCGCACGCCGATCTGATGTTGCAGCTTCTCCAAGCCGGCGTCGTCCGCGGACAGGCCGTTGCGTTTGAAGCTGGCCTGGCCCATGGAGAGCAAGGCCGTGCTGGCTGCCTGGAGTACCCGGTCCGTGTCCACAGCCGCTGGGTGCACGCGCCCTGAGTCTGCCTCTTCTACCTCTGCGCCGGCTGCACAGGCCAGATCGATGAACCACTGTGACGGTGCCAGCATCATGGCCAAGCGAACCCGGTCAACGGGGTCTGAGCCGCGCTGGGCGTTGAGCACACGTGTGAGCATCATGAGCGTGGAGAGCTCGGCCTGAGCATCGATCTCCGCTGCATCACGGTGGTCTGTCTGAACCCCAAAGGGGCCGCTGTCATCCTGAACGCGCATGTCCAGCCGATCCAGATCCAGATACATCTCTCACTCCTTCGCGCTCACTCTATCCCTGGATAGCCCCAATGCCTGCTCTGCTGATCGACGCCCGTGACCGGGACCTGGGAGGCGGCTTTGTCGTCAAGCGCACCCTGCCCACTGTGAAGTGCCGCAAGGTGGGCCCCTGGGTTTTTGCCGACCACTTCGGCCCGCACACCTCCATCGCCAGCACCAAGGGCGATGTTCGCCAACATCCCCACATCGGCCTGAGCACCGTCAGCTACCTCTTCCAGGGCAGCATCGAGCACCGGGACTCTACCGGCGGCCACGCCATCGTGCGCCCAGGCGAGATTCACTGGATGCGTGCCGGCCACGGCATCGTGCACAGCGAGCGCGCCCCCAGGGACACCATCGGCCAGGAGGTGCAGAGCCACGGCCTGCAGCTCTGGTGTGCCCACCCCGACGGCGAAGAGGACCAGGAGCCCTCCTTTGGGAGTTGGCGGGATCTACCCGAGCTGGACCTGGACGGCGTGCGCGTTCAGCTGCTCTGCGGCAGCGGCTGGGGACACACCTCCCCTGTCGAGGTCACCAGTCCTCTGATCTACGCCATGGCCCACCTCAAGGCCGGCCAGAGCCTGCGACTGCCAGAGCACGAGGAGCTGTCTGCCTACGTGGTGAGCGGTGCCATTAGCACCCAAGGGCTCCAGGCCAAGACCCACCAGATGCTGGTCTTCGGCGAGCAGCGTGGCAGCATTCAAGCGACGCAAGACAGCGTGGTGGCCATCCTCGGAGGCGACGCCATTGGGGAGCGACGCATCTGGTGGAACATGGTGCACTCGGACACCAAGGTCCTCAAGCAGCAGGCGGAGCGCTGGCGGAAGCATGGTTTTCCGACGGTTCCCAACGACATTGAAGACCACATTGAGGCGCCGAGTGGGCCGCGCTGAGGGCTGCTGCATAGGGCAAGGACCAAGAACGCCCCCAAAGAACGGAGGCCTAAGCCTACGAGGTGAGTAGTCCTTAGGACGGGCGCACCCACCAATCTTCCGGGACGCAAGAACGCTCCGAAACACCACCCATTGCGGCCCATCGGGCTGCTTGGGCGACTCTGAAACGAAGCGCAAAGCGCAAGGCTTCAGACAACCCAAGCAGGTCGCTTTGCGACCCGCGAGGAAGGTGGGTAGTCCCGTAGGGACGAGGAGGAAACCTGGGTTGCCTCCTATGGGGGGTGCTGCTCAGCTTGCTGAGCATGCAAGGGGGGGCAATGCCCCCCTCTCAGAGACACAGCCAAACGCTGCTCCCTCCCACTCCGGCACCACCGGGCCACCCGTTCGAGTCAGCTCAACCTCGTCTACAGAGCTCAGTCGCCGGCCCCAAACCAGAGAATTCTAAAAGGCGCACCCATCCGGCAACGGCTGCTCGCTCGCCAACTCAGCAGCGAAGCTGGCCTCCAGCTCAGCAGCCACAAAGCCCCCAGCCACGCTGCCGCGCATGGCCTGACCGCCGTAGCCGCCAGGGTTCATGTGCGCGCGCACCCACAACTCTTGGCCTGGGTCCACCATCAGGCTCCCGCTGCGCGTGAAAGGCTGCTCATCGACGTGGCTGTGGCCCAGCACCCTGCGGCTGACCAACGCGCCGTCCAGGGTGAGAACCTCCCACCAGTTGGCGTACTGCGAGCAGCCCGTATCTGGGCTGAGAAGCGTCACCGAGAAGGTGCTTGAATCGCCACTCTCACTGACGGATACGCCCACCACGTCGGCCAGCTCGCTGGCCACGGACTCGGGCCTGGAGTCGATGGGCGTGGAGGCACAGGACAAAGCGAAGAGGAGAGCGGAGATGGGCATATCTGGCCCGTATCATGCTCCTGAACCCGGAGGGTTTGAACCCATGAAGCTGCATCACGCACTGGTCTTGGACGGCAAAGGCGGCTGCCGAGAGGCCACCCAAGCTGAGATGGACAGCGGGCAAGCGAGCAAGGGAACGCTCTGGCTGGACATGGACCACGAAGACCCAGGGTGCCGGGCTTGGCTGCTCGCTGACCCTGGCGTTGACGAGGTCAGCACCGAGGCCCTCCTGGTGGACTCTCCCCGTCCCCGCTCCTTCTCGGTGGGCGAACAGCTGCTCGTCATGCTGCGCGCGGTCAACCTGAGTCCAGGCGAGGACGAGGAGGACATGGTCACCCTGCGTTTGTGGGTGGAGAAGAAGCGCGTGATCAGCTTCCGCCACCGTCGGGTGGGCGCCATCGAACAGGTCCGGGCCGAGCTGCTCTACGGCCAGGGGCCGCTGAACTCCAGCGAGCTGCTCTACGACCTGATCGACCACCTGTTGGACCGCATCGGCCAAGTCGTAGAGGACCTGGAGGACCAGGTGGACGCACTGGAAGAGATGGTGCTCACCGCTGAGAACCGCGAGGTGCGCACGAAGCTCTCCGAGGTGCGCAGAAAGAGCATCTCCCTGCGCCGCTACCTGGCACCACAGCGGGAGAGCCTGGGCCGCCTGCACGCCGAGCGCGTGCCGTGGCTGAACGATTTGACCCGAGCGCGCCTGCGGGACGCCGCCGACCGAATCACGCGCTATTTGGAGGGCTTGGACGCCGCGAGAGAGCGCGCAGCGGTCACCTATGAGGAGCTCTCCAACCGACTGGCCGAGCACATGAACAACACCATGTACCGGCTCTCCGTCGTCGCAGCGATCTTCCTGCCCCTGGGCCTGCTCACCGGATTGCTGGGCATCAACGTAGGCGGCATGCCGGGCGTGGAGTCGCCCTATGCCTTCGCGGCTGTTTCGGTGCTCCTGGTTCTGCTCGGGGTCTTGGGCTGGTTCTTCTTCAGGCGCAACCGGCTGATCTAATCGGCAGAGCAGCTCACTGAATCTTGGCGACCTTCTCGAGAATGGGCGCGTCCCGCTCGGTCACCAGGTTCACAACCAGACCCTTTCGCCCGGCCCGCGCGGTGCGCCCTGCGCGGTGCAGGTAGTTGTCGAGCTGCTGGGGCAGGTGCACGTTGATCACGCGGCCGACCTGCTCGATGTCCAGGCCGCGGCCACCCAAGTCGGTGGTGAGCAGCAGCTGAACTTTGCCGCTGCGAAAGCGCGCCAAGTTGTCCCGCCGCTCTTTGTGCTCCATCTGACCACGGTAGTCCGCGAAGAGGTAGCCCTGCTCCTCCAGCCAGGTTCCGATCTTGTCGCACTGCTGGCGGGTGTTGGCGAAGAGGATGGTGGGGGTCTTCTCGTCAGCGTCCAGGACGTCCCCGAGCACGGTCCAGCGGTCACCGCGGATGACCTCCTTGTTGACCGTCTGCAGGGTGGGCACCAAGCGCTGGCTGCCCTTGGTCTCCACGCGCACAGGAGGCTTGGGAAAGAGGGCCTCGACCGCCTTCTGAAGCGCCTTGGGCAAGGTGGCGGAGAACATCACGAGCTGCAGGTCCTTGGGACAAGCACCGATGATCTTCTGAGCCGCTGGCAGGAAGCCGGGATCCAGCATCTGGTCGGCCTCATCGAAGACCAACATGCGCACGTCCGTCAGACGCAGCTCCTTGCTCTCCAAGAGCTGGCCCAAGCGTCCTGGGGTCGCCACGAGGATCTCAAAGCCACCCTTGACGTTCTGGCGAGCCACCTGCTTCTTGGTGCCGCCCAGCGCTGTGCGAACCCGCAGGCGGGTCTTGTGGGTCAAGCCCTTAAAGACCTTGGAGACCTGCTCTCCCAGCTCGCGCGCAGGCACCAAGACCAGACCGCGGGGACGAGAGGCGACAGTGATGGGGTCATCGGCGAGCTCTAGGCTCTTGATCTTGTGCAGCATGGGCAACACGAAACTCAAGGTCTTGCCGCTGCCGGTCTCCGCCACACCGACCACCGACTCTCCCGCAAGAAGCTTTGGAATCGAGCGGGCCTGTACCTCCGTGAGGGTCTTCAGCTCTTGCTCGCGCAGGCTGGCCTTGAGGGAGTCGAGCAGAGGAAGAGAGGCAAACGAGGACATGGTGGCCATCCAGGGATGCGCGCTGCTATCGCGTCAAGGCCCATCGGGATAGGGCAGCGCATGCCCAAAGTACGCGTATACCTTGCCTGCTCTCTGGACGGATTCATCGCCGGCCCCGACAATGACCTCTCCTGGCTGGCGCCGCCGGATCCTGCACCGACCGGGCCGACGGAGGCGCTGGAGTACGGGGACTTCATGGCCCAAATCGGGGCGATGTTGATGGGCCGCGTGACCCACGACACGGTCGCAGCAATGGGCGAGTGGCCCTATGGCGAGATGCCCGTCCTGGTCGCAACCCGCCGCCCAATGCAGCCCGCCGCAGCCACCGTGCAGGCCGTTCAAGGCGACATCGCCGAGCTGCTGGACCAAGCCCGCAAGGTCGCTGGGGACAAGGATGTCTACCTGGACGGAGGCGCTCTCGTGCGCCAGGCGCTGACGGCCGAGTTGGTCGACGAGCTGGTGCTCACCTGGGTGCCCATTGTGCTCGGAGGCGGCGTCTCGCTCTTTGAGGGCCTGGAACGCCAAAACTTCGAGTTCGTCTCGCAGCACAGCTACCACCACATGACCCAGGTCACTCTGCGGCCCAAGGCCTCGTCCACGGCCTGATCACCCGATGCGCGGAGAAGCAGGATACTGACCGCCCATGCTTCTCCTCGCCCACGCCCTTCTGCTCCTAGCCTGCACCCCAGCCCAGGAAGCGCCCCAAACTCCTGCAGCCCCAGAGATCTCTGATCTGGTGATAAAGGCCCCGTCCTCGGCCAAGGTCGGCGAAAAGATCACGGTGGAGGTCAGCTACACCCTCCCGGCTGGCTGCTGGCGAAGCGAGACCAAGCTCACTCAACCCAGCCCATTGGCCCTGGTCGAGAGCACCGTGCACGTGGAAGGGGGGCATGACTGCTTGACGGGCGAGAACTCCAGCATGATGCAGATTCCCCTGACCGAGAGCGGGGAGCTCACCTGGACCGTGGTGCTCGACGGGAAGACCGTCTCCGAGCGCACCGTACAAGTGGAGCCAGCATGACCGAGACCACACCCGCCTCTTTCGCTGACCTGAACCTGCGCCCCGAGCTGCTCACGGCCCTGAACACCCTGGGATTTGAGACCGCCACGCCGATCCAGGTCCGGTCCATTCCGCTCATCTTGGCAGGCCGAGATCTGGCCGCCCAGGCCCAGACCGGCTCCGGCAAGACCCTGGCCTTTGCGCTGCCCCTGCTGCACACCATGCAGGAGAGAGACGGCGTCCAGGTGCTGGTGCTCTGTCCGACGCGAGAGCTCGCCATCCAGGTGGCCGGCAGCTTTCAAGAAACCACCAAGGACCTAAAACCCCGCGTGGAAGTCCTGGTCGTGATCGGTGGCGTAGACATCGAGAAGCAGCAAAAGAAACTCGCATCCGGCGTTCAGGTGGTGGTGGCGACCCCAGGCCGCTTGCTGGACTTGGTCGAGCGCGGCTCCCTGGATCTGAGCACCCTGCGCGCCCTGGTATTGGACGAGGCCGACAAGCTGCTCGACGTAGGCTTTGGCGAGGAGCTGGAGCGCCTGAGCGGCCTCTTGCCAGCAAAACGGCAGACTCTGCTCTTCTCAGCGACCCTGCCCCAGCGCGTGGTGGCCCTCTCCAGGAACCTGCTCAATGACCCCGAGCGTGTGGTCGTCGATGCCCCCACCCTGGCGGCCGATGGCGTGCACCAGCGCGTGATTCAGGTGCCCTCAGACCAGCGACGCATGGCGCTTCAGCACTTGTTGAGCACCCACGACTGGGCCCAGGTGATGGTCTTCGTCGCCACCCAGCGGGGCTGCGACAACCTGAGCCGAAAGCTGCGTGTCTCCGGGACGAACGCCCTGAACCTGCACGGCGGACTGGAGCAGCGGGAGCGCAACTACGCCCTGACACATTTTCGCAGCGGGGCAGCCCGGGTTTTGGTGACCACGGACATCGCAGCCCGAGGCATTGATGTGCCCAAGCTGGCCGCGGTGGTGAACTTCGATCTGCCTCGGTCCACCGCCGACTACATCCACCGCATCGGTCGCACGGCACGCGCGGGAGAGACCGGCGAGGCGGTCTCCTTCGTAGACCACGACAGCGACGTGCACATGCGGCTCATCGAGAAGCGCAACCGCCTGCGCTTGGACCGCGAGCAGCTTCCGGGCTTTGAGCTGGACCCCAAGCCTCCGAACAAGCGCCGCAACACCGGCGGGGTCAAAGGCAAGCGCAAGAGCAAGAAGGACCGGCTCAGAGAGGCGGCGGCGAAGAAGGACCAGGGCGCAGACTGAGATCAGCCGGTCTGAGATCAGCCAGACCGTGCGATGCGGGCAGCCTGTTCGATGGCCAGGGTCGGGCCTGTCCATGGGCGCGCGCCATAGGCAGCGTGGAAGCGCGCCAGGTTCGCGCTGAGCCGCTCGGGCCACCGGTAGCGCAGCAGAGTCAAGGCCCAGAACAGGTAGGCATCCGCCGGGCTGGGCTCGGGGTCTGCAAGCAGGGTCTCTCGGTCCTCCAGGTGCGCATCGATGACCCCCAAGGTGTGCGGGATGAGACGCTCCAGAGCGTCCTGCCAGACCCCCTCCGGGCACTGGGCGTCGAAGGCCGGGGCCAGCAAGGGCTTGTGGAGCTCGGTCGCGACCACACTGAGCCAAGCTTGGTGCTGACGTATCTGGGTTGGGCTGCGCGGCCGTGGGTCGAAGGAGAGCAGGATCGAGCTCACCTCCGTGGTGACCTCGCCGTCGGGAAGAGTCAGCGTGGGGACCTTGCGGAAGGGGTTGATGCGACCGAGGTCAGCTTGTCGAATCAGACGGCCTTCCCCTCGATCCACCCACTTCAGCTCATGGGGAATGCCCTGCTGGCGAAGGACCAAATGGACAGCGAAGGAACAGGAAAAGGGCGAGGCGTAGAGGGTGTGCATGGGGTCGAATCTCCTGCCCACAAGCTAAAGAGCGGCTACGCTGTCTGAAATGACAAAGAACCCTCCTTTTCAGCCACACCCCGTTCGCGTGCTCTTGCCCCCAGGCGGACAGCTCATCGGAATCCTGGGCCTATACGAGGCCTTTGACGCTGCAAATCGCTTCCGTGAGCACTGGGGTCTGGCCCCTCTGTACAGCTTGGCCCTGGTGGGTGCACAAGAGCAGACCGCCAGCGCTTCGGGCCCCGTATTGCTCACCCCACCGGCGCCGGCCTGCACCGGGCACACCTTGGTTCTGGGTGGAGCGCTCCCCCACCGCGCACCCACTCCCGCCCTGCTCGCTGCGGCCGAGCGCTGGAGTCAAGGTGCCGCGCGCAGGGTTGGGGTGTGCATGGGCAGCTTCACCCTGGGGGCCCTGGGTCTGCTGGAGGGGCGGTCCTGCACCACCCACTGGCTCGCACTGGACAAACTCAAAGAGCAGTTTCCAACTGCAAAGGTCCAAGACGACGCGATCTACGTACAAGACGGGGAGCTGTTCACATCGGCCGGCGCCAGCGCTGGCATTGACTTGGCCTTGGAGTTGATTCGCCAAGATGGAGGCCCCAAGCTGGCACGCGCTGTGGCCAAGTCCCTGGTGATGTTCATCCAGCGCCCAGGGGGCCAGTCCCAGTTCGGCAGCGCGGCCCGACTGCCCGCCGAGACCGAGCAGTCCTTCAGGGATCTGCTCGCCCAAGTTCTGGCGCACCCTGCATCGGACCACAGAGTCGAGACCCTGGCCCAGCAAGTGGGCATGTCGCCTCGGAACTTCGCCCGTCGCTTCAAGAGCCAGACCGGCCGCACCCCAGCGGCGATGGTCACCCGGGTGCGGGTTCAGGCGGCCCAACGTGTGCTCTTGAACAGCGACGCACCCCTCTCTCAGGTCGCAGACGAATGCGGCTTTGGCAGCGAGGAGACCCTTCGCCGCAGCTTTGAGCGGGTGTGCGGCACCACCCCTGGCGGCTTTCGCAAGCGCTTCCGCTGAAGGGCCGATCTCTGACTTGACGCCGAGCCCGGTGGTGGTCAGTATTGTATAGTCACTTCTGACTACTCACTACTAACCAAGAGCACAGCATGTCTCAGAGCACCCCCAACTACACCTTCGTGAGCGTCTCCACAGCCAAGCCTGGCCGGCTGGACGACTTGTGCAGAATCTCCAGCGCCCCAACCCAACGCATGGACGGCAAGGTCCCCGGCCTGCTCGCCTACCAAGTCAGCGTCGACCGCGAGCGCAACACCGCCGTGGTCTGGGCGACTTTTGACTCCAAGGCCACGCTCTACGACTTCCTGGCCACAGCGGAGGGAAAGGACGACCACGGAGAGAGCGAGCCGATGTCTGAGATCATCGAGAGCTTCTCGATGTACGATCTGACCCCGATCAGCGGTCGAATGCTCGAGAGCACGACGGTCTGAGTGACGGCACGGGAGAAATCCAGCCAGGAGCCCTTCTTGAGTATCGCCAAACACCGAGAGCTCTTGGTGCTCAGCACCCTGCACGCGCACCCCATGCACGGCTACGCACTGGTCGAGGTCCTGGAGAAGGGGCTGGGCCAGGCCGTGGGTCTCAAGCGCTCCGCGGTGTACGCCATCCTCAAGCGACTGGAGGAGCGGGGCTGGATTCACGCCCAGTCCGAGCGCGAAGGAAAGCTGCCGCCTCGCTCGGTCTTTGAGACCACCGCCCAGGGAGAAGCGGCGCTGCCCGAGCTGACACGGGCCTGCTTCGCACACCAAGCCGGGACCCAAACGCCACTGGCTGCCCTGCTGCCGCACTTGGACAATCTCCCGCCGGAAGCTCAGCAGGCCTTCCTGCAACGCTTGCTGAGCGAGCGGCGCGACAAGCTGGCCTCGCTTGCGGACTTTGATGGACACACTGGCCCCGCGGGGCTCGCCTTCAAGCTCATTGAGGGGCATCTCGCGGTGGAGATCCGCATCCTAGAACAAGCGCTGGCTGAGGCGAGGCCCCCAAAGGCCCAGCACTCGGGCTAAGGCAAGGGCCACACCGGAGTTCCCCACATGCTCGAAGCCCTGACCCGATACTTTTGGCCCGAAGATCAGGCAGAGCAAGCCGCTGCTCCCGAGGGTGTGTGCGCCAACTGCTGGGGCGAGCAGGAGTACGACGGGGCCTTCAGAAAGGGCCTGAGCGACAAGCAGATCGACGTGAAGAACGGACGGGCAAAAAACGCCTTCATCCAAGCTTTTGTCATTGAGCACGTCGAGGGCATTCGTTTGCACGACCTACCCCAGGGCGCGACCTGCCCCCGCTGCAAGAAGGTCCACTGAGGAACCCGCTGGACGGAGGCAGCTCATCGGCCCGACAGCCTACTCAGCCGCCGTATGGCAGGAGATGCAGCCGAAGCCTTCCCCGGTCGAGGAGTCGAAGGGCTCCGCGTCCAAGAGCGTGGTCATCTGGGGAACCACTTCGTTCATCATGAAGTCTGCGCCGTCCCCGGTCGGGAAGTCAGCAAAGTCGATGGGGTAGAGATGCTCGGCGGGCATCGTGAAGCTGCCGTCCTCGGCACCGGCACCGTGACAGGTCGCGCAGGTGATGGTCTCAAACGCCTCCGCATCGTAGCCCGCGAAGGCGGCCTGCATCGGGGGCATCACATCGCTGGCCATGTAGGCCTTGCGCTGATCGAAGTCCATCTCTGGCCACGTGAGGTCCTCTGTCGCGGTCTCACCGGTCTCACCGGTCTCGTCGACTGGGTCGTCCTTGGTGCACGCGACTAGAGCAAGCAGCGCGATGAAAGGTGCGATTACTCGTAGTTGGGTCATTGAAAACTCCTGCTGGTGCCGAAGTATATGCAATTGCCTTGAAGCTATGTTCACGGCTTTTCGGTACAATCCAGTGCTTGGAGGCAACGATGGGAATCGAAGAAGTCGCCACATTGGTCGAGGCCGCAGAGCGTGGTTCTATGGCGGCGGCCAGCCGGGCCCTGGGCGTGCCGACTTCGACGGTGAGTCGCCGGATCCACCGCTTGGAGCTGGAGTTGGGGGTGCAGCTGGTGGAGACCAGTACCCGCTTGTTTCGCCTCACCGAGCATGGCGCCGCGCTCTTGCAACGCGCCAAGCCAGCAGTGCGCGAGCTGCAGGAGGTCATGCACGCCATGAGCCACGGCGGCCCGGTGCGGAGCCAGCTGCGCATCAGCACGCCCCAGGACCTGGGCGGGTCCATGGCCCTGTGCAGTCTGCTCAAGGCCTTCCGGGATGAGCACCCCCAGGTTGAGCTGCTCATCGACCTCACAGACCGACAAGTGGACCTGACCACCGAAGGCATCGACTTTGCCTTCCGGGCCCACTTGGGCACCCTGCGCGGCCGGGGCACCCTGATGACCCGGCGTCTGGCCAACCTCAGCGCGGGCTTCTTCGCTAGCCCAAGCTACTTGGAGCAGGCCCCGGCCTTGAATCATCCCAGCGATCTGACCGCCCACGTGATGATCCTGCCGACCTTCGGTTGGCCCTGGCGCCTCCGCCACCTGGAGACTGAAGAGGTCCTGGACTTGGAACCAAAGGCCAGCGTCCAGTCCACCAGCTTCAGCTTCATGCGACCGGCGACCAGCGCTCACATGGGGGTGGCCCCCATGCCCAAGCTCCTGGCCGCGCCCTTCGTCGAGAGCGGTGGACTTGTGCAGGTGCTGCGCAAATGGGAGCTGCCCGCCGGAGGCCTGTCCCTGCTCTGGCCCAAGAGCCGCCTAGACTCCCCGCAGAGACGGGCGTTCCTAGACTTTGTGGTGGCCCGGGCCTCAGACTGGACTTGAAGCTTGGGGGTTGCCCAGACTCACAGGCCCACAGAGAGGTGCCTCTGTCGGCAGGCGGAGCAGCCCACATCGCCAGCCGCACAGGGCGTCTCCTCCAAGATGCGCCACAGGGAGCTCTCGGAGTAGAGACGAAACTCCTCCTCACTGAGCGCGAGAAGAGCGGGGATGACGGTGCACTCCTCGATGTCCAGGTGCTCCATCAGGATGGCGTGGTGCGCTTCCAGGGCGGCCACCAGCGCCTCCCCTTCCGCGGCCCGTACGACTTGATCCGCTCTGGCCAGAGCCTCATGGCCCTCCGAGAGTCCCAGGGTCTGCAAGCCCCAGCGGTGCTCTAAGAAGGGGTAGAGCTTGTGCTCCTCGTAGTGTTCATGCCCGCCCATCGCGTACTTCCACATCGAGAAGGTGGCGAGCACATTCGCACGCGAGGCCCCCCGGTCCGCGCGCTCAATCAAGCGCCGACTGGTGGCCCGAAAGCTGGCATGTGACCCCAAGAGCAACACCTGCTCGGGGAACTTGGGATGGGTGGCCCACGCATCGCGGGGCAGAGACAAGGCAGCGACCATTTGGTCCTCCAAGCAGTGGTTGTGTCCAGCTTGGGTGACTCGGCCGCGGCTTGGGCAGGTCAGGCTGGACGCGGGCAGCGCCCTACTGCAGCAAGTCTATGCACCTTGGGCGAGATGGGAAGTCCTGGCGCACAGGGCACCCAGCGGATCAAATCTGAGAATTCCACATGCAGCTTTTCCAGCATGTGCTATAAAACCTGCATGTCAGACCCCCTCTCCCGTCGCGAACGCCAAATCATGGACCTTGTCTACCGCCTCGGACGCGGTGCCTCGGTCTCTGAGATCCACAAGGCCCTGGCCGATGCCCCCAGCTACTCCGCCGTGCGGGCGCTGATGGGCACCTTGGTCGAGAAGGGCCATCTGGTGACGGCCCGAGACGGTCGCCGCTATCTGTACTCGCCAACGGTCCCAGCGGAGCAAGCCAGCGCCTCGGCCTTGGACCGGGTGGTGACCAACTTCTTCGGCGGCTCAAAACTTCAGGCCGCCCTGGCCTTGGTCGGAGACACAGCCTTGGACCCCAAGGAACTGGCGGCGCTCGAGGCTGTCATTGCCCAAGCGCGGGAGGAAGGCCGATGAGTGGACCCGCCGAGCTGAGCATCGTCACGGGCGTGATTCTGGACTCAGGTCTGAAGGCCACGGCTGTTCTGGGAATGGCTTGGGGCCTGAGCACCTTGCTGCGCAAGCGCTCGGCGGCCGCACGTCACGCTGTCTGGGCCACGGGCCTGGCCTGTCTGCCGGTGCTGCCATTGGTGGCGGCACAGCGCGGCCCCAGCATCGCCATTGATGCCCCCTGGGTCTTTGGGGTCTGGGTTGCCGGCGCGCTGATCTCCCTCTCTCCCCTGCTCTTTGGACTGCTGCGCTTGAGCTGGCTCCAGCGCGGCGCAACGCGCGATGCCCAGGGTCGCCTCTTCACCAAGAAGCTCAGCAGCCCCGTTACTTGGGGCCTGTTTCGGCCCATCGTGCTTCTCCCAGAGAGCGCCCGGTCTTGGGCTCCCGAACTGCTCGATGCGGCGATGGCCCACGAACAAGCACACATCCAGCGCAGGGACTGGGCAGTGCACATGATGGCTTGGACCGTCAGCGCCCTGTTCTGGTTCAACCCCATGGTCTGGCTTGCCCGGCACAAGCTGGCTCAAGACGCCGAGCACGCCGCAGACGACGCGGTGCTCTCACAGGGGGTGCGGGCCACCGACTACGCATCCCTGCTGGTCTCATTGGCCAGCTGCAAGCCCCCCGCTGTGGCCCTGGGCATCGGCCACTCCCAGGTCGCTCTGCGGGTCCTGGCGGTCCTCGAACCCCGGGCACGCAGTCCCCGCCGTTGGCCCGTCTGGGTGTTGGCGCTGCTTCTGGCGGCACTGGCCCTTCCGGCCCTGGGTGCCTGGCCTACCTGGTCGGCTCCTGCAGACACCCTGACTTGCAAGGTTTGACCATGCGCATCACCACTGCTCTCCTGCTCCTCGGACTGTGCGCCTGCAGCCCAGATCTGCATCAGCTCACCACCGCCGAGGCCACCGCGGCCCAGCCCCCTGAGCCCGAGGACTGCCCCCAAGTCGGGGACCACGGCTGCGTGACCGGCCCCAACAGCGGTGCCTTCTCCCAGGACGATCTGAGAGCCGCCACCTCTCTGGCCCAGAGCCACCTAAGCACCATCCAGAGCCTGGAAAAAGACCAGCGCCAGCAAGCTGGCGAATCCCTGGAGCTGCTCACAGCGAACTCTCTGTTCACCCGCTCCGCGGTCCAGGTCCCGCTGGTCCTTCATCAAGCCGTCATGCAAGTGGACAGCCAAGAGTTGGGCCCCGAGATGCAGGAAGACTGGCGCCTGCTTCAGGCGGGACTGAGCGCACACGTGGCCACCCTGGATGCCATGGGTGTGATCCTTGGCGCGCCGGTCTCCGGCCAGCACCTCCATGGCCTCGAGCTGGCCAAGACGCGTGAACAGGTGCTCTTCGGAGCAGCCCCCCTGGGCGACACCCTCAACTTGGTCGCGGCCATCCCTCCAACGCTCCCCCAGCCCTACCTGGACATCGAGCGCTTCCACACCCACCAGGTGGACCGAATCACCGGCCAACCCTGGACCCTGAACAACCACACTCGGGCCTGGCACAGCGCACTGCGACGCGTAGAGCCGGCCATGAGCAACCCCCAGGACAAAGCGAGCGTCAACGCCATGATTCGCCTGCTTGATGCCTACTTTGGTCAGGGCTGCTGAGCCCTCCTTCCCTACACGGAGCACAGCATGATTCTCACACTCGCCCTCAGCCTTCTGGGGTGCGGCGTCGCCGACGCCGAAGTGCAAGTCCCGACCGCCCAAACTCCCGCGCATCCCACCTTGACCTTGCAGGAGCTCAACGCCTTGGACGTAGCAGGCACAGACCAAGCCATGGGCTGGGTGCTCCAAGACATTCAGGCCCTCTCTCCAGAGCAGCTTGCCCAGGCCAAAGAAGCCATGCGGGAGCTCTCCGTGACCTGCTCCTACACCCGGGCATCGCATCAGATCCCGCTGGTGCTTCAGCCCAGAATCGAGGCGCTGAACCCAGAGCACTTCGAGTCCGAAGCGCACTCGGACTTGGCCCACCTCAAGCACGGCGTTGGCGACCATGTCGCGGTGATGGACGCTCTGGGCGTGGAGCTTCCAATGCCGAAGCAAGGGGACTTTCTCTTCGGTCACGCAAACCTGGTGGACCGCTCCGGACTGGCCATGATGACGGATCCCGTTCAGAACCTGAGCGAGCAGCTGGACAACATTCGAACGGACTTCCCGCCAAAGACCCAAGACAGGGTCTCCGCCAACTTTGAGCTGGTGGAGTCCGTCACCGGACACCAATCGTCCTTCAAGGGCTACACCAACGGCTGGTACCGTGGGTTGAAGCAAATCGAGCCCTTCGCGGTGAACACCCAGGCAAAGTCCGAGGTGAACGCCATCATTGGGATGTTGTCGCTCTACTCCGAGAGCGGTTGCTGAGCCCCACCCGCGCCCTCAGAGCGCCCAGGGACCGACCGCAGCCTCACAACCTTGCCAGTTCACCTGGACGTTGTGGGCATCGGAGAGGGGCTCCTCTGGAGGCAAGCTCTCAGGGAAACCAGTCCATCCTGTGGGCCCGAAGAAGTCGCCCGATTGGGCCTTGGGGTCTGCGCAGGCGCGAAGGATGCCCAGAGCGCCGTCCTCTGCCGACTGGGCCTGCTTCATAAAGTCGGACTCGATGTCCATGCCGCCGCTGCCTGCTGTGGTGACCTGTAGGCTGGTCGCCGCCAACCCGGGATGGGCAATCATCGCTTTGACGTTGTACACGCCGCGAGCGTCCAGACGCTGCTTGATTCCGTAGGTAAAGGCGCAGTTGGCCAGCTTGGTCTGGTGGTAGCGAGACCAGCGCGGTCCACCAAAAGAGGCGTTCTCCTCCTCGCTCCCATCCCCACCCAGGTCAGCGTCCTTCCCGAAGTACTGCGCCTCCAAGGGCGGTCCACGGCGTGCCCCAGAGGTGTGGTTCACGATGCGCGCATCGTCACTCTTCTCCAACAGAGGGAAGAGCTCGCGGGTGAGCATGAAGTGGGAGATGCAGTTGGTCTGCATCTGTACGTCGTAGCCGTCTTTCGTGACGCGCTGTGGGAGCGCCATCACGCCGGCGTTGTTGCAGAGCACATCGAGCTTGTCGGTCTTGCTGAGCACGGCAGCAGCGGCGCTCTGAACGCTCTCAAAGTCCTGCAGATCGCAGGTAATGGCCTCGAATACGCCATCGGGTACTTCTTCTTTCAGGCGCGCCAGAGCGGCGTGCGCACGCTCACTTTCCCGGTTCAGAAGGAAGACTTTGGCCCCCAACCGCGCCAGCTCACGTGCGCATACGTAGCCGGTACCCGAGGTCGTCCCTGTGATTGCGGCCACACGACCGGACATGTCCCGGGTGTGCTGCTTTAGGACGGTCTCGAGGTGCAAGGTTTCGATGGGCATTGGGCTCCTAAGGGAAGGACTTGAGGGCAAGGCCAAGCACCTGCGCACCCTGAGCACCTGCGCCAAGGGGTGGGTTGTCGCTGCGCGCCCTCCAATCTGGAACTCGGTCCCAGGTCAATCGCGCACCATCAGCGTTGTAGGCTGTCGCTGACTGAGCAGTCTTTCTGCTTGGGGCCTCTCAGGGGTCCAACAGTCAGCCGGATGCAACCATGACCACCCTCTTCGCCCCGCTGCTCGCTTGCACCACCCCAGCCATCGCGCCCGGGAACGCCACCAGCATCCCGAGCCACGGCAGGGCGGTGGTCCACAGCGCAGGGACTCAGATCGTGGACGGCGATGAGCAGCCGCTGAAGCTGCGCTGCGTCAACATCGATGGCTGGCTGCAGCCCATTCCTTACTTGATCAGCGACTCGGGCCACGCCCTCTTCATCTCCCCCAACGAGTTCGCCTCTCGTCTGGACGAGGCGGTCGGAGAAGAGAAGGCAGCGGCCTTTTGGCTGGACTACCGGGACAGCTTCATCACCGAAGCAGACTTTGAGCGCATCGCAGAGCTTGGGTTCAACTGCGCGCGCTTGCCGCTCTACCACCGCTACGCCGACGAGGACGCCCTGGCCCGCGTAGAGACCGCCCTGAGCTGGGGCCAGGAGCACGGGGTCTACATCGTGCTCGACTTGCACAGCGTGCCTGGCGGTCAGAACGCTCTGCCAACTGTGAGCGACGTTCCCCGCGATGCCGCCGTGGCAGAGCTCTGGGAGGGCGAGAACGCCAGCAGCAACCAGGATGAGACCGTCGCGATGTGGGGCATGCTCGCCGCTCGCTTTGCTGGTCAACCTGCTCTTGCTGGCTACGACCTGATGAACGAACCGGCCCTCCCTTCAGGCGTCGACCCGGCGGATCTTCCTGCGCTGTATGCCAGGATCATCGCGGCGGTTCGCCAGGTCGACTCGCTGCACATGGTCTTTGTGGAGGGAGACGATCTGGCCCATGACTTCTCTGAATTCACAACGCCTCTCGACCCAAACATGGCCTACGAATTCCACGCCTACGCTCTGACGGGTTTCGAGGGCTGGGCCAACCCCGGCCCGGCTGACATCGAGGCCTACCTGATCCTACGCACAACGCACGATCGACCCTTGTGGCTCGGAGAGTTCGGCGAGCAGACCATCGGCTGGCAAACAGACGTGATCGAGCTGGTCGAAGGGGAGGACATCGGATGGGCGCTGTACCCGTGGAAACGCAAACAGACCTGGTTCTACAACCCGGTTCTCCAGCGAATTCGCCCTACACCGGCCTGGTACGCGCTCGCGGACTTTTTGGCACAGCCCTCCGGTGGCAGCCTGCCGGCCCCCTCTCTCGCCGAGGCCGAAGCCGGCATGGCTGAGCTGCTCGACGCGGTGGCCCTGGACCAGTGCACAGAGGATGGCGCGACGGCGAACGCGCTCTTCGGACTCTGATTCCAAGGCACCTCCGGTCTCACACCAACTGGAAGAGGTAGGCGAAGGGCTTGCGCGTGTAGTTGGGGCCTCGCCCCTCTCGATGCAAGCTCTCACGGCTGGGCCCCGGCCCACGCTTGGGGACCAAGTAGGCCTCCAGCTCCTCCGTGCTCACTCGGTATTCAAGCCCGTCTTCGAGCACGACCCCGACAAGACGCATCTCCGCATCCAGCGACGCCATCGACGCGTCTCCATGGCTGTCATTGACCAACAGGTGTCCTCCAGGCGCCAGGTACCGCGTGCAATGCTCGCTGACAAAGCCCGCATAGAGCGAGATGAGAAGCGCCACGGACTGGTCCGGGATGCTCAAAACAGTCCGGTAGTCTCGGCTCTCGAAGCTGACCCGGCCGCCCATTGGGCGCTGAAGCTGAGTCCGCTTGTCGGCGATGAGCTCGGATAGGGCTGGCTGCTCGAAGAAGCGTGGTGCGCGCTTGTCGCTGTCGACGTATCGAACCTCGTCAAAGAACACCGAGGGGGCAATGTCCACATAGCTGCCTGGGTAAAGCACGGAGGCTGGCTCCAGAAGCTTGGCTATGGCCCCGAAGAGCCGCAGACGGTGGTCCTTCTGCGTGTCGTACTCCGCGTGAAAGCGTGCGACGTCCTGGGGTTTGGCCTTAGGCATTTGCACCCTCGGCCCACCGCTGTGCGGCGATTTCATGAACGATCCCTTCCATACATGCGGCCCCTTGGGCGGCCGATGCCATCAAGCCTCCAAAGCCGCTTCGCGCATCGCCAACCACATACAGACCATCGACCGTTGACGCGCCCGAGGGCAGCACGTCTAAGACCTCCATTCCCCAGCCGTTCTGGGTCTTGCCCACTCCGAGCTGCTCGGCGAAGGGGGTAGATGGCTTGGAGTAGTCGTCGCTGATGAACCCTGCGTCCCGCTCCACCCGGTCGCCCGACGTGAGCTCAACGGCCTGAAGCTTGCCCCCTATGGAGACCAGCTTGGCGACTGCTTCCTCTACGACCAGAACGCCTCGCCCCTCAAGGAGGCGCTTGCGTTCAGAGTCAACGGCGGTTCCATTGGTGAACAGCGCCACGTCCTTGGACCAGTGTCGCACCATGGGCACGTAGAAATCCTCTCCGCTCTTGGAGAAGAGGGCCAGACGCTCGCCGCGGTGCTCAAAGCCATCGCAGAACACACAGGGGTAGACGGACTTTCCGTAAACCTCCTCAATGCCAGGCAAGCTCAACAGGCTGAGTACATCGGTGAACCCAGTCGCCACCACGAGCCGCTTGGTCCGCAGCTGGGTGCCGTCCTTGAGCTCCACCTCAAACCCCTCGCCAGCCTTGGCGACGCGCGCAACCAGGCCCGCAATGTAGCGCACGGTCTCGTACTTCTTGAGCTGCTCCTTAGAGATGGCCAAGAGCTCTCGCGGGTGCACGCCATCGCGAGAGAGAAAGCCGTGGGAGGCCGTCGTCACGATGTTCCGCGGCCGCTCTGCGTTGACCACGACCGTCTTGAGCAGCCCGCGCCCGGCGACCAGCGCCGCGCTCATGCCCGAGGGGCCTCCACCAATGATGATTACGTCCAGACTGTGCATGCTTGCTCCTTGCACCCACAGTGTAGGAACCCGCGGTCACTCACGGTAGAGCGCGCTTTCGGGAAAAATCGGCTGATCTTTCGATTCTGCTCAGACGGGGATAAGCCGAGCCCATGAACACCCAAGAACACCACCACGGTGGACCCATCACGGCCTTCCATTGGAGCGACCGGAAGCTCCAGCCACACGCTGAGACCTCGCATACGGAGCATGTTCTCTCCTACTTGGTCAGCGGAACGCTTCAGATGCAACACGGAGGCCCAGTGGCCATCGAAGCTGGCTCCGTCACCCTCGTTCCGGCTGGGGTCCCCCATGGTCTGTTGGGGGGAGAGAACGTAGAGCTCTGGATGGTCTCCTTTTGTGCTGGCTGTCTGACCCTCGATGAGCACCAGCCGCTGATGGGCCCCTTTCACAACGCCCGCTTGGGGGCGCTCCCTGTGGTTCAGATTCCCCTGGCCCGGCAAGAGCGCCTGCTGCGTCTGCTCGCAGATCTGGAAGAGGAACTCAAGAGCACAGACCCCACATCGCGAGAGCTCTCCCGCTGCCTTCTCTTGCTTCTGCTCGGCGAAGTGCGGCGGGCGCCGGACAGTCAGGCTCTGGAGCCCGTCGCCGGCTCTCTGGTTGGCGATGCCCTGGCCTTCATCCAGAGCCGCTGCTTGGAGCCGATTTCGCTGCGTGATGTGGCAAAGGCGGTTCATCGCTCCCCCGCGTACGTCGCCACACAAGTAAAGGGCTCTACCGGCTACACCGTTGGAGAGTGGATCACCGCTGGACGCGTCGCCGAGGCCGCGGCACGCTTGGTTCACACCGACGAGCGCATCGCAGAGATCGCGGAGAGCGTGGGCTGGAAGGACACCACCCACTTCATCCGTCAGTTCAAGAAGAGCTTTGGTGCAACGCCGGCGGCCTGGCGGCGTTCCAAAAGGCTCGTCCAGCCTTAGGAACTAGGGGAGAGCCTGCGCAGCTCATCGAGGGCCACTGCAGCGGTGTCCCGGGCTAGTGATGGATCGACTCTCGCGCGGCCAGGTCGTCGGTGGCGGCCTCCGTCGCGGCCTTGCAGATCACGCACCCCGACTCGGTCCCCGTCGCTCCCGCCCAAGACGCGAAGCGGCGGAGCACCAGCTCGATGGCGTCGAGGCCGGCATCCGGCGCCTGCAGCTCGCCGATGAACCCAGGTACCACGTGAACCAAATAGCGCTCCAGGGCAGCCTCGTAGAGCCCTTGCTTGCTGCCGAACTCGGCGTAGAGGCTCTAGCGATTCACTTCCATCTGGCGCTCCAAGTCCGAGGTCGACGTGGCATCGAAGCCCTGCCGCCAGAACACGCCCATGGCGCGATCCACTGCTACGGACCCATGCGCCGCGTCCACCACTTCGGCGCCGCGATGGTGCATGTTCCGATGGATGATGGGCAGAGCGCTCGGTATTCCAGCGGCTGTGCCAGCGCCCAGCATGTGAGCCCCCTCTGGGCCGACTAAGACGCCTTCACCAAGAAGACCGGGCTCGATCGGGGAGCTCGAAAGACAAGAAGGTAGGTCACGGGAAACTCTTGACTAAAGGGGGCTATCCACGAGTGTCGCGTTTTCCAGAAGGGCTGTCGATTGGTCGCCAATGCGCGTGCCTTGGTCCTTTCGAAGCACGCCTTCGAATGTGGCGGGCTGATGGACAAGGAGCATCTGTTTGCTCTGCACAGTCAGGTCGAGGAGGGGGCGCAACTCGCCGCTGGTGCGGCGTCCGTCTTGGAGATGTATCCAGACCGAGCCATCAGCGCGTTCTGCGCTTGTTACGGTGCCGTGAACCACGATTCGCTCCCCATTGAGTCTGTTCGGGCTCTCGTATACCTGCGAGATGCTTAGGGCGCCTTTGGGGCGTATCCCTAGGGCGACGCGGCTGGACGTTTCTGCGTCAGTGACCAGGATATGCGCGATGTCAAGAACACGGGCAGTGGGTTCCTCAAGCTGGAGGCTCTCCACCTCGCTGCGTTCGGTGCCCATGCTGAGCAGCACGTGGTCGTCGGCCTTCGCGCCCACGTTGGGCACCACGACCCAGGTCTTGAACGAGTTCCTCTTCACCAAGAGAAGCTGGCTCTCTCCCCGATCCAGTGCTTGAAATACCAAGGTGGGCGTGCTGTGGGCCCAGCCGCCCGGTGGGGGCTCGGTGCCCTTTGGGGTACAGCCTAAGGCAACGGAGAGGGTCAGCCAGGCCAGAAAGAGCGGGTGCATTAGAACTCGTTTGAGATTCAATAAGCTGCCCAGAGTCCGCTGGCTTCGCAATTTTCATGGGCCCCGAAGCACCCGGGAGAGCTGGAAGGACACCACCCACTTCGTCCGGCAGTTCAAGAAGAGCTTCGGGACAACGCCCGCTGCTTGGCGCAGAGCTCAGCGACTTGGTGCGCCGAGGGGCGCCTAGTCCTCCACCAGCACGATGGCCTCTTGGTCTGCTGGCATCTCCTCCAGCTCCCCAGCCGTCAGGCGCGCGTATATCTCAACAAGGTTCCCGCCAGGGTCTTTGAGCCAGAGCTCATGCAGTGGGGTGCCACGCCAGGTCGTACGGGCCGGCTTGTGCATCACCCATCCAGCTGCCCGAGCGCGGTGGTGCGCATCGATGACAGCGGCTCGGTCCGGAAGCTCCACACCCAGGTGGAAGAGCGTGTCCTGGTGCAGCTCCAATCCATCGTCCACGAGCAGCACAAAGTTCGTGCGCAAGGTCTCGCTGACGAAGGTGACGTAGCGATGGGTCCACTCCTTGGGCTGGACCCCCAGCAGCCAGCTGTAGAAGCGCGCGCCAGCGCCCAAGTCAGGCACGCGGATGCTGGCATGGAACTCCATGGGTACAAGCGCTGGAGGAGAGTCTTTGAGTGCCGCAAGGACTTCAATGCGTGCTGCGATGGCATCGCGGGTGTGCACAAAGTGGGAGAGCCTCTCTGCGTCACCGAGGTCTTCACGGGGACGGTCTGGATCCGGCATCGCCCAGCTCAGTCGACGTGCTTGACCCAGGAAGACCGGGCAGTCTTGCTCCGCACACAGCATGATCACCAAGTCCACATCCTTGGCCTCGATGGTGGATACATGCTTGCTGCTGTGGCCCGAGGCGTCGATCCCAAGCTCCTGCAACGCTGCGATGGCAAAGGGATTGACCTTAGCTGGCGCGCTGCCCGCGGACTGCACTCGCACCCGGTCACCAAAGCGCTGGCGTGCGAGCCCTTCGGCCATCTGGCTGCGGGCGGAGTTGGCGACACAGAGAAAGAGGATGCTGTTGAAGCGCATGTCGGCCTCCGAGTCCTTGCACGAGTTGATTTTCACAGGTCCCCCACGAGCTGCTTGAGGAGGGCAAGAGCCTCTGGGTCCACACAGTAGCTACGACGCGGCCCATCGATCTGGCCTTTGACCAGCCCTGACTGCTTGAGCAGCTTGAGGTGTTGGCTCACAGTGGACGCTGCGATTGGGAGTTGTTCTGCGATCTCCCCAACAAAACAGCCATTCTGGGCGATCAGAAAGCGCACGATATTTACGCGGTGCGGGTGCGCCAGGGCCTTGCACAGCGCGGCCATTTGCTGGTCCTCGGACTGTGGAATCTTCATTTCGGAGCATCCACTTGGGACCCAGACTCCCAGAACCCTCGGCCGCGCAGAAACTTGGCCAAGTACACCAGTCCCAACATGATCGGAATCTCCCAAAACAGGCCCATCGTTGTCCCCAGAGCGGCCATCGAACCCACCCCATATGCCGCAATCGCCGTCGCTATCGCAATCTCAAAGTGACTGGACGAACCAATGATTACCGTGATGACCGCCTCACGGTACTTCAGACGGAAGAGCTTGGTGATGATGAGATTGAAGGCCACCACCACGGCAAAGCCCAGCAGCAGGGGGACCGAGACCCGGAGCAAGTGGCCAGGGCTCTCCAAGATGGTGGTGCCATTGAGCGCAAACAGCACGACCAAGGTGGTGAGCAAGGCGAAGATGGAGATCTTCCCGAAAGCGGGACGGTAGACACGGTCGAACCATTCCTCTCCCTTTCGGGGAATCAAGATGGCCCGGGTGATGAGTCCCAGCAAGACCGGCAGCCCGATGAAGACTCCGACTGAGATGGCCAACCCCCAGCGGTCCACCTCGATCTGCTGAATCCCCGTAAGCAGCGCGACCATCGGCGCATAGAACAGCATGATGGAGACTGTATTGAGGCTGGTGTTCACCACGTTCTGTTCTTGATTGCCCTGGGCCATCGACCCCCAAACCAGCACCATGGCTGTACAGGGGCTAGCACTCAGTAGGATCACAGCGACGAAGAGCTCCGGGTAATCGGCGAGAAATAGCTTTGCCAAAGCAAAACCGACCAGCGGGGCCACCAGCCAGTTGGCCACCATCGTGAGCAAAATCGGCTTTGGGTTGCGGCCCAACTTGGCCAGCTCCGAGCCCTTTAGATTGAGCACCGCTGGATACATCATGAAGAAGAGGCAGATGCCGATCGGTACCGAGATGCCTCTCACTGAAGAGGCCTCAATGACCGAGCCGAGCTCCGTGTACAGGGAGAGCAGCACCCCAGCGAGCATGCAGAGTGGAATCCAGATCGGCAGATACTTCTCGAAGGTGCTCAGGCCCTTTTTCTCTTCTTGAATTTCCGTCGTACTCACAGGCTCTCCGGCCAGGCATTCGATTTCAGTTCGTGTTTCGTCGAATAACGAACTGATGCAAACGGGGCAACGCTCCCAGCTCCCAGGGACGCAAGCCTTCGACGCCGCAGTGGCCCGCCGGGTGTTGATGACCTTCGGTGTGTGGGCCACCAAGAACTGACCTATAGCGCCGCTCAAGACAGCGGCACTATCTAGGCCTGGGTCTCTGGAGGCGTATAGCAGTCCGGAACAAAGGACTGCTCACTCACGGGCGGCCGCACGTAGCCAACCTCAGGTTTCCGCGGCGCAAGCTTGATGGGCCCCGGCACGACGTCCTGGTAGTCAAACTGCGAGAGCAGATGACGGATGCAGTTCAGGCGTGCCCGCTTCTTGTCGTCAGAGGGCACCACATTCCAAGGCGACTGCTTGGTGTCGGTGTACTCGAACATCGCATCCTTGGCCCGCGAGTACTCCACCCAGCGCTCCCGAGACTCCAGGTCCATCGGGCTGATCTTCCAACGCTTGGCGGTGTTGTGGATGCGGGACTGAAAGCGTCGCTCCTGCTCCTCAGCGCTGACGCTGAACCAGTACTTGATCAGATGAATACCCGAGCGAATCAAGAGGTTCTCAAAGCGAGGACAGGCCCGCAGGAACTCCTCGTACTGCTCATCGGTACAGAAGCCCATCACGCGCTCCACGCCCGCCCGGTTGTACCAGCTGCGATCGAACATCACGATCTCCCCTGCGGCGGGAAGATGGGCGGCGTAGCGCTGAAAATACCACTGTGTCTTTTCGCGCTCCGTCGGCGTGCCCAAGGCGACAATTGACGCAGCCCGAGGGTTCAGACACTCGGAGATTCGCTTGATGGTTCCGCCCTTGCCCGCCGCGTCGCGGCCCTCAAAAACAACTACAACTCGCTTGTTCTCGGCGCGAATCCAGTACTGCAAACGAACCAGTTCATCCTGAAGGGTGGCAAGCTCACGGTCGTAGTAGCGCGCGTTGAGTTTGCCCTTCTTTGTGAAGGTAGGTGTGTCATTTGGCTCAGTCATTTGAGGCTCCTCCGTTCCAATCAATCTATCCAAGTTGGAGGCTCTAGGGTAATCCTGACCAGGCTCAAGGCAGCGCCAAAACAACCTCATTATAATTGTCGTATGTCAACGACCAACCGATTCACAACCCGCCTCCAGCAGGCCCTCCATGGCCTCCACCTCGACGAGCATCCTGACCGTGATGCCCTGCGCAAACTCGTCCAGACCTTGGACAAGAAGCAGCGGAACCGCATCGTTCGGGCGGCCCTGCGCTCCTACTATGAAGCTCAGTCCCTAAAGCCCTATCAGGCCGAACTCATCAAGATGCAAGCCCACATGGAGCGCCAAGGGCGAAAGGCCATCGTGCTCTTCGATGGACGCGATGCCTCCGGAAAGGGCGGCACCATCCGGCGCGTCACGCGCTACATGAACGAGAAGCACTACCGGGTTGTCGCTCTGGGCAAGCCCACTGATGAGCAGCAGACCGAGCTTCACATGAAGCGCTACATCGAGCAGTTCCCCCATGCCGGAGAGATCGTTCTCTTCGACCGAAGCTGGTACAACCGTGCGATGGTCGAGCCAGTGATGGGCTTCTGCACCCCAGCTCAGTACCGGGACTTCATGAAGCAAGTGAGTCGATACGAGCAGAGCTTTACGGCCGATGGCACGACCCTGCTCAAGCTCTACTTCTCGGTCTCTAAGGCAGAGCAAGCTAGACGCTTTGATCGACGAAAAGCTGATCCACTTCGCCAATGGAAGCTTTCGGAGGTCGATCTGCAAGCGCAGTCCCTCTGGAAGGAGTTCAGCGAGAAGAAGTTCGAGCTCCTTCGACGAACTCACACAGATACCAACCCCTGGTGGGTGATTCGTTCAGATAGCAAGCATCTTGCCCGTCTGGAGACCATGAAACTCATGCTGCGCACGCTTCCCTACAGAGGGCGCTCCCGCACCCTGGACTTCGAACGCAACCCAGATGTCTGTGTTCGAGGCGACGAGGAGTTCAAGCGCATGAAGAAGAACCGGCTCAAGAAGCAGTGAACTACTGACGTGATCCGAACTGTTGATCCTGCTGGCGCGAAGAACCTGGGCACGCCGGCAAGGCGCGAGACCGAAGGCGTGCGCCAGCCCGTCGAGCGTTGAGCAACGTGGCCAGCGGGTTCAGGGGCGAGTGCGAGTAGGCTCAACAGGAGTGATCACGTCAGTAGGGACTGTCGTAGCCCTGGAACCAGGCGGTCGCGGCGTGACGCGTCGCGCGCCCTGGAAGGACTTCATGGAGCAGGCGATCTGAGAGGAACACCACCAGTCGTCCTCCTCTTGGTTCGATGTCGCGGGACTTGCCCGCGTTGTGGACACGCAAGCAACCACCGTCTGCCTCCTTCCACGCTGAGTTGAGGTAGATGATGGCCGTCACGCGCCGTGCCCGGTCTCCTCGCAGTGCGTCTCTGTGTGCCTGATAGTGGCCCCCTGCTTGGAAGGCCGCAAGCTGAATGGAGAAGCCCCCGAGACCCAGCCATGCCGCGGCGTTGAGCTCCGTGCTCACTTCCACGAAGCGTTCGCGCAAGCCAAGGAACCGGCCCGGTAGATCCGACTCCCACGCCCTTAGGTCTGTGCGGACTTGGCTGTCCTGGGTGTGACTGGCTCCTGTGCGGCCCGCCGAGAATTCCGCGTGAGACGACGCGATGGCATCTGACCAATCTTGGACCTCGGCACCAGACGCGAAGTCATCGAACTGGAGAGCCTGACCCTCACCGAGGTGACGGACGTCGCTGTCCGACAGGAGGAAGGGGGTGTGCACACCGCGACTGTACACCAGCAATCCTCCACGTCAGCCATCCCTGGTTCCGCACCCGCTTCAGCACCGGTCCATCACCACCACAGCCCGGTGTAGTCCACGGTGAATGGGCTCCACGCTTAGGTGCCTCAGGCTCAGGTTCTGAGAGGCTCCTTCGAGCGTCAACATCGCCCGGAGCTCCTCAAGGCTAGGCTTGCTTCCATCATTCGGCGAGCGCACGGGGGTCAAGAACACCAGACTGCCCGATGGCTTGAGGGTCTGGCGTGCAAGCAGGAACAGAGTACGCAGGGCGCTTCCAAGGGCCACTGCATCCACCTTGAAGGAGAGCTCACCCGCCCAACGCTCCTCTCCCCCTTGAAACTCCCTGCGACCGTAGGGGGGGTCACAGACCAGCGCGTCGTACAGCAGCCCACCGTTGGCCAGGAGCAAGGTCGATGCGGCCTCGTCTGCGCCCACGTCCAGGGTGAGCAGAGCTCTGGGCTCCGGGAGCTCTGCTTCAACAAAGTTGTCGCGCATTCGCACCCGCTCGGTGCCGCGCCCTGGACGACCAGGAGACGGCGGGATGCGGGTGGGCCAGGGATTGTCCGAGACCATGCGCCAGTCCAGATCGGACCCAACAGTCTGGGCACCGAGCGCAGCGGCCGCCAACAGAATGCCTCCGGACCCACAAAAGGGGTCGAGCACCGTCGGCTCCGGACTGGAGGCCCGCGCAAGGGCCAGGTTGCAGAGGAGCAGTGCTCGGTCTGCCGGCAAGGTCGATGTACTCAGGAAAGCACGCTTGCGCGTGTCGAGCTGGGCCATTCGTACCTGAATCGCTGGCACGTCCGAGGGCAGCTGAAAGAGCAAGAGATAGCGGGGGGGCGGCTCCGGAAAAGGACCCGCGTCCTTGAGGGACTGCCGGTCCTCCACCAACCAGAGGCGGCTCTGAGGGTCCTTCAGGTCCACCGCCCGCTCCTCCAAGGCATCGAGCACCGTCCCAAAGGCATCCATGCGCTTGCGCAGTGAGCTGGGGTGCTGACTGCGTCGCGAGCCCAGGACAGCGGACTCGAGCCGCCAGCTGCCTGGGATGCGTCTTTGGATGTGAGAGGACGGGACCGCTGCAGCTGAGGCCGCGCAGGCCTCGAGCGTGTCCCCCTTTCCCCACACTTCAAAGACACCTCGGCAGCCCACAGCCTGCGCAGCTGCGTCTGCGAGCCAAGCTTCATCTGCCTCCGAGAAGGGCGAGAGCCATTGGACCACTCGCGGCCCCAGGTCTCCACCGTTCGTAGCAAGCACCCTCCTATCCCAGCCAAAGTCCGCCCCTGACCCACCGAACCTGCTGGCCACAGCCTCGAACTCAGCCAATCGACTGTCGCCAGCGCGGGAGTAGAAGAGAGCAAGCATAGGGAAGGGAGCCATGCGCGCGACTAACGCTATCGGCCACTTCTACGAAAGACTCCATGGTGGGAGCAGTCATCTGACACGGAACCCTCTGCTCAGGTCGTGACCAGCTTCGGCTCCTGCTGCCTTTGGCCTTCCACCGTCTCAGATGTGACTTGCATCGCGAGCAAGTCCACGAAGGCACGCACCTTCTGCGCAAGATGTCTACGGCTAGGGTAGACCGCATAGATGGCCAAAGAAGCCGTGTTCCAGCTTGGCAGCAAGCGCACAAGGCGGCCTGCGGCCACGTCTTCGTGGGCGAGTATTGGTGGCAAAAACCCAATGCCCAAGCCGCCCAGGGTCAGCTGCCGAACCAGCTCAATGCTGTTTGCCACGCATCTGCTCGGGAGGGAGACCTCGAGCTGGTCCTGGCCGTCGTCAAAGGGCAGCTTGATGGTCTCTCGGTCATGCCCGTAGATCAGATTGGAGCGCTCGGCTAGCTCGCTTGGGTGGCTCGGAGCTCCATGTCTGGCCAGATACGCGGGGCTCGCAAGCACCCAGCCATGCATCATGGCGAGCTTGCGAACGACCAATGAAGAGTCGCTCAGGCTTCCGATCCGGATGGCCAGGTCGATGCGGTCACCAACGAGATCGACATCGCGCTCATCGATCATGACCTGCACGTCCATACCGGGGTTCTGCTCCAGATACTCCACGAGAACCGGACCAAGAAGCGTCTGCGCAAAGAGCTGAAAGGTGCTCACGCGGAGCGTCCCTTGGGGCACCTCGGCGCGACTCCGGACCCAGGCTTGGGCCTCTTCGACCGACTCCACTGCTCGAAGTCCCCTCTGGTAGTAGCCCTCCCCAATCTCAGTGAGCTGGATGCGGCGCGTAGTGCGATGCAGCAGCCGCACACCCAGGCGCTTCTCTAGCTCCTGTACCCAACGACTCACTGTGGACCTGGGCATGTCCAGAACCCGGGCTGCGGCGGTGAACCCGCCCTGCCGAGCCACTTCCACGAACACCCGCATCTGGTTGAGGTCATCTGTCATTGTCTCTCCAATGAGCAAGTTTATCCCATGAGCGGTCAAGTCAGCCCTACACCGGGCGCTTACTCTTCGGGTCCAACCAGATCAGGGAGCCATCATGAAGGCCATCCGCATCCACAGCTACGGCGACCTCGACGCACTCAACTATGAAGAGGCGCCGATGCCGGAGACCGGGGCCACAGATGTGCGCATTCGCGTACACGCTGCCGCAGTCAACCCCGTGGATTGGAAGATTCGGGCTGGCTACTTGGCGTCGATGGTGCCCCACCAGATGCCTCTCACTCTGGGATGGGATGTCTCGGGAGTGGTCGAGCAGATCGGCTCCGAGGTCAGCCATCTGGCCGTGGGCGACGCTGTCTACAGCCGACCAGACATCACCCGCAACGGCAGCTACGCCGAGTACGTTGTGGTTCGGGCGTCCGAAGTGGCCACCAAGCCAGCAACCCTGACTCACAATCAAGCCGCAGCGGTGCCCCTGGCGGGACTCACCGCCTGGCAGGCCCTCTTCGACCATGCACAGTTGAAGGCAGGCGAGCGGGTTCTGATTCATGCCGGCGCAGGCGGGGTGGGCAGCTTTGCGATTCAGTTCGCCAAGTCGGCCGGAGCCCATGTCATCGCTACGGCATCGGCAGGCAACGAGGCCCTTGTGCGTGGGCTGGGTGCCGACGAGTTCGTGGACTACCGCAGTCAGCGCTTCGAGGACGTTCTCTCCAAGGTCGATGTGGTCTTGGACACCATCGGAGGAGACACCCAAGAGCGCTCGATCCAGCTGCTGAATGCGGGCGGTCGTTTGTTCTCCGTGGTGGGTCCACCCAACGCTGACGCTCTCGCGGCTGTGGGTGCAAGCGGCGGCGGCCTGATGGTGCAGCCCAGCAGCGAGAACCTCACTGCAATCGCTCAACTGATTGACGCCGGCAAGGTCAAGGTTCTCATCGACTCCGTGTTTCCTCTCTCAGAGACGCGGGCAGCGCACGAGAAGAGTCAAACCGGTCGGGCCAAGGGCAAGATCGTGCTCGAAGTCGTACCCAACTAGACCCGTCGAAAAGCCAATACAAACCAACTTAGTAGATGAGGCTCAAAATGTTTAGATCACTCTTCGGAATCGCTCCAAAGCAAGAGACAGACGGCTCCTTCAGTCCCTCGACGCTCGCCCTGAAGCTCTCAACCTCGGACGTCACCGACTACGAGCATGTTCCCTACACGGCCTACACGGGCACTCGGAAGAAGATCCTGGTGGTCTTCACGGAAGAGAAGAACATGACGATGCAGAACGGGAAGGAGTTCTCGACGGGGAACCATCCTGTTGAAGCCCTCTTGCCCATGCTGCACCTCAAGAACGCCGGCTTCGAGTTCGAGATCGCCACATTGAGCGGGAAAGCGGTCGTCTTTGAGATGTGGGCCATGCCACATGGAGACGCCAAGGTCCAAGAGCTCTATGAAGCGCTGAAGTCGCGCCTCGAGGCCCCAAGCCCGCTTCAGGATGTCGCCGACACCTTCCTGGACAACATCAGCGACTATGCCGCGGTTTTCGTTCCGGGTGGTCACGGCGCCATGCTGGGAATTCCCGAAGACCCGAAGGTCGGGGAGATCCTGCGCACAGCTCATGAGCAGGGCTTGTTCACCATCAGCCTCTGTCACGGGCCCGGTTCCTTCCTGGCCACGGCCTTGGACGGCCAACCCTTCCTCTACGAGGGCTACAACATGGCGGTCTTCCCCGACTCAGTGGACAAGATGACCCCAATGATTGGCTACCTGCCCGGCCATATGCCTTGGCGCCTGGGTGAAAAGCTCACGGAGCTCGGCGCCAAGATCGTGAACACCAAGAGCGACAAGACCTGTGTCGTAGACCGACACCTCATCACAGGAGCCAGTCCTCTGGCTGCCAATGACCTGGGGAAGTTGGCAGCGACGACCATGTTGGAGCACTTGACCTAGGGAAACACTGAGTTGGCCCACCGCAGGGTGATCTCACCACCCGATGTGGGTCAATTCCCCCGCAATAGCAAGCGAGTACTCACTCAGTTGCGGACTTGCGCTGGTACAGCTCTTGCAGCCTCTCAGAGTGGAGGTGCCTATGAAATTCGTCCTAAGACTCACGACCGTCTCGATGGCTACGGGGCTGCTCTTTTCCCTCGGTTGCTCAAACCGAGAGTGCAGACCTGACCCCTGTGCAGATGTACCGGGCACGGTTTGCTTTGAAGGAGAGTGCCTTGAGGCTGAGCTGACGGCCACAGCGACAGCCGATGGGGTCTCTGGGGAGCTCGCTTTCGTCGAAGGCGGCGTAGTTGAGTACCAGGCGACTCGCGATGGAGAGGGGGCAGGCTCCGCGCGTCTGACCATGGGGGACGAGAGCGTAGAGGCGTCCTTCGATTCCGACGGACTGCTGGCCTTGTCCACGGGCGGCCTGACGATGGACGGGAATGGTGAGCTCACTGCCGAAGAGCAGGCGGCTATCGACGCCTTGGCAGAGGGTCCCCTAGCCGATGCCTTGGCTCTGGTTCCACTCCAGCTCGGTTGTGCTGCTGATGTAGAGGAGGTCCCCTACGAAGCCGTCGGTGCCTTGCTCGCACCCTGGCAGGCTGTGCTGAAATACCACGACGCCGACCGGGCAGAACGCGCAAAGGAATACGCTGAGCGCTCCGGCTGTGCCTACTTCGCAGACTCGGATGGCAGCACCTCTGGAATTGCCCAGAACTACCTGATTCGCCTCTCTTGGGAGTCCCCACTTCCAGCAGTGCTCACCCTTCTGCCCTTCGATGATGTCGGAGAGTATGTAGACAGCGAGCGTCGCGCGATGGCTGCCGAGACCGGCCCCTGCAACAGCCTCTGCCGAGGCGCATGCGGCGCGGACTGCCAGCCCATCAACTGCGACCAAGAGACCACCGAGGAGTGCGAGGAAGACATCGGTGGCAACGCGACCGGGTACCTCATCGCCTCGCTGACCCACACCTGCGGGACAGCGCCAGGCTGCCAAGAGCACGATGACTGCTATGACACCTGCCATGCCCAGCTCGGTTGCGGAACGTGGGATGCCGCCTATTGCCGCCGTGGTTGTGACATCGATGCAGCAGAGACCTATGGCTACCGGCAGTGTGCAGAGTGGGCCCAAGGCCTCGGGCCCTTCACGGATACGGTCAAGTTCACCATGCCGGTCCCCGGTGGTGTAGCGGCCTTGGCACTGGACGAATGCCCGCTCGTCGGAGGAGCACTTCAGTGGCAAGAGACCGGGCTAGGAACAGACCTAGAGTGGCCGGATGCTGTGGCGTTCTGCCAAGACCTGTCCGCACACGGCCATGACGACTGGTACCTGCCTGCTCTTGGAGAGCTGAACATGCTCACCCGCGGCTGTGACATCTATGACTGCACACCGGTGGACTGGTGCGATGCGTGCGACGCACTGGGCGGTCCCGAAGAGAACGGCTGCTATTGGGACCAGCGCCTGGGAGGCGAGTGTGTCACGGGTTGGTGGAGCTCAACTCAGTTCGAGTACCAATCCAACTACAAGTGGATGAAGTTCTTCCACACCGGCGATGCGGGTGCTGGGTCGGAAAGCAACGAGGCCTCGGTCCGCTGTGTACGCATGGTGCCCGAGGATTAGCGTGTCAGAGGCAGCGCCATCGCACAGGGCTATGGTGCTGCCTCAGCTGACAAGACCCGAGCCATATGCCTCCCCCAGTTCCCGACTTCCATCCCGAGCTGGTCGCCGCCGCGCGGCTCTCCCCGCGGGTAGTCGCGCGCAGCTGGACGCTCCCCGCGCTGAATCTCTTCTCTCCCCTGGCCTACCTCTTCGATCCCAGTGAAGCGCACACCCTAGGGCCCTTCAGCGTGTATGTGTATCGGCCGGCCAAGGCAGCGGCCGAACCAGGTCCGGCGCTGTTGTGGATTCACGGTGGCGGCCTGGTCATGGGGGACGCCCGCCAGGACAGTTCCCTGATTCAGCGTTTCGTGGACGCCCTCGGGATCCCCGTCTGCTCGGTCCAGTACCGACTGGCGGGCGCCCATCCCTTCCCAGCCCCCCTCCAAGACTGCAAAGCGGCTCTGGACTGGCTCGGAGCCCAGGACGAGGTGAATCCCGGAATGATTGCCGTGTTGGGTGTCAGCGGCGGAGGCTGCCTGGCCGCGGCCCTGAGTGAGCTCTGCCGCGAGGAAGGCGGGCTCCAGCCCTGCCTGCAGGTGCTCGTCTATCCCATGCTCGACGACCGCTCCTCGAACGCCCCCCACCCCAACGCGAGCGCCTACCGCTTCTGGGACCAGGACTCCAACCGCTTGGGCTGGGACACCTACTTGCGTGAGCTGGACCGCAACACCCTGCCCCCCTGCGCCGTGCCAGCCCGGGCAGACTCCCTCAAAGGGCTCCCTCCCACATGGATTGGAGTTGGCACCTTGGATCTCTTCCACGCAGAGGTCTTGGCCTACGCCGAGCGCCTGGACCAGGAAGGCGTCTCAACACAGTTGCACTGCATCGAGGGCGCCTTCCACGCCTTCGACAGAGTCGCGCCAACGGCGGCCGTGACCCAGGCCTTCTACGAGAGTCAGATTCAAGCCATTGGGAATCAGCTTCGAGCCCAGGGCTGGCAAGGCTGACGAAGCAATGCGCTCAGGCTGAAGGCGCGGCCTCTTCCGGCATGGCCGCAAGCTGCTTCAAGATGCTGGTGAAGTTCTCTACGCCCTGGGCCCCACTCACCAGATGACGTCTGTTGAAGACCACCGCTGGCACGCCACGGACGCCTTGGTTGACCCAAAACTGCTCCGCTTCACGCACCTCGGCGGCAAAGCGTTGGTCCATCAAGACCGCCAGCGCTTCGTCTCGGGCCAGGCCGATCTCCGCAGCGACATCGGCCAGCACCGCCCTGTCGCTGAGGTTGCGGCCATGGGTGAAGTGGGCATCGAAGAGCGCCATCTTCAGATCGTGGCGTCGGCCCTGCTGGTCAGCCCAGTGCATGAGCTGGTGTTGATCAAAGGTGTTGTGCATGCGCTGGTCTTCGGTGAAACGGAACTCAAAACCCACCTCGGCGCCGACGCGCGTCAGGTGGGCGCGGTTGGCCTCCGACTGCTCGTCCGTCGACCCGTACTTTTCGGCCAGATGCTCGCGGATGTTCTGGCCTTCCGCCGGCATCTTCGGGTTCAGCTCGAAGGGATGCCAGCGGATCTCATGGGGCGTTCCCGTAGCCTTGAGCGCTGTGGCCAACTGCCGATAGCCGACGATGCACCAAGGGCACATGACGTCGGAGACGATGTCGATCTGAAGCGCAGGCGTTGGTGAGGTCATGGTCTGGTCCTTGTCGTTCAGGTCACCGAAGGAGGTCTCAAGCGACGAATAGGGCCGAATCTCTCCACTCCAGGGAGCTAGACAAGTCCCAGGAAGGAGAAAGCTGCGTCCCAGAATGCGAGCCATCCGCCAGGGCTGGTGAAAACACTCAGTGCCCGTGCTACGGGCTGGGCCAACATTGGAGGCACAGTTGGCTGTCGAATCGGACTTCATAGAGCTGCGGTCACTCTTCGCCTCGGCCGACGGTGCCCACTGGGCAGGAGCCGCCATGCTCCAAAGTGGCCCGGCCTTGCTTGTGGACGGAGAGCACATGCCCGTCGCAGGCAAACCCTCGCGACTGAACTACCTACAAGACGGCCGGCTGCTCTTCACCGAGAAGGTCGTCGGTGGCCAGCGCCTCGTCTGCGACGGGGACCCTGGGCCCACCTTCATGCGCTTGGCTGGGCTCGCGACTGCCGGGTCCCACTACGGGGTCTTCGGCAAAAACAAAGAGGGAATGACCCTTCACATCAATGGGGAGGAGATCGGTCAGTGGAAAGACGCGGGTGACCTGGTGGTGGATGCCAGCGGCAACTACGCGTTCTGTGCCTTTGTGGCCGGCAAACCCGGGGTCGAGGCCAAGCTGTGGGGAAAGGAGGTCTTGTACCTGAACGGCGAGCCCCTCGCCTTTGGCGAGAGCGTCAAAGCGCCCGCGCTAGGACCCAATGCTGTGGTCGCTCACCTGGAAGCAGGCAGCGAGTGGAAGGTCTGGAAGGCCGGTGAGTTGGTGGGACAGCACGAGCGGGCGCTGGGACCAAAATTCTCGGCGGACGGCAGCCGCTTGGCTTGGCCAGCGCGCACCGAAGGCCGCTGGGGACTCTGCATCGACGGTGAAATCCACGGCGCCCACGACGAAGTCTCGGCCTTCGCGGTGTCCGCCGCTGGCTACGCTTATGCAGCCAGAGAGGGCACCGAGTGCTTTGTGGTGACCGACTCCGGCCGCTTCGGACCCTTCACAAAGGTCTCGACCATCCAGGTCACCTCCAATGGTGGCTTTGTCTTTGTGGCCAGCACCAGCGAGGGCAAGGTCGTCAGCCTGAACGGAGAGCTCCTCGGCCCCTTCGAGAAGGTCGGACGGGTCGGGCAGCTCGGGGATGTGGTGGGCTTCCGCGCAGGCCCCAAAGGCGCCGAGCGCCTGTACAGTGGCCTCACAGCCAGTGAGCGCTCCTACGAGATTCTCTCGAACCCAGTGTGGGCAGAGGGCTCGCTTGTCGCATTTGGGTTGGCAGACGGAGAGGTCCACAGGGTCACGCTCTGAGGTCCGTTCCGTCTGCAAAGAGTAGGCGGGCTGTTGATCGACAATCGCCCCAAGCGTGACCCCTTACATGGCTGGTCCAATACGGCCGGGTGAAGCACCACGCCATACGCCCAGGTCCCATGTTTTGGGATACCGTCCAGCGGACTGCCCGCAAACAGGAGCCAAGATGTCCAAGCCGATCAACCCTGCCGACGACGGTGCGCACATGCACTTCGACCAGAAGATGGCCTACGGCGACTATCTCAAGCTCGACGCCATCTTGGGTGCGCAGGTTCCGCTCTCCGATGCCCACGACGAGATGCTGTTCATCGTGCAACACCAGACCGCAGAGCTCTGGATGAAGCTCGCCATCCACGAGCTGCGTGCGGCCTCTGCGGGACTTCAGGCCGAAGACATTCGTCCCTGCTTCAAGATGTTCAGCCGCGTCGCCCGCATCTTCACCCAGCTCAACTCTGCCTGGGATGTGCTGCGCACAATGACTCCCAACGAGTACCTGATGTTCCGGGACGACCTGCAGAAGAGCTCCGGCTTCCAGTCCCAGCAGTACCGGGAGATCGAGTTCCTGGTGGGCAACAAGAACGCGACCATGATGTGCCCCCACGCCCACATCCCGGAGGCGCACGCGCACCTGCAGGAATGCCTGGACTCCCCGAGCATCTATGACCAGGTCACCCTGCTGCTCGCGCGGCGCGGCTTTGACCTGCCTCCAGAGCTCCTGGACCGTGACTGGAGCCAAGCCCATGTCTCCCATCCAGCGCTGCGCGAAGTCTGGCGCCAGGTCTACTCCGACCCAGCCAAGTACTGGGAGCTCTACGAGCTCGCCGAGAAGCTCATCGACTTTGAGGACTACTTCCGGCGCTGGCGCTTCAACCACTTGATCACCGTGCAGCGCATCATCGGCTCCAAGCGCGGCTCGGGTGGTACCTCGGGCGTCGCGTACCTGGATAAGATGTTGAACGTGGTGCTCTTCCCTGAGCTCTGGGAAGTCCGAGCGGACCTCTAAGAAGCACGCCGTCCCGCGGTCCTCCCTATACTCGCGCCAGAGGGCGCGAGAATGAGCACGCAACGACACACAGCTCAGCTCGATGGCCTGGAGCTGAGCTACCTGGAAGCCGGTTCGGGCCCTCCTGTACTGCTGCTGCACGGATGGCCGACTCAAGCAGCGCTCTGGCGCCACGTTCTGCCTGTCCTCGGGCGCACCCACCGTGCGATCGCCTTGGACCTGCCAGGCTTTGGCCAGTCCGCGAAACCCCTGGATGCAAGCTACAGCTTTCGCTTCTACGACCGGGCGATATCGGCCCTACTGGAGCACCTCGGCATAGACCGGATTGGCTTGGTGTTGCATGACCTGGGCGGGCCCGTTGGGCTGCATTGGGCGGTGCATCACGCCGAGCAAGTCCGCGAGTTGGTGCTGTTGAACACTCTGGTGTTTCCGGAGATGTCCCGGGCTGTGAAGGTCTTCATCGCGGCCACCTACCTGCCCGGAGTACGCACAGCGCTCTCCAGTCCATGGGGCGTTGAGCAGGCCATGAAGTTTGGTGTGGTCGACAAGCGCCAGATCACCCCCCAAGTCGCCGAGCTCTACAGAGCGCCCTTCAGGACCCGGAGTGCGCGCCAGGCGCTGCTCAAAGCCGGTCATGGGCTCCATCCAAAGGGCTTCGAGACCATCTCCTCGGGCCTGACTCAGTTCAAGGACACCCCCGCGTTGCTCTTGTATGGCGAGGCCGACAGCATTCTGCCCGACGTGGCCCACACCATGGACCGCGTGCAAGCTGTGCTGCCCAAGGCCCAGAGGCAGTCCATTCCCGAGTGCGGCCACTTCCTACAAGAGGACCGCCCAGCGGAAGTGGCGCGGGCCATCGGGGACTTCTTCGGCGCGCTGCCCCAGCCCTGAGCAGGGAAGCGACCCGCCAAACACGCCGATCCAGTAGCAGAACGCGCCAAGCAAGCACACCAACGGACCGTTCCACCTATGGTGGGTCCGGCTAGGAGAGAGACGTGAAGCAGTGGCTGTTGAGGATTCTGATTGGTGGCGGTGGCCTCTTCGCTGCGGCCTTCTCCTCCGTGTGGTGGACCGCGACCCCCGACATCGGCGCGCGGTCTACTGGACCGCGACTGGCGGCCATTCAGGCCAGCCCACAGTGGGACGGCGAAGGCTTCGCCAACAGGCTGCCCCAGGTCGACGGCGCCATGAGCGAAGTCCTGGCCAAAGAGGTGGGCGATGCAGCGGAGTTTCAGTCGCCCGATGCTGCGATTCCCGTCGTGAAGCCCAGCGGAGAGGCGCTGGCCCTTCGGCCAGAGTCCGGGCTGCGGGTGACTTGGCTGGGACACTCCACAATGCTGGTTGACCTGGATGGGGCGCGGCTGCTCATTGATCCGGTGTGGGGAGAGCGGGCCTCACCTTGGAGCAGCACGGGCCCAGCGCGCTTCTATGCGCCGCCCCTGGCCCTTGAAGAGCTTCCTCAAATCGACGCCGTCATCATCTCCCACGACCACTACGACCACTTGGACTACCAGACCGTCTCCCGAATGCGCGAGGTAGAGACCCAATGGCTGGTCCCCCTCGGCATTGGCGCCCACTTGGAGCACTGGGGAATCCCCGCCGACCGCATCACAGAGTTGGATTGGTGGGACACAACGGAAGTGGCTGGCCTCACCATCACCGCCACCCCAGCCCGCCACTTCTCAGGCCGCTGGCTGGACCGCATGAGCGAGACGCTCTGGGCCGGCTGGAGCATGAAGGGCTCCGAGCACGCCGTGTTCTACAGCGGCGACACCGCCATGCATCCTCAGTTTGAAGAGATCGGTGAGCGACTCGGACCCTTCGATCTCACCTTGATGGAGGCTGGCGCCTACGACGGCACCTGGAGCGACGTTCACCTCGGTCCGGAGCAGGCCGTCATGGCCCACAAGATGGTGGGAGGAGGAGTGCTCATGCCGGTGCACTGGGGAATGTTCGACCTGGGCAACCACAGCTGGACCGAGCCGATGGAGCGCATCCTGAGTGCGGCAAAGCGCGAAGGCGTACCTGTCCTGACCCCACGCCCAGGGGCATCAGTGGAGCTGGCGGATGCCGACACTGTGGACCGGTGGTGGCCCGAGATCGAGACGAAGACACTGGAGGAGGACCCCGTCTGGTCCACTTCTGTAGACGGGCTCATCGAGCGATGGTGGGGTACACGTCCCTGAACATGTCCGAGCAAACACCGACCTTCTTTCCGACCCCCGCAGCCTTCCGAGCTTGGCTCGAGGAGCACCACGCGAAGACGGACCATCTATGGGTCGGCTACTACAAGAAGGCGACGAAGAAGCCCTCCGTGACCTGGGAAGACACGGTCAACGAAGCCCTGTGCTTCGGTTGGATCGATGGCATCCGGAAGTCTCGAGATGCTGAGAGCTACGTGATTCGCTTCACACCCCGGAAGCCAAAGAGCGTCTGGAGCCAACGAAACATCGACTTGGTCGAGGGGCTCACCGCAGCAGGCCGAATGCAAACGGAGGGGCTCGCGGCCTTCGCCTTCAAGGATCTGCATCCCGACAGTGGCTACGCGACGGCCAAGTACGGCGACGTGCTGCCGGAGCAGATGATTGCCCGCTTCAAGGGGAGCGAGCAGGCTTGGACCTTCTACCAAGAGCAACCACCGGGCTACCGCAAGCAGAGCGCGCGATGGGTGACGAGCGCGAAGCGGCCGGAGACGCGAGAGCGGCGGCTGGCGACCTTGATCGAGGACTCGGGCAATCGGCTGCGCATCAAGCAGCTTCGCAAGCGCTGAGGGCAGCTCTCAGCATCCAGGCCTCACCCCACCGTCAGCGCATCATTGAGCGCCTTGGCGCCCTGGAAAATCAGTCTCGGTTTCCTTCCAGGCACTGGCACCACAGCCAGTCGTCCAAGTAGCGGAACGATGACGCCCTCCTCGCTCTGCATGGCTTTTACAAGGGAGCTCACGACCAGAGCATGGGGCCCAGACACCGAAGGTGAAGGCCCGCCAGCGGCAAAGGCCCGCAGCTCCGCGGAGGCCCGAAACATGGCGATCTTGCATGCGGCACGCTCGGCCGTTGCTTTACGCGTGCACGTCGAAAAGGTACCCAGACCCGCTGTCTGGTGACGCCTTCCCATGAGAAGTGCCGCGGTCACCTCTCGCACGAAGGCCTGAAGCCTATCGTCAGCCTCGCTGAGCGCGAGCTCCGGGCCTTGTCCTGCCATCTCTTTGGAGAACACGGGGTCACACTCCTTGCCGGAAAAGATGTTTGCGCTTTTAGAGCGCTCCAATCGGGCAAGAAACCCCCGTTCCACCTATGCCACAGTACCCATTCGGGTTCTTCTGCAAATACTGCTGGTGATACTCCTCGGCATAGTAAAAGCCTCCAGCAAGCAGCACTTCCGTCGTAATCTCACCCAAGCCGGCCTCTGCCAACTGCGCTTGGTACACCGCCTTGCTGGCCTGTGCCTGTGCCACCTGCTCAGGGGTGTTCAGGTAGATCCCTGAGCGGTACTGAGTGCCTGCATCATTGCCTTGGCGCATGCCCTGGGTGGGGTTGTGGTTCTCCCAGAAGACCTGCAGCATTTTCGCCAGCGAGGTCACCGTCGTATCGAAAGCGACCAAGACGACCTCGTTGTGGCCAGTCCTTCCCGAACAGACTTCTTCATAGGAAGGGTTCGGCGTATGCCCAGCTGCGTAGCCGACGGCGGTGCTGTAGACCCCCACCTCCTGCCAGAACTTACGCTCGGCTCCCCAGAAGCAGCCCATGCCGACCACGAAGGTGTCGATCTTGTCCGGCCACGGACCCACCAAGGGATTTCCGGTGACCACATGGCGCGCAGGAGGCGCGATGGCTTGCTCCCGTCCCGGAAGGGCTTGCTCGGGGCTGGGAATGACGGCTGGGCGGGAACGGAAGAACATCAAAACTCTCCTGGTCTGGTGCCCCAATGGAAGCACCGGCGGGGGCCACGCCAAGGTGGTTAGCCCCAGTGGGTCACCACGGCCCCGGAGCTTGCGATGTCCCTGCCTCAGAACGCTCAGAACACGGCAAATGCTGAGACTGCAAAGGCCTTCTATGACCTGATGTTCAACCAGTGCGAACCAGCCTTGGCCGTTGAGCGCTACGTGGGCGCGCAGTACATCCAGCACAACCCAGATGTGGCCGACGGAAAGCAGGCCTTCATCGACTACTTTGTGCGCATGGCCGCCGAGTACCCCGACAAGAGCGTGCGCTTCATTCGCACGGTCGCCCAGGACAACCTGGTCGTGCTGCACTGTCACCAGAGCTGGCCCGGTGACCAAGACTACGCAGGCATGGACATCTTTCGCTTCGACGCAGCGGGCAAAATCGTGGAGCACTGGGACGTGCTGCAGCCCGTTCCCCCCACCTCCAAGCACGACAACGGGATGTTCTAAAAGCGGTAGGTGTAGAACAGGTCCGAGGACAGCTCTTCGTCGTAGCCGACCTGGAAGGTCAGACGGCGCGTGACCACAAAGTCAAAGGTCGCATCCAGACCGTTTTCATCTTCCTCCGGCGCGCTGTTGTATTCCAGCTCCAGATAGCCCTTGTTGCCGACGCTCTTGCCGACCACCAGGTCAAAGCCCTGGCCCGAGGTGTTGTTGAGCTGCACGCTGTCCACCAGGCTGAACTGCGCGCTGCTTTCGAGCTGCTCGGTCAGCGCCCCCGTGAGCTGAGCGGTCGCCAACGCCAAGGCCGTGTCCCCCCCGTTTCCGCCAATCTCACTGCTGGGAACACCCAAGAGCAGGATGGTCAGGATGTCGGTGTTGCTGTAGCCCTCGGAGGAGGTGAAGGTCAGCTCCGGGTTCTCGACGGTGCCCGTCACGCCCACGCCAATGGTTCCGTAGGCGCCCTCGGTCCGACTGGCTTTGAAGTTGATGGTGGGGTTCTCAATCTCGCTTCCGCTGAACTGGATCTCACAGCCATCGTCTAGGTTGAAGGCCTTGTTGATGAGCTCCATGCTGCCGCGAATGATGTCCACGGTGCCCTTGGCGTCGTAGAAGTCCTCTCGCTGCAGGTAGGTGATTTTCCCGTCCAGCACGGCGTTCTTCAGGCGCAGCTCGCTGAGCTTGAGGGCCTCATCGTAGCCATCGAAGAGGGGAACGGTGATGTCCAGGCGGGTGGAGCGGTTCAGGTCCACGTCCACCTCGATGTCCCAGGGGTAGTAGAAGGGCGGAACCTCTTCGATTTGCTGGGCGAGCTGCTGATTCTCGCGCACCAGCTGAATGCGCGGGTCCACCTTCAATCCCTTGGAGTCGAAGAAGAGCTCCTGACCAAAGACCATGTTGATCTCGTTGGAGACGACGTCGCCTCGCACGACCAAGTTGGGCCAGGGCCCGGTCAGGCTCAGGTCCGCAGACGCTTTGATCAACTGCTCCACCGTCGAGGACAGCACAGCGTTGTTGGCGCAGGCATTGAAGTCCAGCTCTCCTATCTCCAGCCCGTTGAGCTTGGCGGTGCCACTCACACGGGTCACGCCCTTGGCCAGCTTCACCTGGCCAAGGCACTCCAGAGGGGATTCAAGGCTGCCGAGCTTGGGCAGCCAGCCCTCCCCTTCCTCCTTGTCCTTGTCCTTGCGCTTGCCGTTGCTCTGCCGCCCCCCCAGGCCGAAGGACTCAAACTGGAGCTGGCTGAGCTCGATCTGTTCTTGGCGCGCATCGGCGTGCATTCGGATGGCGCGGAAGCGGGTGTTGATCTCCGGGTAAGAGAAGCCTCCGTCTTCGATGTCCAGGTCGACGATGGGGTTGGGCACTGCGACCGAGCCCGTGATGGTGCCCTCAATGTCCAGGACGCCATAGGTGTCAACGATGCCCGGGTCAGCCAGCGAGAGCACAGCCAAGGGCAATCCGTCGCCGCTGATCTCCATGTTCAGACCCTCGCGTGCGAGCTGCTCATCCAGGTCCCAGTCTGAGGCGGTGCCCAAGGAGAAGGGCACAAACCCCGAGACGCTGAAGCTGTGCACCACATCCTCGCTCTCCCGGAATCCGAAGAGTCCGCTCATGCTGTAGCCCTTGCCGTTGGGCCCCAGAGAGACCACGGCGGGCTCCAAGATCAGCCCACCGACCTCGGCCTCGGTGAGCTGAAGGGCTCCTGAGACTTGGGGGGTGTGCAGGTCGCCAAAGAGCGCGATGGCTCCGGTCAAGCGGCCATTCAATCCCTCTGGAAGCTCAACGAAGACCCGGAGCACGTCGGTGTGAACACGCAGCGGGACCATGGAGATGTTGACCTGAGAGAGCCACTGTTCGGGCTCCTCAAAGTTGGGCTCCGGTCCCTCCTCGAACATCCACTTTGTGAACGCGGCCAGGTCCAGCTTAGCCCGACCGCCCATGTCCAGCAGCCGGTCTTGGCGCTCATGGCCGCCACCCTTCAGGCGCAGCATGCCGGTGTTGTCCATGCTCAAGTCCGCATCCAGGCGGACCCACTTGGCCGGGGTCCCCACGGCCAGCAAGGTGCCCAGGGACATCTTCAAGGTGGGGGCAGCGACCGTTCCAGCGACGTCGGCTTCTCCGGAGACAAAGCCACCTGGCAGAGGCCCCAAGGCGGGGAAGAGGTTGGAGAGCTGAGCGAAGGAGGTCTCCTGAATGAGCAACTCCAAGTCGATGTCCTCTTGGGTGCGCAGGCCGGGCGACTCCAAGTTCAGGTCCGCTGGGACTGTGCCCCGCAGCACAAAGACCTCGTCCGCTTGGGTGGCCACCTGGGCCAGCACCGAGAGACCTTCATCCACACTTTCCAGGTCCGCGGCCAAGTTCAAGCCCCACACTTGACCGGGCACGAAGAGCGAGACCAAGTTCAAGTGAGCATCCAACTCTGGGGCCTTGGCCGTGCCCGTCAACAGAGCCCACCCACCTGCGCTGCCGGCCAGAGGACCCACCTCCTCGGGGAAGATGGCGCCGATCCAGCTCAAGGCCAAACCACCGACGTTGAGCTGTGTGTTCAGGGCCCCTTCCGTGTCAAAGTCACCCACCACGTCGAAGGAACCCGCCGCGGAGCTGAGGTGGATGTCCATGCCGGTGGCACCGCTGTCGTTGGACGTCAACCGAAAGCCCAAGGGCCCCTCATTCTCCCAGCGGACCCCGTCTGCGGCGCCGAACTCAAAGACGGAGAAAGAGAACTGGCCGCTCTCCAGGTTGCCTCCTCCCACGACGGCGCACTCATTGACCCCTGCGCTGCGGCACTGAACATCTACCGAGACGTCATCGCCGTCCAACACCAAGACGGCGCTTCCCATGTCGGAGGCGAAGCGCTCCAGACCCGGGCGACCCAGGTCCAGAACCGCGTAGATTCGCGGCACCCCCTCTGCGCTGACCAGCCCCTCCACCTGGGCAGAGACCGAGTCGGAATGCAGCTCCCAGGTACGCAGCATCGCGCCATCCAGATCGGCCTCGAAGGTGACGGCACCAAGCGGATCCACAAAGGCCTGCCAATCGCCCTCCGCGGCCCCCAGCAACACCCCCGAGGCGTCCAATCCCGTGAGCAGCGCGTCGGGGCCGAAGACCTGCGTCCCGCTGGCGTCCACCAGCACGGAGATGGGCCCCTCGTAGCTGTCCATCACCGCGTAGTCCTCGTAGCCGAGGCGCTCGCCGATGAGCGTGCCGTTCACGTCTGTGGTCACGTTGTCGGAGATGCTCCAGTCCGCCTGAACGCGGGCAGGCATCGTGGCCGAACCCTTCACACCAGATGCCCCGAAGTCTTCCAAGCCGCGCGCATCCCAGACCTTGGCGACGATGTCCAAGTCCAGATCGGTCTCGCCGATTCGGCCACGGCCCGTGATTCGGCCCCACCAAGCCTCGTAGACCAAGTCCGTGGTTCGGATCTGTCCGTCCTGAAAAGTGAAGCTGCTGGCCACCATCGGGAGCGGGTAGCCCCAACCGATGGACTCGCTCAGGTCGATTCTACCCGTGGCGTCAATGCCATCTGGGTAGGCCACGCCTCGGCCGGAGAAGCTGGCTTGCCCCGAGAGAACGGTGGGCTCCGTGACCGCATCCAAGAGCGCTTGCAGGTCGAAGTCTTGCGCGTCCAAGGACCCCTCGTAGCCAATCTCGGGGTCCAGAACGTCGATGACCGCGTCAATCTCTGCGATGCCGCCCTCGGCCTGCTCGATGCGACCGTCCACGGCCAAGGCATCTAAGGGGCCTGCCAACTGAGCCAGAACCCGAAGCTCCCCCTTCAATCCCAGGTCCCCAGTGATGGGCTCTAGGCTGTCCAGATCCCCGTCGATCAACACGTTGAGTTCCAAGACTGGCTCGGTGCTCAGCTCGCTCATGGTGCCCGCCACGCGCACATCGTTCCCAGCGATCTCCAAGCGCGTCTGGGTCAGGTCCAGCTGGCCATGCAGGTCATAGCGAAGGCCACCGCTCAGGGTGAAGGGCCCCGTGTCCGGCTCGGAGAGCACGCCAGCCCCACTCAAGTCCGGCACCGTCCACGTCGTGCCCTCGCCTCGGGCCGAGGCCTGGATGCTGAGCTCTTCGGCCGCCCAGATCTGACCACCCCCGCCGGGGTTGTAGGAGAAGGAGCCCCCATCCACGCGCGCGTCCCAGATCTCGATGCGAACCGGCAGATCCGAGGGCGGACTGTCATCGGACTCGGAGGGGAACATGCGATTCAGGTCCAAGGTGCCGTCTTCGGCCACGACCAGATCCACCGTGGGATCCACCAGCACGACCCGCTCCACAGCCACCGAGCCGGAGAGCAAGCCAGACCAACCCATCTCCAAGATGGCGCGCGGGGCCGCGATGACCTGACGGCCGGAGCCATCCGTGAGCACCACATCCTTGAGCACGACGCGGTCATAGACATTGGTCTGGACTCCGCCGATCTCCAGCGAGCCTTCTCCCATCGTCGCCGTCACCCGCTTGGCGATCTGCTCCCCAAGCCAGACGTTCCCCTCGGGCGTACGCAGCCACCACACCCCCACCCCTGCCAGGAGCATGAAGAGCGCCAGCAGCACCGCAAGGATGCGCAGGGTCTTGCGACGCCGAGCTGTCAGAAAGCCTCCTGGATACTTAGATAGACACCGAAGCGTCGGTCCAGTTGATACTGCGGGTCGTCCAAGAGGCGGTAGCCAAAGTCCAAGCGCAAGGGCCCGGCGGGCGTTCCAATGCGCAGGCCCATGCCAGCGGTAGGCTGCAAACCGCCCAGCGAGACATCCTGGAGGGTGGCCCAGTTGCCGCCAATGTCGCTGAAGACCACCACATCGGTGTCGGTGCTGATGCGGATGCGCGCCTCCATGCTCCCGTAGGTCATCGCCTGTCCACCGGAAGGCGTGAAGTTGACCTTGGTACGGTCCAGCGGCGTCTTGCAGTTCGGGATGCTCGCGCCCGTGCTGCGGGAGTAGCACTCACGAGGTCCGAGCAGGTCCTCTGCAAAGCCTCGAACCGAGGTGCTTCCGCCCAGGGTGAAGCGCTCCGGCAGAGGCACTTGAGCGCGCTCCGGGTCACTCCCGTAGGTCTGGGCCAGTCCGCCTCCCATGCGTCCCGCCAGGATCACGCGCCTCTCGAGCACCCGCACCTCCTGGTACTTGCGCAAATCAAAGGTGGTCCTGACAAAGTCAAAGTCCCCCAGCACCCCAAAGCCAGCGGAGGAGACCCCGAACTCCGCGTAGGAGCCTTGGGTGGGCTGCACGAGAGGAGTCCGTCGATCAGCGACGAGGCGAAGCTGAACATACTGCAGGTTGTAAGTGCAGTTCTGAGTCAGGTCTTCCGGACAGGCCAGGTAGTCGATCTCCGCTGGAATGGCGTCGACGTAGTCCAGATCCCAGATGTACTTGTAGTTGTAGCTGGGCGTGAGGACCAACTGGCGGGTCGGAGCCCAGCTCACTGCGGGTGAGAGGGCCAGCGATTTGTAGGCACTGGAGCGCTCTCGCGCCAGCTCCAAGCCAGCGGTGGGTCGGGCCGTCCACTTCTGCTGGCCGAACATGCGCGGGTAGAAGAGGCTCGCCTCGAGCTCTGCGAAGGGGCCGGCCTGGAGATTCTCCAGGTTGGCGTTCAAGTCTCCGGAGGCATCCACATTGGATGGGTACACCTTGTAGCCGCCGGTGATGTCCACATTGGTCTGGAGCAGACGGCTCAGCATGTTGCGGTGCTCAAAGCGCGTGCGCGCACGCACCTCCAGGGCACCGCTACCAACTGCGCCACCGCCACCGACCAGGAGCTCACGGAAGTTGGTCTCCGTGACCACGATCCTGACCGGGATGACCGTGCCCTCGACGCTCAGATCCGGTCGAACCTGCACCGCCGAGAAGGTGCCCATCGCGAAGAGCGCCATGTGGGTGGTGGACAGCTCATCTGGAGAGAAGGCCCTGCCCGCCTGGATGGTGATGCGGTCCAAGACCACCGCCTCCGGCACGTCCACCAAGCCTTCAACGTCTACTTCTCCGAACACACAGACGGGCCCGGGCTCCACGACCAGGGTCACCTCGACCCGCTGCTCTTCGGGGATGGCGAGGATCTCAGTCCTCGCTGTGGCCCTGGCATAGCCGCGGTTCTGCAGCTCCGTGACCGCGTCGTTGGCCAGGCCATCGGGGGCATTCAAGTCGAAGCGCGTGCCAATCAAGGCCTCCTGAGCCCGCTCGATCGGCTTTCGGGTCGTCGCTGCGAGGTCCTCCAGTCCGAGCACCGTCACGCTCTCGATGTGCGTCTCCGGCCCCAACTCAACATGCCCAACGACCTCCACAACGGGGCCACGCTGCAGTCCTTTCGGGCGGAAACCATTCAAGGTCGGCATAGGGCGCTGCTCTTGAACCTCCCAAGCGGTCACCTGCGCGTCAAAGTAGCCGCGGTGGGCGTACCAAACCTCGAGGCGGTAGGCGTCAACCTCCAGGATCTCGGTGTCCAAAGGAACCCGACGGCGATCCGTCAGGGTCAGTAGCGGGCTCTCCCCCTGCTCCATGGCGGTGCGCACGGAAGAGTCCGCGTTCCAAGAGAAGAACCACACCCGGGCAGGGTCATCCTCATGAACAAAGGAGATGTCCCGTACGGTCGGTGTCAGCACCAGGCTTCGTCGTGCCTGAATACGGCTCCACCAACGGCTCAGAGAGGGCGCGCTGGCCCGTTCTTTCTTGGGTTCTTCCGCCTCAGGGGCCTGAGCTTCTTGCGCTGATGCAGGGCTCAGCCCAAGCATGCAAGCCAAGAGAAGCGCGAGCCAGGGCATGAGAGGTTCCTCCGCGGCCTCGCGCCGCCTGTTAGCGTATCCCGATGAACGGGTTCTCTCCTGGCCAGAAGGCCACCCTGCGTGTCTTGGGGATCTCAATTCCCCTCGCCGCCCTGCTGTTTCTGACCCTTGGGGGTTGGTTCGACAGCTACCACGGCCAAGCTGTGAGCTGGCGCCCTGTGTCCCAAGAACAGGGCGAGGACGGCATGCGCCAAGTCCTGGTCATCCGTGCGAACGACGCCCGAGAGGAGCACACCCTGCCTCCAGGGGCCAGCCGCGGCTTGCCCCTAGAGAGAAATGCGCTTCCTCCCATCAACATTCCGGAAGACGCCCCGGTGATCCACAAGGATCCTTTCGGCTTCTCTGTGCAGGTCGGCCAGAGCACCTACTCCACCTTGAGCCCCACCGCGTTGCTCTTGCCCATGCTCGCTGTGGTCATCGCGGTGTTGATCCGCAACCTGGTGACCACCGGCGGTGCCTTCCGCATGGACGTCATTCCAGGAGAGGCCATCCTCCCTGGCGTAAAGCAAGAGGCCTCTGGTCAGCCGGCCCCCGTGAAGAAGTCCGCACGCAGCAAGAAGGGCCCCCCACCGCCCTCGCGCAGCAAGAAGGGCAAGCGCAGGCGATAGGCCGCCCTAGAAGCAGCCCCCGCCTACTCCTCTGCAGCATCCTTGAGCGCCTGCTCCAGCTCGCGGGCCGCGTCAAAGCAGAGTCCAGGTGGGAAGCCGCGGCCAATCAGGAAGCGCACCAGCTTCTCTCGGTCCTTTCGCTCAGGACCCCGAATACCGCGCCGCTCTGCCAAGGCCATGCACTTGGCTCGCCAGTCGACTTCCAGCTCTTCCATGACCTGGCTGACAACATGGTCGGGGAAGCGTCGCTCGCGCCGCAACACTTGGCGGAGCTTGTTGGGGCCGTAGCCACGCAGCTCCACGTAGTAGCGGGTCAATCCGGTGGCAGCGCGGTGGTCATCGAGCAGACCCAGCTCCTCTAAGGAGTCCAGCGCAGCATCTATTTCCCCCCGGGGAACCTGCTTTTTAACGAGCTTCCAAAAAAGCTCGGCCCGCCCGTGTTCCCTCCTTGAAAGGAGGTCCACGGCACGGGCCTTAGCAGACAACGGGGCGCGGGGTTTACGCGCCACGATGACCTACCTACTTTTTGATTTCGCGGTGAAGCGTGTGCTTACGGAGCCAGGGGTTGTATTTCATCAACTCCAGGCGGCCGGGCGTGTTCTTCTTGTTCTTGGTCGTGGTGTAGCGGCTCATGCCACGCACCTTGACGCCAGCGCCGCGGGACTCAGTGCACTCGAGAGTGATGATGACGCGGCCGGATCCCTTCTTTGCCATGGTCTTGCTCCTGGTCTAGAGGGTCTGCGAGTAGAACTCGATGATGGCCTGCAGGTTGCACTGGAAGGGCAGGTCATCAAGGCTTGGCGCCTGAATCATGCTTCCGGTTGCCTTTGCAGGGTCAAACTCGAGGTACTGAGGGGTCACGTTGGCGGCAGACTGCTCAAGGCGAGCCTGCATGAAGCCCTTGCCCTTGCTCTTGTCGCGCAGAGTGATCTGCATGCCAGGCAAGACGGCGTAGCTTGGACGGTCAACGCGGTGTCCGTTCACCTTGACGTGACCGTGCACCACCAACTGACGGGCAGCTGGAATGGTTGGGGCCAAGCCGAGACGCCAGATGACGTTGTCGAGGCGGCTCTCGAGCAGGGTGATGAGGACCGAACCGGTCGCACCCTTTCTACGAGCTGCTTCCTTGACGTAGCGACGGAACTGCTTCTCAAGCACGCCGTAGTGAAAGCGAAGCTTTTGCTTCTCAATCAGGCGAACTTTGTAATCTGAGGGCTTCCCACGACGACGGGCGCCATGCACACCTGGAGGCGTTGGACGCTCCAAGGTACGAGCGGTCGTCAAACCGGGAAGCACCATACCCACTGCCCGGCACTTCTTGAGCCGGGGTCCACGATATCGAGCCATTAGGCACGCTCCATGCGGTGCTTGTTGAGGACCAGGAGAGGGGTAGACGGTCGGAGGACCATGGGCTCTCAAGGCCGCTGTCTCCGGAAGCTACCGGAACAACCCCGCGCTATTAGGGTGTCCGGGTCCCACCGTCAAGGTCAGACTCAGGAGGCCAGCCATGCTCAGTGATGCACTCAAAGGCGCGCTCGGTGGCGCGAAAGACCTGGAGGCACGGGATCAACCCAAGGCCGAGCAGGTAGCCTCGTTGGCGGAGGAGCTCAAGGGCAGTGCGTGGCTAGAGATGCTGGGCGATCATGGGCCCATTCCTCCCGACGCGGGGCTCTCTCGCTTGGTCGACCTGAGCAACAAGCTGCAGAAGTCACTGAAGGGCCAAGGACAAGGCCGAGCTGCCAAGGCCTTGGGGCGCTTGCAGGCGGATGCGGTGGGCCGGCTGGAGAAAGCGGCCTGGTCCAAGGTCAAACAACGCTTTTCGGAACTCGGGCTGCCCGAGAAGAGCTACCGGCGCCTCAAGCAGGCCAAGGGCGACCCACACAAGCTGCTGAGCAAGCTCTCCACCCGTCGAGCCGAGGGCTACAAGGGCGCTGGGGACAAGCAGATCAAGGAGTGGCTGGGATGATGGCGTGGACACCGGGCCCACCTCCCTGTCACAATGGGGGCATGCTCCGCAGAACACAGCGCCACGGCTTTACGCTCATCGAGCTGATGATCGTCATTGGCATGATCGTGGTCCTGGCAGGCCTGGGCGTAGGCGCACTCTCCGAACTCGGTCCGCGCTATCGAGCACGCCAAGCCGCTGAGCAGTTCTCATCAGACGTAGAGATGCTCCGCATGATGGCGATCATGAACGACCGCGAGACCCGCATCGTCATCACGGACTACGACAGCGACCCCTACAACTCAGGCTACGGAAACGGCGCCTGGGCCCTGTATGTAGGCAACCGCAACTTGAACTCTACCTTCTGGGACCAGCTCCCCTACGAGGGCACGAACGGCGTGGACAGCTACTCCGGGGAAGGCAGCCGCGACCTCGCCACCGGCACCTACGCGGCCAAAGGCGTTGCGCTGGCCGAGCCCGATGTCACCACGATCATCTTCAACGCCCGCGGATGGGTGAAGAACGATGAGACGGACTTTGGCTACTCCTCGAACGCCAGCAGCATCGACTTCGAGTTCACCAACAAGTCCTCGCGCACCGGTGCCACGGCCCCCGACAACTACACGGTGAAGGTCTTCCGCGGCGGCATGGTTCGCATCGAGGCGGGCCTGGCCGACGAGTTCACGAGCAACAGCGCAGGAACGAGCGCCGCTTCTTCCGCTCCCTGAGCGCTAAAGCGCCTCTAAGACCGCCAGAGCGTTGCCGCGGGCCTGCTCTGAGCCACGTGCCGCGACCCCTTCCAAGATCGGCTTGGCCACTGCGCCGAGCTTGTAGAGCGCGCCCATGGCCGGCAAGTGAAAGCCACCCAATGCGCTGCCTGAGGTGTGGTCCAGGTAGCCAGCGAGGACCTCGGCAGACTTTGGGTCCTGGAGCTCTCCAAGCGCCCAGAGCATGACCGCCCGCACAGGGAACTGAATGCCCAAGCCAGCGCCGGGTCGACCCTCGTACTCCAGCGCCTCCACCTCCAGGGCTCGCCTCAGGTTGGGTGCGGCGCTCGGATCTCCGATTCGTCCGACGGCCAGGGCGGAGAGCCTGCGCCAGGCAAAGCCACGACCTGGGTCCACATCCATGCGGGCCAGGTTGTCCAGCAGCATCGGCAGCGCCCTGGGGTCACCCAAGCGGCCCATTGCCAGCAGCAGGCTGTTCTGCCCGCGCTTGCCAGCCGAGCCGAATAGCTCTTGAAGTCTTGGGTAGTCCTGGGGCTGCCTGTGAACACTCAGGGCCTCCATGGCCTGCCAGAGCGCTGGGCCAGGGCTGGCGCTTCCAAGCGCGCTGAGGGCGTCGTCGCGCGCACCAAGGGCCAGGACGAGGTCCTGCTCCGGCTCACCAATCCCCAGCCCCAAGGTGGCCTCGGGTGTGCGCATGCCTGCCGAGGTGTTCAAGGGGACCAAGACTCGGCGCTCAAGCAGAGATTGGACGGCGCTGGGCTCAGCCCCTCTCTGAACACTTCGGGCCGCCATCACTCCGGCGACACTCGCGCAGCGCTCTTGCCTGAGCGCTTCGAGCAGACGCCCCGAATCAGAGCAGCCGTCAGCAGCCGCAGCACGCAGCGCTGGGACGGGGGAACGCAAGAGGTACTCGAGGCTGCCCCCCTCCCCCAGCTCCACCAGTCGGCGGGCGGCGAGGATGGCGCCGCTGCCCCGGGAGACACGCAGGACCCTACGGCAACGCGCCGCGTTGAGCTGCGGCACTTCCGCAAGGATCCTCTGGCGAATTCGGCCCACGCAGACCTCTATCACGCCCATACCAGGGCTCTTTCATTTCGGTTCCATAGGTTGTCCACAGATCCTTGATGAAGTCGCCTGTAAGAGCTCGGTTGAGGGGGGGCGTGTCCACATGATGCCGCTGCTCGCAGACCGTGATCCGATCGAGGATCGCGACCCAAACCACCAGAGTTGTCCATAGGCAAAATCGACCTGCTTCATCCTCTTGGATCCGCAGCTAAAGCGGGTTTTCGCGTTGACCCGCTAGGCCCCCGACGGTACAAAGACTGTCTCTTATACACATCTGACGCTGCCGACGAAGAGGATAGTGTAGA
>CAJXRZ010000015.1 GCA_913060515.1 uncultured Pseudomonadota bacterium | reverse complement strand
GATCTACACTATCCTCTTCGTCGGCAGCGTCAGATGTGTATAAGAGACAGCCAGGGTCTCGCTCATGTCTTGGCGCGGCTGCTCGTACTTGTCCCACTCGGCGGGATCGATCTGAACGTCCAGTGGCAGGCCCACGACGGTGAGGGTCGCGCCGTGTTCGGCGCACAGAGCCTGGAGGGCGACCAGCTCGGTCCAGAAGGGGGAGGAGGGGGTCCAGCCTGCGCTGTACAGGGGCGTGGAGAGCTCCAGTTCGGTGCGCAGAGCACGGCGCTGTTCCAGCAACTGGTTGATCTTCTTGGCCTTGGCCCCTGGATGCGCTTTGGCCCATGCCTCGAGCTTCTCCTCTGCACCCTGCAGACGCTGTGCGCTGGTTAGGAGCAGGGCGGCGATGTCCGGGACGGGCCGCGCAGCTTCAACGTTCTGGGGGAAGAGCACGTCCAGGTAGGGACTCTCGGGCGGCAGCTTCTCTTGAATCGCCTCAATCGGGTCTACGCCGGGGTGCTCGACCTCCCAGAGCAACAGGGCCAAGCTGGCCTCGCTCCCGGAGAGCTGCGCGTGTTGGCTGGCGTACTGGTTGCTGCGCGTGGCGGCTTGGCTCTCGCCGGCGCTGGCTTGCTGCTCTCCCTGCACCTGCGCGGTGACCATCTGTTGGAAGTCTCCTTCACTGGGCAGGTTGGCGCTCTCCTGGTCTCCGGCGTGAAGCAGTTTGCGCAGGTGGTAGACCGCATGGCTCTGTCCCATCAGCCAGCTTCGACCCGGGAACTGAACCACGGACTCCGGGGCCAGCTCCTTGCGCAGGGCCCAGCCATCGACCACCTTGTGGCGGCCTGTGTTGGGGTTGCCCAGCTCGAAAGGGTCGTTGGCGAAGTTGTAGACCACCACGACCTCGCTGATGCCCTCGCGTGCGGCCAGCTGCTCGGTGACCACTGCGCGGTACTCACTGGGTCCGTAGGTGATGACCCCGCCGTTGAGCACTTTCCGGCCACTGATCTCAGCCAGAATGGCGCTGTGGGTCTCCTCGTCGTTGACCCCCAATCCGAAGATCTGGGAGTCCCCCACGATGAGCACCTCGCCCTCTTCCGAGGGGCCCCAGTCTTGCCCTCGGTAGCCGTCTTGGTTGACCTGGATCTCCGTGGTGTTTCCGCGGAAGGTCAGCCGTGTGTTGGCGCCCGCTTCCAGGCGCACCCCAAGGGCCTGGTCGGGCACGAAGCGGTTGAAGACCGGAAAGCCTCCCCCATCCACGGCCCAGGCCGCGCCTTCAACGGCGATCAATCCCAGGCTCAATCCCAAGGCAACGCGGAGCAGTGTTTTTTTGTTCATGGATGGGCTGACCTTAGCGCTCTCTGTGGGTTCCCGTTCTCTTGAGGCCGGCTCGCTCGCCTGCAGGCTCGCATCCACAACGGAGGCAGGCTAGGCCCCCTTACGCAAACGAGGTCAGCATGAGCGAAACCGGTCCCCTGGACGAAGAAGAACGCGAGGAGCTGGACTGGCTCATTGAGTCGGGCGCTGCACTGCTCACCGAGTGGGAGCTGATGCCCACCGATCCAACGGATCCTGAGCTGCTGCACGCTGCGGTCTTGCAGGCCATCGCTCAGGATCGAATCGCCGCCGAGAACATCGACGACGCCGCATTTGCCTTGGGTGCTTTGTGGGGCGATGCTCTCTGCGCCAGTGAGGGCCTGGAGTGGGTCTCCATGGAGGATGGCCACGCTGTGGCGCCTGCCAAGAAGAAGAACAAGACGCCGCCGCGGCGGGTGTTTGAGGAGCTGCGGGCCTTGATGGTGGGAGCTCAGTAGTAGCCCCCAGAGCGCCCTGGCAGGCGCTCTGCGACCTCTTCTTTGGAGAAGCCAGCAAGCTCTAGCATCTCGCGCAGCGGGACTGCAGTGAGGGTCAAGTGTCGGCCGCCCGAGAGCTCCAGAGTTCGTGTCTCTCCCACGTTCACTATGAGGAGTTCGGCCGGGTGTCGGCCTGCGACCGGCAGGCCATCGACTGCGACGATGAAATCGCCTTCTTTGAGTCCAGCGAGCTGCGCTGGGGTGCCTCGTGGCGGCTCCGGAATGTAGAAGGCCTGCGGTTGGAGTCCGGGTTCCCACTGGAACTGGGCATGGCTCAGGTCCAGGCCCAGGGTCCCCATTTCCTCTGGAAGCGCAATGGTGCCTAGATCGATGTCTGCCTCGATAGGGTCCACGAACACCACCCTCGCGCTGTTGGGACCGCGTACGTCTAACTTGCAGCGAACATCAGAGAGCAGGGTCATGTACAGCTCGCCATTGACGATGTCACCGTGTCGGCCGCAACCGTAGACTTCGCCGTCGATGATCGGTGATCCTGAGGCGTCCACAACCCTTGCCGTGACCGCCCAAGGGCCCCCGGTCGGTACTAGGTTGACCTCGCTACACCAGAGCTGCTCTTCTTCGCGTATCCAGGAGATTGGCGTTGCTTCGTATCCCTGGAGCAGGAGGGTGCCCGAGCCACTGCCTGTGTCCATCAAAGCGCCCTTACCGTGCGCGACGATGAAGAAGGGGAGCTCAAGTCCGTCTGAGCGCACGAGCCCCTTGGTCTGTGCTTGAACGCCTGGGATCTCGCAGATGGGATAGCCGTCGAAGAGCTCTAAGAGTTCGGGGGCCTCGCTAGGGGCATTTAGGATTGCCGCGAACCGGTCGTTGGGGGTGAGTTCACGCGAGCGCCTAGGGCGAGCCCTAGGTGTCTCTTGGGCGGAGCCTGAGGGTGTGGCTGAGGGGGTAGCAGCCTCCTGAGGAGAGCGGCCATCGTCCCGAAGCAGCCAAGCTGCCAGCAGCAGGGCCGCCATTCCGAGTACCAGGAAGCTGCGTTTTTTCATGGGGACTTCGGCAGAAGCTTGGTCACCCGCTGACACTTACGGCCAAGGGCGAGTGCTGAATCAACTTCCTCGGTGGCTGCGTCAAGTTCCGTCTTCAGCTTGGCGAGCTCTTCCGGGCTGGCTGAAGCAAGAGCTTCCATGTATGCCGTCATCGCATCGTCCCATCTGTCCCTGGCGCTCTTTAACCGTTCGGGGTTTCCCAGGCAGAGTTTGGCTTAGAGGCTCGTGGCTCCTGATGTCGACATGGCCATGCAGGTTGCTTCTGTCGAAGCCTCGGCTTCCGCTGTCCCAAACATGATGAGCGCAAGAAGGTATCCGTTCATTCCGTTCTCCGGCTCGCCTCTGACGTGACTGCCTTTGGGCGAGCAGGGGCAGAGTGAAGCTCGTGGACTTCCAAGTTCGGTGAAAACACCAAAAATGCAGTAACGACCTGGTTAAGTTTTCCGTTTTGTTCTGTGAAGTGACGCAACCCTGAGGCCAGGGGGTAGCTTGAGCCAGTGCCAATTCGCTGTCCCCCTTTCAACGAGCTGGCGGTGTGGCTGTCGCGGGCGTGAGGGTTGGCGAGACCTGCAGGCTAGGTCTCGCTTCGTCGGCCAAGCCCCGGAAGCGCTTCTCCAACCACCCCCAGGCCCCACTGCCCAAGGCCCACAAACCCGCCGGCAACAGCCCAGCTGAGGTGCTGTTCGAGAGGTCCGCAATCGGCGCCTCGGAGAACACCATGCCCACCGCCATGATGGCCAGCAGTCCAAAGTAGGCGCCGGCCATGGCGACGCGCTTGGGGGTGCCCACCTTGTAGTAGTCCTCCGGCGTCTTGAAGCTCCGCCAGACCTGCATGGTGCCGAGCAGGAGAATCAGGCCCAGGATGGGGCTCCAGGTGAGCAAGAACACGCCGATGCCCAGCAGGTAGCCGGGGATCCAGATCCAGCGGCTGATCACGCCGGTGATGCGGCCGCCGTCCATGGGGCTGATGGGCAGCATGTTGAAGAGGTTGATCAAGAATCCGGTGGCCGCCAGGGCGTACCAGAAGGGCTCTCCGGTGATCACAGCGACCGCGAGCACAGCCATGGCCCCCAGGGTTCCCAGGGCAGGCCCTCCAATGCCAACGAGCGCTTCGACCCAGGCGTCCTTTGGACGGCCCTTCATGGCGATGACGGCGCCCATAAAGGGGATGAAGACCGGCGCGCCGGCTGGGATTCCCAGGGCCCGCATGGTCAGGGCGTGGCCCATCTCGTGAACGAAGATGAGCAGCACAAAGCCGAGCGCGAACTTCCAACCCCAGAGCTGGGCATAGACCGCGACCATGAGCAGCATGGAGAGCAGGGTGTGCAGCTTGAGGAACTTGGCGGCCACCAGTGCCCACTTCAGCTTGCCCAAGACAAAGATCAGTCCCGCGCCCAGAGGCCCCCATTTCTTGAGCTTCTCGGTCAGCGGGGTGCTCTTCGCTTCTACCGGTCCTGTGGGGCGGCGGAGGCGCCGCTGGGGCTGTGCTGGGGTCTCTGGGGTCTGCATGTGGTGCAATGTAGGCACCCCGCCCTGCCCACAAAGGGCCCAGCCCGGATTCAAGATGACCAGCCTGCAGCTCAAGGTGGACCTGTTCTGCACCCGAGAGCACGTCTTTGACGCCTACACCGACACGGCCAAGCAGGCCGCCATCACGGGAGCACCCGCGGTCGCCGAGGGCAAGATCGGCGGCATGGTGTCCCTCTGGTCCGGCGCTGTGACCGGGGTCTTTGTGGCTCTGCGCCGCCCGGAGCTCATCGTGCAGACCTGGCGCACCCACGACTTTGAGACCAATGAGCCGGACAGCCGCGTGGAGATTCGACTGCAGTCCACTCCCCAAGGCTGCCGCTTCATCGTGACCCAAGATCAGATCCCCAAACGCTTGTACAAGCAGTTCGTCAATGGCTGGACCAGCGCCTACTTCAAGGACCTGGCTGCTTGGACCGCCCAGGCCAACATCCACTGATGGCCGAGACTCCCTCGGCTCCGGCGCTCCTGGACCCGCGTCTCTTGCAAGACCCAAAGATGCACGCGCGCTCCCGCGCACTCTTTCGTGCCTCTTGGCAACTGCTGGACCCGCACCTGCTCGAAGAGGGCCCGGAGCTGCGTCCTTTCGTGATGCTGCCGGGCCTGCTCGATGAGCCCTTGGTGCGGACCCCGTGGGCCCTGCTGCCCAATGTCTGCACCCACCGAGGGGCCACGCTGATTGAGACCCCTTGCCAGCAGAGAAGCCTGCGCTGCCCCTACCACGGACGCCGCTTTTCACTGGCCGGTCGCTGCGAGGCTGCGCCGGGCTTTGACGAGCTGGAGGGATTCCCTTCCGAGGCCGACCACCTCCCGGAGATCGAGGTGGAGGAGTGGGGGCCGCTGCGCTTTGCCTCCTTGGACCCGCTGACCTCGTTCGAGGACATCCGTGCGGAGCTTGACCCTTGGATTGGGGAGCTGGTGGAGCGCCCGGGGCAGGTCTTGTTGCGGGAAGAGGACCACCACATCTCGGCAAACTGGGCCCTGTACGTAGAGAACTACCTGGAGGGTCTGCACCTGCCCTTCGTACACCCGGACTTGAGCCGGCAGCTCTCCTTGCCCAGCTACCGATACGAGACTCTGGAGTGCGGCACCCTACAGATCGGAGCCGCCAGCGCTGAGCAGCAGTGTCTGGACTTGCCCAAAGGACACCCCTTGGAGGGGCAGCGCATCCGGGCCCTGTACGTCTGGCTCTGGCCCAACACGATGATCAATGTCTACCCCTGGGGTCTGTCGATGAACCGCATCGAGCCGCGGGCCGGCGATGAGACGCTCGTTCGCTACCACACCTGGGTCTTTGACCACATCGGCAGCCGAAACGAGGTGAGCGCCGTGGCCCAGACCGAAGCCGAAGACCAACAAATCGTGCGTCGGGTTCAGGCCGGCATGCGCTCCAGCATGGTTGGGCCAGGCACTCTGCATCCTGAGCACGAGGCCGGGGTGGTCGAGTTCCGCCGCCGTCTCGCTGAGGCGCTGGCCCAGTGTTCGACTTCCTGAAGTCGCTCTTCGGGGCAGCCCCAGAGCCGGAGAGCCCGCGCGATGCCATGCGCTTTGTCGGTCGGGCGCGCTGGATCGTGCACCTCTTCGATGAGATGGGCGAGGAGAACCAGAGGGAGTACCCGGTGGCCGGCCGAGATCCGGGCTTTGAAGACGTGTTGGTGTTCTCCTTCTCGCCCAGCCCAACCCGGCCCTATTGGACCTATGTGAGCGCTGGGGTGAGCATCTCGAATGCCTGGGACGGACACCCGCCCACGGAGTTCATCGCCTACGCCGAGCAGGAGTCCCCGGCGCTCGTGGAGGTGCTCTATCAGCTGGCAATGCAGGTCCCCGCTGGGGTCTACCAGCCTGGGGATCTGGTGGATCTGGAGGAGGTTCCGCCGGACCTTGGCTTGGAGCTCGGGCCTGACGTGGGCCTGTTGCCCGCTCCGGAGAAGGCAGCGCTCTTGGACTTTCCGAACATGGAGAGCCGACCGGAGGACCTGCGCTACGTGATGGCCCGGCCTGGAGAGGACGCGAGCCAGGTGCAGCTCTTGCGGGTAGTGGCGCTCAAGGATGCCGATGGCGCGCGCTTTCTGGACCAGGCCGAGAGCATCCAGGCTTCCAAGGCTTGGCAGCTCTTTTAGGCCAGGACTGCTGCTGAGATGCCGAGACAGGGACGGCGATGGGTTCTCGCCCTACACTGGAGGCCTGGAGAGTCCATGACCCGTGCCCTGCTCAGCGCTCTTGTCCTTGCCCCCCTGTTGGCCTGCACCAAAGGCGTCGTCGACCCAGAGACGGGTGCGGACACGGCCGATAGCGCTGCGGATCCCACCTTGGGCATTGGCCCTGCGGCGGTCACGCCCAGCGGTCCCTACGGTGAGCACAGCTTCGATGTCCCGGCCGACGCGCACTGGGTGAACACCGGTGTGTTTCTGCGAGAAGGGGAGACCCTGGAGATCACCGCGACCGGCACCTGGGAGCTGGACGGCCAGGCGCTCAGCACAGAGGGGGATGCAGCCCTTGGAGAGCAGCGCGGCTGCGCCCTTGGCTCTCTGGCGGTGCGCAGTGGCCTGCGCTTTGAGGACGCGTTGAGCTGTGTTGGTGCTGGCGCAAGCTTCACCGCAGAGAGCGATGATGTTGTGTACGTGGGCATGATCTTCGCCACCGACCTGGGAGATGCCTACGGGGAGCGCCTGCGGGCGGATGGCGCGCTCCAGGTGACGGTCAGCGCCTCTGCGGACACGGTGCCCACCGTCTCCATCGACAGTCTTCTCGACTACCCCTTTGACCAGGTCAGCAGCGGCTGGGTGGAGCTCCAGAGCGCCCACCACCTGGTGACCCTGCCAGCGGATCAGGTGGTCGCGGACATGGCCACAGCGCAAGCTGCGATGGACACCATGGACCGGATCTACGAGATCGAAGAGAGCATGCGTGGCGCCGCTCCCTTTGAGGGTGAGCGCATCCGTTGGGTGCCCGATGCCTCCATCGAAGACTTTGCCTACATGCTGGCCAGCAACCCCGTTCGCGGCGTGCCTGCGCTCTTTGACGGCGGAGAGGACCAGCGCATCCTGCGGGCCGCTGAACCCAACACGGACATCTGGGGCTTTGCCCACGAGCTGGGGCACTGCTTCAGCTTTGTGAACGGCACGTGGGTCTACCAGTACGTCAACCTGGAGAGCTGGCCGAATCTCTTCACCATTCGGGTGCTCGAAGAGCTGGAGCGCACCGAGAACCAGCCCAACTACGAGACCTACTGTGATGGCAAGGAGAGCTACCTGGCCGGTGGCGAGTACGAGACCCTTGCGGCAGACCCCTTCTTGCAGCTCTGCTTCCTGAAGGACTTTGAGTCGGAGTACGGCGCCAGCTTCTACGACGACTTCTTCCAGGGCATGAACAGCCAGAGCAACAGCGACATTGCCTACGACGGGACCGAGGCCTCGATCTGGGGCTACGTGAAGGGTCGCTTTGACCTGGCAGCGGGTCAGAACACCGCGGAGGTCTTTGAGAAGTGGGGCGTGCCGGTGGAGTAGCTGCGCACGCTTTGCTCTCAAGTGGATAGATGAGGACCGGAGGAATTGATGCTCGCCCTTCTCTCACCCGCAAAGTCCCTGCGCACCCTGGAAACCCCACCCACCGCGTGCGCCACACAGCCCAGGCTCCAGCAAGACATCCAGGAGCTGCTCAAGGTTGCCCGTCCGCTGTCCTCGCAAGCGCTGCAAGAGCTGATGCACATCTCCGAGGACCTGGGAGACTTGAACCGGGAACGCTTCGCCAAGCTGGGCTTTCCTTTCACCCTCCAGAACGCCCATCCGGCCATCTTCGCCTTTGACGGGGACGTGTACAAAGGGCTGGAGGCCGAGACCCTCTCCGAGAAGGAGCTGGACTGGGCACAGGACCACGTGCGCATCCTCAGCGGTCTCTATGGCGTGCTGCGGCCCTTGGATTTGATGCAGCCCTATCGCCTAGAGATGGGGACCCGACTGGAGAATCCCCGGGGCAAGAACCTGTACCACTTCTGGAAGGGCACGGTCGCGCCGTCCCTGGCCGAAGACTTGGGCGATGGCGTGGTGCTCAACCTGGCCAGCAACGAGTACTTCAAGGCCGTGGACAAGAAGGCCCTGGGCGCCCGCATTGTCACGCCGGTGTTCCGGGACAAGAAGGAAGGCAAGAGCCGCGTCATCAGCTTCTACGCCAAGCGCGCCCGGGGGGCGATGGCCCGGTGGTTTGTGCAGCAACAGGTGCAGGACCCCGAGCAGATCAAGACGAGCCGCGTGATGGGCTACCGCTTCAGCGCCAAGCTCTCCGACGGGGATAGCTGGGTCTTTGAGCGCAAGCAGCCGCCACCCAAATCCTAAGGTCCACGATGAAAAAGCCTCCCGCCAAGAACGTCTTGGGCCAGCCTCTGCAGCCCTGCTCCATTGACCCCATGACCGGCTGGTTCCGGGACGGCTGCTGCAACACCGACCAGAACGACCGGGGCTCCCACACGGTGTGTGCGGAGATGAGCGCCGAGTTCCTGGCCTTCTCCAAGGCGCGAGGGAATGACTTGAGTACGCCTCGGCCCGAGATGGGCTTCCCGGGGCTCAAGCCCGGAGACAAGTGGTGCCTCTGTGCGTCCCGCTGGGGCGAGGCCAGAGATGCTGGGAGTGCACCCAAGTTGGTCCTGGCCAGCACCCACATGGCGGCCCTGCGCTACGCGAGCATTGAGCAGCTCATGGAGCACGCGCTGGACATGAACTAGGCCGACTAGAGCGTCAGCTCAAAGTCCACCGTCTGGACGCTTCGCCCATTGATGAGCAGCTCGACGCTCTGCACCCCTGGGTAGTAGCTGCGCACGGTCACCGCCTTGATCGGATGCCGCTTGCTCAGCTCCAGCGGACCGGCCGGCGCTGTGAGGGTGCGCCACTTGAACACCTTGCGGCCATGCTCCCCGTTCTTGTGCAGCAAGTGCAGCGCAAAGTCCACGACCAACTTCTGTTTCTTTGGAAGTTCGGCCTGCAGAGAGAGCTCCAGATGCTCTCCCAGCTTCACCGCTGAGGAGGCCGTGAACAGCAGCTCGCCCAGCTCAGGTTCTCCCACGCCGATGATGGCCAGGGCCCTGGGATTGCCGGCCTTGATGAGGGTGCGTAGGCCGTGTTTGATGAGCCGTAGGCGGTCCTTGGAGGCGCCCTTCGTCCAACGCTCACAGATCTCCATGGTCAGGTCCGGGTGGTCCTTGGCCAAGTCGTTCAGGTTGTTGGCCACGCTGCGTCGCACGTACTCCGCCTCATCGTCCTTGAGCGCTTCCAGGATGGGCAGGATGGGGCTGGGGTCCGCGATCAAGGCCCGCAGGTTGCCACCCCAGGGCAGGCGCGTTCGGCAGCCTTCGCTGGCCAAGCGTCGCCGGTGTTCGTCCGTGTGGGTGGTCCAGGCCAGCATCTGCTCCATCGCCAGCTTGGGGTGGGCATCGATGAAGGGCCGCACCGCGAACTCAGCGGAGAAGAGGTGGGTGAGCACGCCCAAGCATTTCAGGCTCTGTGCAGGGTGCTCCAGGCCGTTCTCGGCCACCATCGTGAAGGCTGGCCAGGCTGCGAAGGCCTTGAGGGGGGGCTCGCTCAGAGCTGCGGTCTCGAGCCTTTTAAGGGCTGGGAGTAGATCTGGGCCAAGCACTCGCCAGATGGCCTGGGCCAAGTGTTGCACCCGGGCTTTGAGCTCCAGGCCGGCCAAGGGAAAGACGGTCTCCTGCACCCAGCTTGGGCCCGCATCGAGACGCTGTCCCCAGGCGGCCACCACCTGAGCGTTGATCTCTTCTTTGAACGCCGCCACTTAGCCCTCGCGCTGAAACACCTGTCGAAAGGAGTGGGCCGGCTCACCGTCCACCGTGAGCGCGTAGTGTACGAGCATGCGGTCACTCCCCACCACTCTGCGGGTCACGACCAGCTCTTGGCTTTTGCCATCCTGGGTCTTGATCTGGGTCTGCACCAGGGCGTCTCCGGACCAGCTCCAGGTGTCCACCGCATCGTCTGCGTCTCTTGGCTGACCGTCCGGAATGCCGCCGTGAACACGTGTCGCGCCCGCCAACTTGGTGGTGATCTCCACCTGCTCGGGGTTGGCCACGATGACCTCGGTTGCGGTGCCCGATGCGATCAGCTTGCGAATGGCCCACGGAAGACCCTGAGCCTCCAGGAGCGCATCTGGGTTCTCAGAGAGCGCCTTGTCCTCTACCCAAACCCCTTCGACGGTGGGGGCTTGTTGGGCCAGCACGGGGATGACTAGGAGGGGACAGAACATGGGAGGGAGTCTTTCCTGAGGTGGCGGTCTCTTCAACGGAAATTTAGACTCCAAGCTTCAGTCAGCAAGAGAGGAGCGTATGAGAATCCCCCAGATACTGAGCTTGCTCCTGATCTTGCCAGGCTGCGGACTCCTCTTGGGAGAGTGCATCAGCGCCCCGGCCAGCGGTGAGGTCCAGGATCAAGCCGGAGACGGCATCGACGGGGCGGAGATCTCCGAGTGCGAGTGGGACGACTGCAGCAGCTTTCGGGTGATCGGGGTTACTGAGTCAGATGGTAGCTTCAACCTGGAGGTTGCCAGCCAAAAGAGCACCCTTGGCGGCTGCCAGAGTGCTTGGATCCGCGTGGCGGCCACCGGCTGCACACCCCAGGAGATGCAGGCCGAGCAATTCCAGGCCCCCATCGTGCTGGACTGCTCGGGCCGTTAGGTCGCCGCTGTGACTGACCCCATCTTCATCGTCGGCAGCGGACGCTCGGGCACAAGCTTGCTCCGGGCCATCCTGAACGCACACCCCAACATCCACTTGGGTCAGGAGTCCGCGCTCTTCATGTGGCGTGGTCGCTGGCCTGGATTGAAGGCGGGGGCCTTCGAGAAGGCCTGGAAGAACACGGCGAGCGGCAGCCTGTTCAAGGCGGAGCCGGTTCAGGTAGATCCTGACGCCCCCAGCGAGCACTACATTCGTGCCGTCTTAGAGGCCAGATCGGCCCGCTTTTCAGCCACCCGCTGGGGGGACAAGACCCCGCTGCACGCCATGACGATGGACAAGATCCTGGCCTGCTTTCCCAACGCCAAGTTCATCGCAATGAGCAGGCACCCAGTCACCACCGTGGCCAGCCTGCGTCGCATGTGCTGGGGAACTGGAACGGTGTTGGGAGACAGCTTCATGGTCAAGAAGGCCCGAGAGAAGATTCGTGAGACCCCCGGTGTGCTGCGCCTCAAGCTGGAGGAGCTGCTTCAAGACCCTGAGACCCAGCTCCGACGGGTGCTGGAGCACATCGGCGAGGACTGGCATCCCAACTTACTGGAGCATGAGAAGGGGGACTACTCGGCGGACCCACGGCTGCCTTGGCTGACCACAGCGGAAAATCCACTCACTCCGTGGCGGGAGCCCTCGGTCAAGCTGGAGCCCAAGGAGGTGCGTATGATCGAGCGCATCAACCCGCCGGAGCTGGACGGCTACCCTCGGTGGACCGAGCCGGAAGGGGTGCGGGAGTTCGGCTTTTTTGCCGCGCAGCTCGGGGCCCTGCTGAGCTTGGGGGGCACGACCTTTGCCAGCGGGCCGTCGATCAAACCCAACGTGGCCTCGCCGGCGGAGCAGCTCAGTTTTCTGTTCACCTTGAACGGGAGCGTGCCGCCACCGGAGGGCTTGCTGGAGCACCTGATCGCGGAGCTTGAGCCCACCTGACCCGCGCCTGGGATCCCTCGGTTACAGCCCTCGGGCAACCGACGCAGTGCCACAACCGTGCTGTGTCCTACTCCCGGAGCTTCCCGATGCTCGCACTGGCGATGATGCTGGCTACGCCCGCTGCTCAGGCCCAAGACCTGAGTATTCCCTATGAGACCTACACCCTGGACAATGGCCTGAAGGTCATCTTCTCCGAGGACCACAGCGTCCCCGTGGTCCAGGTCAACGTTTGGTACCACGTCGGTTCCAAGGACGAGGTCGAAGGCCGCACGGGCTTTGCCCACCTCTTTGAGCACCTGATGTTCCAGGGCTCCGAGAACAACGACCAAGACTACTTCGGCAACCTGCAGGAAGTGGGCGCGCGGGTCAACGGCACCACCAACGGTGACCGCACCAACTACTTCGAGGGTGTGCCCAGCGCGTACCTGCCCCTGGCTCTCTGGGGCGAGGCGGACCGCATGGGCTTCTTGGTCATTGACCAAGAGCGCCTGGACAACCAGAAGGAAGTGGTTCGCAACGAGCGCCGTCAGCGCTACGAGAACCGGCCCTTCGGCACCAGCTGGGTGACCCTGCAAGCCAACCTCTTCCCGGTTGGCCACCCCTACCACCACACCACCATCGGCTCCCATGAGGACCTGGACGCGGCCACCCTGGACGACGTTCAGAGCTTCTACGACCAGTGGTACGTGCCCAACAACGCCGTTCTGGTCGTGGCCGGGGACTTTGATCCCGCCACCGCCAAGGCGCTCATTGAGCAGTACTTCGGCACCATCCCAGCCAGCGCAGAGCCCCTGCCCGAGCGCGTGGTGCCCGACACCCACAACTTCGAGATGACCGAAGAGGTGGTGATTCGCCAAGAAGAGCAGGGCGTGCCTTACTCTCAGGTGTGGATGGCATGGCCCAGCCCCGCCATCTACGAGAGCGGCGATGCAGACCTGGACCTTCTCTCCAGCCTGCTCACCGACGGCAAGGACTCCCGCCTCTACGGCAAGCTGGTCATCGAAGACCAGATCGCCAAGAGCATCTCCGCCTACCAGGTCTCTCGCTACCTGGACGGCATGTACGTCATCCAGGCCGTTCCAGCGGAGGGTCACACCACCGATGAGCTCGTGGCCGCCACCGACGCTCTGCTCGCAGAGTTCATGGAAGAGGGCCCCACCGAGACCGAGGTCAGCGTGGGCAAGGTCCAGTACGAGGCCGCCTTCATCTACGGGTTGAGCACCGTGTCCGCCAAGGCAGACCGCTTGAACTCCTACAACTTCATGGCCGGTGAGCCCGACTACCTGCAGTCTGACCTGCAGCGCTACCTGGACTGCACCCCGGAGAGCGTGCTTCAGGCCTCCAAGGACACCTTTGGGTCCCCCGGTCGCGTGGTCCTTCACATCTCGCCCCCAGCAGAGGCAGCACAATGATTTTCCTCAGCTTGATGCTCGCTTGCCCAAAGCAGGTTGAGCCTGCCGTAGACATGACCCCTGCTGTCCCCACCGTGGACCGCTCCAAGCCAGGCCCTCTGGAGGGCGGCAACTTCACCTTGCCCGCCATCGAGACCGGGACCTTGTCCAACGGCATGAAGGTGGTCGTGGTCGAGAACCACGAGCTGCCGGTTGTGCAGGTGCGCGCGGTGTTTAACACCGGATCTTGGACGGACCCTGCCAAGCACGAAGGCCTGGCCGGTGTGAGCATGGACATGCTCAACGAGGGCGCTGGTGACCGTGACGGCAAGCAGATCTCCGCCGATCTGAAGGCCCTGGCCAGCTCCGTGAACAGCTACGCAAACTCCGACATGGCCACCGTGCGTGCCGACAGCCTCAAGAAGAACCTGGAGCCCACGCTGGACATCTGGGCCGACGTGCTGCTCGAGCCTACTTTCCCCAAGGGCGAGTGGGAGCGCATTCAGAACCAGAACCTGCTGGACCTGGAGGCGGCCCGCAAGGACCCCGACTCCATCGCGTGGATCGTCACCGACCGCCTGATCTATGGAGACGCCTACGAGGGCCGCACCACCACCGCGGCGAGCCTCAAGGCCATCGACACCAAGGACATGAAGGCCTGGTACCAGACCCACTTGGTGCCCTCCAACGGCACCCTGCTGGTCGGCGGCGACATCACCCTGGCGGAGATTCAGCCTCTGCTGGAAGAACGCTTGGGCAGCGTCGCGCCTGGCAACGCCATCGAGATGCCCGAGATCGAGACCATCCAGCCCACCGAGACCATCGTGTACTTGGTGGACAAGCCCGGCGCGGCCCAGTCCATGGTCAAGGCCGTGCGCTTCGTGCCGGCCCGGGACCAGCCTGAGTACTGGGACCTGATGGTCGGCAACTCCGCTTGGGGTGGCATGTTCATGGCCCGCCTGAACATGAACCTGCGCGAGGACAAGGGCTACACCTACGGCGCCCGCAGCAGCATCTACAACAACCAGGCAGGCGCTCTCTGGGTGGCCTCCTCTTCGGTTCAGTCCGAGGTGACCGCCCCCGCCATGGCCGAGCTCTTCGCTGAGCTGGCCGATGTACAGGGCGAGCGCCCAATGACTGTCGAGGAGATCGAGTACGCCAAGTCCAACCGCGTCTTGGGCTACCCCGGCTCCTTTGAGACCGTGGACTACTTGGTGGGCAGCCGCTCCACTGTCTGGCGCTACGGATTGCCCGACAACTGGGAAGAGCTGTACATCCCAAGCGTGCAGGGCGTGACCCCCGAGAAGGCCCAGTCCACCTTTGTGGAGCAGGTCGCAAGTCAGCCCCTGGTCGTCACGGTCGTTGGCGACCTGGCCTCGATCAAGGCTCCGATTGCTGAGCTTGGCTACACCGTGATTGTGCTGGATGTAGACGGCAACGTTGTGGAGGACAACTGATGTCCATTCGCTCCGAAGTCGTCTGGATGGACGGCAAGATGGTCCCTTACGACCAAGCCAACGTGCACGTGCTCTCCCACACCCTGCACTACGGTCTGGGCGTGTTCGAGGGCATTCGTGCCTATGAGCAGCCCGACGGAAGTGGCGGCATTTTCAAGCTGGATGAGCACATCCACCGGCTCTTCGATTCGGCCAAGATGTGCCGGATTCCAATGCCCTACACCTTCGAGCAAGTCCGCGAGGCCTGCTTGCAGACCCTCAAGGCCAACAAGCTCACCGCTGGCTACATCCGCCCACTGGTCTTCTTGGGCCATGGACAGATGGGCCTGGGTGCCCGCGGAAACCAGGTTCATGTGGCTGTCGCCGTGTGGCCCTGGGGCGCCTACCTGGGCGAAGAGGGCATGAAGAACGGCATCCGTGCTGGCACCAGCAGCTTCACCCGTCACGCGGTGAACTCCAACCTGCAGCGCGCCAAGGTCATCGGCCACTACGTCAACAGCATCCTGGCCCGCTACGAGGCCATCGACCATGGCTACGAAGAGGCCATCATGCTGGACCACAACGGCTACGTGGCCGAGGGCACCGGTGAGAACCTCTTTGCCATTCGCTACGGCAAGATCAAGACCCCGCCCATCACCAACATCTTGGGTGGCATCACCCGAGAGACGGCGATTCAGATCATGCGCAAGCATGGCCACGAGGTCATCGAGACCACCTTCGGACGCGACGCTCTGTACGTGGCCGACGAGGTCTTCATGACGGGCACCGCCGCCGAGGTCACGCCCATCCGCGAGATCGATCACCGCATGGTGGGCAACGGCAGCCCGGGCGCCATCTGCAAGCAGGTCCAGAAGACCTACTTGGACGGCGTGGCCGGCAAGGTGGATTGGATGTTGCCCAACATCACGACCTACAGCCTCGACTAGCAGCGCAGGGCTTTCCCCCTGGGGGAGAATGGAGGTAGGGTCAGGGCATGTTGCTCCTGACCCTGCCTCTTTTTGCGTGCACCGAGCCTCTGCCCACCAACGGCAGCTTCTCGGCCCTCTCCTACAACGTGCACGGCTTGCCCAGCGCCATCACCGGGGACGACACCCCCGGGCGCATGGTGCAGATCGCGCCCTTGCTGGTCGAGCACGACCTGATCGGTCTGCAGGAGGACTTCGACGACGCCAACCACGAGACCCTGGTGGCGGATGCGCCCCACGAATTTCAGGAGCGCTTCTCGGCCAAGGTCGACACCACGCGGGCCTACGGCTCAGGCTTGGGGGTGCTCTCAAAGCTGGAGATCTTGGAGGCCCAAGGGGTGCTCTACACCGAATGCTATGGCGGAGCGACGACGGGTTCAGGGGACTGCTTGGCCAGCAAGGGCTTCCAGTGGATTCGCCTCTCCCTCGGTGAGGGAGAGATCGATGTGCTCAACACCCACATGGAGGCGGGTGGCGGCGACGAGGACAACGCGGCCCGCTTGAGTCACGCTGTGGCGATCACTGAGTATGCCGTGGCCAACGCCGGCGACCGCGCCGTGGTCATCATCGGGGACACCAACCTGCACGGGGATGACCCCGAAGACTTGGAGCCCCTGGAGGTGTTCTGGGACGCCGGATTTGAGGACGTCTGCGACATCTTGGGTTGTCCGGAGCCGGGTCGAATCGACCGAATTCTGCTGCGTCCCGGGGACGTGGAGCTGACCGCCAGCAACTGGCGTGTGGAGCCCTGGTTCGATGCCGACGATGTCCCCTTGAGCGACCATGACCCCATCGCGGTGGACCTGGCGTGGTCTACGGAGTGAAGGGCGCCTTGTTGTAGGCCCGGCTCCACAACCACTTAGGGGGTTTGGAGAGCGGGCCTGGGACAGGCCCGGCTCCACAACCACTTTAGGGGGCGCTCCAAGGCCGCCTGATAGCTGGCGCCAAAACGCTCCGGGTCTCTCTGGGCCAGGACCGCGCCGCGGCCCTTGGGGACCCCGTTGACCTCGATGACCACGGTGGCCTCGCTTGCCGGATCGATGAGTAGGTCTACGCCGAGCTCGCAGGTCCAGGGATCGGCCAGAGCTTGGACTGCGCCGATGGCGACCTCCTTCACCTGCTGGAGTTGGCCAGGGGAGAGCAGGTCTTGGGCGGGCAGAGCCTGGGCGCCGCGGTCGACGTTGGAGACGGGGTCCTGGCTGACGCGGGCCACGATGGGGGCGCAGATCCAGCCCTCTGGGACCCGCTGAAACGGGTCTCTCTGAACTAAGGCACGCAGGGACGTGAATGGACCCTGGCTGGGCAGCACGGGGGCCTGGAGGATGGCCGGTTCCAGCACGCCGGTTGCCCCGGGCAGATGGCTCGGGATGGGGTCTCCAGGGCGCAGGTAAACCACCCCGCGTCCCAGGCCGCCAAACTGAGGTTTGAGGAATCCACCTCCCCACTTCTTGAGCAGGTCTTGGCTTGGCTTGGCGCTGACCTGCGGCATGGGCACGCCGGCGGACTCCAGTGCCGCTTGGGTGGCTAGCTTGTCCCGGCAGAGAGCTTGGATACTCGCAGGGTTGCTGATGGGCACCCCAAGGTCCCGGGTCAGCGCGGCGTACTCCTGGGGGAAGGTCCACGAAGGGAAGCGGTCGTAGGCCACCAAGGGGGCGCTCTCACAGGGCACCCATCCCCCGGGTCTGGGCATCAACCCCCCGAAGCTCACCGGCACGCCCTCCGCCAGCAAGGCCAGAGCGGCCCGCCCCACCGGCCAGGACTCCGGGGGTGGGGGGGCGCCACTGCGCGGGCGAATCAGGACGAGCAGGCTCATTCCAGAGGGCTAACTCCGGTACATGGTCTCGGCGTACTCGGCGACCATGCGGTGGGTGTTGAACACCGGCACGCCCGTCGCCATGGAGTGCTTGACCCGTCGCAGCCAGTCGCTGCTGTCCTGGAAGGAGGGCAGGATCTCCTTCTCGAGCAAGGTGTAGAGGGCCTCGGCGTCGTGGACATCCTGCGCTTGGGTGTCGGCCCAGTCGCGGGTGTCTCCAATGGCAAAGCCGTTGTCGCCGTCGAAGGCCTCGGGCCACCAGCCGTCCAGGATGGAGCAGTTCAAGCCACCGTTGAGCACCACCTTCTGGCCGCTGGTTCCGCTGGCCTCTCGTGGGCGTCGGGGGTTGTTCAGCCACAGGTCCGAGCCCGAGGTCATCCAGCGTCCGTGCTGCATCTCGTAGCCCGGCAGAAAGGCCACTTGGCCCTTGAAGCGGGGGTCTCTGGACCAGCGCACCACGCGGGCCAGGAGCTCCTGACCCAGGGTGTCTCGAGGGTGGGCCTTGCCAGCGAAGACCAGGCTCGCGCCGCCCTCCAGGATCTTCTGTAGGCGCTGGGCGTCGGAGAAGACCAGGTCTGCGCGCTTGTAGGGGGCAAAGCGTCGGGCAAAGCCGATCAACAACGCCTTGGGGTCCAAGCGCTGGCCGGTGTGGGCGTGCACCTGGGTGAGCAGCTGCTCTTTGAGGGTCTGACGCGTCTGCCAGAGGGCGCCGTCGTCCAGGGTCGCCAGCCCTTCGGTCCAGAAGGCGCGGTCTTGCCAGTGGGCGCGCCACTTGGGCAAGTGGGTGTCCAGCATCTCCTGCATGGCGGGGGCCATCCAGTAGGTGGGGTGCACGCCGTTGGTGATGTGGCCGATGGGCTTGGGGGTGTCCACCTTGGCCCACATCTCCCGGGAGACCTGGCCGTGCAGCGCGCTCACGCCGTTGCTGGCCCGGGCCATGCGAAGGGCCAAGACGGTCATGCACAAGGGCTCATCCAGATCGCTTGGGTCTACCCGACCCAAGTCCATCAGCGCGCCGGGAGACCAGCCCGCTTGGCTGCGCCAGGCGCCCAAGTGTGCGTCCACCATGTCCCAGCCGAAGCGGTCGTGGCCAGCGGGCACGGGGGTGTGGGTGGTGAAGACCACCCGCTCGCGGATCTGGGCGTGGGTCGCCGAGGGGTCGAGCGCTTGGGCCTGACGCAGCATCTCCATGGGGGCGAAGGCACAGTGGCCTTCGTTGAGGTGCACCACGTCGACGGACTCGCCCAGAGCTTGGAGCAGGCGAACGCCGCCGATGCCCAGCAGGATCTCTTGGCGAAGGCGCATGCGGGTGTCACCGCCGTAGAGCGATCGGGTGACCTCGCGCAGCTCAGGGGGATTCTCCGGCAGGTTCGCATCGAGCAGGTACAGGTGCACGCGGCCCACTTGCAGGCGCCAAGCGCTGGCCTGGTACTCCCGCTCGCCGTCGGGAATGGAGATGCGAATGGGGGCGCCAGCTGCGTCCAAGACCGGCGTGATGGGCAGGCGAGAGCGGTCCACGTTGGGGTAGGCCGCCAGCTGCTTGCCATCGTCCAGAACCTGGCGGAAGTAGCCGCTGCTGTAGAGCAGTCCAACGCCGCGGAAGTCCAATCCCAAGTCCGAGGCGGAGCGCACATGGTCGCCGGCGAGCACGCCCAGTCCACCGGAGTAGATGCGCATGGACTCGTGCAGGCCGAACTCCATGGAGAGGTAGAGCACTCGGGGCAGGCCGCGCCCCGCGGCCCAGGTGTCCTCCTGCTTCATCCAAGCCAGGAAGCGCTCGTAGACGGCGTCGACGATCTCTCCGGTGAGCGGATCGCTCTGGATGTGTTCGCGCTCCATCGGGGTCAACTCAGCGAGCAGGGCCACTGGGTTGTGCAGCACTTGTGGCCAGCGACTGGGGGCTAAGCCCGCAAAGAGCGCCGTGGCTTGGGTATCCCAGGACCACCACAGGTTTCCGGCCAATTCAGCGAGTTTGTCCATCGTCTGGGACATAGGGCCTCCATGGCCTGTCCAGACCGGTGAGCCACGGGATGAGCACAGCTGGGGTAGTCTTGCGCGCGAGGAAGATGAGCACCGTGCAAGCTGAACGTGGCGTGACCCCGCCTATCGACGCGCGCGACAAGGTCCTGGGCAAAGCTGCCTATGTGGACGATGTCGCCGTGGACGGTCTGCAGCACGCCGTGGTCCTGCGTTCGCCATACGCCCGGGCGAAGATCTTAGGCGTCTCCTTGGATATGGAAGCGGATTGGGAGGGCATCACTGTGGTCACGGCCGCGGACATTCCCGGGGAGAACGCGGTCTGCATTGGCGAGAGTCGAGACTGGCCCCTGTTGGCATCCAAGGGGGTTCGCCACGAAGGTGAGGCTGTGGTCGTGCTCTGCGCCCCAACCCTCCGCGCAGCTCGGGCCGCTCTGAAACGCATTGAGGTGCGCTACGAGCCCTTGGAGCCCTTGCTGGATCCCCGTAAGTCCGAGGACAACAGCGTCCAGATCTTCGGCCAGGACAACGTCTTCGCCCGCACCACCATCGAGCGTGGAGGCCCCCGGGGCTCTGGCCGTTGGATCGAGTGTGAGTGGCAGGTCGGGGCCCAAGACCCTGTGCCCCTGGAGACCCATGGGGTCATCGCCAAGCCCGAAAAAGATGGCAGCCTGACGCTCTTCGGAACCATGTCCCGCCCCGAGTGGGTGCAGCAGACTCTGCGCGAGGCCCTGAAGCTGAGCACCGTGACGGTGATCCAGTCCGTCATCGGTGGCGGGCGCTCCTGTCGCGCCGAAGTGCCCGTTCAGCTGGCAGCCCACGCGGCTCTGTGTGCCATCCGGATTGGCAAGCCCGTCAAACTGCAGCTCTCCCGCACCGAGCAGCTTCGCTACACCGCCAAGCGCCACCCGCTCCAGGTCACCTTGCGCACCCAGGTGGATGAAGTGGGCCGCCTGCACCGGGTGGAGGCACGCTTGCTCCTGGACGGCGGCGCCTATGCCACGTCCTCGGCTCAGGCCTTGGAGACAGCGATTCTCCACGCTCTGGGGCCCTACCACTGCGACTCGGTGTACGTGCACGGGGTGGTCGTGGCCACGAACCGCCCGCCAAACGCCGCGCTGGCCGAGTTCGACATCGCCGCCATGCACTTTTGCATCGAGCGGCAGATGGACCAGATCGCGAACTCCCGCACTCTGAACCCGGTCGCGGTCCGCAAGGTGAACGTGCTGCGTGGCGGCGACTCTCTTCACACCGGTGACGTGCTGCGCTGGGCCGTTGGCGTGGAGGTGGTGGAGACCGCCGAGCGTCTGGCCAAGGCGCCCTTGGTGGCCGTTCGCCGTCCAGGGCCAGCCAAGTCCCTGCCCGGGCAAGGCGTCGGATTGTCCCTCTGTTGTCTGCAGCCCCAAGGGGGCGGAGCCGTCTCGGTGGAGCTGCGCGGCGAGAAGATCCGCTTGCTGGTTCCCTACGTCGACGCCGGCGAGGGACACCCGACCCGCTTCGCCGTGTTGGTCAGCCGCGCCCTCAAGGTGCCCATCTCCAGCGTCGTCGTGCGTCCGATGGACACCTCGCGCATTCAGCCGTCGATGGCCTCGCCGCCGGAGATCCAGCTCGCACTGGGTCGGGTGGTGCAGCGCTTGGTCAAGATCGTCGCCCAGGAGGTCGGCAGCCGGAGCTCAGACTTCGCCCGACTCCTGAAGAAGCGCACCTCGACCAAGCGCATTCGGGTGGAAGAGCCGATCTTGCCGCGCGAGGGACTCTCGGTGGCATTCCATGCGGCGATCGTGGACCTGCTGGTGGATCCCGACACGGGCGAGGTCACCCTGCGCCGCATCGTCACGACCTCGGCAGGTCGGCGTCCAGTGCATGCGCGCATGTCGCAGATCGAGCTGGAGGGAGCCGTCGGTCGCGCCATCGGCTCGGCCCTGTCCGAGAAGCTGGAGGTTGGCCCCCAGGGCGCTTGGCGCGTCAGCGGAATGGGCGGCATTCCCAAGGCAGGCGCCATGCCTGAGCTGGTCACCGAATTCATCCTGGCCCCCGACACTCTGGGGCCAGCTGAGCCCGAGGACGGCGTGGGCGGAGCGGTCCTGGGTGCCATCGCCCAAGCCATTGAACAAGCCACCGGCGCGGTGATGCGGGCTGTGCCCATGCATCCTGAGCAGGTGCTGAAGGCGCTGCCATGAGGGCTGCACAATGAAGCTCAGCTTCCGCGTCAACTCCAAGATCGAGGTCTTGGACGTCGAGCCGCTCACCCCACTCATCGAAGTGCTTCGGGACCGTTTGGCCCTGATCGGTGCCCATCAGGGCTGCACGGGGGACAACTGCGGCGCTTGCACGGTGCTCGTCAACGACGTGCCGGTCTACGCCTGTCAGGTGCCCGTCTGCCAAGTGGACGACGCTGAGGTGCGCACGGTCGAAGGACTGACCGCCGATGCGGAGCGCTTGGCTCCACTGCAGGAAGCTCTGGCCAAGGCTGGGGCCACTGGCTGTGGCTTTTGCACACCTGGCATGTTGATGATCGGCCTGGCCCTTCGGCAGCGTCAGCCGCGCCCTGGGCCCGAAGAGCTGCGTGAGCTGCTGAGCGGAAACCTGTGCCGCTGCACCGGCTACGAGGCCATCGTTCAGGCCATGCTTGAGGTCATGGAGTGACCTTTCTGCACCGGCCCAAGTCCCTCAAGGAGCTGCTCAAGACCCGGCATGACCTGCCGGACGCCATGTTGCTGGCCGGTGGGGCGGGCATCATGAAGATCCTGCACAAGCTGGAGGAGCCGCCACACGACGTCATTGACCTGGGCGGAATCCCAGACCTGACGGGCATTCAGGTGGGCCGGTTTGGCACCTGGCTTGGCGCGATGACTACCCTTCACGAGCTCACGGACGATGTCCTGGTCCGCAAGCACCACCCCTGCTTGTCCGAGGCTTGCTCTCATGGGCCGCCTCAGGTTCGGGCCCGGGTCTCCATCGGTGGCATTGCCTCCGGCCGGCGCTTCGAGGTCCTGCCCGCCCTGATGGTTCTGGGGGCGCGCATCGAGTACCGGGGACAAGAGACCCCCCAGCGTCGGGATCGTGTCCAGGACTGCCTGCGCAAGGATGCCGCCAAGGGCGAGGTCGTGGTGGCCGTGCACCTTCCTCCCCACCAAGACGGGGACCAGACGGTGTTTCGTCGCATTCAAGGTGGCTCGGGTGATGTGGTGATCGCAGGCCGACTGCGGGTGGCCGACGGCGAGGTCAAAGAGGCCGGCTTGGTCGTGGGCACGCCCACCCAGCCAGGGCTGCACATCGCAGCCGTAGAGGAGGCCCTCATCGGGCGGCCTGTGAGCGCCAGGCCCATCTCCTTGATGGAGCAGTCCTTCGTGGATCTGGATCCCGAGGGAAGCGTCTCCAGCTATGCGCGTGCTGCGAGCTCGCGTGTGTTGCGCTCCTGGCTGGAGCACCTCTCGTAGCCGAGCCGGGCCGGGATGTTAAGGGGCCGGGTCCCTGCGGAGAACCTGCCCTATGTTCGGTCTGAGTGCTTGCTTGCTGCTCGCTTTTGCGCCCGCAGCCCAAGCTCAGCAGGCCCCGGAAGGGGACACTGACCGCCTGCGCTACAACAGCCTGTCCGAGCGCATGTGGCGCAGCGCCGATGCCCAAGGCCAGCGCGGCTCCGGCTACTCCTTGAGCGCTTTGGGTCAAGTGGTGGATCAGCCGGGGGTCTACATCGACCCAGTTACTGGCGAGTCCACAGTCTTCCTGGACCGCGCCGCGGGTCCCGTCCTGGCGGCGTCCATCTACCACCAACGCCTACGCGTCGGGGTGGCCATGCCGCTCTACACCAGCAGCACCGCTTCGGGCAGCGCACAAGGCTTTGTCCCTGGTGAAGTGGCGCTGGATCTCCGCGCGATCCTGCTGCCCGGTGCCTCCGGCGCCTTTGGTGTGGCCCTTGTCGGTGGGCTGGTTTGGCCTCTTGGGGGGCCCGAGTCTCTGCTGTCCCCAGCGGGCATGGGGGCCAGCGGCGGCCTGATCGTGGACTACAGCATGGGGCCCACCCTCTGGGTCCTCAACTCCCGGCTGCACTGGGCGGAAGAGAGCGCCTTGAGCGTACCGATGGGGTCCTTTGCCAGCTTTGATGCAGGCGTGGCGGTGGGGGTCAATGATCGAATCGACCTGAGCGCAGAGGTCTCCACCGACACCCAGCTCGACCGCTTCCTAGGCCTCGGTCAAGGCACCGCAGTCGAGGCCACCGGTGGTCTGCGAATCGCAGCCAGCGAGAACCTCTCGGTGCGTGTTGGTGCCGGCAAGGGCCTGAGCGATGGCATCGGCGCGCCCAACTGGCGCCTGCTGGCGGGGCTGACCTATGCGCCTGCAGCCCAGATCAAGGACTTGGACGGCGATGGCCTGGCCGATGCCCGGGACAACTGCCCGGAGCTCGCCGAGGATCTGGATGGATTCCAGGACTTGGACGGCTGCCCGGACTCGGACAACGACTCCGATGGCATCGTGGATCTCGCGGACTCTTGTCCCATGGAGCCCGAGGACGTCGACGGCTGGCGTGATGGCGACGGCTGCCCAGAGGATGAGCGGGAGCTCAGCTTGATCTTTGTGGACTGGGGCGGCCGGCCGGTGGACGTCGATCAGCTCGACCTGCGGCCCCTGGGGCCGGGAGACCCCGTGGGGGCCAGCGACATCGCGCGCTTGGACACCCGCTTGGATCGTGGCATGTGGGAGCTCCGTGCCATCGACGCAGAATTTGAGACCGTGATCCAGGGCTTCGAGATTCCGGTCGGAGACGAGTCCCTGGAGATCGTGGTCCCCCTGACACAAGGCGGCCCAGTGGGCCAAGCCCGCTTGGTGGTCACGGACGCCGATGGACGTCCCCTGCCGGAGTACAGCGTGCTCCTGGATGACAACGTCAACCCCATCCAGGGACAAGAGGGGGAGCCCCTGCTGCAGCTGCGCCCCGGCCTGCACGCCATCGTCGTTCAGGTAGATGGCTACGCCGATCAGCGCGTCGAGCTGGAGATGGGAGCCGGTCAGCTCGCTGCGGTCTACGCCAAGATGCAGCCCGAGATGGTCACCTTGGGGGCGGACTACATCGAGCTCTCCGAGCCCCTGGGTTTTGTCCCTGACAGCGCCATGCTCACCCCCCGCTCCGAGCTGGTGCTTCAGCAGGTCGCGGACCTCTTGCTGGGGCACCCGGAGTTGCAGCGGGTTCGCATCGAGGTGCACACGGCGCCCGGCACCCCGGAGCTGCTGAGCCAGCGTCGGGCCAACTCCTTGGTGAACTACCTGGTCAGCTTGGGCGTTCCCCGGAACAGGCTGGCCGGGGTCGGCTTTGGCAGCGCATTCCCCATCTCCGAGGTGCCCGAGGAGAACGAGCGGGTCAACCTCTTCGTCGAGGCTGCCCAGCCCTGAGCTGCGTGGCGCTGAGGTGCGCGGCTCTGGGCCGCCCTTGGCTCAGTCCGCTTCGGGGTGCTCTTCCCGCTGCTTCTTGCGGCGGGCGATGCGTCCCAGGGCTTCTCGGGCGCGCGCGCCGTCGGGGTGCTCCTCGTCGTCGGCTGCCTGCTCGAAGTTCTGCTCTGCCTCTTCTTGGCGGCCGGTGACACGCAACAGAACCGCCAAGTTGTAGAGGGCTGCGGTGTCTCCGGGCTTCATCTCCAAGGCATCGCGGTACAGGGCTTCAGCAGCGTCGACCTCGCCGTCCAAGAAGAGGTTCACGCCCTCCTGCACCTTGGCGCCGGCCTCGTGCACCATCTCGATCTCCAAGACCGAGCGCACACCCAGAGTGAAGATCAAGGCCCGCAGGGGACCGGCCCACCAAGCGGCCGCCACCTCGGCCGTCAGGAAGACCGCCATGGGGATCTCCGGGCCGATCTGCTTGCCTTTGTACTTGATGCGAATGCGGGTGTAGCGGGCCTGGCTGGCCACGGTCTTGAGCTTCAGGCCCAGCTCACGCAGAGAGTCGTCGACGTTCTCCGGATCGACGGTCCACTCGAAGGTCTCCACCCACTCCTTGGTCTTTTGACTCGCCTCTTTGGCGTTCTCGGCGGTGTTCTGACCCCAGTTGCGAAGGCCTTCGCCGGCGGAGTCGCTCCACTGCTTCATGTTGCGGGTCCACTTGAACCAGTCGGGGTCAGCCATGGCAGCTCCTTTGCATCACCACTATGCACTTCGTTCCAGGAGACCAGGAGATTTCAGAGCAGGCTCATCCCGCCGTCTGCCACCAGAATCTGTCCCGTGATCCATCCAGCCTGGGGCATGGTCAGCAGCTCGACGGCCCCAGCCATGTCTTCAGGGGTGCCCAAGCGACCTTCCAGCGGGGTGAGCTGCTTGGCCGCGGCGATGACCTTGTCGCCCTCGTGGAAGTGCTGAAGAGCGTCGGTGTCGATGAGGCCACCACAGACGGTGTTCACGCGGATGCCTCTGGGCGCGAGCTCTACCGCGAGCTGGCGGGTCAGGGCTTCCAAGCCGCCCTTTGCGGCGCCCATCGCGGCGTAGCCCGGCACGTAGCTGCGGCTGCCCAGGGAGGAGAGGCCAATGATGCTGCTGCCCTTGGGCATGCGGTCCATGCAGAGCTTGGTGAGCAGCCAGAAGGGGCGCAGGCTGGACTCCAGGGTCAGGTCCCAGTGGGCGGTGCGCAGCTTCTCCATGGGCTTGAGGGCACCGATTGCGGCGTTGTGCACCAGCACGTCCACCCGGTCAAAGACCTTGGCCATGCGCTTCAGGTCTGGCTCGGAGCGCACGTTGCCTTGCACGACCACGGCCTCTGCGCCCTTGGCGCGCACCTCTTCGGCGACAGCCTCGGCCTTGTCCTGGTTCTGCAGGTAGTTGATCAGGACCTTGCCCCCAGGCCGTGCGAGCTGGAGGGCGATGGCGCGGCCAATGCCGCGAGAGGAACCAGTGACGAGGACATTCATGCCCTGCCTTTAACCGGTCAGGCAGGCAGCTTGCTGCGCACTTTGCCCCAGACCTTGGCGGTGATCTCGCTGACCTCGGGTACGCCGAAGATGCGGGCCAAGATGAGGGTGAGCCCAAGGGCCAGAGAGCCGGTCAAGGCGCCTTGGAGGAGCGCTGGCAGGCCCCCCTGTTGATCGATGAATTGGTCCAAGCCCCAGCCCGCACCCGTGGCGAGGAGCACTGCAGGCACCATTCGGATGAGCAGGGTCCAGAGGTTGTCGGCGTCGGGGCCGGCCATCGTTCGGCGCAGCAACACGGCCAGGATGACCGTATAGAGCGTGATGGCGATGGAGCTGGCCATGCCCAAGCCGGGGCCGCCGTAGTTTGACGCCAGCCAGGCATACAAGGGGTAGAGCAGCAAGATGATGCCGCTGCCTGCGAGGCTGGGAATCCAGGTCTTTTGCTGGGCGTAGAAGCCTCGGGCCAGGATGCTGTTGGCAGCCCAGGCACCCAGACCCAGACAGAACAGACCGGTGTACAGGCCAATCTCGTTGAGCTCCGCTGGCGTAAAGCGAGCCGTCCCCCAAATCACCTCGGCCACGTCTGCGCCGGCGACCGTGAAGGCCGCTTGGCTGGCAAAGGCCAGGACCAGCATCTGCCGACAGCTACGCATCAGGGTGTCGTAGGCCGTGGCGGGCATGCCTTCGTTCACCTGGCGGGAGAGTGTGGGGTAGGCCGCGCTGGCCACGGCCAAGCCGAAGATGCCCATGGGGACCTTCATCAGGGTCTTGGCGTAGGTCAGGCGAGAGATGACGCCTTCTTCAAGCACCGAGCCGAAGCGGGCGATCAGCCAATCGTCGACGACCACGACGGAGAAGGCGACTGCGATGGGCAGGGTCAGCCAAAGATATCGGCGAAAGTCGGGATGGGCGAAGTCGATGCGTGGCCGGAAGTGCAGCAGGCCTTCTCGCAGGCAACCGATCAGGGGAAGGCCGAATGGACCCACGATTGAGCCGACGAGCACGCCCCAGGCAAAGGCCTCTGGTCCCAGGCGAGGACCCAAGGCGATGCCGAAGACGATGATTCCGCCGCTGTACCCCAGGTTCGCAAAGGCTGGGAGCGCGTGCTTGTCCTTGGCCATCAGGACCGCGGAGAGCAGGCCGCCCAGGATGTGGAAGATCTGGGCGGGCAGCATGATTCGCGTGAGACGAATCCAGATCTCGAGCTTCTCACCTTCAAAGCCTGGAACGGCCAGCGAGGACACCCAAGGCGTGATGAAGATGAAGGTCGGCACGACCACGGCCAGGATGACGGAGAGCGTGGTGAAGAGGATGCTGAACAGGCGCCAGCCGCCCTCGGCGTCGTTCTTCTCCAAGTAGCGCGAGAACATGGGGATGAAGACCATGGACAGAGCGCCGCCGGCCAGCATGTACTGGAGGAAGCCAGGCAGCGCGAAGGCCGCCCAGTAGGCGTCTGCCTCGGGGCTGTCTCCCAGGGTGCGCCCGATGACGCTCTCCCGAATCACGCCGATGGCGCGTGAGAGCATCATGCTGGCGCCCCAAATCAGCGCGGCGATTCCGATGCGTTTCTGGGCGTTCACACTGGGCATCCACGCATCGGGTTCTCTGGGTCTGGTGGCACGGCGTCCATCGCCTCCATCTACGCGAGGCCCGCCAGACTTGTTGCAGTACATCAAGGGTGAGCGGGCACAGCAGCCTAACCCACCCCGATGCCCTGGCTCCCCAACTCAAGAGGGGCGCTCAGGAGGGGCACTCCGGACCGGGGCCCTCGCTGTGGCTGGTGACCTCGAGGGTGGTGTGCTCAATGCCCGCTTCGTGCAGCAGCTCCCGCACCTGATTCCGGATGACTTCGGCGTGCTCCAGGGTGCTGTCTTCGACCACCAAGTGTCCGGTGAGCACGTGGTGTTCGCCCTCCTGAGACCAGACGTGCAGGTGCTTAAGCCCGATGACCCCATCGACCTGCAAGACCAAGGCGCGCAGGGAGTCCAGCTCCACATCCTCTGGCACCGCTTGGAGAAAGACCGTGCCGGTGCGCTTCAGGTTCTTGGCGGCGTTCCAGGCCACCCAGAGGGTGATGGCGATGGAGAGCAGGGGGTCGAGAATGGGCACGTCCACGAAGAGCATGACCACCGAGACCCTGTGCGCCTCCTTCGTGGTGGTGGTGTCCGTGGCCCAAGCTGCTCCTTCACTGGCGCTGCGCGTCCGCTCGCCTATCTCTTCATGGCCCGACCTTCGCCTTGGCCTCGCCTGAAGGCCCATCAGTGCATACTTCCTGCCAATGAGCGCTGGTTTTCTCTTTGCTGTGTTGTCCCTCGCAGGCCTGATGGGCGTCATGGTTCGCGGCTTCTTGTCGGGCGGACCCCGCCTTGCCCTTGGGCTGGGTGTCGCCATTGGCGTTCCTGTGTGTACGTCGATGATCCTCTTTGAGACCTTGGGATGGTTTGCTTGGGGCTTGCCCCTGCTGCTCTTTTCCGGCCTGGCCTTTGGCTTGGGCGTCGCGCGGGCTCAGATGCGCTCTCCGACCTACCGCTGGTTGGTCACGCTCCCAGGATCCGCATTCGGAGCGGCCGGTTGGCTGGCCGTTCCCTGGGCGATGCTCGCGCTCTTGGGCTTCGATCCCTGGCTGCCTTGGCTCCCCTTTGCCATCGCGGCGGTGGGCACCGTGCGCTCCCTTCAGTACCGCGCCGAAGAGCTGGACATCGTCTTGGACCAGCGCCCCGTAGACGGCCTACGTCCGGTGGGCCACGGCGCCGCGCGCACCTCCCGTCCCCTTCGCATCGTTCAGATCACCGACCCCCATCTGGGGCCCTTCATGTCGGTGGCCCGTCTCCGGGCAGCCTGTCAGCGCGCCGTGGATCGGGATCCAGATCTGATCCTGCTCACCGGGGACTATCTGACCTACGAGAGCAACAACGAGAAGTCTGTTCTGGAGGAGGCCCTGGAGCCTCTTCAGGCGCTGCCCGGTCGGGTCTTTGCCATCCGCGGGAACCATGACCTAGAAGTGCCGCACCAGGTCGCCTTGGCCATGCAGCACAACGGCATTCCCTTGCTCATCGATGAAGCGGTGGTGGTGGATACGGCCGCAGGACCCATTCAGATCGTGGGCTTGGACTTTCGTTACCAGCAGCGCAAGCAAGCCATGGAGGCCGTGCTCGAGGCCAACCCTCGCGTGCCTGGCGCGCTGCGACTGGTCTTGTTGCACGACCCAGGGGCCTTTGAGGATCTGCCGGTGGGGCAGGCCGACCTGACCTTGTCGGGGCACACCCATGGCGGCCAGGTGGGTTTGGTGGACTTTGGGCACCCGTGGACCGTTGTTCGTGCCCTTGGGATCCCCGACCACGGCTTGTGGGGACGGGGGCCCGACCGGCTCTATGTACACCGCGGCACCGGGCACTACGGCTTCCCAATCCGGGTCGGTGTGCCCGCCGAAGAGTCCTTGCTGCGGGTGCATCTGCCCTCCGCCCTGCGCGGGGCGAGATAGACTCCTTGACACGGAGGATTTTGGATGGAGCGTGATCTCAACAAAGACCTGAAGGTAGGGATCTTTGTCTTCCTGTCGATCTTTCTGCTCGGCCTGATCATGTTCGTGCTCGGCGAGGGCAGTGAGCTGCTCGAGGAGCGCTACAAGCTCAACGTCGCCTTTGACGATGTGGGTGGACTCCGTGACGGCGCCGCCGTGCGTCTGGCCGGCATCGACGTGGGCGAGGTCAGCCTGGTCCGCATGTCCGATGACGAGGGCATCAAGCCGGTGTTCGTGGAGCTGACGCTCAAGTCTCAGTTCCAGACGCGGATCCGAGAGGACTCCGTGGCCCGCATCGACACCGAAGGCGTGCTCGGCGACAAGTACGTGGCCATCTCGGTTGGCTCCAACAAGGTCGACCCCCTGGACGACGGCGAGTGGCTGCCCGTCCAAGAATCCAAGGGCTTGGTCGAGTACCAGAAGCAGGCCAACGAGATCCTCGCCCAGCTCGAGGAGATCTCCCAGAAGGTCAACTTGACCCTGGGTGATGATGACGAGGCCCGCGCCGCATCTGTGGCCAACATCATCTCGAACGTCGAGGTGATCACTGCGGAGGCGGAAGAGGGTGACGGCCTGATTCACGCCCTGGTCTACGACAAGAGCCTCACCAACAAGCTCAACCGCATCGCGACCAACTTGGAGAGCGGCTCCGAGGATGTGGCCGTGCTCACGCGCGAGGTCCGAGAGGGCGACTCGATCGCCCATGAGCTCTTGATGGGCGATGGCGGCAAGGAGCTCTCTGACCAGCTCGCGGAGACAGCCTTGGCCTTGGAGACTCTGGTCGGGGACATCAAGAACGAGGACAGCGTGGTGCACGCGCTGCTCTACGATGCCGACAAGGCTCAGCTCGTCGCGGATCTGACGGTCACCGCTGGCAACTTGCGCGCGGTCTCCGAGGGCATCGAGGCTGGCGATGGCACGGTCGGTGCGCTGATTCAGGATCCCGAGCTCTACTACGACCTGCAGGCGCTGGTGGGCGGTGCCCAGCGGAACAAGCTGCTGCGCTACTACGTGCGCAAGACGGTCGAGGACGGCGAGGAAGAGCTGGCTGCCCCCTACGCCGAGGACTGAGCGCTGGCCCTCCCCAGACCCAGCTTGCCCAGACCTAGGGTGACGCCCTTCCAGTTGCTGGCCCCCCGTGTGCGCAGCCTGGCCAATCGTTGGAGCCACGCCAACACCAAAGAGAAGCTTGGATACGGGCTCTTTGGTGGCTTTGCCCTTGCCTTTTGGTGCTTCCTCTTCTTTGGTCTTGTGGTCGTGGTCGACCAGTTCTACCAAGTCGAGGTCTTCGGTCCGCTGATCACCCGCAAGCTCTTGGAGCTGCTGCTGCTCAGCCTCTTCGGCATGTTGACCTTCTCCAATGTGGTCACCAGCCTGAGCTCCTTCTACCTGAGCGAGGATCTGGAGCTGCTCCGCTCCTTGCCCATCAGCCCCCGCACCTTCTTCAACACCCGCCTCGTCGACACCCTGGCCCAGTCCAGTTGGATGATGATGATGTTCGGGTTGCCGGTCTTCCTGGCCTTTGGTTTGGCCGCCAGCGCTGGCTGGGCCTACTACGCCAGCCTGCTGGTTGTGGTGCCTGCTTTCTTGCTCATCCCGTCCTCCTTTGGCGCCATCATGGCCAGCATCCTGGTCACGGGCGTCAGCGCCCGACGCGCGCGGGAAGCTCTGGCGGTGGTGGGCGTGCTCTTCCTCATCGGGGTCTTCCTGCTCTTGCGTTTGATGCAGCCCGAGCGGCTGATGAACGCCCAGGATTTTGAGAGCGTGGCGGCCTACGTGGCCACCCTGCAGAACCCCATGCCGCTGCTCTTTCCACCCAGGTGGGCCTCCTCGGTCCTGGGGGCCTCGCTTCAGGGCCGTCCCTACCCTTGGATGGAGCTGGCGCTGCTGGTCTGCGGCTCCGCTGGTTTTGCCGGTATCTCTCGCTGGATCACCACCTGGCTCTTCCCAGATGGCTGGACACGCGCCCAAGAGGCCAACCGGGCCCGTTTGAGCGAGAACAGCATCCTGGATGCCCTGCTGCGCTTCTTCACGCGGCCCCTCTCTGGGCCCATGTCCGCGGTCATCATCAAGGACGCCAAGACCTTCTTCCGGGACCCCAGTCAGTGGTCCCAGATCTTCCTGCTGCTCTCGCTCATTGCCATCTACCTCTTCTCCGTTCAGGCCCTGCCTGTGGACGTGGTGGGTGCCGGGTACATGCAGGACGCCAAGAACGCCTTGGCCTACTTGAACCTGGGCATGGCGGGCTTTGTGATGGCCGCCATCGCCGTGCGTTTTCAGTACGCCCAGATCTCTGGCGAAGGCCGCGCTTTCTGGATCCTACGCACCGCGCCCATCGACCCCGAGCGCTACCTCTGGGCCAAGGCCTTGCCGGGTCTGGTGCCGATGCTCATCGTCGGCGGCGCCATCACGGTGGCCACAAACGCCATCTTGAACAGCCCGCCTCTGCTCTTTGCCATCAGCGCATTCACAGGGATTGGCTTTGCCTTTGGCCTGAGTGGAATCGCCGTAGGCATGGGCGCCCTGACCCCGGACTTCAAGGCCGACAACGTGGCGCGGGCTGCCAGCGGACCCGGGGCCATCGTGTTCATGGTCGCGGCCCTCTCCCTGGTCTTCTCCGTGGTGGCCAGCCTCTCGGTGCCGGTGTTCTTCATCTTGCGCAATGACCGAGATGGCTTGCCACTCTCGCCGGGAGAGTGGGCCTTGGCCCTTGGATTCTTCCTCCTGGCAGCGGTGCTCTGCGTGGTCGGCACGGTGCTGCCTGTGCGCAAGGCGGCCCCTGGGCTGTGGGGCCGCAACCTGTGATCTGGCTGCTGTTGGGCTTGGCTTGTCCCAAGCCTGCGCCCGTGGCGGTCAGCGCCGCGCCCGAGCCGGTGGTGCCCAAGCTGCATCACCGGGCCCGAAACGCCTATGTGCGCGCACACATGTACCGGGCCACCGGGGAGCTTGAGCAGGCTGCCCAGGCCTACCAGCGCGCCATGGTCTTCGATCCGAGCTCGGCGGTCTTGGTGGAGGAGCTCGGGGAGCTGCGTGCGGAGCAGGGCAAGCAGGAGCTCGCTGCGGCCCTGCTGGAGCGTGCCATTGAGCTTGGGGCAGGGGACAGCGCCAAGGGCAGCCTCTGCGCAGCGCAGGTGGCTCTGGGGGAGTCCGTCGATGTCCTGAGCGGCTGGTCACCGGAGCCAGCGCAAGGCTGGATCTGGGCGCGCTGCATGCACCAGGCCTTCCCGGACCGCGACCCCCAAGACCTGCTCGATGCGGTGGCGGCGTCCCTGGTTCTTCAGCCGCACAGCGCCCAGATCTGGGCCTTTGGGCAAGAGTTGGTACACACGCATCAGCGCTATGCCACGGGCTTGGGCTGGGTAGAGCGGGCTTTGGAGCCCAACCCTTGGGATGCTGGGCTGCTCTACCGGAAGGTGACTCTGACTCAGGACTTGGAGGGACGGGACCGGCACCTCAAAGCTCGGATCTCGGCCCTTGGGCAGCTCAAGGCTTTGGGTGAGCCGGTGGCCGAAGAGCTGGCACAGAGTCGTGAGCGGGACCTGGACCTGGCCCCTCAATGCACAGCATCGACCCCTTCTTGCGGACTGCAAGCGCGCTGTCTGGTGTCCAAAGGACAGACGGCGGACGCCGCGGAGATGGTCTTGAGCTGTAGTGAGATGCCGGAAGAGCGCCGACTGACCTTGGCTTTGTATTGGAATCCGGAGCTATGGCGTGCGCTGCGCGGATCGGTGGCCTCGCCTGCGGTGCAGCGCGCGGGGGTTCGTGCGGCGCTTCAGGCTGGGGAGCCAAAAGCTGCTTTGGCCCAGCTATTGTCCCTTCCTGAACAGGACCCCTACCGGCCTGGCTTGGAGGGTCAAGCCCTGCTCGCATCGGGTCAGGACGCACGGGAAGCCCTGCTGGAAGGCCATGAGCGATTGCCTGGAGACCCGGTGCTAATGGCCGCCCTCGCACAGGCCCATTATCAGCAGGGCGACGCGGAGCAGGCTGGTGCCTGGGCTGCAAAGGCCGCTGCCATGAGCCACCCGCCCATCGTGCTGGTCCCAGCCCCGGAGACCCCTTGACTGCCTTGCTCTTCCTGCTTCTGGCCTCCTGCGGCGGCAAACGTGCCCCCACGGCCAGCTGGGACGCCGGCTCAGTGGCTGAAGCTGCTTGGGAGCGCGAGGTTCCCTTCGCCCTCAAGGCCGGGTACACCATCTCCGTGGACGCCCCCACCTTGGGCGTGAGCGGCAGCACCCGGGGTGCTCTGCTCGTGCACCGTCCGGGCCGATTCCGTCTGGAGATCTTCTCTCCCCTGGGAAGTCCCCTGATCTACGTCGCGAGCGACGGCAAGGCAGCCAGTCTGTACCTGTTCTCCCAGAACACCTGGATGGGAACCGACAAGGCCGAGGAGACCCTCCGGGAGCTCACCGGCGGTGCGGCTGGCCTGGAAGATTTGATCTCGGTGATGGTCGGTCAGCTCCCCTTCGCAGATGCGGACATTCTGAGCGCTGAGCGCAAGGACAAGGAGACCCTGCAGTACATCTTCGGCACCCCCCAGGGCGGGCGTGCAGAGGTCTCGCTGAGGGAGAAGGACCTGACCACCCAGAAGCTGAATGCCTACGATGAGTCCGGCAAGAACGTGCTCTCGGCCGACTACACCGACTACATGAAGGTGGGCAAGAGCCGGCTGCCGGAAGAGGTCGTGATGACCATTCCTGGGGTCAACCTGACCCTGGAGCTGAGCTTCGATACCTGGGATGAGCTCGGCATCATCCCCGACAGCTTTGAGGTACCCGCGCCGCCGCGCTCCAAGCAGATCGACCTGCTCGTCCTGCTGCAGAAGGCCCGCGAGGCCCGCGAGGAGGGTGTTCAGCCCGCCAGCTTGGATGAGCTGATGGGCGAGGACGACAAGAAGTAGAGCGCGGCCCTCTTAGAGCACGCGGGCATCTTCCACGGTGAGCTGCAAGCGCTCGATGCCTTGCCAGACGTTCACGCCCAGCTTGGCCAAGACCTCCACCTCTTTGCCCTCGATGGCGGCCCGGTGCTGGGCTGCACCCCACCAGATAAAGTCCACGGACTGTCCGCCCATCATCAAGCGGCCTTTCAGGTGCTTGTCCTTGATCAAGCGGGTGTTTCGCACGGTGCCCCCCTTGAGCAAGAGCAGGGGTTCGGGGTTTCCCTTTCCGTGGGGCGCCAAGCCCTCCAGGGCCCGCAGCAGCGTGAAGTCCGCATCCTGAACGGGCACGGTGGCGTCCGCGCGGTGGACCAGCACGGGCGTCTTGCCGTTGAGCTGCTCTGTGGCGGCCGCCTCCAGCCGCTCTCGCAGGGCGGCGACCTTCTCTGGCGCCAGGGAGAAGCCCGCAGCCGCCGGGTGTCCCCCAAAGCGGTCCAGGAGGTCCTCAGCGCTCTCCAGGCAGCGAACCGCATGCACCTCGGGGATGGAGCGTGCGGAGCCAGTGGCGCCCCCTGGGGTGATGGCAATGACCGCAGCGGGCCGGTTGTGGGTGTCCCGCAGGCGGGCTGCGACGATGCCGGCCACGCCGCGGTGCCAGTTGGGTCCTTCGACCTCGGCCACCACGATGAAGGGGGGAGGGGGCTCAGGAACCTGCCGCATGGCGTGGCTGAGCATGGCCTCTTGCACACCGCGTCGGCGGGTGTTCAGCTCGTCCAGCTCCTGAGCCTGTGCCTTGGCCGAGTCGGGATCGCCGGTGGTCAGCAGCTCTACGACGCGGGTCGCCGTCTCCATACGCCCGGCCGCGTTGATGCGCGGTCCGATTCGAAAGCCCAGCTCGCGGGAGGTGATGCTGCCTTGGGTCACGCCGGCCACGCGCAGCAGGGACGCCAGGCCAGGGGAGTGCCTGTCCTCGTTGAGGGCCTCCAGTCCCAGCGCCACCATCGCGCGGTTCTCTTGGGTGAGCAGGTCTACCACGTCGGCCACGGTCCCGATGGCTGCCAGCTTCAGCATGCTGCGCAGGATGCGATCTCGGCTCGTATGCGAGGCCAGCATGGCCTGGGCCACCTTGAAGCTCACACCGCAGGCGGCCAGAGAGGTGTTCGGGTAGCTGCAGCTGAGCTGGGGTGGGCAGAGCACCGCGGTGGCGTCGTCTGGAACGTCCTCGCCCGGGGGCAGGTGATGGTCCAGGACGAGCACGTCGATGCCCAGCTCACGGGAGCGGGTCACGGCGGCGTGGTCCTTGACCCCAATGTCGGCCGTCACGATGAGCTGGATGCCGTCTTTGGCCGCCGTCTCTGCGGCGAGCACGGAGAAACCGTAGCCTTCCTTCATGCGGTCAGGGATGTGGTAGCTGACGCCTTGGCCGCCCAGGATCTTGAGGGTGGCCTGGAGGATCAGGCTGCTCGTGGTGCCGTCCACGTCGTAGTCGGTGACCACGCGAATGCGCTCCTTGTCGCGAATCGCGCGCTCCAAGCGGGCCACGGCCACATCCATGCCCAACATGGCGTAAGGATCGTGCAGAGCCCCCATGTCTGGGCGCAGCAGACGCTCCGCCAGCGCCGGTGTTTGGGCCCCACGGTGGGAGAGACAGATGGCAAGGACACGCCCATGTCCTGCGCTTTGTAGTGCCTCGAGCAGCGCCGGATCGGTGGGCTTGAGGGTCCACGCGGCACCGGAGAGAGAGAGAGCTTCTCCCTTGTTTCCCTTTATGTCGGTCAAAGTCCTGCCGTAGTGGAATGGAAGCGGAGTTTTTTCATCGTGATCCGTCTAGTGCCCCAAGTAGCAGTCCCTGACAAGCCCAAGGCTGCCGCGGACCCCAGGCTGAGCGTGCGCCTCGCGGTGCGCAAAGCGCTCGCAGGTGGGGATGCCAAGGGGGTCTTGGGCCCTCTCCTGGCCCGTCATCCAGCGCTGGTCGATGCCATCATGGAAGACGTGCGAATCAAGGATCCGGAGGGCATCACCGAGCTGCGTGAGCGCTTGGGACTCGCCCAAGATCCTTGGGCGGAGGTGGTCGAACGCATCACCCAGCTGGATCAGCGCGTCGTGGAGCCCGCTGAACGCCTGCGCCTGGCCGCCACTCTGCTCATCGGAGACAGCGAGGGCTTGCCGCCCTCGGTCATGGCCCTCTGCCACCAGCCCAGCTCGGCCGCTCTGGTCGCAGCCATGCACGCGGTGGCCCACTCGGGCTCTCAGCGTCGGGCCCTGGAGGGTCACTTGCTGCGTCTGCAGCGAGGCGGACTGCACGCTGAGCCCGGCTTTCTGCTCAACCGCCAAGAGTCCGCATTCCACGAGGGCTACTTAGAGGGCGACACCCTGGTGATGATCTACCGGGAGTACCCCGGTGTGTTCACCATCTTTGCCCTTCAACTCGGCGTGGGGGTCGAAGAGATCATCGTGCGTCCGGCTCAAGGCGAGGTCAGCCTCCGTCAGCTGCTCAGTCAGGGCAACCGAGGCACCCGCGAGCACCGTAGCCTGGAGGAGTGCCGCACCCAGATTGCGGCCTGCATCGCGCGCCTGAGCGACCACCCGGCCTCCCAGGCCTGGTTGGCGCTGGGTCACTTGATCGAGGAGCGCCTCTTCAACACCGGCGCCGAGGGTCGGGGTGGCTTTGTCGTTGGCGAGAGCGATGCCCGCATGCTCGTGGACCGCATGGCCCGCGTTCTGATGGACGAAGACGAGCGACTACTGGATGAGATGGTCGCGCCAGGCACCCGCGCAGATGTGGCTCTGGATCTGTTCGGAATTCAGTATCTACGGCATCTTTTGGGCTTGTCCTACGGGGTGAGCCGCGTTGAGATCTCGGTGGAGGAGACCGGCGAGTCTTCGGCGCGTGCCGCGGTCGTGGGCCGCACCGAGGCCGGACAGGTTCTGACGCGCACCAAGCTGTCCATGGTCCTGGGTGGAGAGGGCTGGTTGCTCTCAGACATGCAGTTCGCCGGCGTGGGCGTGGAGGACCGTGTCTACCGCCGGGTCTGGGAACGTCTGACCCCTGCGTTTCCCTTGCCTTTCCGCAACTACGATGGCCTGAGCGAGCTCGAGCAAGAGCTCAGCGCTGGGCTGATGGACGAGGGCTTTCGCTTGGATGAGGTGGCCTCGGCCATTCAGCTGGCGCGAGACTGTGACGGCGAGGAAGGGGTCGGGGAGCAAGCCGCTGCCATTCATGCGGCCTTCGAGCACTGCAACAGCCGGGCATCGAGCCTGCGTCACCTCTGTGGGCGCTATGAGGCGGATCCGGTTCGCACGGCGACGCTCTTTGAGAGCCTGAAGGCACGGATGGAGTTGGCGCCGCAGGATGAGCGCTATGCGGTGGCTGACTAATGAAGCACCTGCAAAGCAGGTGCGTAAACCTCTAGCGCGTTCTCCCGAAGGGAAACGCGCAAGGAACATTGTCTAAACTGCAGAATGCCGCTGTTGCTCGCCACTGTTGCCAGCCTCTGCTGCCCGCCTCTGCTGCCCGCCTCTGCTGCCCGCCTCTGCTGCCCGCCTCTGCTGCCAGCCTGCTGCCCGCCTCTGTCGTTGATGTTTGCGTTCTCCCGAAGGGAAACGCGCAAGAGACATTGTCTAAACTGCAGAATGCCGCTGCTGCTTTAAGCTCCGTGGGACAAGGCTCTCACCTTACTGACGTGATCACTCCTGTTGAGCCTACTCGCACTCGCCCCTGAACCCGCTGGCTGCGTTGCTCAACGCTCGACGGGCTGGCGCACGCCTTCGGTTTCGCGCCTTCCCAGCGGACCCAGGTTCTTCGCGCCAGCAGGATCAACAGTTCGGACCACGTCAGTACAAAGCAGCCCCAACCCCCAAAATCCAAGGGTCATCCTCCGTAAAGTAGAGCCCATCTGCCCCCGCCAGCTCGCTGGGCACCTGCACGGAGACGGGCTCGCACGCCAGCCCCTCAGCAGCCCGGTCCACCGAGGTCTCCTCGGCCGTGTAGCAGTCCTCTCCTTGGAACTGCGGCGTGCCCCAGCCATCGATTCCCACCCCGTTGCCGGCGGTGAGCATGCCCTCGAGCTGCACTTGGTGAGGCGATTCGCCGCCAAAGAGCAAGCCGGCATCCCGCGAGGCGAAGGCGCTGTTGTCTTGGAAGAGGAGCAGGTGCTCGGTCTCAAAGACCGTGTCCACGTGGAAGCCGTCGTGACCGGCGCCCAGGCTGACGTTGTTGATGAAGCGCATCTCCCCGGCGAATGCTTGGAATGCATCGGAGATCTGGAAGCCTTCGCGCTCTGTATCAAAGACCAGGTTCTGGCTGTACTCTCCGGGGCTGGCGACCTCGATTCCCCAGTCCGTGCGCGCCACCACGTTGCGGTGCACCCAGACCTCGCCGATGCGGTCCTTCACGTTGATGCCGTCGTTGCGGGTGTCCAGTCGGCTGGTGCAGTCGTGCACCAGGTTGTTGACCACCTCCACCCGCAGGTGGCTGTCCTGGTCTTCCCCCTCGGCGCCTCCCAGGTAGATGCACTCACCCCGCTGGCTGTAGACGTGGCTGTTGCGCACCACAAAGCGGCTGCTCTGGTGCCCGCTTCGATTGGAATAGTCCAAGTTGATGGCCGGGCTTCCGCCGTTGTCGTGCACCACCAGATCTTCCAGGATGACAGCGTCTCCCGCGCGCCAGTACACCCCCTTGTCCCGGCTGCCGGTGACCTCAAAGCCGCGCAGGGTGATGTAGGACTGAGGCTCACCCTCGTAGGCCGTGAGGATTCCCGGGACGCTGGCTCGGGCCCCCGCTGTGCCGCCGTCCAGGAGCAGGCGGTTCTCGCTGGGGTCCGTGCGTTGGATGTCGATGCGCTGATCGTAGCGCTCGGGAGCAAAGACCACGCGCACGGGACCTTGGGCCAGAGCGGCGTTGATGGCATTCCAGTCCATCGGCGAGGTCAGGCTGACCTGAACCTCCGTCTCCCACGCCGGGTCCGTCTCGCCGTGCGCCCAAGTGGGCAGCACCGCGCAGCCGCTCTCGGTGATGTGACCGTGGCCGGCCACCGCTCCCTGACAGGGTTCACCAACATTGGAGCAAGCGAGCAAGAGCAGCAGCATGGGGACCTCGCTTGTGAGACACATCAGAGGGGCGCAATGGAAACTTGGGAGCCAGAGCCCGTGCTCAGTCTTGCAGGTTAGGAGACCCCATGCTCGCCACCATCCCCTTTTGGAGTCCCGATGAATTCCCCTTCACGGTGCACCTCTTCAACTGGGGAGACACGCCGATCGAGCTGCACTCCTTTGGGGTGCTCTGTGCCATCGGCTTTTACTTGGGCACCGAGATCGCAGCGAAGAAGGCCGGCCGTGATGGGCTGAACCCCGACGTGCCGCGCAACCTGATTGGCTGGCTCATTGGCGGGGCTTGGCTGGGCGGTCGCATCAGCCACGAGCTCTTCTACGAGGACTTCGCCACCCGCATCGCATCGGTGCCTGCAGAGGTCTTCTCGCCCTTTGGTGGTCTGAGCTCCATCGGCGGTTTGACCGCCTGCATCGGCGTGGTGGTCTGGCGCATCAAATACGTGGAGAAGGTCTCCTTCTGGCCCTACGCCGACACGGTGGTCTACGGCTTGATGTGGGGGTGGATCTTTGGCCGAATGGGCTGCTTCTCAGTGCACGACCACCCGGGCATTCAGTCTCAGTTCCCCCTTGCGGTGGATGGCATCTGTGACCCCGCTGAGCTCTACTGGGGCGTCAGCTCTTTCGCCTGTCACGACCTGGGTTTCTACGAGATGCTTTGGGCCATCGGCGGGTCCATCACCTTCAAGATCTTGGACCAGAAGCGGCGCCCTGCAGGCTTCTACGTGGGCATGATTGCTCTGCTCTACGGCCCCTTTCGCTTCTCCAGCGACTTCCTCCGTGCCATCGACATCCGCCACTTCGGCCTGACCGCCGCCCAGTTCTGGGCCATCGGCATCTTCGCCATCGGCGCCGTCGTGCTCTACCTGCGACGCAACGCGCCCGTGGTTGAGCCCGTGGCCATGACCCCGGAACAGGCCAAGGCGTGAGCTACGATCTGAGCCTGCAGCCTGGCGCTGCGGTGGATTTGGAGGCTTTGCTGGAGGGGGTCGAGGGTGTGAGCGGGCAAGGGTCCAGCCTGCGCTTCTCCGCGGAGGGGCTGCACATGGAGATCGACCAGGAGGGCCCCGAGCTGGCCCATCAGATCTCCTTCCACATCCCCTACGCCTTCTGGTCCAAGGCCAAAGCACCGCAGTACATGGCGCTCGCCTTGCCCCTGGCCCGCGCCCTGGGGATCCCACTCATCGACGCCCAGCTGGACGAGGCTGTGGATCGGGTCGACTACCACCAGCACCGGGCCAAGCGGGTGGGCGCTGTCTTCCCAATCGGCTTGGAGCTCCAGGGTACTCGGGCGACGGTGCGAGGCTTCTACGCCAGCTACACCTGGGATCTGGAGCGCATGGCGCTCATCGAGGTGGGCCCGGCAGTGGAGATCGAGCGGCCAGAGCCACCCATCACGCTGGCCGATGCCCGCATCGTTCACTGGGTGCGCTCTCCCTGCGAGAAGTGGCTGGCCTTGAGTCTGAACACCAAGCGCATCCGCATCCTCGATGCCCAGGGCATCCTGCGCAGCGAGATCTCCCGCTGTGGCAACGTGCGGGCCTTGGCTTTCTCCGACGATGGCGAGCGCCTGCTCTCCGGCTCGGACAACAAGTCGGTCAAGGTCTGGGATTGCGGGTCCGGCAAGGCCTTGGCTACCTTGAAGGGGCACGAGGAGCAGGTGATGGGGGTGGCGTGGATCTCGGATGGACGCGTGCTCTCACACAGCCGGTGGTCCATGCGTGTCTGGGACGTGGCCAGCAAGCGCTGCGAGCGGCTGATGGCGGCGACAATGGGCCATGAGTGGCTCTCGTGGGGGCCGGAAGACTGGCGGGCTTCTCCCGGTTTTCGGGCGATCCGCTGGGACAACGATGCCCGGATGCGACTCTGGCGTCCTGGCCGAGACCCCCTGACATGAAGCGACGAGAGCTTCTTGGAGCGAGCCTTGCCACCGCGGTGCTGGGTGGATGCCGGGCTGCGGGCAGCGACACCGGCGCTCTGGGTGTGCCCGAGCGCCTGGGCCCGCCGCCTACGCGGGTCTTGGTCATCGGCTGGGACGGGGTCTACACCCCCGCCATGCGAGATGGCAGCCTGGCGCTGCCCAACGTCGATCGCCTTCGGGCCTTGGGGACACGCTGCACGCGTGCTTGGGCCAGCTATCCCCTATGTGCCCCGGCCCGGGGGGCCTGGCTCAGCGGGCTGCCCAGCCTGACCAACGCGCAGATCGGGAACAACTACCAGCTCAACGAGGCCGTTCCCAGCCTGATCCAGGCCTTCTCGGACGCCGGCTTTGCCTGCGAGCTCTACGGCAAACAGCACAGCAACAACGACGAGGACGGGGCCCTTCTCTGGGGCTATCAGCGCTGGCTGCACCGCAAGCACCCCGACTTTCGGGAGCTGGCCAAGGGCTACCAAGTGGAGGGAGAAGAGACCTGGAAAGACCCTGATGACCAGGTCGTCTTCGACGAGATCGAGGCCCTGACCGGCGTGCCCTTTGGGGGGCAGATTCGGCCCCAGTCTCAAGACCCAGACCACGTGCTCCAGCAAGAAGCCATGGCCGCCATCGCGCGCTTGGAGGATCAGGGGCAACCCTGGCTGGTCAACCTCTCTCAGCTGGGGCCGCACCACCCCTACAGCATGCCGGAAGCCTTCTGGTACGCCCTGGAACCCGAGACCTTGGCCGAGGAGCCTTGGGACCGCGAAGGCTACCTGGACTCGGCCATGGCCAGGCGCTTAATAGGCCAGCGTGGGTGGGCCGATCTGGAACCACGGCACCGTGGCCTCATTCGGGCCAGGCAGTTCGGCTACCTCTTGTACATGGACGCGCTGCTCGGGCAGATGCTGGACTTCCTGGAGCAGCAAGGATTGCTCGAGAAGACCTTGATCCTCTTTCAGTCGGACCACGGGGTCATGGCCGGGGACAAGGGCCTGTTCCTCAAGACGGACTTCTTCGCAGCGGCCAGTCGCATCTCGGCCATCTTTACCTGCCCGGAGCTGGTGCCGGCTGGGGTGGACTATGCCGGGCCGCTCTCTTCGATGGATCTGCTGCCCACGCTGCTCTCGCTCTGTGATGTGCCTGTCCCCAAGGGCACCGTGGGTCAGCCGGCGGGCGATGCCTTGCGCGCACAGGCTCCCGAGCTGGGGCCCCAGCAAGCCCTGAGCTACCTGAGCTTCAACCCCGAAGGGGAGCCCCAGGGACGCATGATCCAGAAGGGGGTCTACAAGGCCTGCTTCCACAACGGATTCGCCTTCCCCAACGGCGGCCCGGATGTGCAGCTCTACAACTTGGAGCTGGACCCCGACGAAGAGGTCAATCTGTCCGAGGATCCCGCCTACGAGGACACCCTGGCACGCCTGCGGGAAGCCCTGGAGCGGGAGGAGGCGCGCTACCCAGACTTTCTGATAGAGCCCTATCGGATGCCTGCCAAAGAGTAGGCTGCCAAGGACAGAGAAAAGGCCGGATCCCCAAGGGAACCCGGCCTTCTCAGATCCAGAAAGATCTTAGTAGCTCAGGATGGGATCCATGCCCTTGGCCTCTTCAACCCAGGCCGTCACGCGCTTCTCGGAGATCTCGCCGTTGGTGAGGTTCTTCTCTGCGTTGACCTCCTCCATCTTCTTGGCGAGGTTGGCCGCGTTGCGGTTGCGCAGCTCCTTGACGGTGTCGACACCGCTGGCCTGGAGCAGCTCGGCCCACTGGCCCGCCACGCCCTTGATGCGCATCAGGTCGGCCTGGTTGGTCAGGGTCAACAGGGTCTTGCCGTCGATGCCGGTGGCCTCGGCCAGTGCCTTGCGGCCGGCGGGGGTGGCGCCCTTCTCCAGCAGGTCAGCGGTGGTCTTGACGCCTGCCTCGTTGAACTTGGCCTTGCGTGCAGGGCCAACGCCCTCGATGTCGTCGATGCTGTAGCTCATGGGGTACTCCCGGTGGGTTGGGTCCAGGCATCTCTCGCCTGAGAATCACCCATTGGGTAGCGGGCCCATGAGCTGCTGACAAGGCGGTGTTTGAGCGATGTCAGCTTTCCGCGATCCAGCTCAGAAGCGCACGCCAATTCCAGCTTGGGCCGTCAGTCCCTTGAACTGCGCGGGACCGAGCTCGCCAACCTGAGCCACCAAGCTCCAGGTGTAGTTCGCTTCCACGAAGAAGCTGGGCTGCACAGACCAGTTGGGCTGCGGGCGCAGCTCAAGCCCCAGGGCGCCAGTCGCACCCGGCGTGAAGACCCGAGAGACCGAGTAGTCCAGGTTCTCCTCTTCGTCCTCATCTCCATCCAGGCGCAGACCCGCCTGGAAGAGGCGGAGCTGGGCGGCGGCGTAGGGGTGGAAGGTCGAGTCCCCCACGATGCGGGCGCCGGCCCCGTAGGTGAAGGTGTTCAGGCGGGTGCCGAAGAAGCTGTCCCCGTCGGCCGAGAGGCTGCGGGAGCGGGTGCTTCCGGTGGCCGTGACGAGCAGCTCGGTGCGCTGGGAGAAGCTGTAGCCAAAGCGCAGCCCGGGATCTTTGGGCCACTGGTTGTAGTCGTAGAGCTCACCCAGACCCTGGTCGACGATGGGAAGCCCGCCGCCGGTCACGTGAAGGCTCATGCCCTTGCTCCAGGCGTCCTGGGCTTGGGCGGGGCTGCTCAGCAGTGCTGCGAGAAGAAGGGTCATATCAGTTGTCCTCGCTGGCGCTGCGGTCGATGAGCAGTGGCTCTGCGGGGAGCAGGCCGATCTCGGCAAAGTTGGTGGCGGTGGTCACCTTTCCGTCCGGACTCAAGAAGCTGACCATGCCCAGGGGGCTCTCGAGGGTGATGTAGAAGGTGTCGCCCAAGGCGCCGATGCCCAAGGGGGTGTCCTCCAGCGCCAAGGGGGTCGAGGTGGCCCGGGCCAGATCCACCTGCATCAAGTCGTCGTAGCCACGCACCAGGACCAGGGCCTGGCTCTCAATTCCACTGCCTCGGAAGGCCAGGCCGATGGGCTCACCGGCGGCGACCAGGGGAACGGAGTCGTCCGAGGCCATGTCCAGCAGCTCCACGCCGTAGTTCTGGTCGAAGAGCGCCTCGACGCCGCTGCCAAATCCACCCTCTGGGTTGGTGAAGGCCACCGCGTAGTTGCCGTCCGGGTGAATCTGGCTGTCGAAGGCCGGGTTCTCCAGACGGTACTCGGTCAGCTCGCCGGTCTCCAGGTCCACGCGGTAGGCGTCCTTGGCTCCGGCGTTGACCGTATTGAGCACGAATGCTTGGCCGTCCAGCATGTGGATGGTCGTGACAGGCTCCTCCAGCTCGATGGGGGTGAGCTCAAAGAACTTGTGGTCCAGCAGATCCAGGCGGGCTTGGCTGCCGTAGACCAGCACGCTGGTGTCCATCGTGGGCTCAACGACCAGGTCGGTGGGCACGGCGTCCAAGCTGACGATGTTGATGGACTCGGCCACCAAGTCCAGCACGTACAAGTCGCCGCTGCCTTGGATGGTCAGCAGGGCGTAGCGGCCATCTGCGGTAAGCACCAAGTCGGTGGGCAGCACTTGGTCGTCTACGTCCAAAGCCAGTGGGAAGGTGACTTCTCGCTCATAGTCGCCGCTGGTCAGCTCGACCACGGCGACCTGGGAGCGCGAGAGAATCAGCGCCTTGGTGTCGTCTTGGTCAAAGAGGATGCGGTCGGCCACGTCGCCGATGGCCACGGGCGTTGCGATGACCGAGGCCAGGTCCACAAAGACCACCTCGGTCAGGTTGTCCACCGCGGAGATGTCCAGCACGGTCTCGTTGGTAAACTCCAACCAGGCCACGGCTTGGCTGCCATCGGAGGTGAAGGTCAAGCGATTGAAGTGTCGGGGTATCTCGATGGGCGAGCCCTGAGAGACGCCGTCGCGCACCACTTGCAGCTCTTGGTGATTGACCAATTCGCCGCCGCTGTCCAGGCAGTCCTCCTGGGTGACGTCGCGCTCGTCGCCGTCCTCGCAGGAGGTGGTCTGGGCAAAGACCACCAGGGTCTCGCCGTCGGGGGCCAGCTCCACGGTCTTGGCCAGGGCGCCGTTCAGGTCGACCTCGACATAGCTGCCGTCTTGCTGCACGCGTACCAAGGCGCCTGCGTGGGGGAGGGTGAAGTACAAGCCGTCATTGGCAGCGACGGGCTCGGGGTTCCAGAGGGCGTCCAGGCCAGGGTTGTTGACGTTGCACGCGGAGAGAAGAAGAAGAAGAGTGCTCATTTCAGTGCTCGATCTCAGCGTTCAGCTCAAAGCCGGTGATGGTCTGCAGCTCCTCGGTGCTGGGCTCGTAGAAGCTCAGGCGGCCCAGAGGATGCTCTTGGTTTACAAAGGCCAGGGAGGACTCGGGGAGCACCCCCAAGTGAACCGGGTCCGAGCGCAGGGGCACCTCGTCGAAGAGCAGCTGCTCGTAGCGAAGCACCGCCAGCGAGGACACGCCGTCCATGATGAAGTAGCCGTAGAGGCCATCGGCGCTGTTGGCCGTGGCGCTGGGCTTTGCGGGCAGCAGCAGAGGATTGGCCAGGAAGCTGTCCAGGTCGATCATCGTTAGGGCGTGCTTGCCGTAGAAGGGACTGGAGCTCGGGGTCTCCGGGTCGTCTTCCAGGGAATGGAGGACCAACAGGGTGCCGCCCGTTGGTGAGACGGAGACCGACTCTACGGGCTTTTCTAGGTCCCGCACCTTGACCTCGTCCGTGGCCACATCCCAGGTGGTGTAGTGGGCCACTGGGCTGGCCGTGGTGAAGAGGATTCCCTTGGTGCCATCCGGGCTAAACTGAAGACTGCCCAAGGTCTCGCCCTCGGGGAGGGTCACCACGCGGGAGCCCCCCAGGGGGTTCTGGGCATCCAAGATGTACAGCTCGTTGGAGCCGCGGCTGACGACCACCGCTTGGGTTCCGTCGGGGCTCAGGTCCAGGTCTGTGGGGTTGAAGCCAATGTCGACACGGGACAGGCCCTCGGTGGCCAGGTCCACGACCACCAGCTCGTCCTCGCCGAATTGGCGTACAAAGGCGAAGGCGCCTGTGGGCTCGATGACCACTTCCTCGGCCCGAGCTGGGTCCAAGGAGCCCTCGTCGAGCTCGACCAGGCGCGGTTTGATGATCTCGGCGTCCAGGTCCAGGATGGCCATCGTGCCGTCTGCGACCACCAAGACTTGGCTGGAGTCCGGGGTGAAGGCCGCCTGACGGGGGTGGAAGCCCACGGCCATAGAGGTGTGCTCGCCGGTCAGAGTGTTGACCAGGGAGATCTCGTTGAAGGACTGCAGGTTCCCGGTGCTGGTCCCTTGGGGCAGGTCGGCGTCGTTGTAGACCAGGGCCCAGGTGCCGTCCCCCGAGAGCAGCATGTTGTTGTAGTTGGAGCGCACCTCGACGTTGCTGACCTCCATGGTCTCCGCGTCGATCAGGCTGACCTCGTCCGAGCCCGCGTTGAAGACCACGGCGCGGCTGTAGTCCTGGGTGGTGACGGCCACGGTGGGGTCAACGCCAACCTCCGTCGTCAACACGTCCAACTCAGGTACGGAGATGCGGCTGACGGTGTTGCGGGCGCTGTTGACGACGAAGACGTAGACGTTGGTCGCCGAGGGGGCCAGCTTGAGGAAGTCGGCCTCTGTCTCGGAGCCCAGGTCGGTGTCGTCGCCCTCGTCTTCGGAGCGGCCTGTGTCGGCGGCGCCTTGCCAGCCTGTGTCGCCGTAGTCGGCGTCCATCGCCATCTCATAGGAGGAGCAGCCGGCAAGTCCGAGGGTGGCCAGAATCAGGAGGTGGTGTGAACGCATAGGGAGCCTTCCAGTGTCTGTAGAAGCTGTAGCAGGTTCCGTGCCAAACCCGTCGACCCGCAGTGGGTGGGGATCATCGCAGAGTCTTGCTAGACCTGGGAATGGGAATCGCGACATGCGTGTCCCGGTGCGCTTGCGTACGCTGAGCCGGGTCCGAATGTGACCGCATCCAAAGGCACCAAGCCCTGCGCTAGGACAGGTGCTTCTCAGCCAACATCAGCGCCAACATCGTCTTGGCGTCGGTGATGTCCCCGTTGTGCACCATCTCCAGCGCCTGGCTGAAGGGCATGCGCACCGGCTTGAGGTACTCATCGTCCTCCAGCGCCGCCTCTCCCTGCTCCAGGCCGGTGGCCATGAAGAGGTGGATGAGCTCGTCACAGAAGCCCGGGGTGGTGTGGATGTAGCCCAGACGCTGCAGCTTCTGGCAGCTCAGGCCCACCTCTTCCTTCAGCTCTCTCCGGGCGCACTTCTCGGGCAGCTCTCCCTCGTCCAGCTTGCCGGCGGGCACCTCGTAGTGCATGCCGCCGCCTGCGTGGCGGAACTGGTAGACCAAGGTCACCGTGCCGTCTTCGTGCACGGGTAGGACCGCGCTGGCGCCGGGGTGACGCACCACCTCCAAGGTGACCTCGTTTCCGTTGGGCAGGGTGACCTGCTCCAGTCCGAGGTCGACGACTTGGCCTTCAAAGATGGGGATGCGCTGGCTCATGGCCGGTCAGCTAACACGCCAAGGGAGCCGAAGAAGCTTTGCTCCACTGCCTCGAGCAGCTGGTCCGTGGATTGGGCTCTGGAGAGGATCAGGGCGCCCTGGAGACTGGCGAGCAGGCTCAGGGCCAGGGTCTGTGCGGGGAGCCCACTGTGAAACTCCCCGCTGTCGAGGCCAGCTTGGATGCACTGAGCCACCCAAGCCTCGCTCTCCTCCAAGTAGCTCTGGATCGGGCTGCGAATGGGCGTCTCGAGGGTCTGGATGTCCGATGCCATCGAGCCGCACAAGCAGATCGCACCGCTGACTTGGGTCTGCCGATAACCAGCCACAAAAGCGCGCAAGCGAGCGGTCTCATGGGGCAGCTTGCGCCAGGCAAGCAGGCGCTCTTCCAGCTGCTCCAGGTAGCGCTGCATCACCTGCAGACCCAGGGCGCCCTTGGAGGGAAAGTGGTAGTGAACGCTGGCCGTCTTGATGCCCACGGATGTGGCCAAGTCCTTGAAAGAGAAAGCGTTGTAGCCCCGCTCTTGGATCATGATCTGGGCCAAGTCCAGGAGCTCTGTGCGGCGGTCAGGGGAGGGCATGGCTTGGGCCTACCTGTAGATAGCTAGGGTGTCAAGGCGGGCCGCGGCGGCCTCTGCTGTACTCTCTGGTCGAAGGCAGGGAGAGGCCATCGCTCTGGATCCGACCATCGATGCAGGAGATGCCTCCGCCGCGTCCATCGGCCACGCCCCCCACGCCGGCTTGCCCGCGCGCTACACCGACATGGGGCAGATCGGCACGGGCGGCATGGCCCAAGTCCGCCGGGTGCACGATTCCCGCTTGGGGCTGGACCTGGCCATCAAGATCCTGCCCCTGGCCGCCTCGCTCGAGGTCGTCTCCGCCCAGCGCTTCATGGTCGAGGCCCGGCTCACCGCCCAGCTGCGCCACCCCGCCGTGGTCGCCGTCCAGGACTTGGGGCAGCTCGAAGACGGCCGCCTGTGGTTCACCATGGCCGAGGTCAGCGGCACAACCTGGCTAGCGTGCGTCTCGAAGCAGTCTATGGAGCGCCGCGTCCAAGTCCTGTGTGAGATCGCCGATGCGGTGGTCTATGTGCACGCCCAGGGCGTGGTGCACCGGGATCTGAAGCCCTCCAACGTGATGATTGGGGCCTTTGGACAGGTGCGTGTCTTGGACTGGGGCATCGCCCAGTGGGAAGGGGAGCTGGATGCGACCACGGCACAGGGTCGCTTGGGCACCCCGCGCTGGATGGCGCCGGAGCAGAACCGCTTTGAGGGTGGCCGGGTTGGGCCTGCGGCGGATGTGTATGCCTTGGGCCAGCTCATCGCGTGGATCCAAGAGGGGGTGGCCCCGGACCCGGTGCTCGAAGCCTTGGCCCAGCAGGCAAGCCAGAGAGACAGCGCATCCCGGCCCAGCGGCCAAGTCGTGCTGGAGTCCCTGCGGAAGTGGCTGGATGACAGCAAGCGGCGCTCTCTGGCGGAGGAGGGCCTGGCCAAGGCCGACGTCCTGGCGCCGAGGTTGGCCCAACTGCGGGAGCAGATCGACGCTCTGTGGGAGGCAGTCAACGTCGCCAAGCCCGGCGTCCTGGACCACGACCCTTTGGACAAGAAGCGGCCCCTGTGGGCTCTGGAAGACCGGGCCAAGAAGCTGGAGATCGACGCCGCTGTGGTCGAGACCGAGTGGGTCAAGGTTCTGCAGGCCAACCTCTCCCACTTGCCGGAGCACGCACCCACCAAGGCGCGCCTGGCGGAGCACTATGCCCGGCGCTTGCGGGAGGCGGAGCGCTCCGGTCAGCAGGTGGAGATCGTACGCAATGAGCGCTTCTTGCGGGAGCACGACGACGGCCGCTACGGGGACCTGCTCCAGGGCTTGGGCAGCTTCACCTTGGTCACCGAGGTGGAATGTAGAGCGAGCCTGATTCGCTTTGAAGAAGTGGACCGCTGCTTGGTTCATGGGGCGCGCACAGCTCTGGGCACCACCCCCCTAGTCGAGGTCACGGTGCCCGCCGGCAGCTATCTGTTGGAGCTGCTCGCCGAGGGCCGCGTGCCCCTGCGCATCCCGGTCTGTGTGAGGCGCGGGGAGCACAGCGTAGACATCGCGCCAGGGGAGCAGGAGCCCTACGTCCACCCGGTTCCGGTGGAGGGGATTCCGGGGATGCAGTACATCGCTGCGGGCTGGTTTGAGCCCGGGGGGGACCCCGACGCTGTGGACCCTGTGCGCTTGGGACGGGTTTGGGTGGAGGCCTTCTACTTGGCCACGGACCCGGTCACGGTGGAGCAGTATCTGGCGTTCGTGAACGCCTTGCCCGAGTCGGAGGCGCGGCAGCATGTGCCGGTGGCCATGGCGTCTGTGGGTGGCAAGAAGCCGGTGATGGAGCGGGTGGACGGGCGCTGGGTGTACACCAAGGCCGGGATCTCGCTTCAGGCGCCCATGGCGTCTGTGCCCTGGACCAGCATGTGTGCCTATGTGGCGTGGCGTCGAGAGCAGACTGGACTGGCGCTGCGTTTGCCGCATGGGGTGGAGTGGGAGAAGGCCGCTCGGGGGGCCGATGGGCGTTGGTTCCCGACTGGGTGGGTGCTGGAGCCGACGGCGACGGTGATGGTGTCGTCTACGCCGAACATGCCGACGGTTCGACCGGTGTCTGAGTTGAGTCGGGATCTGTCTCCGTACGGGGTGCGGGGCATGAGCGGCAACATTGGGGATGTGATGGGGAACGCCTGGACCCACCAAGGGGGGCGGGTTGTGGCTGGGCGGCTGGTGCCGGATTGGGACTTGGGTCCTGAGGAGCTGCCGGAGATGCGGCGTGGAAGCTTCTCAGCTCGCGCTGCAACCTGCCGGACCGCGATGAGAATGGCGGTCCGACAGGGGGATCAGCTGGTGAACGCTGGGTTTAGGTTGGTAATGGCACTCCGCCCCCGTCCAGGAACTATCGTTTCTGTTGTTTGAAGCACTTCATGTTTTGCATCGTAAGCGGGCTGGTGGTGCGGCTGTATTCGGCACCGGCAGTTTGCCCAAAAGTCGGATCGAAAGTGCGGTCACCCTCGAGTTCCGTGCGGTGGCACCACCACTGGACGGTCGAGAGCACGACCCTGGTGCTCCCATCGGGCTTTGTAATGGTGCTTGTACCTATCTCCAGAACTGCTCTGGTCACACCGCCGGAAGAGTAGGCGTAGAGAAGGGTGTTCGACCCGGACTGGGGGGTACCGGACGCCGGACCTGTCTCGCGGTTCCATGTCCATTCGTAGGTGAATGGTCCATCCATGCTTGTTGACTCGCTGATAGTCAGAGTGTCGTCGTTCAGGTCGTTCCCGAGCCACGTGTCGGCGTCCAAAAGGAACTGCCAAGTTTCTGTCCCCAGGGGAGTTCCATCCCCCTCTGCGACAACAAGTATCTGGCCTACCGCTGTCGTTGTGGGGTTGCTCCCCCCCCCAAACTAGCTCGTAGGTGAGTCCAGCGACGTCATCCCCACCCCACAACTGCCGGTGATCATCCACCACATCCGGCTCCTCACTCAGCACCGCCCCCGCGTCCCAGTCCATCGAGCGCTGGAACACCGGCAGAATGTCCAGGACTCTTGGTCCGGCCAGCATCGGCGTCTGTCCCTTGATGCTCAAGGCCGAGAACAGGTGGTGCACCCGGTCCATCAGCTTGGCGTGGGTGACGGTCATCTGCTGGTTTCCATCGTGTTGTTTCACCGTCCAACGAGACAGAGCCGTGGTCAGGGCCCAGGTAAAGGCGCCCACCTTCTGGCCGTCCATCCAGATCTCATTGGCCGCATCGTTGCGGGAGCAGCCCAAGAACATGCGGTAGCTCATCAGGGGCAAGTGCACGCACGTGCTGCTGGAGAGCTCCTCCTGATTCCAGCAGCAGTCCAGCACGAAGGTGATGCGGGCCAGCTTGGTCTCGGCCAGGGCGTCGAGGTGCGCGGTGGTCACCTCGTCCTTCTTGGAAGGGGTCAGCTTCACGGTCTCCGTGGCCTTTCGCTTGGGCTTACCAAAGCGCGCCGCCAAGGCTCGAATGGTCAGCAGGCCCTGGTCACTGGCGCTGGCCTGAGCGTCGGGCGCAAAGTCGTAGGCGGCCAGAGCCAAGGTGTCGTCCAGTCCGCTCTGGTTGAAGAGCGTGCCATGTCCGGAGAAGTGAACCAGGGCGGTCGCGTTCTCGTCGTCCAAGGCCTCCTCCAGCCAGTCCAGGGCGCTCTGGATCTTGGCGACCGTCGCGCCCTTTCCGGCCAGAACCTTCCGGTTCTTCTTCAGGATCTTCAAGCTGTCACACAGATCCCCCATCAGCTTCAGGTCCTGGGTCGGTCCCTCCAGAGTGGCGGCGTTCTCGTATTCATCAATTCCAATCAGAACTGCGTACATGGGGTGGTTGGGCTGGGACATTCTAAGGACTCCAATCAAGGGTTGCCGAAGCGCTGGATCGTTGAACCTTGGCTTCGAGGCGCAGTAAAACTGAAGCGGCCCCCGCGGGTCACCTTCAGCTGATTTCAGCCGCTTTCACGGGGCTTCTTAGGCGGAGGAGACGACGACCCCGGGAGTCCCAATCCGGATCTGCCCGCTCGCTGGCCGCCTCTGCACAATGGCGGCGGCGTTCAAGATCTCCGCATCCATCAGCTGCCGTCTGGCGCGGTGGATGTGGATGTGCAACAGACTCATCTCAATGCCCAGCTGCTTGGCCAGCTCATCCTGGTAGACCCAGCCCCGCTCGCCCGATGGGCTGTCCGGGTCGTCCAGCCAGGCTCTGGACAGGGCCAGCAGGGCGAAGTGGTGGGAGCGGCTGCCCAGGGGCAGCTCCTTGCCGGGGGCCTGTAGGGAGACGGCGACGTGCTCCTCGTCCAGACTGACCTCGAAGGCGAGGGTGATGTCGTTGAGCATCAGCGCGGAAGACTCCCGAGTCTGTGGGAGGGCTTCGGGCAGGGCCAAGATCCACTCCTCCCCCTGAAGCTGAATGCTCTCGCCGTTCACCACGGCCCGGAGCTTGCCGTCTTGCTCGACCACCCAGCGCTGCTTGGCGTCCATGAAGATGGCGGCCAGGGGGGCATCGTCGCCGGGCAGCATGAGCAGATCGAAGCTGCCGGAGATGTGTTGGCCCTGGGGACCAGTTGCGCTGGGACCTGGCGCGGTCTCATCGGCCAAGGTCCAGCCATCATCGGACCCGCCCAGGCCGATTCGGCTGTCCCGCGCGATGCGGTGGGGGCTGTTGTCCAGGCGCTGCCCATCCAAGAAGGTGCCGTTGCGGGACGCCAAGTCTCGAATCCACCAGCCCTCGTCCCACCAGATCACAGCGTGCTCGCCGGAGACGCGCGGATCACTCAAGGTGAGCCCGCAGGTGGATGCGCGTCCCAGGACGCAGCGCGCCCCAAGGTCTGCGCGCCGTTTTGTTCGGATGTGGAAGAGGCTGGCCATGGACCGAGTGTTGCGCTGTGTGGGGGAGCGCAGGGCCCACTGCGCGGGGTCCAAGTCCGGAGTCTGCGTCGTGACGAAATCTGCTGAAAGCCTGCGCAATCGCCTTCTGCGGGCCCTGCGGTGATCTTGCTTGGGAAGTTGAACTCAAAGCACCCTGCCCAGAGCAGGCGAACGCCATTGGAGATTTACATGTTGAGCAAGATTCAGATGATGAAGCTGTGCGCAATCGCCCACAGCAAAGCCAAAGAGCTCGCGGATCAAGTGTCCGCCTACGACCCGGATTTGAGCGTGGTCTGGGGGCCAGGTGTGAAGACCCGTGCGCTCGGAATTCCCTACTGCTCGGCCTTCATCACCAAGTCCGCCTCGACTGGGAACTACACAGTGGCCATTCGTGGCACCGCCATTCTCAGTGAAAAGGCCTGGGTTCAGGAGGACTTTGACATTGGCAAGACGGTGCCTTTCAGCAGCTTCGTCTCAAGCGCTCCGCCAGCGGCCGTGCTGTCCCAGGGCACCGCCAATGGACTGGGCTACCTGCTCGAACTTGTGCCCGAGGCTGGCTGTGCAGGCCAGGGCACCATGGTGGACTTTCTTCGCGCTCAGAAGGACCTCAAGTCGATCGCGGTCACCGGACACAGCCTGGGGGGGACGCTGACGGGCCCACTCTTCGCAAAGCTGAAGGCCGAGATGGGGGCGGCACTCAGCATGGACCTGATGTCCTTCGCGGCTCTGACGCCTGGGAACCAGGCCTTCGCCGACTACCTGGACTCCCTCACCCCAAGATCAGGGTGGAGGGTGGTCAATCCCCTGGACGTCGCCCCCCACTTCTTTGCCAGCCGGGAGGCGGTCCTGGGCATCTATGACAGCGAGAAGATTGCCCCTGGAGCCTTGGAGGTCGCGCTGGTCAACAAGCGCTTCGATGCCGCCGCAACCACCTTTGTGCAACCTGGAGGGGCGGCGAGTGTGTTGCCACGGGTGTTCCACAAGCTGGCACCCACTTGGGTCTTGCAGCTGGTGAGCCAGCACCGCTTCAAGATCTATCTGAAGCTCGTTGAGCAGGAGGCTTCGGAGGGTTGAAAGCCGTCGCAAGCCGCCGCAATGGTCTTGTTGCAGCACAGGCGTGATGTTCATGGCGGGACCCCGTCGGGTTCCGCGGCTCCCCGGGGGGCTCGGAGAACACCATGCTGAACAAGACCCGAATGATGCAGCTCTCACACATCGCCTACTCCGATGCGCAAGAGATTCCAAGGCTGGTGACCCAACTCGACCCGGACTTGAGTGTGGTGTGGGGGCCGGCGTGGAAGAGCAGCGGCGTGGGCACGCCCTACGGTCTGGCTTTCATCGTGCGTTCGAAGGCTACTGGGGCCGCCACCGTCGTGATTCGGGGAACGGACGCTTGGAGTCTGGAGGCCTGGTTCGAGCAGGACTTTGCGATCGACAGCACCGTGCCTTTTTCAAGCTTTGATGGGGGCGCGCCGGCAGAGGCGCTGCTCTCCAAGGGGGCCGCGACGGGCCTGGCCGTGCTCTTGGACTTGGTGCCCAATCACCGGGCTCCTCAGGTGGACATGGTGAGCTTCCTCCGGAGCCAGCCAGAGCTGAAGACCCTCGCCGTGACCGGGCACAGCTTGGGTGGCACCCTGACGGGACCCTTGTTCGCCGCCCTACATGCTGCGCTCGCAGGCCTGCAGCGGCCACCGAGAATGGACCTGATGTCCTTCGCGGGGCTCTCGCCGGGGAACGGGATCTTCGCCGACTACCTCAACAGCCTGACCCCCAGTGATGACTGGCGTGTGGAGAACCCCTTGGACATCGCGCCCTTGCTCTTTGCAAAGCTCGAGCCGGTCTTGGAGGTCTACGGGAACTACAAGCCCTCGCTCTTGGATGTCGGTGTGCTCCTAGGCCTCTTTGCTGTGGCCGCGACCGACTACGTCCAGCCTGGCCCCATGCCGACTGTCCTGCCTGCGGTGCCTCAGCGCAAAGCATCGTGGCTGGACCAGGTGGTCTACCAGCACCACAGCTCGACCTACCTGAGGCTGGTGGAGATGGGGGACTGAGCGCTCCGGGGTCCCTCCAGAAACCGAAAAAGCCTCGGACCGAAGTCCGGGAGCCCGGGGGGTGTTCGTGCTCTGCACGAACCAGGGGGACCTGGGGTCCCCCTCCAGAAACCGAAAAAGCCTCGGACCGAAGTCCGAGGCTTTCAATGGTGCGGAAGGGGGGAGTCGAACCCCCACGGGTTTTATCCCACTAGCTCCTGAGGCTAGCGTGTCTGCCATTCCACCACTTCCGCAAATGTGGCTCGATGAGCCCCCGGCATTTAGTCTCCCTCTCAGCAGGTGTCAATGGGCTTTTTGGACTCGCGATCGGAATCGCTCCCGCGCCCATGGCGTGTCGGCTTGCCCATTGTCTTGGGACTTCTAAGCTTTGTGCTCTACGCCCTGAACCTGGCCAGCGGTCCGGAGCCGGACGGCGCGGCCTTCCTGGAGATGGCCCAGAGCGGCCACTGGATGCACGCCCAGCACCTCATCGCTGGACTGCCGCTCTACGCCTTGCTCCAAGCCTTTCCCGCTCAGGACCCGGCCTTCATCAGCGGCCTGCTCTCAGCGGCCTCGGGCGGGTTGGCCGTGGGTGCCCTCTGCAGCCTTGGACTGGCCATCGGACTGGGACGCGGTGGCGCTGCGCTCTGCGCGGCGCTGGTCGGTGTCAGCCAGGGGTGGTGGGCCCATGGCACGGCCTACGAGGTGCACATCCTGGCGGTCGGCCTGACCCTGCTGGCGGCTGCTGTCGCGGTCAGCGGCAAGCGGGCAGGGCTGCTCGGTGTGCTCCTGGCGGTGGCCATTCTCTGCCACAAGACCATGCTGCTGGCGGTGCCGGCGCTCTTGCTGACCTCGCTGGTGGGAGCCGAGCGTCGGGGACGTGATCTGCTGCAGACCCTGCTGGTGCTCGGGGTCACCGTTCTGGGCGCATACGCTCTGGCCCTCTACAGCCAACTGGACACGGGAAAGCCCCTCCCGCAGATCGCCACCGAGCTGGTCTTCGGAGAGCTTCGGGAGGGGGCGGATCGTCCCCTCAACGACCAGATCTCGATGCGGGCACGCCACGCCCTGGCCTACGCCTTGGCGCGCCTGCCAGAACATGGCCAGGCCCGCGAGACCGTGACCTGGGTGCTGCCCAGCCTCTTGGCCGCCTTCTCCCTGCTCGGCAGCGCGCTGCACTGGCGGCTGCGTCCTGAGCACCGTCATGCTTTGTGGCTCTGGCTCTGGCCCTTGCTGGCCTTGCCCGCGATCTGGAGCTTTGAGGCGGGCAACTACGAGTACTACCTGGGCCCGCTGGCCGTGCTGGTCTTGCTCGCCTCGGCCGCTCTGCCCGAGCGCTTCTCTTGGGGCCTCTTGCTGCCGCTCCTGGGGCTGGGAGCGTGGAACCTGGCCCCAGATGCACCGGAGAAAGCGCCGCACCAGGAGCAGCCCAGACGGCAAGGCCCTGCACGCAACCCCGCCTCCCGCTAGTTTCTGGGAACCAAGCGGTGCTCCGCCGTGTCAGGGTAGGGAGCCCCAGGGAGCGGCGTGTCCGAAGCCAAGATCTTTGCAGCCTGTTTGGCCAGTGCCGGTGCGCTGGGCATCGGACTGGTGATTGCCGCCTGGAGCGCCGAGCCGGACCCCCAGCTTGGACTGGTTCAGCTGCCCGACCACGTCACGCGCTTGGCCTTTGGGGTGGATGCGCAGCGCCTGGATCCCGACTTTGAAGTTCAAGACACCGCGGCACCTCTGAGAGTGCGCGTCACAGCCGAAGACCTGGCCTTCCTCGGCCTGGGCGACCTGGCCGTGAGCACCTACGTGGTCGAGCGCTACGTGCCGCAGCTCTCGGTCTGCTACAGCGCAGAGGAGCTCGGCGAGCTGGACCAGATCCAGATTGACCTGAGCGGTGGCCGTGCCCAAGCCCGTCACCCCGATCCCGAGCGGGAGGCCTGCTTGGCCAGTCTGATCAAGCCCTGGCCGTGGCCGGATGACCTGAGCGGCAGTCTGACCCTGAGCCTGCGGGTTGGGGCGTCGATATAGGCACAGCGATAGAGTCCGTTCATGGTCACCTTACGTCTCGGACACTCGCTCTTTGCCGCTCTGATGTTGCCCCCGGCGCTGGGGGGGATGGTGGCCTGCCTGTACTTGGCCGTTTCGCTAGAGAGCCTGCCTGCAGCGGTGTGTGCGCTCCTCTGCGCTGTGGCGGCCGGGCGCTTGGTCTGGGTTCTGGTGCGGCGGCACGGTCAGCGCCCCGCCAACGAGGTTGTTGTGATGGGCGGGCTGGGGGGCGCTGCGGTCACCCACCCAGCCTTCATCACCTTTGCCCGCCACTCTAAGGGGATGTGGGGTCGGCAGGGTTTGGTGATGATTGCCGAGGAAGGAGGTGTGTTTTTGCCCATGGGCGGGGCCATGCCTTTGCTGCTGGAGTTCTTCCTGACGGCGCTGGTGCCCAGGGTGCGCTTCGCGGACGTCTCCTTCGAAATCGGTGGCACGTCCCCTGATGCGATGGCAGAGGCAGCAGCCCGCCATGGGGGGATGGTGTTGGGGCCCGACTGGTACTGGAACGACGCGATGCGCTGGCTACACCGAACGCCAGAGGACGGCATGCTGGTCTTGGATCAGGTGCCGGAAGGACGCATGGGCCTCTTCAAGGTTGCGCCAAAGCCCACCACCGCGGAGCTGGGGCACACCGGCCGCAAGGTGTGGCTCATCTCCGGCCTGGTGAGCGCGGTCCTGTTGGGCATTGGGCTCGGCGCGGCCCTTTGGAAGGACGACTGGGAGTTGCTGTTTGGCTTTGGGTTCTACGCCTTCCTGGTCATTGTCGCGACAGTCTTCGGCATGAGGATGGTCAAGCGCCGCTACCGCGAAGCGGGTTAGCTTTCCCCTTCCGCTGCGGGTGGTGCCCATGGTGGGCGCCTGAGAACACACCGCAGAACCTGACCCGGCTAAAACCGGCGTAGGAAAGGCGGCCCCCGATGGATGAGAACACTTTCGACAACGGCGCAACTGGCGCGGTCAAGATCACCGAGAACGGCGTGCCAAAGCGTCAGGTCACCCTGAGCAATGGCGACGTTCACGACTTCTACGACACCAGCGGTCCCCAGGGCTGCCCGATTCACGAAGGCCTGCCCAAGCTGCGCCTGCCGTGGACCGAGAAGCGCGCCTCGGACCCCAACAAGTCTCAGATGCACTACGCCCGCAAGGGTGTGATCACCGAAGAGATGCAGTTCGTGGCCATCCGTGAGCAGATGGAGCCCGACTTTGTGCGCTCCGAGATCGCGCGCGGCCGCGCCATCATCCCGGCCAACATCAACCACCCTGAGCTGGAGCCGATGATCATCGGCCGGAACTTCCTTGTGAAGGTCAACGCCAACATCGGCAACTCCGTGGTGTCCTCGTCGATCGAAGAGGAGGTTGAGAAGCTGCAGTGGAGCCTGCGTTGGGGCGCGGACACCGTGATGGACCTGAGCACGGGCCACGACATCCACGAGACCCGTGAGTGGATCGTGCGCAACAGCCCCGTCCCAATCGGCACCGTGCCGATCTACCAGTGCCTGGAGAAGGTTGGCGGCGAGGTCGAGAAGCTCAACATCGATCTCTTCATCGAGACCTTGGTCGAGCAGGCCGAGCAAGGCGTGGACTACTTCACCATCCACGCCGGCGTGCTGCTCAAGTACGTGCCCATGACCGCCAAGCGCGTGACCGGCATCGTCTCCCGCGGCGGCTCGATGATGGCCGGCTGGTGCTTGATGCACCACAAGGAGAACTTCCTCTACACGCACTTCGCCCAGATCTGCGAGGTCATGAAGAAGTACGACGTGAGCTTCTCCCTGGGAGACGGCCTGCGTCCCGGCTGCATCGCCGACGCCAACGACGCCGCCCAGTTCGGCGAGCTGCACACCCTGGGCGAGCTGACCAAGATCGCTTGGGAGCACGACGTACAGGTGATGATCGAAGGCCCCGGCCATGTGCCCATGCACAAGATCAAAGAGAACATGACCGAGCAGCTCAAGCACTGCTACGAGGCCCCCTTCTACACCTTGGGCCCACTGACCACGGACATCGCCCCTGGCTACGACCACATCACCAGCGCCATCGGCGCGGCGGTCATCGGAACCCAGGGCTGCGCCATGCTCTGCTACGTCACCCCCAAGGAGCACCTTGGCCTGCCCAACAAGGAGGACGTCAAGCAGGGTTTGATGGCCTACAAGATCGCCGCCCACGCCGCCGATCTGGGCAAGCAACACCCCGGCGCCCAAGAGCGCGACGATGCCTTGTCCCGTGCCCGCTTCGAGTTCCGCTGGGATGACCAGTTCAACCTGAGCTTGGACCCTGAGACCGCCCGGGCCTACCACGACTCCACTCTGCCAGCGCCCGCCGCCAAGAAGGCCCACTTCTGCAGCATGTGCGGCCCCCGCTTTTGCAGCATGAAGATCACCCAGGACATCCGCGACTACGCGGCCAAGAACGGGCTGACGGACGAGGAGGCTGTAGAGGCCGGCATGGCCGAGCAGGCCGAGGCCGCCCGCGCTGTGAAGGGCCAGGTCTACGTGGACGCTGAGCCCGATGCCTCCCCCGAGGCCAAGTGAGCGTCTTCCTGCTGATGCTCGGCTGGTCCAGCGCGGGCACCGTGGCCTCGCTTGGGGAGCTGCGCATCAGCGGTCAGGACGACCACGCCATGCACGTGCACGGGGGAGCCGCTGCCCAGCTGGGACAGGCCTCCTTTGAGCTCAAGAACAGCGGTCCTAAGACCCGTCTGTCGGTGACCAAGGTGGAGTTCCTGACGGGGCATGACTGCGAGGCTGCGCCGGAGACGGTGCAGGCTGAGCCGGGCATTGTGGGTTTGAGCCTGGGCGAGGGGCAGAGCCCCAGCAAGCTCTTGGAAATTCCCAAGGGAAAGCACGACTTGAAGGTCCATTTTGCCCATGTTCCGGCCTACTACAGCCACTGCGACCGCTTCGCCTTTCGGGTGAGCTTTGAGAGTGCCGGAGAGAGCGCAGTGGTGGTGAGTGAGACGAATGTGGGACGGGACGACCCCGAGTAGCGCCTGCTTTCGTCTATGCTTCTGGCCATGTTGATACTTCTTCTGGCCTGCACAGGCCCCGGCGAGCCCGACGACACCAACGATACGGCCATCGAGGACACCGGTGGCGGCATCGATGCCTCTTGGCACTGTCCTCAAGAGAGCCCCAGCGTAGCTGCTGGCAGCGACTCAGATTGGGTTGTGAGCAGCACCCACTACCGCTTGGAGGTAGACGGCTCGGAGTCCTCGGCCATGGAGCTGGGGTTGCTCGCGGAGGCCTCGTGGTTGGCCTACGGGGAGTGGTTTGGGGTGGAGCCTACCCAGCTTCCCTTGCGGGCCGGTTTCTACAGGGACCAGAGCGCGCTTCAGGCTGCGATGGTGCGGGATGGGGCCTCGCCCGCGAGCAGCGCTGGCTACTACGACTGGGGCAGCCAGACGGCCTACACCGGGGACCAGCCCACCAACTACTACGACCACGTTCTCTTCCTGCACGAGCTGGCCCACCAGTGGCACCACCTGGCCGCCCAACCCGACTCGAACCAAGCCGCCTGGTACACCGAGGGTTTGGCAGAGACCCTGAGCCGCCACGACTGGGACGGGGAGTGCCTGCGCATCGCTCGGCTTCCGGTGATCAGCCAGGAGGACTTCTCTGCAGCAGCCATCCGAATCGTGGACGCCAATGGCTCCGATGTGCAGGGCTGGATTGCCCAGGATGTCTGGCCCGGTGAGCGGCCCCTCTGGTTCGCTGTGACCCGCTGGCTGATGGAGCTGGACCCAGAGGCCTTCGAGGCGTTCCGGCTGGCCTATGACGCGGACGCCAGCGTCAGCGTCTCCGACTACTTTGGGACCCTCGACGGAGACGAGTTTGAGACTTGGCTTATCGGGGAGCAAGAGCCCCTCACACCGGTGTGGCTCGAGTGGACCCACCGCAGCTCGGACTCGGTTCGCGGCTTTGCCGACTACAGCTCGGTGGCCCGGGTCAAGAACGTGGGCCCCACGTTCTCGGCCACCTTGGAGGTCCCAGAAGGGGACTTCATGGCCGGTCTGCTGCTGGGGTGGGCCAGCGCTCAGGAGAACACCGTGCTCTACGTGCACCAGGACGGCAGCCTGACCTTGGGCGAGACCCTTGGGGGCTCTTTGACATTCTGGGATGCCGGTAGCATTCCTGCCCCCAGCGGCGCCCTGCCCATGTCCCTGGAATGGGAGCAAGGCCAGCCCCTCGTGCAGCTGGGCGAGAACGAGGTCACGCCGGCGATTCAACACGCCCCCTGGTCCGGGCTGGCCATCTACGATGCCGACGTGGTCTTCAGCGAGATGTCTTGGTGAGTTGCTAGAAGCGCACGCCTAGGGAGGCCATCGCCCCGCCCTTCATTGGGAGCACACCGATCTGGACGCCGGGCTGCGCTGCTGCAGCCCGGTGGCCGCGGCGGTTGGTCTGAATGCACTGAGCGAGGACCAGCAGCGGTGCGCTTGCGATCACCGCGACCCCAGGGCCCAGATATCGCTCGTCGCTCGTCCAGCCGGTGACAATCATCGCGCCACCCACTGCGCTGGCCAAGATGGATGCGACACCAAAGCCGGGAACCATCTCTACGCCTTCTTTGCGCATTTGCATGGCCGCAGGCAGGGTGAGAACTCCGGCGGCCAGCACAAGCGGTGGCCCGAGTAGGGCGACAGGGATCGTCGCAAACGCGGCGCCCAGTCCGGTTCCGTCGATGGCGATTGCGCCCAGCCATAGACTCGTCACACCCGCGTAGGCGAGGATTCCAACAAGGGCCCCGGAGACCGCCAGCTCGTGGCTGCGCGCATACAGCCCGCTGAGCTGAGGCGGTCTGGAGGAGAGCAGGCCCACTGGACCGGAGAAGGCGCTCGCAGAAGTCGCAACCGTCTCGACGGGCGGCGGCTCGGGGGGCGGAGGGGCCTCGGAGGCCAAGGCAGCGGCTGTGAGGAGGGGCAAGAGCATCAATCAACTCCGTGTTGTGCCAGGTGTACAGCAAGGCCTGCACCAAAGGGCACCGGTGAAGCCGCGGGTGTGGCCGGGTTGGCCTTTGGGGTGTCCAAGACGGCCTCTCGCTCCTTGCGAGACAAGAACCAGCGGCGGAACAGGAAAAGCAACAGCAGACTCGTCAGCATCAGAATCTCCAGGTCATGGTGGCGCTGCCGCCTTGATAGGTGGGGATGAGCCGGAAAGTTACCTTTGACCCACTCTGTTTCCATCCGGCCCGGCTGGAGAGGAGCACTTCGCTCAAGGCCAGGATGGGGGAGGCCCAGGCCAAGCCTGCCGCCAAGAAGACGCTGTCAGCTGGCATACCCCCATCGCGGCTGTCAGCGGCGATGACCAGGCTGGTGAGTCCCAGCGCCATGCTTGCGACCCCCAAGCTTGGTGCCCACCGCACGCCGTGGTTGGCCAGCTGAATGGCTGGCAGCAAGCTCAGTGCGCCGAGCAGCACGCCGGTGCTGCCAAAGGCCACTGCGTTCAGCCTGGCGAGATCGCGGTTGAAGTCCGCGTCTCGGCTGCTCTGGAAGGTCATGGCGCTGAGCGTGGCGGCGCCCAAGGCCGCCGAGGCAGCCACGGCGGAGTACATCTGTATTTGGCCGAGGGCTTGGCCTTCGCGCTCAGCGAGCTGAGGAGGTGCCGTCCAAAGGGATGGGACCTTGGTCGGCGCTTCGACGGCGGGCGTGGGGGCCTCGTTGGCGGAGGCGGTGCTGATGAGGAGGGACAGGAGCATTGCGGTGCCTTTGAGTGGATGCTCCAGCCAAAGCAAGTGCTGTGCCAACCTGAAGAAGCCCGCGCTGCGGGCATGTTGACGTTTCAAGGGGAGTGCGTGCGTCGATCCAAGACGCAGTGCGTCAGCCCTGTTCCGACTCCAGCATCAACAGGTAGCTGCGCTCCACCACCCGGGTCCCCGCGATGTGGTCCCAGATCCCCTTGCCACGCTTGTCGAAGACCACCCAGAGTCCGGGCAGAGAGAAGGCCATGAGCAGGCTTCGGGAAACCGCTCGCCCAGCTGAGCGCCCGAAGGTGAGCTGCTGGCCCTGAGCGTCAACGACGGCCAAGCCTAGCAGGCGTTTGCCAAGGGTGCCCTTCAAGCCGCTGGACTCCAGCACGGCGTAGTAGACGGTGCGCAGGCAGATGCCGATGACCGCATTGGCCAAGCCGATCCATTGGGAGTCTCCGGCGAGCTCCATCACCGCCAGGAAGCAGAGGGTGGTCACAGAGGTCACCAGGATGTTGTCCACCACCACGGCAAAGAAGCGCTTGCCCAGACCGGGAGCACCCATGGCGTCCAGATCCAGCGGATCCAAGCCCCCTTCACCAAGGGACTGGGGGGCGGCGTAGGGGTTCTCGCCCTTCTGCTTGAGCTCCATCGCTCTACTCCTCTGGGGTTCTTGTCTTGGCCTGAGCAGACGGCTGGCCCTTTCTCTGGAGCCAACATCGCACAGTGGGCTGCTTCAGGTGCTCCAGACACTTGTCCAGGTCGGCCCATGCAAAACCCTCCAGCCGACCGCGCTGCAGGGTGAAGCGCCGAGCCCAGCGGGCGACCAGGGTCGCCTTGTCCATGAGGTCATGGGCTTGTCCCTCCGGTCCAAAGTGGCTGCCAGCTTCGTATAGGAAGCGGCCATCGGGCTGAGCGCTCAGGCGATTCCAGCCTTCCTTGTCGCCGTGGCTCAGCGTCAGTCCTGCGGCGAGGGCCTCTGCGACGAGCTGGCCAGCGTGCTCGGGTTGCAGCGTCAGCCCCAAGCGTGCGCAGAGCGCTGTTTCCTCTTCCAGGAAGGTCCTGCGGGCGTGGCCGGCAGCCAAGGGGGGCTGCCCGGCGAAGCGCAGCCCTTGATTCAGAAAGGCCTCTAAGGCCGGCAGGGCCTCGCTCTGCTCCAAGAGGATGGTGCCCAGGTACTCTTGAACCTGGACGGGGCTCACGCGACGCCGACTCCGTCCGTGCGCAAAGCCGCGCTCCTCGATGACGCCGCCCTCGCAGATCAACTGCCAGTCTCCGTGCTGGAAGGGCAGCCCATCGCGCAGGAAAGCCAGGGCCAGGGCGGTCACGGCTGTGGGCTGGGTCGGCTTGGGCTGGCCCACAGCGGCGGAGATCAGCGGGCTGTCTGCCAGCGCTTGTGCAGAGAGTCCCTCGGCGTTGGGGGTGGTCGGATCCGCGCCCTGCTCCATCAGCTGCCGCACCAACTTGACCTCTCGGGCCAGCACGGCCTTGTGCAGGGGGGTGTTCCCGGCCTGGTCGGCGTGGTGCAGGTTCGCCCCCCGCTCCAGAAGGTGCGCGACCACCTCTGGATCACACTGGCGCACCGTGCTGGCGTAGCGAGAGAGCACGGTCTGGCCCGTCTCGTCGACCAAGTCGATGTCAGCGCCGAGGGCCAGGAGCTGGTCCACAAAGGCCAGCTTGCCCTCAAAGACAGGCCTCCACAGGATGGAGACGCCGCCTCCCCGGGGGACCTTGGGGTCCGCGCCAGCGGCCACCAGGCGCGGGATGCACTCTGGCCAGTGGTCTACAGCGCAGCTGAGCGCGGTGTCCCCAAAGATGCTGCCCGGGTAGCTGCGGTTGAGCTCGGCGCCCACGGCCAGCAGCCGCTCCAAGAACACGTCACTTCGGGCCTGAATGGCGTGGAAGATTGCCGTCATCCCGTTGCTGCCGGCTGCGTTTGCGTCGGCGCCACGCTCGAGCAGCAACGCAAAGGTGGCCGTGGCAGGACTTGGACCACGCCGGATGCAGGCCACCAGGGGGCTGCTCAGCTCAGGCCGCTTGCAGGGGGTGTTCACGTCGGCGCCCAGATCCAACAAGGCCTCTACGACGGCGGTGTGATTGCTCGCGGCTGCCAGGTGCAGGGCGGTGAAGCCCGCCCGTGGGCTCGCCCAGAGGGGGTCGGCGCCGTGTTCTACGAAGAGTTGAAGGAGTTCTGGAGTTGGACCTGGCGTGCGCCGTGGCATGAGCACGAGCAGCGGAGTGAGGTGGTCGCTGTAGGAGAAGTGGGGGCTCCAGAGGGTGGCGTTGGGGTCGGCCCCCTGGGCCAGCGCGGTCGCTATCGCAGGCAGGTCGATCTGCTCGGCGGTGCAGAGTGCGTGTAGGGATTCGGTGGGGGTCATCGATCCATTGCTGCGTGATGGGTCCCACCCTTTGTAATCCCACGGGGGAAGTGAACACCGTTTTCCAATGGGACCCTGTTGGGGTGACCGACGGGACTCGAACCCGTGTCTCCGGAATCACAACCCGGCGCTCTAAGCAACTGAGCTACGGCCAACACAAAGGCGACCCCGGCAGGACTTGAACCTGCGGCCATTCGATTAACAATCGAGCGCTCTACCAACTGAGCTACGGGGTCGCAAAAGCGATGGTCGGGGTGGCAGGGCTCGAACCTACGGCCTGACGGTTCCAAACCGCCCGCTCTACCAACTGAGCTACACCCCGAAAACGACAACGCCCCCTCAGGCGGAACCGGAGGGGGCGTCATGTCGGGGAGCTGGAGACTCCTAGCGCACGCGTACCTCCGGCCCGGTCGGGGGCCGTGTATGGCGCGGATTCTGGCGGCGGATGAGCATGGGCCGAAGCGTAGGGCCCGTTGCTGAGGCGTCAAGGGACCCCTTGAATTTCGCGGCAGGTCCAGGGGCTCAGATCACTGCTGCGCCATGTCCCACTTCACCCGCTTCCAGCTCTCCACAAAGGCCTCTTCACCCGCCCGCACGGCCACACCGTCCTGCTCCCGGGCATCCAAGAACAGCACGAAATCCAGCTGACGTTCTCCGGCTGGGTCACCGCTGTCCCAGTCCGCTACAGACTGCTCGACCATCGCGTTGGCAGGCAGTGTGCGGCGGCCAGCGACCTCGACCATCTCCCAGTCGATGCCGTCTTTGTCCGGGCCGGGCCGCAGCGCGCGCCAGACCAGCTCGGTGCAGACCAGGGTGTGGTCGGTGGCAAAGTCAAAGTCGTAGTCGTAGGGCTTCTGGTAGTGCTTGAAGGACTCCAGCACGGACTGGGCCAGGGCCACCTTGTCCAGCCTTGGGCGCAGGGCGGCCAGGTAGTCCCCAGCGGCGTGCTCCATCGTTGAGAATCCAATGCCCTCGCTTGTGGCTTCGATCACACGAAAGGGGTGCTCGCCTTCATGCCCAGGACCCGCGGCATAGGCCCGCCACGCCAAGGGATGCTCCCTCTCCAAGAGCTGCTGGAAGCTGAGCGCCTCGCCGGTGCTCTCCAGGATCCAGGCGTCCACCTCCGGGTCGTCAAAGAAGGCCACCAGCTTGTCGGGGTCCCCCAAGTAGATCAGGGCGTGGGGCCAGAATCCAGGCAGGCCCACGTTGCTCAAGTACCAGTTCTTGCGAGAGACCAGCAAGTCACCGGGGTGCAGCTCGGGATCGATCTCGGCGACCTGCTCGGGGGTGATGAGGTACCAGCCAATGCGGCGCCGGCGGGTGTCGCCGAACCACTCCGCCACGCCGGATTGAGCGGGGTACCAGGTGTGCTTCAGGCCGTTGTGTACCGAGCGTAGGTCGCCGCGAATGCTGGTCTCGCCGCGGGTGATGGGGTCCACAGAGTTGATCACGCGGCGGTGGGCCTCCACCCGCTCCCACATCCAATCCAAGCCCAGAGCCGCCGTGTCGTTTCGGGCGTGCAGGGGGCCGGCCAGGAAGTCCCGGTAGCGGCGCAGAGCCAGGATTCGACTGGTCTCATCGGTGCCGTGCAGCTGGGTGCGGTAGTGGGAGAAGGAGTCCGCGCCCAGGCCCAGCTCGGGGTGCTCGGAGTTCAAGAAGCGCTGGGCGTCCTTGTTCTGAATGATCAGGCGCGCCATGCGGGTGCTCTTCTCGTAGAGCGCCAGCTCGGAGACGTACATGAGCAGGAAGGAGCGGAGGTGGAAGGTGCGCTGCGCCCGGCTGGGGTCAAAGCGGTACCAGTCTTCGTAGAACACCCGGATCTGGTCCAGGCCAAAGCTGTAGTCGTAGATGGCGCGCCAGCGGTCCAGCAAGAGCAACTCTTCTTCGGCGCTCAGGACCCGGTCGCCCTCCTGAAACATCGCGTGCCGCTCCAGATCGAGCACGGCCAGCTCCATGCCGCGCTCAAACTCCACGTAGTTGTCCAGGTCGGTGCGCCAGGCCTCCTCAAAGTCGTTGACCTCCAGCTCGGTCAGGGGGCTGGGCTCTTGGCTCTCGTGCACCCAGAGGCGCATGCCCAAGGCCAGCATTCCGAGCACCATGGCCAAGACAAAGCGCCGGGACAGACGCTTTCCGTTGTCGCCCATCTTGAAGAGGCGGCCACGCAGCCAACGACCCAGCATCACCATCACAAAGGACACCATGCTGATGGCCAGCACCCCGCCGATGTAGTCCGGCAGCCAGTGCACCCCCTGGTCGGAGGCGTAGTAGCCGAACACAGAGCCCAGGGCGGCTGGAAAGAGCAGCAGCCCCGCCCAGTACAAGAAGTTGCCCAGGCGGCCCAGGGCGGGATCGATCTTGGATGACATGTCCGGGAGTCTACCCTTGCACCCACTGGACCCTGCGCTGGCCCGATAGAAGGCAGATGAATCGGAGTGTCCATGATTCAGAGCGAGCGCCTCCTCTTGCGGCCCATGCAGAGCCAAGACGCCCAGACCCTCTTCGGCTACCGCTCAGACCCCAGGGTGGCTGAGTACCAGGGCTGGCTGCCCGGGGATCTGGGCGCCGCTCAGGCCTTCTGCCTGGCCCAATCCAAGCAGGCCCCAAACCAGCCGGACACCTGGATGCAGCTCTCGCTCTGCCTGCACGAGGGCGCGATGATTGGGGATCTAGGACTGCACTTCTTGGAAGACGGACACCAAGTCGAGTTCGGCATCAGCTTGGCCCCCGCGCACCAGGGACAGGGCTACGCCAACGAGGCCATGCTGGCGGTCTTCGACTGGCTCTTCTCCACCCTGGGCAAGCACCGCATCTTCTGCTCCGTGGACCCCCGGAACCTGCCTTCGATGGCCATGGCCAAGGCTCTGGGCATGCGGCAGGAGGCGCACTTTGTGAAGAGCCTCTTCTTCAAGGGGGCCTGGGTGGACGATGTGGTCTTTGGGCTCTTGGCCCAGGAGTGGCGCCTCCCAAAGGCGCAGGGCGGTCAGACCGGCTAAACTCGCGGTCTGATGGAGGTCAGAGTGCTCTGGTTCATGCTCGCTTGCGGCGGCTCAAACATCTTGGGAGAGGGCAGCGTGGTCAGCACCATGACCGCAGTCGAGGACCCTGCACCCGACGGCACATTCACCCTAGACGGCTCCACCCAAGAGCAGCTGGACCAAGGCAGCGCCTGGGAAGACTCCGGCACCCTCTGCGACGGCGCACCCACCCAGAGCGCCGGCTGGGTCCTGGACAACCGTGCGGATGCCTGGCCCGCCTACGTGGTGCGCGCCTGCGGACCCATCTCCCTGGACGGCGACTACGTCACCGACGGCGAGCTGGATGTGTACCTGCGCCTGACCGCGCCACCGGCCGAGGGTGAGACCCGCACCTTCACCGAGGCCGGCGCGGAGCTGGCCTGGGAGATCCAAGTGCCCGATGAGGCCGGAGAGGCCGCTGAATGGGGCGGCAAGATCGACCTGCCCTCCGCTGGGCTCACCGAGCTGCTCGCAGACAGCGTCGTGACCGTCAACGAGGACGGCACCGGCTCCTTGGAGCTGCCCGAGGTCCCTTGGGAGTGGCGCGAGAACTGCGCTTCGGCTGTCCAGGACTGCAAGGGTCTGGTCGAGTTGAACTTGAGCTGGGACATGAAGTAGCGAGGGGCGTGCCCTTCGGTGTCTGAGATGCCAGGAAGGAGACCCCGTGATTCGCTTTGCCTACCTGGCCATCGCCTTTGTTGCCTGTCAGCCGCCAACCCCATTGGAGGCTGAGCAGTCCATCGCGCAGTCTCTGAACTCGGAGGTGGGCAAGCGCGGGGTGCGCCACGCCGCACTGCGGGTGGATGCCCCTGCGCTGGATCTGGAGTTCGCTCTGGCCATCGGGGAGGCCCGAGACGGGCAAGAGATGACGCCGGAGACACCCTTCCTCTCGGCCAGCGTCGGGAAGCTCTTCACTGCGGCCGCGGTGCTCTCCCTCTCGGAGCAGGGCGCGCTCTCTCTGGATGACCCCATCACGGAGTGGGTGGATGAGGAGGTCTTGGCCGGACTGCCGCTGGCCGAAGGGGCCTCTCTCGACGAGATCGAGGTGGGGATGCTGCTCAGTCACCACAGCGGGTTCCCAGACCTCTTCTCAGAGCAGGGAGAGGACGGCGCGCCGTCCATCCTGGAGCGGATGCTGGAGGAGCCGAACCGAAGCTGGAGTCGGGCGGAGATGTTGGACTACACCCGCGAGCACGGGGCCGCTGTCGGCCTGCCAGGAGAGGCCTTTCACTACGCAGATGTGAACTACGACCTCCTGGGCCTGGTTCTGGAGGCCGTCGAGGGTGCCCCTTGGCATGAGGTGGTGCGCGCCCAAGTCATTGCACCCATCGGCCTAGAGCAGACCTGGTACTACAACTTGGAGGACGGCCCGGATGCTCTGGACCCCATCGCGGGCGTCTGGGTGGGGGACGTGAACCTCGTCGATGCGCCCTGCATGAGCGCGGACCAAGCTGGAGGCGGCTTGGCGACCACCACCGCTGACTTGGTCGCCTTCTCTCGCGCCCTTGAAGCGGGCAACCCCGTCCAACGGGCGCTCTTTGAGCACTACACCGAAGATGCGATTCAGCGCGGCTTGGACTACGGCTATGGCATGTGGGCCCTTCGCCCCAAGCGCCTAACCTACGGGACCGCAAACCTGCCTGAGATGGTGGGTGTGAGCGGGGTAACGGGCAGCTTTGTCTACTACGTGCCGGCCAGCGACGCGGTGATCTCGGGCACATTCGATCAGACCGACATGAGCGCCAGGGCCATCCGCTTCTTGGTCGCGGATGTGCTCTCCGAGCTCGACGCCCTAGACCGCTAGCGCAGCCCTATTGGCAGGCGCTCGCGTCCCATTTCTTGGCTTCCTCGCAGCGTCCATCCGCAGCCAGGGCTTGTGCCAAGTCCTGCTTGGCCAATGGGTTCTCAAAGTGAGCCATGGCGGCCTGCGCCTGGTCCAGCTGATTGACCCGGAGCGCTGTTGAGAAGGCCAGCGGGGCGGTCGCCTCGGGGTCTGTGCCGTGCTCAAAGGCCACCTGAGCGTAGCGGTAGGCGCTGGCCCACATCTGTTGGCTCTGGGCGTCCAGGGCGCCGTTCCAGTAAAGCCCCCACTTGGGCTTTCCGTAGGCCATCAGAGCGTCCAGGGCATCACACTCGGTGACCACGTCGTGCTCGCTGGAGGCGGCCATGGCCAAGACCTCCAAAGCGCTCTTCTGACGGGTGCTTGGGGCCAAGTCAGCGGCCATCTTGGCGTGAACCAGAGCCTCTTTGGAGTCTCCGGCGTCCAGCAACTCGATGGCTTGGTTGTGGTGGTTGACCCATGCGGTGGCCACATCACGGACATCCACTGCTTCAGCGAACAAGAGCATAAAGAGCATGTGCTACCTCCTGCAGTGGGAATCGGAACAAGGGCTGGGTTGCGAGAGTACCTGTATCGCATCCCCGAACAAAGACTCCTCTCAGTGGGCTTGCGATGGCCGCCTTTGTGGCGGGATAGGGACTCCTATGTTTTGGATTTTTCTAAGCTGCGCAGCGCGCCAAACGGCGCACACCCCCAACCCCGTGCCGGCCAATGACGCCGGCGGCGTGCCCTCGGCTGCGCAGAGCTTGCAGGGGGCGCACGGGCCGCTGCAGGTCCAGGTCGGGGAGCTCGTGGGAGAAGGGCAGAGCCTCTCCTTCACCTTCGACTTTCCTCAGTCCGGGGCTTGGCTGGTTGAAGAGCGGGTGACCAGCCAGCGCTTCGGCGCGGGCGATCAGCAGATGGTGCTGGAGGGTCAATACGAGCTGCATGCGCAGGCTTGGGATGGCGGTCTTTGGTTGCGGGCTCAGGCCTCGGAGCTTCAGGGCTCCTCCAACGTGCTCGCCGAGGCCTTGCTGGCCAAGCCGCCAGACTGGAGCCTGAGCGCGGAGGGGCGCTTCCTGGGGGTGGACGCCGACCAGGACTATCTGGCCGAGCTGCGTAGCCTCTTCCCGGAACAGGACCCCCGCCTCAGCCAGCTTGACCCTGCCGCCGTGGCCAGCAGTGGCGGCGGCTACATGCAGCGAAACCTTTGGGACAAAGGCGTCGGGGCCCTTCTCGGCCAGGACTTTGTTGTGGGCACCGAGCGCAGCTTCGAGGCGCAGACTCTGCTCGCCACCGGTGAGCGCCTGCCGACGACGATCAAGGTGGTGGTGCTCGGAGAGCGGGACTGCGGTGGGCGAGCCTGTGTTGCCGTATCCATGGCGGAGGAGACCGACCCCAGCGCGACCGCCGAGCTGCTCCAGCGCAACCTTCGCCTCGCCTATGCCGCCTCGAATCAGGGCGGGACCTTGCCTTCGGTGAGCTACGCGGGCGTTCAAACACACCGGTCTATCCTTCTTTTCGCCGAGAGTGGTGTGCCCTATTCCGAGGCTGTTCTCACCGATACGCGGGTGCGCGTACATACGGAAGAGGGCTCCCAGGACACCCAGTCCTTAGAGGTACGCGAGCGTTCTTGGAGACCGGTACAGCCGGGATGACCGTCTTGCGAGGGTCTGTCCTTGTCCGCCCCCGCCCTCTTTTGGATATTCTGCCGCACGGCCTCAAAGCAGCGCCTACTCTAGAGGAAATCGGAAGCCTCATGCCCCTCACCACCCTCCGCAGCGTCGGCCGAGCCCTTATCGGCCACTGTCCTGCTTGTGGCGAGGGCACGCTCTACGAAGGCGTGTACCGGCTCAAGGAGCTCTGTCCAGCCTGCGGCGTTCGCCACGAGCGCATGGAGGGCACCTGGGTGGCCGCACTCGGGGCCAGCGTCTTCTTGGCTCTGGGCAGCGCGGTTGGCGTGATGCTCTACCGCTACCAGGAGCTAGGTCCCGAGGGCATCTCCTGGGCCGAGCCTGCCTTGGTTGCGTTTTTGGTGGTCGCCATCGGCCACCGATTCTTTAAGAGCGTGCTCTTTGGTCTGATGCACCGCATGGGCATGGTGACCCCAGACCCCGTACGCGAGGGCAACGTGATCTTCTTGGACAAGATGCGCGATGCCAGAGAGCGCCGGCCCAAAGAAGCCCGAAGAGCAGAGCCATGGCAACGGTAGTCAACTGGTTGAACCTTCAATATCTCCGGCGTCTCGGTCTGGAGAGCCGCATGGTCCCCACCGACCATGGGCGCGTACACGCCTTGGTCGGACAGGGCCAAGGGGACCTGGGAACCCTGGTGCTCATCCATGGCCTGAGCGCCAGCGCCAGCAGCTACCGGAACACCATCGAGCACCTGCTCCCGCACGTCTCCCAGATCATCCTGCCGGACCTGCTCGGCCACGGCCTGTCCGAGGCCCCGAGCCTGGGTATGAACGGCCACCGTGTGGTGCGCTCGATGGTTCAGGCCGTCGACCAGCTCAGCCCGCAGCCAGCGGTGGTCTTTGGCAACTCATTGGGCGGATACCTCAGCCTGCGCATGGCGCAAGTCCGCCCACAGCGGGTGCGCGGTGTGTTTGTGAGCTCCCCAGCCGGGGCCCCCATGGACCCCTCCCAAGCCAGCGCCTTCTCCGAGCGCTTTCGCCTGGGTGATCTGCGCGATGGCCTTCGTTTGGTGGAGATGGGCTTCGCCTCTCCGCCACGGGCCCGGCTGATCTACGCCCTGGGGGCCCGCAAGCAGTTCAGCTCCGAGTCGGTCATCCAGCTGGTCAGCTCAATGGACGCCCGAGACATGTTTGGCCCGGACGACCTGAAGGATCTGGCCATGCCCATCACCTTCGCCTGGGGCCGAGAGGAGCGGGTGTTGTTGGAGCAGCACCGTCTCTTCTTCGACACCCACCTGCCGGCGCACGCCTCGCGCATTCAGCCAGAGGGGTGGGGACACAGCCCCGCAAGCGAGGTCCCCGAGGACCTGGCCAATCACCTGGTCGCCTTCATGGACAGCATCCGCAGCTGAGCCGCTTCAGGACTCAACGCTGGCCCGGCGTGCGGGTCTTGCGCTCGTGGCGGTCCACCTGCTGGGGCGCTCTGGCCTCGGGCAGGTAGGGCTGCAGAGCGCTGCGCAGGTGCCAAGCTGCCAGGAAGTGGCCGATGGCGTTGGGGTGGATGCGATCCACCTCCTTGTTCTGCTCGATGACCTTGGGGAAGTAGGTCTTGGAGGAGGCGAGCAGGGCTTGGCGCTGCTGGGCATCCAGGCCGGGCAGGGTGCCTGCTTGGGCTTGGCCCAGCGCGGTCTCGCTGTTGGCGATGAGCAGCTGCTCGGTGCCCACGGCCTGAAATGCGGGGTCCAGGTCCACTGCCGGAACCTGGAGCTCGGCGAGCATGGCCAGGAAGGCTTCCTTGGCTTGGAGGTCCTCTTGGCGCCACTGGTCTGGGGCAGCCAGGTAGGGGTAGAGCACGCTGACCCAGGGGATCCCGGCGGCCTGGAGCTCGGAATCCAGGGTCTGCATCGCCTCTCGGATCGCCGGCTCCCGGTCCTGGAAGTTGGGCATCACGCGGCTCTGTTCACGCAGAGCCAATCCCCAGCGCATCAAGGCGGAGCGTTGGTAGAGGCCGACGGGCACCCCGTCGAGTTGGCCGTTCTGGTTGGCCGCGCTCATGAGCTGACCGTCCTGCTCGAAGAACAGGGGCGTGTACTGGTAGTCGTTCACGCAGAACTGATGGATCACCAGGTCGGGGTTGTAGAGCTTGGCTTGGGTCTGCCACACCGCCAGCTCGTTGGTGGGGTTGTAGCCAAAGACCCCAAAGTTCAGCACCTCAACCGGTCGGTTCAGCTGGTCTTTGAGAAGCTGCTCCAGCCACTTTGCTGTGCGTCCATCGCCGCTGATCGAGTCCCCCAAGAGCACGATGCGGAAGATCTCCGGGTCTCTCTCCATCGGGCGTTCTGCACCCAAAAACCCGGCGTTGTTCGCCCCACATTGGCCGGGTCGCCAGCCGTAGCCCGGCCCCTCTTTGGCTTGGATGCAGTCCGCATCCCAGGACTCAGCGGCCTGAACACCGGAGACGCTGCTCGGGGCGATCTGGCGCGCGATGGCCTCGCAGAGGAGCAGAGCGCCCACCGTGCTGAGGGTGAGCAGCAGGCCGCGGGCCAGCCATTTCTTGGGAGAGGGCATGGGCCAATCCTACCCCCTCCTTCAATCGAGATTTCCCGGAACCGGAATGCCGGGCACTTGTCATGGTCTTCACAACCAACGGAGCAACCCCATGCCGACCAAAGCCCTCTCCCTCCTCGCCCTCTCCTTCGCGTTTGCAGCCCCTGCGCTGGCACAGGATGAGACCCCTGAGCCTGAGGTGACCTACGCCGCCGAGACCGAGATCACCTTCACCGGGGTCGAGGTCGACGGAGAGGTGGTCAAGCCCGGGAACGCGCTGATCAGTGAGTCCCGCCGGGCCGAGTTCGCGCCCATGATTGCCCTGCGAAGCGACTTCAACGTCGAGATCGATCAGAGCGTCAACCAGGTGAAGTAGTACCCTGCGGTCCATGCATCTCGCCTGGATCTCAATCGCTGCTGCTGGCCTCGGTCCGGCCGACGTGCTGGTGCTCTCCAACGCTCAGGTGCCCGAGTCAGTGGCCCTGGGGGTCGCGTACCAAGACGCCCGGCAGCTGCCAGCAGGGCACCACTGCCAGATTCCCGATGTAGACGGGGAGGCCTTGGAGCTGACCCTGGAGCAGGCCCAAGCGCTGCGCGTCCACCTGGATGCCTGCTTGCAGGCCCTGCCGGACCCCGAAGAGATCGACGCCTTGCTGCTCGTACGCGGCCTGCCCGTGCGGGTCGCCATCTCGGGCGGCTCGGTGAGTTTGCAGGCCTTCCTACAGGTGCACGATCTGGAGTCGGGCGGCAGCCTGATTCAAGGCCAAGCGGGCAGCTCCTTTGGCGTGCGCTCCCCGATCTACCCCTTTGCCCGTTGGCAGGGTGAACAGGCCTTTGATCACGACCAGATGTCCTACTATGCGGCCACCCTGGCCCTCTCAGAGGCCGAGCCTTGGCCCGGAGCCTTTGAGCGCCAGAGCGCCGGAAGCTTCCCGGGCTTCGACTTCAACGGGCAGCTCTTCGTCGTCTCCCGTCTGGACGGCTTTGACTACGGCGATGCCCAGGCGCTGATCGAGCGCTCGGTGGCCTCGGATGCGCAGGTTCCCTCTGGAGAAGTGCTCTGCTTGGCGGGCTCGGGCGCGCGGGCACCCCGTGACCCGGAGTGCGAGCTGCTCTCTAGACTGCTGCCCGATCTTGTCTCGTGGCAGAGCCCCTTCGATGGGGCCCTTGTGGCCGAGGACCTGGCCAGCCTGATGACCGGAACGGCGGACTTTAAGAGCGCGGACTTGAGCTTCCAGCCGGGCGCCTTTGTGGGCAACTTGACCAGCTACGGCGCGCACCCCAACAACTTCTGCGAGGGCGAGGGCTGCCCCTCCGAGCAGCAGACCTCCATCGCGCGCTTCATTCGGGCCGGGGCCAGCGCCGCCCATGGCACCGTCGATGAGCCCTACAACCACTGCTTCCCGAACGCCAGCCTGCTGGCGATGCTGGTCTCCGGCTACAGCTACGGCGAGGCCTCGCTCTACAGTCAGCAGTTTTTGTATTGGAAGAACCTGTATCTTGGCGATCCCCTCATGGCGCCGTGGGCGGAGCGTCCGGTGGTAGAGGCGCCCTTGAGCTGGCCGGCGGGACAGGCCGTGGAGCTGGTGGCCTCGCATGGACAAGGGATCGCTGAGCTGCGTGTGTTCGTGAATGGCGAGCGGGTGCAGACCCTTGCGGGAGAGGAGCCTTTCTTCATCCCCCCAGGGGAGATTGGGGAGACCCAGGCGCTGCTGATCGTGGCGCTGGCCCAAGACGTGGATCTGGAAGGCTTCCCGGTTCAGCCCGGGGTGCAAGGTTGGTGGTCGGGCACCGTCACCGTGGAGGAGCCGGAGCTTGTGGACACGATGGACAGCGGCGCGCCAGGACCGGAGCCCGGCTGTGGTGGCTGCGGTGGATCGGGTGGCGGACTCTGGATCCTTGCTCTGCTGGCCCTGCGCAGCGTCAGAAGGCGATAAGCCTCGCGCATGACACCTCGCCTCTGGGCCATCTCCGATTTGCACATCGGCTACAAAGCCAACCGCGAAGCCCTGGAGCAGATCCCGGCGCACCCCCAAGACTGGGTGCTGCTCGTCGGGGACATCGGGGAGACCCTCGAGCAGCTTCGTTTCTGTTTGGATCTCTTCGCCGAGCGCTTCGCGCAGGTGGTCTGGGTGCCCGGAAACCACGAGCTCTGGACCCACAAGAGCTGTGAGTCTCGCCTGCGAGGTCGGGCCAGGTACACCCGATTGGTTCAAGTGTGCCAAGAGCGCGGCGTGATCACGCCTGAGTGTCCTTACCGGGCGCTGCCTTGGGACCCCAGCCTCTGGCTCGTGCCGCTCTTTGTGGGCATTGACTACAGCATGGGGCCGGAGGGGATGACCCCGGAGCAGGCCAAGAAGTGGGCCCGGGAAGAGTTCATCATCTCCACCGATGAGCGCCTCTGGCATCCGGAGCCATACCCGGACCTCCAGAGCTGGTGTGCGGCGCGCGTCCAAGAGAGCGAGGCCCGCATGGAGGCTGAGCTTCCTGCGGATGCCCAGAGCGTCCTGGTTGCCCACTGGCCGCTGCGACGGGATCTGGTGCGTCTGCCCAAGAAGGTCGCCCGCTTCACGCCGTGGTGCGGCACGGTGGCCACCACCGACTGGCACACACGCTTTCGCGCCAAGGCTGTTGTCAGTGGTCACCTGCACATGCGGGCCACCGACTGGCGCGACGGCGTGCGCTTCGAGGAGGTCGCCTTGGGCTACCCGCGGCATTGGCATCAAGAGATGGGTATTGCCGGCTACCTGCGGGAGATCCTGCCAGGCGTGGGGGAGGAGATGGACAATGGGGGGCCGGTGTGGCACCGATATGGCAGCCACACCCCACCGCCTCCCGGTGGCTCCTCGGCCCCGCCCAAGTAGGCTGAAAGGGTTCTCGCGTGCGTCCACTGAGTTTTGAGTCCCACACAAGCCAAGATGGCTCGCTCTGGCAGCTGGCCCAAGCCACCTATGGCCTGAGCGCGGGGCCAGACCGGGCCTTTGCGCCCGTGATTCCGGGAAACACCAGCGCGCGCTTGGCGCTGTACACCGGGCTGGCTTGGCGCCTGTCACTGGGCTGCGCCCGGGTGGCTTGGCTGGGTGAGGGCTGGAGCACGCTGGCCGGTGACGGCGTCGTGCCCATCGACACCCGCGTCAGCGCCAGCGGGAAAGTGCGCGCGGGTTCTGGCGCCCTGCGCGAGCTGCGACGACCCGATGAACTCTACGAGCTGCTCAATGATTTGCCTGGGTCAAAGCCGGTTATTGGGATTCTTGCCTGCGTCAAAGAGCGGCTTCCCGAGCTAGCGGATCTGCTCGAGGACCCCTGGCCCATCGTAGAGGTCCTGGACGGGGGCGAGCTGCTCATGGTGCTTGAACTGGCCCGTGTGCCCGGCGCCTGCGACACGATTCGTCTCTTCTCCCCCAGCGAGGACTGGGAGACGGATCTGGAGCTGAGCTTGGTGGACCTGAACCAAGCCCTCGAAGAGGTGGTCGCCCAACCTGGACCGCAACAGCTCCGGCGTCTGATGCGCGGGGCAGGCGGACTCAGTCGAGCACGGCCAAGGGCAGGGTAAAGCTCACGCAGGTTCCTGGGGTCTCCTGCGCATCGATCCAGATGTTGCCGCCGTGCATGTCCACGATCTTGCGGCAGATGGCCAAGCCGATGCCGTTGCCGCTGTACTGCCGACGGTTGTGCAGGCGCTTGAAGATGTCGAAGACCACCCTCTGTCCCTCTGGCGAGATGCCAATTCCGTTGTCTTGAACGCGCACCTGGACCAGACCACCCTGCGGCTCCGCGCTGACGCGGATCTCCGGTGGATGCTCAGGACGGCTGTACTTGATGGCATTGGAGATCAGGTTCTGTAGCAGCTGAGAGAGGCGAAGCTCATTGCCCGCGACGATGGGCAGTCCTTGGGCAAAGACGCGCGCACCAGACCCGTCGATCTCCGAGTCCAGGTTGTCGACAGCCAACACCAGAGCGGCGTTCAGATCCACCTTGGCGAAGGGGCGCCGATCCTGGCCCACCTGGGAGAGGCTGAGCATGTCGTCGATCAGCGCCTGCATGCGCACCGAGGCGCCGATGGCCTTCTCCAACACGTCTCTTCCGCGCTCGGAGAGCCCTGTGCTGTGGCGACTGCGCAGCAGACTCAGGTAGCTGGAGACGGTGCGAATGGGGGACTTGAGGTCGTGGCTCGCCAAGGTCGCGAACTGGCGCAGCTCGGCGTTGGAGGACTCCAGCTCCGCGTTTGAACGGGAGAGTTGGGAGGTTCTCTCGTAGACCCGCACCTCCAGCTCCTCAGCTGCATCCACCAGCTCCTGCACGTCCCGGAAGACCCACTGTGTCGTGCCCGAGGACAGATCCTCGCTCCAGAGCCAGGTCGCGCTCACGGAGCGACTCTCCCCGCTGGGAAGCGCCAGCCTCAGGGCCTCCAGGCGCCCTTCTTTCCGCAGCAGGTCGCTGGCGTGGTCCAGCAGGCGGGGGTCTCCGAGAAGATGGGACAGTGACTGGCCCACCAACTCCCTGCTGCGAAGCCAGAGCTGGGCGGCCTGGTTTGCGTCGCTGACCCGTCCGCCTGCGTCGGTGAGCAAGATGGGATCTGGGGCGGCTTCAAACAGGTCCCGATAGCGTCGATCGCTGGCCCGCTGGCGCTCCAAGGCCTCGCTTTGGGCCTGCACCTGCTCGCGTAGATCGGCGATGATTTGGCTCTGCTCCAAGGCGCTGGCCACCTGCATTGCGAGCAGCTCCATCAGGGCAGCGCGCTCCGGCGAGAAGGCCGTGCGCAGGCGCCGGTTCTCTAGCACCAGGATGGCCAGGAGTCGGCCCTGCTGGAGGATGGGCACCGCCATCATGCTGCGGATGTCACCCTGAGCGCACCAGGGGTCATCCGCCAACTCCGGGGCCGCGCTGACCTCGTCCCAGCGCAGCAGCCGAGCGCTCTGTCGCACCATGCTGAGCGCCGAGAGGGAGACAGGGCTCTCCCGGGTCAGTGGCTCTTCCCGAAGCTCCACATCTCCAGCTTCGCCCCAGGCTTGAACCACGGGCCCCGTTGGGCCCTCCAAGACCAGGACCCCCCGGTCGGCCCCAGCGGTCTCCACACACACGCTGAGCAGTCGGGCGACCAGGCCCTCGCTCTCGACCTCTTTGGAGATCGCCCGCGCGGCTTGGACGACGCCTCCCAGGGAGGGATCTGCCTGAAGGGCTCTTGGGTCGGAGCCGGTGGTTCCACGCCAGCGGAGCAAGGTGTCGCTGCGGCCGCGCTGGTAGGACTCGGCGATTCGTGTGCGACCTGCGCCGCTGTGGAAGGCCGCCGCCCGCGCCCCCGTCAGCGAGACCCAGGCTGCACCGCGGCTCTCCGCACCCACCAAGGCCTGGTCAAAGGCGGCGATGGCTTCCAGCTCTGCTCCGCGCACGCGCAGCAGCTCAGCACGCAAGAGCTCCGCCTGGGCCTCAAAGCCGGCGGCTTCCAGCCACAACTGGTCCGCTGCGGCAGCCCCTTGACTCTTGGTGCCTGGGCGGCCCATCAGGCGCGCAATGCCGCGCAGGCAGCACACCAGGGGCGTACAGGCGTTGGCCCCCAACCAGTCCCAGGCCTCGCTGGCTGAGTCTGCGCGAATGCGGGCGCTCAGGGCGTTGTCATCCAGGATGGCCAGCCAGAGGGAGGCGGTGTCCACCATGCCGCGGGTCTGGGCGTCAGTGTGTTCGCTCTCCAGCAACGCGGCCTCGTGAAAGCCGACTTCGTCCAATCGGCCGGGGCGGGTCTTTCCCTGCAGCGCTCGGCAGAGCTGTCGCAGCACCGCCAGTCGGTCCATGGCCGAGCGGTTGCGAATGCGTCGGGCCAGCCCCAGGTCGGCCTCGCAGCGTCTCTCGATCTGAGGAAGAGGGTGCCCGGCTCGAAGGGCCAACCAAGCGCGAGGCACGCCCAACTCCACCTCAGCGTGCCGTTGACCCGAGTGTTGGCAGAGGGTGTGTGCTTGGTCCACCTGCTCCAGGGCTTGTTCTGGAGGCAGAATCTGGGCGTGGATGCGATCTGCGATGAATGCGCGGGTCAGCGCGGCCCACTCGGGATCCGCGAACTTTGCCAGCACCGACTCCGCGGTCTGGGCCAGGCGTCCCGCCAGGTGCGGTGCGCGGCTGCGGCCGATCTGCAGGCCGATCCAAGCCACCGCCAAGGCACTGTGGGCTGTGGGTCCCTCTTTGCGAGAGTATTGGGCCAGCGCAGCGGCAGCCCAGTCGGCCAGGGAGCTGTCGCAGGCCGCCCCGAGCAGCAGGGTGCGCGCCAACAGAGCGTTCCTCCCGGTGCTGATCAGAGCCAAGCTGGGCGCCTGACTGGGCAGCTGTTCAAGCTGTGGTGGGGTGGGCCGCCGCTGAGGCTGATCGGGGTGGAGGTCAAAGCCAGCCAAGCCCACCAAGGCGCGATCCCGGGCGCGAGCGTACTGGGCGCTACTCAAAAGGGTCGCGACCTGAATCTCCGCCAGCGAGGCCACCTCGACGGCGCTGTGGGCGTGCTTGAGCGCCCGACTCAGGAGATGCTCGGCTCGGGTCTGATCTCCTCCCAGGTGGGCTGTAAAGGCCGCGTCTCGGTGCAGAGCCAGTCGGCGTCGGCGGTCCCAGGTCGAGGGTGCCGCGGACAGCGCGAGGGTGGTGTAGGCCAGCGAGGCCCCGAAGGCGGAGCCCAGACGTGCCCGCTGGGCCGCCTCGATGTTGAGCTCGGCCCGCTCGCCGCGCTCCTCCTCAGACTCTTCCAAGGAAGCGCTCTGGTTCAGGTGGTCCACGCCCGCGAAGAAGCGCCGGTCCTCCCCGCTGACCAAGTAGGTCTGGGCAATGCTGCGGTGCAGACTCTGGCGCTCGCTTCCGCTCAGAATTTCCAGAGCGGCCTCCTGCACTTCGGCGTCTGAGAAGCGCCACTCCCCACCCTCCAGGGTCAGCAGTCCGGCCTCCTCGGCCTGCTTCAGACCTTCCACCGGGGACAGCTTCAGGGAGGGGAGCAGCGCCTGGGCCTCGCTGACCTGTCCCTGCGGTCCAAGCACCGCCAGTTCGCTGAGCGCTTGGCGCACCTCTGGGGCCACCAATGCCAGCTCTTCGGCCACCAGGATCTTGGGATCCGTGCTGAGGTTCTGCCAGTCTGGACGGCTGATGTCCCAAGTCCAGGCGCCTTGCAGCGAATCGTAGCGCAGCAGCTTGCGGCGGTGCAGCAGGTGGAGGGTTCGCCGCAGCCGAGCCGGGATGCCTTGGCTGGTGCTCAGCAGCAACTGCGCCAGAGCCCGCGCCGAGCCCAAGTCCAAGCCCAGGCTCTCCTGGCAGAGGTCCAGGAGCTCCTCTCTGCCCAGAGGCGCCATGACCACCAGAACAGGAGAGAGCTCCTTGAGTGACTCCAAGGTCTGGGGCAGGGGATGGCCTACGCCCAAGGCCTCGGGTCGCCACGCCAAGACCAGCAGCATTCCGGAGATGGGGCCGCCTTGAAGCATGGACTCCAGCAGCCGACTGGAGGCGGGGTCCAGCCACTGGGCGTCATCCAGCACCAGCACGAGGGGTCGGCCCGGTTGGGCGAGCGCGCCCAGGATCCGTCGCACCAGGCCGTTGAGCACCCGCTCGATCTCGGAGGGCGCGCTGGGGCGGTCCTGAGGCTGAGGACCCAAGAAGTCTTCGACCTCCGGCAGCAGTCGTCGCAGCATGCCGCCGTCTTCCCCAAGGGCCCGCTGCAGGCGTTCACGCAGGGTGCGCTGATCTTGCTCCGGTAGCTGACGGATCTGCTCCAGGGCACCGCGGAGCGCCAGAACCCATGCCGAGTAGGGGCTCTCTCCCATCTGGTTCTGGCCTTGGCCCCGCGCCAGGAGCGCGCGCCGTCCAGCAGGCAAGGCCATCAAGGATTGGATCAAGCTGCTCTTTCCGGAGCCCGCCTCCCCTTCGATCTTGAGCACAGCGCAGTCGCCTCGCTCCGCTTCTGCCAAGGCCTGAGCGGCCTGTGCTTGAGCGGCCTCCTGGCCGTAGAAGCCCTTGATGCTGGGTCCAGAGGGGCGCGGGAGCATGGTGGAGAGGGCCTCCTGCAGCTCGCGCACGCTGTGCGGCCTGGCCTCTGGGAGCGGGTCCAAGCAGCGCTGAAGCAGCTTGTCGAGTGCCGCTGGCAAGCCGGGCACGGTGGTGGCCGCAGAAGGGGGGAGGGCGTCGATGCTGCGGCCGTTCAGAAAGGGCCGGGAGCCCGTCACGAGGGACCAGAGCAGCAAGCCCAGGCTGTAGACATCGGCCCGCTGATCCACGCTTCTTTTGCCGCTCGCCAGCTGCTCGGGTGCGCACCAAGCGGGATCGCAGTGGCTCGGTGCTGAGCTGGTGTCCGCCTCCTTGGACTCGCGGGCGTTGCCCAAGTCCACCAAGGTTGGCCAGTCACTCAGTTGGGCCAAGCTGATGTTTCGTGGGTTCAGGTCCAGGTGAAGCACGCCGACGTCGTGTAGGCGAGCGGTGGCCTCGCACAGGCGCAAGGTCAGCACTGTGGCCTTCTCGAAGGGCAGGGGGCCTTGGGCCAAGAGCTCGTCTAGGGAGCGCTGACCCAAGTCCTCCAAGACGAGCACCAAGCGACCGGGATCAAAGTCCAGCAGCCGCACCAAACCAGGGCCCTGGCAGGTCAGCAGCAGCCGCGCTTCATGCTTCAGTCTGGGTCCGCCGCCCGGTGCAGCCTGCTTGAGCACCACCGGCTGGCCATCTCGGACGCGCTTGGCCCGAGCCAGATGGCTTCGGTGGCGACCGGGCAATGGGGTCAGGTCGCTGTAGTCGCTGAGGGTCTCCACGGTCTCGAGGGTACACCGCTGGATGGCCCCGGCGTACACTTGGGGCATGTGGCAGCGCACCTTGGACCAACTCAACGCCTCCCGACACCCCAGCGGTGGATGGGGCTACTTGCCTGGCCAGGACCCGGTCGGCGAGGCCACCCTGCTGGCCCTGGCTGCTGGCGCCGACGGCGACCCTGCTTGGCTGGACCAAGCGGAGCTGGGTTGGTCGGTGCTGATGGCGCCCGCCTGCCTCTCGCGGCGCTTCCCAGATCGCGCCCAGGCCGCCGTCGCCCCGTTGCTGGCCCTGGAAGGGGACCCCGGCGGGCTGAGTGCGGGCACCTACGATGCCAGCATCCAGGGCTGGGCTTGGGTTGACGGCACCTTCTCTTGGGTCGAGCCCACCGCCTGGGCCGTGCTCTCTCTGCAGCGGCAGGGCCTGGCTGGAAACACCCGCTGCGTGGAAGGCCTGCGCATGCTGGTCGACCGCCAGTGCAGCGATGGCGGTTGGAACTCGGGCAACCCCGATGTCCTGGGCGCGGAGCTGCCCGGCTACCTCTACGCCGCAGGCCTGTGTGCGATGTCCATGCCCCCCAGTGATGCGGTGGATCAGGCGCTCAAGTTTGCAGAAGGGGTGCGCTCTGCCCCCAGCGTGATGAACCTGTCCTTTGCCATCTTGGCCCGCCTACGCCATGGCCTAGAGCCCGCAGCCGAGGTCAAGTTGCTCCTGGAGCGTCAAGGCTCCGATGGGCGCTTCTCCACCCGAGTCGACCGCAACGCGCTGGCGATCTGCGCCCTGCGGGCCGCTGAAGAAGGGCGCACCCCGCTCTTCGTTCTGGAAGAACCCCATGGCTGATCTAGACCGCCGCCGCCTGCTTCAAGTCCTAGCTGGAGGCTTGGCCGCTGGCTCCTTGGGCGCTTTGGGACTCCAAAAAGGGCGCGCCATTCTCGGTCAGCCCAAGGCCCAGGTGAGCCTGCTCAAGGCCGCTGGATACGACCAGGACTTGAGCGACATTTTGTTCAGGGGAATCGCCGATTATCCCCACGTTGTCGCCCGCGCCAAGGGCGGACGTGTGGTGCTCAAGCCCAACTTGGTAGAGGTGCATCCGGGCCGCCCCATCAACACCGACGCCACCTTGATCGCCTCGGCCGCCGAGGCCTTTCTTCGCCACGGCGCCGGCGAGGTGGTGGTGGCCGAAGGACCCGGGCATCACCGGGACACCGAGCTGCTCTTGGAGCGCTCCGGGCTCAAGGCCCTGCTCAAGGATGTGGGCTCGCCCTTTGTGGACTTGAACATCGACACCCCTGCCAAGGTGCAGCTGGTGAAGAACTTCACTGGCTTAGGCTCCATGCAGCTGGCCAGCACGGCGGTGGGCGCCGACCTGTTGGTGAGCGTGGCCAAGCTCAAGACCCACCACTGGGTGGGCTGCACGCTGACCATGAAGAACCTCTTCGGGACGGTCCCAGGTTCGGTCTACGGCTGGCCCAAGAACCCCCTGCACTACGCCGGCATCGAGCAGTCCATCGTGGACATCTGGCAGGGCCTGGCCCCTGGCTTTGGCATCGTGGACGGCATCGTGGGCATGGAGGGAGACGGTCCCATCATGGGCACCGCCAAGCAGGTGGGCCTGGTGCTGATGGGCGACAACCTGCCCGCGGTCGACGCCACCGCGGCCCGGGTGATGGGCTTGGATCCACACAAGATCGGCTACCTGCGGGTGGCCTCGCGCTTGGGGGGCAGCCTGCACAAGTCCCGCATTGAGTTGATCCATGAAGCCTTGGAGGTCCACCCCTTCGAGGTGCTTCCCCAGTTCGAGGACCTGCGCGCATGACCAGTCGAGAGAAGTTCTTGTCCTGGGGCTTGGGGGTCGGAGTGCTCAGCTTGGCCCTGGCCTTTGTGCGGGAGCCGATGCAGATGGCCATGCACCAAGCCCAGCCCACTGAGCCCACCCTGGTGCTCATCGTGCTGGACACGGTGCGCGCGGACCACCTGAGCGCCTGTGGCTACGAGAGACCGACCTCGCCGACGCTGGAAGCTCTGGTCCAAGACGGCGCGGCCATGCACTGCCAGACCTACGCACCAGGTTCCTGGACCTTTCCCTCCCACGCCTCCCTCTTCTCCGGTCTGGAGGTCCCCGAGCACGGCGCTCACTTTGTGGGGGACCAAGCCCTGCTGCGCGCCTTGGCGATTCAGCCGCTGGACGGCGAGATTCCACTCCTGGCTGAAGACCTTCAAGCCCAGGGCTACCAGACCCGTGGCGTGAGCGGGAACCCGGTGCTGGCCGAGGCCTCGGGTTTGGGCCGGGGCTTTGAAGACTGGCGGGTGGCCCCTGGCTTCGGACCCTGGAATGGTGATGGCCTGGTGGAGCAAGTCACAGACTCGCTGCGCATGGCCGACCTGGACCGCCCCCTGTTTCTCTTCGTGAACATCGCCGATGCCCACGATCCTTGGTACCCGGCCGAGGAAGTGGACTGGGTGCCCAGCTACCCCGGAACCTTGGCCTATTTCGAGGTGGATGACGCCGGGCAGGTGCTGCCCGATGGCCCCTGGCAGCGCTACGTCCAAGGGCGCATGCCCGAGCCTGAAGCCCAGGAACTACGCCAGGAAGTCACGGACCGATACGACCGCGCCCTGGCCCAGAGCGACGCCACCTTGGCCGCTGTTCTGCAGACTCTGCGAGACCACAACTGGGACGGCGCCGGCTACCGCGTCGTCATCACCTCCGACCACGGCGAGTTCCTGGGAGAGCACGGCATCTTGCGTCACGGGCGCTACCTCTACGAGGAGAACAACCGGGTGCCACTCCTGGTCTGGGACAGCGCCGGCAGCCCCACGCTGCCCTCGGGCCCGCTCTCCATGTTGGCGGCCCGTGAGCTGATCCTGGGTCAAGCGCCGGCAGAGCGCCCCGTGCGGGCAGTGGCCTTTCCCGACCCCCTCTGGACGGAGCAGTCCGGGGGCGCGCTGGGCACGGAGCTGAGCGTCGCGGTCTGGGAAGGGCAGAGCAAAGAGCACTGGATTGCTGGGCAGAGCATGCAGGTGGATCTGGCCCAGGACCCCCTGGAGTTGGCCCCCACCTCGAGTGAGCCCAGCGAGCAGGTCACCGAGCGCGTTCAGGCTGCAAAAACCAGCGCCGCCCGCCAGACCGGAGAGATGGACCCCGCGCTACAGGACGCACTACGGGCCGCCGGTTACCTGGAATGAATGCAGTTCACCCTCTACGCTGAAGAACTCAGGCCCGTTCTACGCAAGGCGTGGGTGACGGTGGCAGTGTTCGCAGGCGTGGGCGCATCCGCTCAGATTCCGCTTCTATTTGTCGGCTTTGGTCCGGTTCTTTGGAGCAATTTTCTGGGTGCAGGCGCGCTGGCCTTGGCGCTCTGGTTGGGGAGGCAAACCTGGCGCCGCACACAGGCTGGCCCGCGCTTGGACGTGGCCCTGGACGGCAAAGTGCTCAGCACCCAATGGGCCGGCGAGGACAGTGAGGCTGTGGCTGTTGGGCCTGACTCCAAAGTCAGCGAGCGCATGGGCTGGTTCGTGGTGCAGAGCGGTGGAGGCGCAGTCGTCATCCCACTGGCCTTGCCGGGGCTCAAGGAGCTCAAGGATGCCGTGGGCAAAGCGCGCTTTGGGGACCGGGCCAGGGAGCTTCGGCGGCCAGAGTCCCTCCCCCCTGCCAATGACCGGGTCACGCCTGACCCGCAGTCTGTTGGCGGCCGCCTGGACACGGTCGCGCGCATCTTCGCCTTTGCGAGCTTGGGGACCCTGGCGCTCACCGTGGCCGGTGGCCTGCTCATCGGCTTTGACGCGGGCATGCCACTCTTCGGGCTCTTCCTCGCCAGCGCCGGTGCTTTCCTCTTCATCGAGAAGGGGCTGGTGCCCCTCAAGACCAAGCGCATCACCCAGAGCACCCGCTACACCGGCCCGACAGAGACCCGGGGGACCATGGCCCAGCTCATCGGAGGGCTCAACCTGGTGGGCAGCGTGCTCTTGGCCCTACTTGGCGTCCTGCTCTTCATCATCGGCGTCGGCGCACAGCTCTCCTGAGCGGGCCCACTCGGGCATGCCGTGCTCTTCCGGCAGCTCCCGGAGGGCGTGGAAGTGCTCCCACTTCAAGGCGGGCCGTCCGTCTTCTCCGCGGTGGAAGACGTCTTCCATTCGGTGACCGAACACGATGTCTTCGGGCGCATAGCTGCCTTGGCTGCTGATGAGCTGGTTGGTGGTGCTGTCCACACCAGCGATGGTCACGATCAGCTCGGCCTGCCAGTCTTCGAGCTCTTCGGGCATGAGCCCATAGAAGGGGCTGTCCTCGTCGATGTTGTGCATGATCACCCAGCTCAGCATGAAGAGCGGGGTCTCGTTTCGGGCCACCTTGATGTCGATGAAGCGGTTGAAGGTGCTGCCATCGGGGAGCACCTCTCGGCGCATCAGGACGGCCTTGACGTTGGCCCCGATGATGCGATTGGCCCGCTCGTTTCGCACGCGAAAGCGCAGCTGGGGGTGGCCATCGATGGTGTTGATGACCGCGCGGTCTGAGAACACCACACGGGCGTTGGGCAGGGAGAAGCGCGCGAAGACCAGGCCGGTGGCCAGGGCCACGGAGACGATGCCGGTGAAGCTCTCGATGGCCACCACGAAGTTGGCGAAGGTGCTCACGGGTGAGAGCACGCCGTAGCCGATGGTCGCGAAGGTCTGGATGCTGAAGTTGAAGGCCTGAGCAAAGGTCTCCACGCCCGGAATCCCTTCAGGACCGGCCAGCATGTACAGGCCGGCGAACAGGGTGTTCATCGAGAAGTAGCCGGCAGCGAGCAGCGCAAGAAAGGTGGACCAATGGACCGTCAGGAAGAGGTGGTACAGGTCCCGCAATCCACCGGGCGAGGCTGCGCCCGGGATGGGCGTGATGGTGCCGTCTCGGTTGATGAAACGGCGACGCCGGGGAGGGAGCTTGCTCAAATGCTGAGCCCCAGGAGCACGTAGTACAGGCCCTGGTCACCGTCTGCGCTGGGGTCACCTGCGATGAGATCTGGGACCCCGTCCCCGTCCACATCTGGGCTGAGCAAGACGCTGGCGCCAGCTTCCGAGAAGCCCTTCTCATCGGCGCAGTAGTCCGGCACCAAGGCGCCTGCTTTGAAGGGACCGTAGGCCAAGCACAGCCCGTTCTCGCCGGAGGAGTCCCGCACGGAGAGCGCCAGATCGGTGTTGCCGTCTCCGTCCATGTCTTGGCCGCCGGAGAGGGGGCCTTCGAGTTGGTATTCGCCGCTCAGGGTGAGGCGCACCGGCAGATCCTCCCACTGGCTCTCACCACTCCAGAGGCCGATCTCATCGTCCTCTGTGCTCACCCAGAGGGCCTGGGAGCCTGTGCCCGAGGCATCTCCGGCTTGGCTCAAGTCGGCGAAGCGGGTGGAGCCGTCCAAGGTGGCCGAGCAGTCCTCAAAGTCCGCGCCGGAAGCGATCTGGTCGGTGTCCACGATGTACGCCGAGCGGCGGCTGAGCACGCTGAGCTCCGCCAGTCCGTCGCCCTTGGTGTCCACGCTCTCCATCGACTGGCCGATGTTGGACTCTGAGCTGAGCAAGGTGGCCCAGGTGTTGTCCAACTCGTAGCCGCTGCCAGCAGGCCAGAAGCCGCTGAGCAGGGTCACCTGCTCATCGGAGCCCTCTGCCAGAGCGAGCTCTGGGGTGCCGTCGCCGTTCATGTCGCCCAGGATCAGGATCTGGGTCTTGCCGCGGCTCTGGGAGCCGAACTTGAAGGTGCCCGTCGCCTCGGAGTGGGGGACGTAGCTGTCTCCTGGAAGCAGCGGGCCCTCGAAGAGGTAGGCCACTCCGTAGCTCTCGGCGGCCACGACCAGATCCGCCTGGGAATCGCCGGTCATGTCCCCGATGTCGTGTACACCGAAGCCCGCGTTGTTGACTTGGTGGTAGTAGAGCGTCTGCTCCACGCTCGGAAAGCTGTAGCTCACAGAGACGCCGCCAGTGATGGCATCCGGGCTCACGGCAGCCGAGATGTCGGCCAGGCCGTCGCCGGAGAGGTCTCCACTGTTCAGGCTGGTGCCCAGGCCGTTGCCCAGAATTGCGTCGATCTCGAAGTCCCAGGAGTTCAAGCGCTCGCTTCCGGCGAGGCGACACTCCTCGGTGGCATTGCAGTCGTTGAGGATGCCGTCGCCACAGATCGCTGGGGCGCCAGGAAAGACACTCAGGTTGGTGTCGTCGCAGTCAGAACCCAGGGCCACCGTGCCGCTGGGTTGGATGCAGGAGACCAGCGCGCTGGCAGGGTCGCCGTAGCCGTCGCTGTCTCCATCGGAGTACCAAGTGGGCCCGCTGACAGGGTCCTCGTCGATGTCCCCGTCGCAGTCGTTGTCCAGGCCGTTGCAGACCTCATCCGCGCCTGGGTACACCCCAGCGTCCGTGTCCAGGCAGTCGCCACCTTGGGTTGCGGCAGGCACAAAAGGCGGCTGGTCGGAGCAGGCCGCCTGGGGCTCGCCGCTGCCAAAGCCATCGCCGTCCGCATCTGCGTAGAAGTCGACAAATACGCCTTCGTCCACGCTGCCATCGCAGTTGTTGTCTACGCCGTCGCACTCCTCGGCTTGCTCGGGGTGAACCTGTGCATCCGAGTCATCACAGTCGCCGCCCTGGTCAGCGCCGTAGCGTGCTGGATGCTCTCCTTCGCAGGCGCTCAGAGCCTCCGCGCCAAAGCCGTCTCCGTCCTCGTCTAGGAAGCGCTCCACAAGGGGGCACTCGCTTGTGACGGTCCAAGACTGAAAGCAGCCCAAGAGCAGCAAGAGGTTCATTCCAAGATCTCCGGGCCCAACCTAGCACGCTGGAGCAGGGCGTCGCGGATGTGAACCAGGGCCAAGGTGTCCATTCCGCAGTAGGCCAGGAGCTGGTCAGCCAGGACTTGGGCTTGCTCCGGTGGCGTGCTGGGATGCTGCATGCGGGTCCAGACCAGGACGGCCTGTCCCCCATCGCTCACGGACAGCTCTCCGTAGTCTTGGCCTGGAACCAGAGCCGGCAACACCCGCTTGATCGACCAGGAGCCCATGAAGTCGGGGTGGTAGGCGTAGCTTCGCGCCAGGCTCTGCAGGTCCACAATCCGCAGGCGCAGAGCCCGCAGCTCGGCCTCCAGCTCGGGATTGGTGACGGCCAACTTGGAGATGACCTTGGACTCGAACTCGCCCCACACGTAGATGGGGTCCTCTCCCTTGAGGGCCTTCAGCAGCGCCAAAGCCAAGGGTGGCCGTGGATCTGTGTTGTCGCGGTGTAGGAAGGCCTCGCTGCTCAGGGTGCCGTCCGGCGCCCGGTGGTGCACGGAGAACTGCACGGGCAGCGTCGTGAAGGGCTTGAGGCCCGGCAGGAATGGAATGGCCGGGGCGATGGCTTCGAAGTCCAAGTAGGAGGTGCGGCCGTCGTGCTCCAGCCTCTCCAGCAGGCCCGGGAGCACCATCAGGCAGCCCTGCTCCACTGCTCGTCGGTGCAGCTGTGCTTGAGGGCTCTCGCCTGTGGGCAGCTCCGCCTCGCTGGGGGGCGCGCAGTCTTCCAGGTAGGGACAGCGCCTGGGCCAGCGGCAGCGGCGACCGGTGGGCTCCTCGGGCGCGCTCTCTTGAGCCAGGATGTCACGCAGCCGGTCCAGATCGGGGGGCAGGGTGGCTGCCAGAGCGGCCACTTTGGCGCTGCGGTCTACGAAGCGCAGCAGTGGCTCGTCTTTGTCGGCCCGGTAGCGCCGGCTGATGCAGAGCACCCCGACCTCGGCTGGCGGAATGCCAGCTTGGGTCATCACGTGGTGCTCGATGGCCAGCTCCTGCAGATGAATGGCCCGCAGCTTGGTCGTCGCCTTTACCCGGCCCAGTCGCCAGCCCCCCTTTGGCAGGCGAAGCAGCAGGTCCGGTCGGATGCGCAGTCCTTCGAACTCGAGCGCGGGCCTGAAGACCACCCGCGCTGTGGCCATCGCCTGGGCGCTCTGGACCAGGGCCTCCTCCCAGCTCAGATCCTGGGGGATGCGCACGCCGTCGGGAAACATGCGGCGGGCATGTTCATGGATCTGGCCGGCTGGGCTGTGGAGATCCAGCACGTGGAGGACACGGGGGGCCCGCTTGGCACGCCAGAGGCGCAGTGGGCACTGAAGGCCCCACATCATTTCGCTTCGACTCAGTGTTCTCAAAACAGGCCTTGGAATGCGGAGTCTTCGTCCCAGTCTGGGGCGTCGCGCCTCTCGTGGGTACGCAGGTAGCGTCGGCTTGGGTCGCCGCCGAGCTGGAAGGGGGAGTCCGCCGCAGGCATGCGCGCTGGCTCTGGCGGTGCTTCTTGGGCGATCAAGCCCAAGGTCAGGGGATCCAGAAGAGGACCCTCCTGGACCCATCCGAGCACCTCCTGGTCTTCGCTCTTGACGGCAGGAAGGGCGAAGGTGCTGCCGATGGACTTTGGCGCCGGGTCAGCTCGGCCCCCGCTGTGGGCTTGGGCCCATTCCCACACCCGCGCCCAGTCCTGAGGGAGCACAGGTCGGGCCATGGGCATGCACAAACGAAACTTGGGTCGCTCGGGTCGATGGCTCCACGTGCTGTGCAGGATGTGGTGGTGTTCCCCCCAGAGTTCGCTGGCCTGTTCCGCGGACAGACCGCCGTCAAAGTCCAGGACCAAGCAGGACAGGTGGGCCACGCCTTCCTTTCCACGGCGGCTTCCGCTGTACCAGACAGGAGACCAGAGGCGCAGCGCCTTCTTGGCCTCGTCCTTGCCCTTGTTTTTGAGCTTGGGCTTGATCTCAAAGCGCTGTAGAGCACGCTCGAGGGCCTGCAGTGAGGTGGTCTCCGAATCCACCTCCACATCAAAGACGGTCTTGAAGCAGGTCAGGGCGAAGTGAAGGGGCACGTTTTCCAAGGCTACACGGGGTGCGCATGGGACGCAGCGCTAAGGCCGGCGGTGGAGGGATCCGTAAAGGGGGGAGAGGTGCCAAGTGTGTGTGCAGGCCAAGCTCATTCTCTGGCAACAAGGCCCCAGCGCCTTGTGGTCTGGAGTGAAGGATCAGCGTCCAGTATTGGTCGTGGAGCAAGCCTGCGGCATCGCACATGGACCGGCCCTGCGCACCCGCCACCGCCTACTCTCCGAGGTGCAACACCCAAGCTTGGCGCGGGTGTTGGGAGCGGGGTGGAGCGAGCGCGCAGGGATCAGCAATCTGCTCTTGGAGCGCGTGCCCGGTGTCCCGGTGGCTGCAATCCCATTCTCGGTCACGGAGGAGGTCCTGCTCGGCGCCCTGGAGCAGCTCGCCGGGGCCATTGCGGCTTGCCACAGGCGTGGCTTGGCCTTGGGCAGCGTGCATTCTGGTCGGGTGCTGTTGAGCCGACGTCCGGAGACCACCTTGGTGCTCACCGGGGCAGCGCCCCATGGCTCTGAGGAGCAGGATCTGGCAGGCATCGCCAAGGTCTGCCGGGAGCTCGCCCATCAGGAGGTCTTGAGCAAGCCCCTCCAGCTCTTGCTGGGTGCCCTGGAGCGGGGCCAGATCAGCGCGGAGCACGCACGACGCAGCGCCTCGGCCATGCGAGGCCAGGTCGTCCCCGAGCTTAGGAAGGCCGGGTAGAACCCACCGGTTGCTTGGTCCAGTTCGCCGATTAGAGGGCGATGGCTCCGTAGGCCAAGCCAGCGCCAAAGCCGATCAGGCTGCCCACGCCCACGCCCGCTGCGCTGTAGATCACGCGCTTGCGCTGAATGCTGCGCTGATAGCCCTCGATGTAGCCCTGTTGGTACTCGCTGTTCTGAGAGCGCCAGACGCCGTTGGGGACCGCTGGGTTTACCAGCACTTCGGCAGCCGGGATCACGCATCCACAGGGCCCCATCGCGCAGCCAGCGCCCAGGCCAGCCAGGCCGTGCAGGCCGTACTGACCTGCGGCCTCGGAGGCTGCCATCTGGCCGTCCAGGAAGCCATCTTGGTAGCTCTTGTAGAGGGGCGTATCTTCGGCCGCTGGGGCCACAACTTCGGGCTCCGGGGCCGGCTCGGCCACAGGGACCACCGTCTCCCCTTCCCAGCCAGAGGACTCTGTGGTGTCGCCTTCGGTCTCGGTCTCCGAGCTCGGAGCCTCCACGGGACTGGGCTCTTCTTGGGCCCAAGCTGGCCCGACGGCCACAGCGATCATCAACAAGAGCGACACGCGCACCTCCACTGACAGGGTAGCCCGCCCTGTCGGGCCCTGAAAGCTCCGGTGTTCTCATGGCGTCTACGCCCCGCCGAAATACGGGAGGCTTGCCAAGCGAACTCTGCCTGACCGGGCGGCTCTTTGGAGGACCCTTTGCTCCTGTTTCTGCTCGCTGCTTGCAGCACGGACGATGACCCTATGGACTGCAACTGCACCCCATGCCCAGCGGTGCCAGCAGCGACCGGTTCACCCTTGGAGGACTGGGAGCTTCAGGTCTTGGACAAGGATCTTCAGAGCCTGCGCGCGGGGATCCAAGCGCGCGGGGAGCAGGGCTTTGGCCTCTGCGAAGGCGCCCAGAGTTGTGAGCGCTTCTTGGGCGCTGCTCCTGGTGAGCTGCCCCCAGGGGCGCACATCCTCCAGGCCGAGCTGGATGTGCCCCGCTTGGGCGAGGACTGGCAGGTCCGCTTTGACCTGACCTGCAGCGTCACCACGCCAGCAGGAACGGAACTGGATGTGGACCACAGCAAGACCTACGGTGTAGTCCATACAGGCAGCAAGCAGGGCTATCGGCTCTCACCGCTCTGGAAGATCCAATCACCCCATCCCCAGGGTGCACGTGACTGTGAGCTGAGTCTCACGCCCATTCGTCCAGACGGGCAAGATGGCACCCCCATCCGTGGAAGCTACAAGACCCCCATGCCGGAGGCGAAATGAACTGGCCCCAGTGGATCGAGACCCTCAAGGAACGCTACCTGGCCGAAGAAGCCAGCGTATTCGTGCTGCATGGCGCCGTGCGCAGCGGACGCTGGTCCTACGCCGGTGAGTCTGTGGACTGCCCAGAGCTGATGCGCCGCTTCTTGGAGCGCAGCCGCGACATGGTCGGCGTGTTGGAGTGGGAGACGGCCACCATCGAGCTCAAGCCGCGCCTGCGCTTCCCCGGCATCGAGGACCGTGGCCGTTTTGCGCGTCACCTGGGCGCCAGGATGGTCTTGGACGGCATCACCGAGCCACTGCAGCCGGCCACTCCAGAGAAGGCCTTGGGTTTGATCTGGCTGGCGATGGACACCCCGGGTGCCAGCCAAGGTTGGATCCTCACCCAGGCGCAGCGTCTGGCGCATGCCCGCAAGCGCCAGCACGTTCGCACCGGTCTGAAGGGCCCGGGTCTGGAGACCTGGCCCAGCGCTCCTTGGCTGAGGGAGAGCAACAACGTTGTGGTGCTGCTGGTCGAGGACCTCTCCGAGCTCTCGGAGGCGCTGGTCTCTCAGTGTTCGGTGATCCCGGTACCGGAGAGCGCAATGCCCGCGCCCGCGCCGGCGGTCTCCGAGCCCAGCACAGATGACGCCATGGCCGAGATCGAGGCCGCACTGGCGGCGGCCTCCGGCCAGGGTGACCCCTTGTCCCTTCGTCGGGGAGCCTTGGACGAAGGCGGCGATGAAGGCCCGATGGAGCAGCTGAGCCAGCTCGATGCACAGCCCACCTTTGTGATGGACGATGTGGTGCCGAAGCCCGCGCCAGCCCCCGTGGAGCCAGCCGCCGATGCGCCTGGCATCGGGGATGCCATGCGTCAGGCCATTCTGCGGGCCCCCAAGGGTCCATGGCCCCACCGTCTTCCAGGCCGTCAGGCCTTGGCAGAGGTGCTTCATCATCGCGCCCCGGAGCGCTTTGGTCCCCTCAGCTTTGAGGTCGTGGACGATGCGGTGCGCTGTACCGGTCCCGGGGCCGAGGAGTTTGATGCTTGGTATCGGGGGGACATCGCCGTGGATGCAGCCGTGGGCATGGCACTGGGGGCCCTGGAGCCGCCTGCCGCTGGCTTTACGGACGAGACCCTGCCTGAGCTCGCGGCGCCTGCCATTCGCGCCCTGACCCGGCGGATCGACAAGTTTTTGGACAGCCTCTAAAAGAGGCAAGGAGATTGAGACATGAGGATTTGCCCCGTTACAGGCGCAGAGATGGACCAGGTGGAGCTACACGGCATCACCATCGACATGAGTCCTGCGGGAATGTGGCTCGATAAGAAGGAGCTGTACCTGCTGACCGAGGTCGAGCGTCGGGAGCAAGGCGGCTACGGATGGGGCGATCTCTTTCGCAAGCCTGTGGAGCCCTCTGTGGACCGCAAGCGCGTGCTCCAGTGTCCGGTGGATGGTCAGGACATGAAGATCATTGACTACAAGGGCGTGCACATCGATACGAGCTCCAACGGCGTGTGGTTGGACTCCGGCGAGTACGAAGCCATCGTCAACAACCTGCGCCTGGATCCCAGCTACGTGCGCGGCATCGCGCTGCGCCTGAGCGATGCGAGCCTTTAGAGGCTCCAAGGTGCCGAATTAGGCCTGGTAGTAGTCCCTGTACCAGGCCACGAAGCGCTCTACGCCTTCCTCCAGCCCAACCGTGGGCTGGTGGCCGGTGGCCTTGAAGAGGGCCTGGGCGTCTGCACGGGTCGAGGGCGCATCCCCCGGCTGCATCGGCAACATCTCCAGCGCAGCCTTGCGACCCAGGGCGCGCTCCAGGGTCGCGATGAGCTCCATTAGGCCCACCGGCTGGTTTCCGCCGACGTTGTAGACCTGTACGCCATCGGGCCGGCCCAGCACGGCCAATATGGCCTCTACGACGTCAGAGACGTAGGTGAAATCGCGCTGCATATTGCCGTGGCCGAAGACGGGAAGGGTCTCGCCAGCCAGGATCTTCCTCGTAAACTTGAAGAGCGCCATGTCCGGGCGGCCCCAGGGTCCGTAGACCGTGAAGAGCCGTAGACCCGTGCAGGCAAAGCCGTTCAAGGTGCCGTAGGCGTGTGCCATCAGCTCGTTGCTACGCTTGGTCGCCGCGTAGAGGTTCAAGGGCGCATCGGCGCGGGCGTCTTCTCGGAAGGGTAGGGGGTCGGCCCCGTAGACCGAGCTGGAGCTGGCGTAGACCAGGTGCTCGATGCCGGTGTTCTTGGCGGCCTCGAGCACCGAGAAGAAGCCCACCAGGTTGTCGCGCACGAAGGCCTGGGGGTCCTGCAAGGAGTGCCGAATGCCAGCCTGGGCGGCCAGGTGCACCACTTGATCTGGGGCGGTTTTCTGGAAGAGTTCGCCGGCAGAATCGACCACATCGGCGTGGATGAAACGCCAGTTGGAATGTCGACTCAGGCGGTCCAGTCGCGCCTGCTTTAGGGCGACCGAGTAGTAGGGATCCAGGTTGTCCAGGCCCACGACGGCGACACCCTGCGAGAGCAAGCGCTCGGCCAAGTGGTAGCCGATGAACCCAGCAGCGCCGGTGATCAGGACAGTGGACATGGGCGCCACCCTAACGCAAGAGAGTGCGGTCAGTCTTTGCGCGCTCAGTAGTGAGGGGGGACCTCGTCCTCGATTTTGTTCGGCGTCTCTTCAGGGCGCTGGGCCAGCTGCTCGCGCAGCTCCCGGTTTTCGCTCCGAAGCATGTCGATCATGCGGCCGTACTCCTGAATCACCTCGTCCAGCTGACGGATGTTTTCCTCTTGAAAGGCGTAGCGCGTCTCCAATTCTTCGACGCGGCGTTCCAGATCCATGCACGGCTCCTGCTGGGCCAATCAGTGTGCCCGCTCTGCTACGTATCTGGTGTACGCTGGTATGCCCTTGTTGAGGTTGTGTTGTGAGCGCCTTTCGTCAGACTTTGTTGATCGTAGACGATGACCCGGACGACCAGGAGCTCCTGCGGGAAGCCCTGAGCGAGGCGGGTTTTGAGGGAAGCGTGCACAGCGCCGACGATGGGGACACGGCCATGGCTTGGCTGCGTGGTCAGGCCACTCGGCCTGGGCTGGTGCTCTTGGATCTGCACATGCCACGGGTGCGTGGCTTTGAGCTGCTGCAGCAGATCCGCGCCGACCCCAAGCTGCGCCCCCTTCCGGTTGTGGTCATGACCACCAGCTGGAGTCAGGAGGACGTGAGTCGTGCCTACGAGCTGGGCGTGAACAGCTTCTTGATCAAGCCCGTGCTCTTTGAAGAGCTTGTGCACACCGTAGAGAGCTTGATCTACTACTGGTTCACTCTGAACGAGCTTCCTCCGGCCTGAGGCGCATGCGCAGCCGGACGGCGATGGACGAGCCGAAGCTCTCGGCGAGGACCAACATCTCACGTCCCTTGGCCTCGCGGTCCTTGCGGGAGTGGCGCAGGTCGTGGAAGTGCGCGTAGCCCAGCCAGGCGCCGACATCGGGGCTGTCTAGCTTCTTGCTGGCCGCAGCCAAGCAGGTCACCGCGGCGGTCCACTCCTTCGCTTCAGCCAGACGCTTGCCTTCCTCGAAGGCTTGCTCAGGGGACTCGAGCAGCTTGTGGGCCGCGGTGTGGGCCTTGCCTTGAGCCAGCCGGTCGGCCGCGGCGTCCACCCGGTCTCGAATCTTGCTGGCCAGCTCTCTGCCGGAGGAGTTGAGCCCGCGCTTCCGACTCAGCTTCTTGTAGCGTTTCTGCATGCGCTCCGCGGCCGCTTGCATGACCTCTGGCTCTGCGTTCGCGGGCACGCCGAGCAGGGTGTAGTCGTCCTGACCTTGGAGCTGGGTCCACTCGCGCTCCAAGCGGCGCTGCAGCATGACCTTCTGCATCTGCTGGCGCATCGCACGGTCGGCCGGATCCCCCTTGCGGAGGCGTTTGGCCGCCTGACTCTTGGGGGGCGGAGCGTTTCGACCAGGAGCCCGCAGGCGGACCATGCCCATGGAGACCAAGCAGCCCAGCTCGCGCGCGATGCGGTCCATCTCCAGGGAGTTTTTCTCAAGGATGAAACCCAGAGACTCCCAAGGTTGGTGGTCGCCACGCAGCAGCTTGATCATGGGCTTGGACAGGTCCAGGTACTCAAAGAAAGACTGGTTGGCCTGGACCACCAGGATGGCGTGGGCGGCTTTGGCCACCGCCTCTGGGTTGGCCAGGGCTTGGCCTTGTTGCCAGAGGATGTTGACCATTGGGAGACGGTCGGCGTCTCCGTAGACCTCGGCTTCCTTGAAGCTGAGGCTTCCGGCCATCAGAGCCTTGTCCAAGAAGCGCAAGGTGGACTGGTCTCGCGCGAAACCCTTGACCACGATGGCTTTGCCTTCGACTGCTTCAGAACGCGCGATCCCCGATTGGTCACGAAACCACGTGGTGCAGAGCAGGCGAAGGGCGCGAACCCGATTTCTGTTCAGCTCGGACATAGCAGGGGAAGGGACACTCCGGGGCCCAGGATATAGCCCTAGACGGCATTGGTGGTCCTTTTCCCGAGCTTACAGACGGCTTCCTTACAAAGCGGTTTCATGCGGCTTGAGGCTGGCCAAGCTGGGCGCCATGCTCGCAGGGCTCAGATCGGTCCACTTGTCACCACTCATTCCCGTGTTGATGGGGTCCCCTTGAGCATCCAGAACGAACCAGTGAGGAATGGCCACGACTTGGACCCCAGCGGGCTCCAGGCCCGTCATGAACTGGTCCACGTCCAGCTCGATGATGCGCACCCCGTCCAAGGCCTCGACGATGGCGGGGTCGTCCTTCTGCATCTTGAAGGCCTTGCACGGACCGCACCAGCGCGCGCCCAGGTAGGCCACGGGTAGCTTGCCGTCGGCGATGGCTTGGCTGGCTTGCGTTGCCAGCTGCACATCGAGCTCACCGGCCTTCTTGTCCAGAGTCACCCAGTCCACAGCGGAGGCCGGCGCGGCGCTCGCAGTTGGGGCAGGGGCTGCAGGTGTCTCAGCCTCCAAGGCCACCGCGCTGGCGTCCAGCATTCCACTACAGGCGGTCAGCAGCAAGATCAGGGACACGCGCACTCCTTTTCACTCTGGATTCAACACATAAGGCTGCGTTGCATCTTCCTTGGTAGTCCCTTCCAGGGCCTGGGCCACTGCTTCTGCGGCCTCGGTGGCCAGGGCCCCGATGGCCGGGTCGTCGGGAAGCAGGGGATCCAAGTCAATTTTGCGGTCGACGATCAAGGCGGCTTTCTCACCGCTCAGGTCCAGGCGCAGCTCACCCAGGCGCATGGTCTGGTAGTGCGAGCGCACCCAAATGGCGTCACCGATGGTGTCCGGCTCGAAGAAGCCTCTGTGCATGTCGGCGTCGATCACCACGTCCAACTCTGGGAAATCCCGGGCCAGCTGGGCGGCGACCTCTGCTGCGCCGTAGGACATCAGGACCAGGACATCGGTGCTCTGGCTGAGCTCTTGAAGGGCCGCTGCAGCCGGCGTGTAGGGGTCCGCGATGCTGTGCCCAGGGAGGGGCTGCACCCCGAAGCGGGTGATGGCCAGAATGCCCACCCGCACACCGTCGCGCTCCACGACCCGGGTCGATGGCAGCCCTTGTGTGTTCGTTGAGACGACCCACTCCGGCCTGGGCGATAGGGCCAGCACGCCAGCCAGATCGCCGTATCCGACGTTGGCGGCGTCCACGCCCATGGTGTTGAAGGCCAGCGCGACGTAGCCATTGGCCACAGGGGCCTGTGCCGAGGGCGAGCCGTTTGGGGACGTGGGGTTCATCAGCCAGTCCCCGCCCATCAGCACCAGGTCGCGCTGACCCGGGTGTGCCTCGCGGGAGGCCTGCAGGTAGGTGGCCATGCGGGCCAGGGAGCCTCTTGGGCGGTCCGGGCACCCGCAGGTTCCCAAGGAGCCGCCGATCTCACCGCCGTAGAAGAGCACCAGGTCCGCCTCTGGCGCCTGGGCGCGCTCCATGGGGGTCCCGCGGATCACCAGCTCACCGGCGCCCATCTGCATGGACGCAGGAGACTGAGGCTGCACCCTGGGGGCGCAGGCCAGCACCCAGAGAAGAAGCACGCCTACTCCAGCAGGCAGGCGTTGGAGGCGCAGGTGAAGGTGGTGCTGTTGCCGCCGGTGTAGGAGATGCCGCCCTTGCCTTCCTCGCCCGTGCTGTCGTGGGCAAAGATGTCCTGGGGACTGTTGGTCTCAAAGATGCAGTCGGTTCCTGTGACAGTCGCGTTGACGTAGACGAAGAGTCCGCCGCCCAGGGGAGATGTGTTTCCGGCGAAGCGCACCCGGGTCAGGTCCGCGCTCCCGAAGACCAGCAGGCCGCCGCCGTAGGCCGTGCCTGAATTGCTGTTGCCGGTGAAGCTGGAGTCGGTCAGTGCCACGGTGCTCTCGTAGGCCCACATGCCCGCCGCGAAGCTGGTCGCTACGTTGTCGGCCACCGTCAGGCGTGTGCCGGTCAAGGTGCTTGCGAAGAGCGCCACACCGCCGCCGTCCAGGGAGGTGTTCCCGCTGACCTCTACGTCGGTGAAGCTGCCGGTGCTGTTCCAGAGGGTGATGGCGCCGCCGTCGTCCTCGGAGACGTTGTCCGAGAAGAGGCTGTTGGTGACATTGAGGGTGCAGTCGCGGGCGTAGAGCGCGGACCCATCGTTGGCGAAGTGGCGGGTAAAGGCCACGTTGTCCACGTTCACCAGGCCCTGCTGTGCGCAGTACAAGCCGCCTCCGCCGGAGTTGTGGTCCGGGTCAAATCCTGCGCCACGGTCCAAGGTCAGGTTGCTGACGTTGACCGTCACATCGGGGCCAGAGACGTCCAGGATCGTTCCCTGTTCGCCGCCAGAGAGGATGGTCTCGCTGCGGTCACTACCCAGCCCAACGACATCGACATTTGCCCGAATCAAGACGCGCGCGAACCACTCGCCAGGACAGACCTCGACGGTGCCGGGCTGCGCCAGGGTGAAGTACTGGCCGCTGCTAAAGAACTCGGTCAGATCCTGCGATGCGCCAGTTTCTCCCTTGAATGTCACCTTAGGCTCGGCGCAGGGGCCTGGCTCTCCGGTGTCCGTGTCCTGGGTGTCCCCGGTGTCGTCTTGTTCGGTGGAGGTGTCCTGGGAGTCCACCGGCTCGGTGTCGGTGCAGGCCAGCAGGAAAGAGAGCATCAGAGTCATTTGCAGCGGTCTCACGGTCAAGGTCAGGGTGCCCAGTGTAGCGCTTTGTTGGCGGCCCTCTTGTGCTTTTGCGCCTTGTGGACAACACTGCGAGCAGTTGTGACGGGAGTGTGAAGTGATTTGGACGCTGCTAATGGGCTGTATTGAGACCCAACTGGACACCGGGGAGACCCAGGTCGTCGAGGAGAAGGTCTTCGCCTACCAGATTTCAGAGGACCAGCTCAGCTTCGGCGAGCAGTCTGTGGACGAGCGCGTGGAGCGTGAGCTGCGCATTCAAAACACGGGCAACGTGCCAGTGCTCTTTATTGGCATGGACTACACCGAGGGACTGGGAATGGAGGTGGGCCAAGCGCCTGGCCCCATCATCCAGCCCGGCAACGCCATGTCCTTGCCCGTCACCTGGACGCCCCTGACTACGGGGGATCTGGCCGGCGAGATCAACATCCAGCTCGCTGAGAACCCCACCGCGCCCGAGACGGTCGTCGTCCCCGCCACCCTCTCCAGCATGGGGCCGGAGCTCTCCGTGAGCGCCGAGAGCTACGACTTTGGCGAGATCCCCGTGGGCTGCGCCTCACAGGTCTCTCTGACTCTGACCAACACGGGCAACACCGAGCTCATCGTGGACAAGATCGCCCTCACTGGCGACAAGTCCTATGTCTTGGAGCAGCACCCGGATGCCTTCCCATGGACCATGGCGCCCTTCTCCTCGCAAGAGGTGACGGTGCACTACGCGCCAGTGATCAACGGCACCGAGACCGTCTCGATGGTCATCGACAGCAACGATGGCCAGCACACCAGCACCATCTCGGGCTTTGGCCAGGTGGACGGCGCCAACACCCTGACTTGGACGGTGGGAGAGCGCTCTCGCTCCACCTTCCTCTTTCACGCCAACGAGTGCGTGATCGACGGAAACTACGGGACCTACTCCCAGCAGCTCGAAGACAGCCTGCCCGCCTTCTACCAAGCGCTCTTGGACAACTCGAGCCCCTTCCGGGTGGCCTTCATCTGGAACCGGGACGGCAAAGGTACTGGCAACGTCGACTACATCGACGAGAGCTACACCGCGGAACAGGCCACCACCCAGACCTTGGCCATGATCACCGCAGGCGGGAACGCCGGCGACAACGACGGCTCCTACGACACCCTCCTGGCTGCCCTTCGTGAGAATGGAGACTGGCTCTTCGAGGACGACGACTGGGAGGCCTCCAAGCTGAACCTGGTCGCGCTCAACCGAGACCAGGAGCAGAGCACCACCGCCGGCTCAGTCGGTGTCAGCACTGCTCAGGGCTACAAGGATGACCCCGACAACGTCATCTTCCATGCCATCGCCGGCCCGCCCCCCAGTGGTTGCGGAAGCGCAGAGTCTTTTGCGGGCTTTAAGACCGCCGTCGACGCGACCGGAGGCACCTTCTCCAGCATCTGCGAGCCAGACTGGGACGCCAGCATGGAGAAGCTCGTGGCGGGGTCTGTGGCAGGTGCGGAGTACTTTGCGCTCAATGGCACGGTGTTGACCCTGTCTCTTATACACATCTCCGAGCCCACGAGACAGGCAGAAAT
>CAJXRZ010000014.1 GCA_913060515.1 uncultured Pseudomonadota bacterium | reverse complement strand
GAGATTTCTGCCTGTCTCGTGGGCTCGGAGATGTGTATAAGAGACAGGTCCTGCTTCGTTTCCACGCAGGGTGGTCTCGTCTGGCCCCTCTGTGGAGTGAACCCAAAGTTCCTTGCCGTCGTAGTCCAGCGCGACCTCGTATTCGCCAGGAGCAACCGCGATCTCATCGCCGTCCACTGCGGCCGCGATGGCCTCTTCAAGGCCGTAGTCGGCAGGCACATCGAAGCGCTCAGCGAGGGCCAGACCAGAGAGAAGCAACATCATGGGATCACCAGGAGGTCGTAGACCTCAGCAAAGCCATCGATGGACCAAATCAGCCCTTCATCCAAGCAGCCCTGTTTTGGATCCACCTCGACCAAGCGTCCGTTTCGGGTGTCCCCAACCAGAAGGGTCTCCCAGGGAGTCCAGAGGAAGCCTCTGGGCCACTTGAAGCTCTCCGTGTCATCGCAGTCCAACCCCGGAAAGCTCCAGACGACCTCATCGTCCCAGTTCACCGAGTCCACGCGGTTGTAGAAGCTGTTGGCCACCACAAAGCCGCTGCCATCCTCAAGCTGCAGAGGGTTGTGGTTCTGGAGCATCAGGTCGGGCAGATTGCTCGGCGGGTAGATGCGTTCAAGCTCCCAGGGCGGGTCGCCGGGACGCAAGGCCTCGGCAGGCTTGAACCAGAGCACCTGGTTGAAGGAGTCTCCTCGGCAGCTCACCTGCAGCCGCGACTCCCCATCGATCTCAACCAGCTCCACATCGTTGGGGTTGGCAAAGTAGCTCTGGACGTAGCCGGCCTCCCAGATGGTGGATTGGGAGATCTCCCACCGGAATGAGCCTGACTCATCGATGCCCAAGATCCGGTGATTGTGGGTGTCAGAGAGGATGTAGCCATCGCCAGAGGGGTCCGCGATGATGTTGTGGGTGCTCCGCTCGCCGTCTCGCTCCGGCGTGCCGCCCCAATCCGCCCCAGTCGCCGTGGTGATGTTGTTCAACAAGGCGCCCGTCTCCAAGTCCAGGGCCACGTTGTAGGCATCGGTCTCCCACTCGAAGAGGGACACCAACACCCGGTCCCCATCGATGGACAGCCCGTGAGGACGATGCGGCGTCTCAAAGCCGGCATCGACTTCCCAAGTCCAGATGACCTCGGGGCCGCTCTCCTTGTACTCCCCCTCCACGAAGCGCAGGCGCTGGACCGAATAGTTCCCGGCGGAGCTGACAAGCATCTCGAAGCTTGGAGGTGCTGTCTCCGAATCTTCGGTGTCCGGGCTCTCCGTCTCTTGCTCTGGTGGAACGCGGCAGGCCAAGGTCAACAGAAGGAGGGCGGTCATGAAAATCAATATGCCATGCAAAAAAAAAGGCCAGCCCCGAAGGACTGGCTTTTTAAGATGCGGGAGCCAGATTTGAACTGACGACCTTCGGGTTATGAGCCCGACGAGCTACCGGACTGCTCCATCCCGCGCATCAGTTGAGAGTTGTCTTTTACGACCGTCCTCTCAAGGCCCACCCCTTCTAATAGGGGCCCGGCATCTGTCACCCCTTTTTCTTCATACCCATACGGCGCTTCTTGGGCTTGGGACGGGCGAAGCCCTTCTTGTACTTAAACTTTGAGGTGTTCGAAGGCTTGCGACCCGCGGCGATCTCCTTCAAGCGCTTGATTTCCTCCTTGGTGAGAGGGCGAACCTGCTTGCGCTCCAGGCCACGAAGCGAGATGGTTGCGAAGCTCTCCCGACGCAGCTTTGAGACGGGATGGTTCATCGCCTCGAAGATGCGCCGGACCAAACGGTTCCGCCCCTCGGTGACCGTGATCTCAATCCACCCATTCCCGGAGTCGGTGGCCTCGGTCACGCGAATCAGCGCAGGGGCAGTCTTTCCATCGGGCAGAAAGACACCGGCACGAATGCGCTCGAGAGTGGCCTCCGTCGGCACACGCCAGACCTTGGCCAGGTAGCGCTTGGGGACCTCGGAGCGCGGGTGCGTGAGCTGGTGTGCCAGGTCGCCGTCGTTGGTCAACAGCAGCAGACCCTCGGTGTCGAAGTCCAGACGACCAACGGCCTCAACCCGTGTCCCGAGCTCCCCGACGACATCAAAGACGCTCTTGCGGCCCTGAGGGTCGTTGCGGGAGGTGATGCAGCCCTTGGGCTTGTAGAAGGCGTAGTACACCAGGGGTGGGGGCCTGGGAATCATCTTCCCGTCTACGCGGATCTGGTTCTGGTTTGGGTCGACGAGGGTTGCCACGTCTTCCTGCACGACGTTGTCCACATGAACTCGGCCCGCACGAATCCAAGTCTCTGCTTCCCGACGCGAGGCCAGTCCGCTCTTGGCGATTGCTTTGGCTAGACGCATCTCTTGCATGGCGGGTCTCCTGTGCGGCGTCTCCCGACGGCGCGATGGATGTTGTTCGGCTGGCCCACTCCTCTACGGAGCGCCACCCTTGGGGCGGCGCCCCTATTCGTCTGCGTGTTCTCCGTCCACCTCGAAGAGGCCGGGTTGCACCGCGCTGTCGGCAGGGTCGTCCTCTCGCAGCTCACGCAAATCCCGGAGCGTGGGCAAGTCTGAGAGGTCACGAAGCCCGTAGAGCGAGAGGAAGTCCGGGCTGGTCCCGTAGAGCAGGGGCCGTCCGGGCTCCTCCTTCCGGCCCATCACCGTGAGCAGGCGCTTCTCCAACAGAGAGCGCAGCATGCCACCGGCGTCCACACCGCGGATCTCCTCGACCTCCTGCCGTGTCACGGGCTGACGATAGGCGACGATGGCCAAGGTCTCAATGGCGGCACGGGACAGCCGCGTAGGCTTGGCGCCGATTGCAGCGGAGACGTAGCTGGCCGCCCGAGGAACGGTTCGAAGCTGGTAGCCGCCGCCAACCTCGACCAAGCGAACCCCCGCGTTTCGGTCCTCCAGAGCCTCCCTTAGGTTGGCCAGAGCGCCGCGAAGCAAACCGGGCCGCACGTCGCCCAGGGCGGTGCGCAGACTGCTCAGGTCAATGGGCTTGTCGCAGGAGAAGAGCACTGCTTCGACCGCTGCCTGCACAAAGTCTGGTGTAGGAGCGGACAGCGTGTCCAGATCCACCAGAGCGGACTCGGGCTCCGGGGGTGTCGGCGGAGGCTCTGGCACCTTGGCCGGGGTCTTCTTCTCCTCGGGAGCTGGCGGCGCCGAGGGCTTGGGCTTCCTTCCAAAGGGAAAGGAGAGGACCTTGCCCTCGTCCTCCGTGCTCACAGCCCGCCTTCCACGATGTCTGGGAGCTTGTCCAGGTCCACATCACAGGCCTTCACCCGCCCGGTGAGCACAACATCCCCCAAGTGGTCGACCTGGGTCAGGTCCAAGAACTGAAGCTTCGCCATCTCCAAAACCGCCAAGAAGCTCAGGATGCGCTGACTGCGTCCATGAATGTGCATGAACAGGTCGCGAAGGGTCTCCCCACCTTCCTCCAAGCGAAGCAGAATCCAGTGGACGCGCTCTGCGATGGAGTACTGGTCCAGCTCAACACTGTGACTGGGGGGCTCGGCGGTCGCTGCTTTGACCGCCTTGTAGAAGGCCTCGAGCAGACCAAAGGCATCGACCGTGGGGTCGATGGGCCGCTCGTTTGCGTTCAACTCCACCGTAGGCCGACCAAAGACTTCCCGGCCCAACATGGGGCGCGCGGCCAGCTGCTCGGCGGCCTCTTTGAAGCGCTGGTACTCCAGCAGGCGTCGGGCCAACTCCTCGCGCGGATCCAGCTCGTCCTCTTCCTCCTCCAATGCCTCCGGTCGCGGCAACAGTTCTCGCGACTTGAGCATGCAGAGGGTGGCCGCCATGACCAGAAAGTCCCCGGCTACGTCCAGATCCATCTCGGACATCAGGTCCAGATAGCGCAGGTACTCCTTGGTTACCTGAGAGATCGGGATGTCGCGAACGTCGATGCCGTCGCGCCGGATCAGGTAGAGCAGCAGCTCCAGGGGTCCATCGTAGACCTCCGTGTGAACGGCGTATGCTTCTGGCTTGAAGGCGAGCAAGGTGGGCGGAGCCAAGCGAGCGGGAGGAGTGCGGCGGGGAGAGCGGCGGGGAAGGCCCCGCAGGAGGAGGCCTGTGGAGTCTTCTACAGGGTTGCAGGCGGCGCTTCAAGGCAAGGATCACCGAAGGGGCAAAGCTTGCCAAAGATCGGCCTCAATCCTGCCTCTTGACACGTCCAGTGTGACGCGGAAGGCCACCCTTTTCAAGGGGAATCTGCCGCTGTCTCTCTATCGAGCGACCAACATCGCGATGGGGAGTTCCCCTAGTAGAAACTCTGTGACCCGACCGAGCAAAACATCCGAGAGCCAAGAGCGGCCGCGGTACCCCATGACCAACAGATCTGCGCCTGCATCCATGGCCCCGGCGGCCAGCACTTCGTGGGGCTCTCCATCCATCACGATGCACTCGGTCTTGATGCCGTCCCGCTCAAGAGAGGCCTGGGCGGGCTCCAGGATGCCCTCTTCCTGGCCGACAAACATCAACCGGGCCTCGAAGTCCAAGACCTCGGCCAAGTGACGCACGGCCTTGATCGCACACTGCGCGCCCTCGCTGCCGTCGTAGCCAATGGCGACCCGCTCCATGCGGGGTGCTGTGTCGGAGACGATGAGCATCGAGATGGGACTGCGGCGCACCAAGCGCTCCAGGGTGCCTCCCCCGCTTCCAGGATCCAGCTCTTCGTCTTCCCCGCGCACGCCACAGATCATCAGGTCGCAGTCATTGGCGTGGTGGACCAGGCGGGTGACCGTGTTGCCCCTGTCCAAGTGCAGGCTGTGAGAGAGGCCAGCCGCCTCACAGCGTGCCTTGAAGCGGTCCAGCAAGACCTGGCCTCGGGCGCGATAGGCGGCGTCGACTTGCTCGGGCACCAACACGGGCTCAAAGCCCATCAGGCCGGCCAAGTCGCGCAACAACACACCAGACAAAGGCGCCACCGGCACCACATGCACAGCGCACAGGTCGACATCTTCTGGTGAAGCCGCCGCCATTCGCAGAGCCGTGGTTGCCGCGGCCGCAGACCAACGAGACTCGTCCAGAGCCACCAAGATGCGCATCTTCATGCCTTCAGCCTACCGCGTGCGCGCCCTACAAGGCTGCGGGTGCTATGCTCAGGCCCCTTCCGGAGGACCTTTCCGCCATGCTGCTGCTTGCGCTGACCCTGCTCACCGCCTGTTGGCCCAAGAACCCTTTTCCCGAGGACAGCTTGCCTGCCTGGGATGAGCGGCCCGTGGCTGGCACCTTCCAAGAGGACCCGAGCACGGTGTGGAACGCCGCGATCGAAGTCATGGGCAAGGCGGCGCCTTTGGAGACCATGGATGAGTCCCGTGGACTGATCCAGACCCGTTGGGTGCGCGACCACAGCGACTACCTCTACAAGACCTACGGGGGTACCCGCATCCCGGAGCCCGTTCGTTGGCGCATGACGGTCCATGTTCGCAAGGACGGCTCCCGCACCGAGGTCGAGATGATCTGCCAGGAGCAGGTTGAGAAGGACCTGGTCTCGGCCAACTTGGAGTTCACCGGCTCCGTCTACCGCTGGATCGACGTTCCGAGCTCCACCAGCCGTGAGCAAGTGCTGCTGGAGAAGATGCTCTCCGCCATTGAGAACATCGAAGAAGAAGACGAGTACGACTACGACTACGCCGAGTAGGCAGCGGTCAGAGTCGGGCGCGTTAGGCTCCCCTCCCCCAGAGCGCTGCGCCATTCAGGACAGGGCCGGGAAGGAGTCTCCATGGCAGGTGGCAGCGCCAAAGCCGTCTATGCGGCAATCGTAGCGAACTCGATCGTCACGGTGGCAAAATTCGCCGCGTTCTTCGCGACCGGCAGCGGGGCGATGCTCTCAGAAGGCATCCACAGCGCAGCCGACGTGGGCAACCAGTCTCTGCTCGCCCTGGGCATCAAGAAGAGCCAGCAGGCCCCCGACGACGAGCACCCCTACGGGTACACGCGAGAGCAGTTCCTCTGGGCCTTGATCTCCGCAGTGGGAATCTTCTTCTTGGGCTGTGGCGTGACCGTCGTACACGGCATCCACACCATCCAGGATGCCCTGGCTGGCAACGCGCATGCGGTCGAGAACTTGACCGTGGCTTGGGTCGTTCTGGTCTTGGCCTTTGTGGTTGAGGGCTGGTCTCTCTGGGTCGCCTTCAAGGCGGTCAAGGCGGCAGCAGCCGAGCAGAACTGGACCCTGATGGACTACGTGCGCAAGGGCCCGGACCCCATGGGTGTTGCGGTCCTGTTCGAGGACTCTGCAGCGGTCATCGGTGTGGTCATCGCCGGTGCTGCGATGGGAATGGCCCACTGGACCGGCAACGCGATCTGGGATGGAGCGGGCTCCATTGCGATCGGTCTGCTGATGGGTGTCTTGGCCATCTTCTTGATTCAGAAGAACCGCACCTTCCTGATCGGAAAGGCCGTGGACGTCAGCGTCAGCGACCGACTCGAGAAGGTGCTGGAGTCCGACCCAGTGGTCGAGGAAGTCGACCAGATGCGCGCGACCGTGACCGGGGCAGCCAGCGCAGAGATGCGCGCCCAGATCGACTTTGACGGCCAAGAGCTGGCCCGCCGAACCCTGGCAGAAGAAGACTTGGACGGCACCTGGGAGGAGATCAACGATCCCGAGCAGTTGCGGGCCTACTTGGTGGTGTTCGGTGAACGCATCACCCAGCAAATGGCCGTGGAAGTCGACCGATTGGAAGACCGCATCAAGGATGAGATTCCCGGTATGAGCCGCATTGACTTGGAGGCCGAGTAGATGCGTCTTGTCAGCTGGAACGTGAACGGTCTGCGCGCTTGCGCACGGAAGGGCTTCGTGGACGCGGTCAAGTCCCTGAACCCCGACATCTTGATGCTCCAGGAGACCCGCTTGCAGCCTGGGCAAGAGCCCAAGGAGCTGGAGCAGCTCACGGGCTACACCTGGCACTGGCACAACGCCGAGAAGAAGGGCTACAGCGGCGTCGCAGTCGCCAGCCGCGTCCCATTGGACGGCGTCGAGGCCGGCTTTGGCTACCCAAAGTACGCCGTCGAGGGCCGGACTCAAGTGGTCAGCATCGGCAAGCTCAGGGTCTACGGCGGCTACTTCCCCAACGGGGGCAAGGGCCCGGAGCGCTTGGCCTACAAGCTGGACTACTACAGTGACCTGCTGGAGCGCTTGTCCAAAGACATCGCCGCTGGACACTCGGTCTTGGTCACCGGCGACTTGAACACGAGCCACACCGAGATCGATCTGGCCCGCCCCAAAGCCAACCGAAAAAAGTCGGGTTTCATGGACATCGAGCGCCAATGGATGGACCGCTACATGGACGCCGGCTTGGTGGACGCCTTCAGGCTCTTCCACCCCGAGCCCGAGCGCTACTCTTGGTGGAGCAACCGCGGCGGCGCCCGAGAGCGGAACGTTGGGTGGCGACTGGACTACTGGCTGGCCAGCCAAGACCTGAAGCCACGCATTCAAGCCAGTGAAATCCATGACCAAGTGCTTGGCTCGGACCACTGCCCAGTGTCCATCGATCTGGCCTGGCCGTGATCCTGACCCTGCTCCTGCTCCTGGCCTGTGGCCTAGGAGACTCCCTGCTGTACGGGCCTGGGCACCCGGTGACCTCGCCGACGGATGCAATCGTCGATGTCTCCATGCCCATCCTCCAGTCTCTGGACGCGGAGGGCCGGGCCAAAGTTGAGCTGGCTCTGGCCGCCCACCCGCACTGGGATCTGCGGCAAATGAATGGACAAGACGGCTCCGCCTGCCAGGTCGCCGTACGCATGGAGCCAGACATGGAGGGGCGCTACCAGCCCAGCCTAAACGGCTTCTACAGCGACTTCTCCAGCGGAAATGACGTGGTGCAGACCCGCGTGATTCTGCCCCTGGACTGTGTACACGGCTACGGTCGGCCCCGCGGCGTCGCCGTCCAAGCCACACCGAGCAGCGGCCCCGTGCAGCTGAACCTTGAGAACGACGAGGGCCAGCCCGGAAAGAGCTCCTACCTCATCATTCAGTCTCCCAGCGGCTTGAACCTGGAGGTCATGGAGCAGTCTCAAGTAGACACCCGCGGCTACACCCAGGCCACCTTGGCAGAGATTGAGTCCACCCTCGAGCAAGCCCTGGCAGGCACCCTGGAGATCAGCTCCAAGGCCGGCTCTGCAGAGTTGGTCGTGGCAGAGGGCATGCAGCCTGGCATCTATCAGCTGCGCGCCTGGGTCAACCCTCGGGCACCAGGGCAGGTCTACGCCAAAGTGCGCTACGCCGGTCCAGCGCAGGGAGAGACGCCGCCGGCGGAAGTACAGGGCAAGGAAGGCGAGCTGCTCAGTCCCAGCCGCATCGAGCCCAAGTCCACGCGCACCGTCGCCTTTGGCCAGGACCCTGGCGTGCAGCACCCCTACCGCAGCGAAGTCGTGGTCTACGAGGGGGACTGGGGCGCGCCCTACACCGTGTCCATGGAGCTCTGGTTCCGCCCCGAAGATGGCGGAGCCGAGCGCATGCTGGTGAGTCAGGAAGCCGTGATCGAGGGGTGGATGCGCTGAGCTGCGCCCTCCCTATTGGCTGCGACGCCGCCGAAGCAGAAGCAGGCCCGAGAGCAGCCACCAAGCGCCCACCCCGCCAGTGCCTGAGCAGCCCCCGCATCCACTCTCTGCAGGTGGGGCTTCAACGCCGGTGTCAACGGTATCGCCGGTATCGCCAGTGTCCTGGGGTTCCTGGGGCTCGGGCAGCTCAATCTCCAGGGAGATCTGCTGCTGGCCAGCCTTGAGGGCTTGGAGGGAGGCAGAGCGCGCGTAGTTGGCGTGGTCCAGGTTGACGAGGCCTACCCAGACCTCGCTTGCGCCGGCCGGTGGTGAGAAGCTCATGCTTCGGCTGCGTTCCCAAGAACCCTCGGCGTCCGTGGCCCAGACCAAACCCCACTCCCCTTCTTCTTCCCCGTCCACCGTGAGACGGATGTCCCGGTCCGCGGGCAAGTCGGTCAGCACCCAGTACACCGCCCCGGTCTCATAGGGTTGAATGACAGGGGTCAAGAGCCCCTCTGCCGCTGCGAGACGCGCTTCGGGCACCAAGGCCCCTCGGTCCTCCAAGTAGCTGGCCCACTCTGGCGCAGCCGAGGTCCCCACGCGTGTCCTGAGGAGCGAGAACTCCATCAAGGCGTCCCGCCAGTCCCCGGTCAGCGTCTCCACGCCGTCCAGGACGTCGGGATCGTTCGGCAGCCCTTCCTGGGCCAAGGCAAACCAGAGGTCTCGCCCGCCGCTCCCCTGTCCGTCGCCGTACTCCGTGTCCAAGAACTGAATCCACAGGGCGGAGCCGTACTCGCTGTAGGACCAAATCTCATACTCATCCCAGAGGAAGCTGCCGTCCCCCAACATGCCCAACCAAGGGGTCGCCTGGAAGTCTTCGACGTAGTCCTTGTCCACCCGGAACTTGCTCGAGTCGGTCCACGCCTCGGCGGCGGTGGCGGTGCCCTCCCAGACCGGCAGGGTGCCCTCGTTGAAGTCGATGGCCCACTGCAGGGTGTGGTTGAACTCGTGGGCGAGAAACCAGGGAAGGATCTTGTCTGGGATCTCCCGGTCGATCGCGATGATGGCCGCACAGCCGCTGCGTCCGTCTTTGTCATCGACGTCCGGGTTGGTGCCACACCAAGCATAGGCGCCGCCGTCCGGATCCTGGTGCAAGTAGACGTCCAATAGACCGTCCGCGTCGGGCACTGGCGGAGGGAAGCCGATCCCGTCGACTTGCGCGACCCAGGCCTTCTCCACCGCACCCAAAACCACGGCGCAGCGTCCGGCGTCCTCTTCCAGCTCATAGTGACAGCGAATGGGGTGGCTCTCGCTGTCCTGGTAGCCAGAGGAGTTGGGCAGCCAGCCGGCCAGGAGCTGGGCAGAAATCAGTGTGGTCTTGCAGAGCATGACCGCATCCTGACCCACTCCCGGGCTCCTGGCCACCCCCTACTTGGCCGCGAGGCTCTCCTCCTGCACCAGAACCTCTTCCGCAGCGTCCGGATCCGGCTCTGGCGCCAAGTCCTTGCCGATCCAGCCCAGGGCGTCCTCGACCAGCATGTAGATGGCCGGGATGATGAGCAGAACGATGACGGTCACGAAGAGCACCCCGAAGCCCAGGCTCAGGGCCATCGGAATCAGGAAGCGCGCCTGCATGCTGGTCTCCAAGATCATTGGAGCCAGTCCCAAGAAGGTCGTCAACGAGGTCAGCATGATGGGCCTGAAGCGACGGGTGGCCGCTTTGATCACGGCCTCCGAGGCACCCATGCCGTCTCTGCGGTGGGCGTTGATGGCGTCCATCAACACCAAGCTGTCGTTGATGACCACGCCGGTGAGCGCGATCAGCCCCATGAAGGAGATGATCGAGAGCTCGTACTCCATCAACCAGTGTCCAAAGACGGCGCCCACGAATCCGAAGGGAATGGCCGCCATGATGATGACCGGCTGCAGGTAGCTCCGGAAGGGAATGGCCAGCAGGGCGTAGATGACGAAGAGGGCGATGAGGTAGTTGGGCCCCAAGCTCCCGAAGGTCTCGGCCTGCTCCCGCTGAGAGCCAGCGAACTCCAGGGTCAAGCCGGGGTACTTGTCCGTCAAGCCGCTGAGCACGCCACCGTTGAGGGAGTCGAGCACAGCCTGAGGCGAGCGAACACCCGGAGCCAGCTCGGCGCGAACGTTGACGACGCGCTTGCCTTCAGAGCGAGAGATGGTGGTCGGGGCCTGGGTTCTCTCAAACTTGGCGACTGCCCCCAGGGGAACGGAGGCGCCACCAGGGGTCTGGATCTTCAGCGCTTCCAGGTCCGCCTCGGAGTTGCGCTGCCGCTCGGGCAGACGCACCATCACCTTGAGCTCGTTCCGCCCACGCTGCTCGCGAAGGGCCTCCGAGCCATAGAAGGCTGAGCGCACTTGGCGGCCCACATCGCTGCTGCTCAGGCCCAACTGACGGGCCTCGGGCAAGAGCGAATAGGTCAGCTGTGATTTGCCTGAGGCGTAGGTGTTCTCTACATCGCTCAGGTCCTCGTATGCCCGCAGCAGGTCCTCCATCTCTGCCGCAGCCTGGGCCAATGTGGCCTCGTCCGGGTGAGAGATCTCAACGTCCACTGCCGCGCCGGCGCCCGGTCCAGAGCTGGAGCCAAAGATGAGGGCGTCCAGCCCGGGAATCTCTGGCGTCTGCTCTTTCCAGATGTTCCCAAAGTCCTGGGAGGAGAGCTCGCGCTCGCCCGAGGGCACCAGGTTCACCTGCACTGTGACCAAGTGGGACCCCGTAGAGGCAGCCCCACCACCGGGACCACCGCCACCGGCTGCGCCAGAGCCCATCAGAGTCAGCTGACCCTCAATGATCTCCGGGGTGCCGGTCGCCTCGATGGCGTCCGCCAAGCTCTGCTCAAGCACCTTTCGGACCCGGTCCGCGTCCTGGGTCGATGGACCGTAGGGCAAGCGGGCCGAGACCGTGACTTGGTCTGCCTCCAACTTGGGGAAGAAAGAGAAGGGCACCGTGCCGCTGGCCACCACACCGATGGTGATGATCAACATGCCCACCGCGGCGGCGACCGAGACCATGCGATTGGCCAGGACGAAGTTCAGAATCGTGGTGAAGGGGCCATGGATGAAGCGCTGCAGCCAGCCTGCAACCCACTCGCGGGCCACGATGATGGGCCGCCAGATCTTCCACTTGAAGAAGCCGCCGTCGTGGGCCAAGTGAGCGGGCAGGATGAAGAAGGACTCAATGAGGGAGAAGGCAAGAACCGAGCAGGTAATCGCCGGAATCATGAAGAAGATCTTGCCGGAGAAGCCGGGCACGAAGAACAGGGGCGAGAAGGCCGCGACCGTGGTCAGGATGGCGAAGGTGACCGGAACGATCATCTCCTGCGCACCCGCCGTGGCCGCCTCCGGCCAGCTCATCCCAAGTTCTCGCTTGGCGAAGGCGTTCTCCCCCACCACGATGGCGTCGTCGACGACCAGTCCCAAGGTGATGATGAAGGCAAAGAGGCTCACCATGTTCACGCTCAGGTCCAGGCCCGGCATGATGAAGAAGGTGCCCAAGAAGCAGATTGGAATGCCCATGCCGACCCAAAAGGCCAGGCGCAGGTCCAAAAAGAGCGCGAGCACCACCAGCACCAGGAGCAAGCCCAGTCGCGCGTTCCGCAGGAGCAGATCGATGCGGTCGGCCAAGATCTCGGAGTCATCGCTCCACACGACGACGTCGAGCTCAGGGGGGAGCGTGGTCTCCAGATCGGCCACCACGCCGCGGGTGACCTCGGCCACACCGGCTGGGGTCTCATCGCCGACCCGGTACACGACGACCTGAACGGCACGCCTGCCCTCATAGTAGAAGGCCAGATCGTTGTCCGCGTAGGTGTCACGAATCTCTGCGATGTCGCCCAAACGGACTTCAGCACCGCCTTGGGCGCGCAGGATGATGTCTTGGAAGTGGGAGACATCCTTGGAGCGGTCATCAACCTTGACCAGCAGCTCCCCGTTTTGGGTCTCCAGCTCACCGCCAGGCAGCTCGATGCTGGACAGACTGATCTGCTGCGCGATGGCCTGCAGGCTCAACCCATAGGCGTCCAGCTGCTCCCTGGGCACGTCAATGCTGAGCTCCAGAGGCGGCACACCGGCCAGGTCGACCTTGGTGATGCCGTCCTGAGAGAGCAGCTCAGCCCGGACCGCTTCGGCGGTGGCGTGCAGCGCGGGCAAGTCGGCATCGCGGCTGCCTCCATCTCCGACATCTGGGCTGGAGGTGACCACCAGATCCAGCACCTTTCTCGGCAGCGAGATCAGCTTGACGGTGGGCTCCTCGGCGTCGTCCGGGAAGGAGGTGATGCGGTCCACCTCGTTCTTGACGTCCGCGAGGGCCTGCTGCTGATCGGCGTCGATGAGCAGCTCCACGTTGATGCTGCCGATGCCTTCGCCAGAGGTGGAGCTGACGCGCTTGACGCCATCCACGCCGCGGACCCCCTCCTCGACGGCAAGCACGATGCCTTGCTCTACTTCGTCCGGTGAGGCCCCTGGGTAGGCCACCGAGACCGAGACGGCGTCCAGGTTGAACTCCGGGAAGACCTCCTGCTTGACGCGGAAGAGGCCCAGCAGCCCCCCCACCATCAGCACGAACATCATCAGGTTCGCGGCCACAGGGTTGCGCGCCATGAAGGCGATGGGCCCCTTCTGGGAGGCCTTGGGTGGCGGCGTCGCGGCGGACACTGGCTTTTGGGCCAGCTCTTGATCCTGATCCATGACCTACTCCTGAACCTGGAGGCTCATGCCTTCCAGGGCGAAGCTCAGGGTGGATGTGATGGCGCGGTCGCCAGCCTCCAGGTCGCCACGCACGAAGGCCTGAGACTCGGTGGTCCAGGCCAGGGTCACCGGCTCGATGTGCAGAGTGTTGTCCGAGGACAGAAGCAGCACCTCACGGCCCTCGCGCAGCGAGGTGATGGGCACGGCCACGACGTCCTCCATGGGGCGACCCATCAAGCTGACGTCCACAAAGCTCCCGAGGAGCAGAGGGGGTTGCCCTGTGGGCGGGTCCATGGGGCTGTGAACGTCCACCAAGAGGGTCGCGGTACGGGTCTGCTCATTGACCTGGCCGGCGACTCCGACGATCTCCCCTTCTCTCTCGATGCCCAAGGCGCCATGGCGCACGATGGCTCGGCCGCCCTCTTTGGCGTTGTAGCCGGGCACCTGCAGATACTGCAGCTTGCCCAGGGGCACACTGACCTCGACCCGGAAGGTCTCCGTCCCTGCGAGCGTTACCGCCTGGGTGCTGGCTCCGACGACCTGTCCGCGGTCCAAGCTCTCGCTCAAGACCACCGCATCAAAGGGGGCCGAGAGCCGCGTGCGGTTCAGGTTGTTCTGGGCCAAGCTCACACCCGCGTGGGCAGAGCGCACGTTGGCCTGGGCGACGACCAAGTGGGGCTTGCGCTCGGCGAGCTCCTGGCGCCCGCTTCCGCCGATCAAGTCCCACTGCTTGACGGCGCTCTGTCCCCTGCCCTCCTCGAGTGCGAGCTCAAGCTCCGCTGAGGCCAGCTGGGCCTTGGCTTGGTCCAGGCGCGCCTGGTAGTCGCGGCTCTCCAGCTGCGCGAGGGTCTCGCCCTTGTTGAAGCGTGCGCCCACCTTCAGGGTGCTCGGCAGGGAACTGATCCGGCCGTTCACTTCTGGAACGATGGTGACCTGGGTACTGGGCTGGACCTGTCCGGTCGCGCTGACCCGCGCCGGCATGCTCCCGCCTTCGATGACCTGCACGGAGACGGGCGTCACCACGGCGGCGATATCCTTGGGCTCCTCTTTGGGCTTGGCGGCGATGAGAACGGCGGTGACACCGATTCCAAGGCCGATCAGGCCCAGGGAACTGAGGATCTTGACTGCGGTGTTCATGGCGTGGACTCCGTCCAGGTCGTGGTCCAAGCCCCACCCAGGGCTTGGTGAAGTGTGATTCGGGACGAGAGCAGGTTTCGATGTGCGCTCAAGGCGCCGATCTCAGCTGCGTAGTAGGCGCCGAGCACCTGTCCCATCTGCAAGTAGTTTCCGTGGCCGTTGACGTACTCCGCCAAGGCCGCTTGATAGCTCTGCTCCGCAGCCGAGGCCTGCACGCGCGCTGCCTCCAACCCCAAGGCGGCGGCCTGTTCGCGCGCCAGAGCCGACTCCACCTCGCCCACTGCGCTCAAGTAAGCGTTGTTGGCGCCGTTGACGGCCGCATCGGTCTGCGCCCGAGCCAGGGACAGGTTGGCCGCGTTGGCCCCGCCCGAGAGCAAGGGTACGGAGACTTGGGCGCCCACCGTCCACTGCTGCTGAGACTCCATCTCCAGAACGTCTTGGTAGGAGTAGCCGGTCTGTGCATTGACACCGACCGTCGGCAGGACAGCACGACGGCTGGCCTTCTCGCGGCGCTCCGCGGCCTCCACGCGCGCCGCTTGTGCCCGCAGATCCGGGCGCGTCTCCCACAGCAGCTCTGGGCTGCCCACGTTGGGCTGAGCCGGCAGATCCGGCAGCAGACTCTCGGGCAAACCAAGGGGCTGACTGGGGTCCTGCCCCAGCAAGATGGCCAGCTGTTGCTCTTGGAGCATGACCTGAACCCGGGCGGTGGGCAGGTTGGTCTGCACGCTGGCCAAGCTCTGACGCTGCTGGAGCACGTCCACGCTGGTGCCAACCCCCTGCTCGTAGTTCATCTGAACCACCTCCAACAGGTCGGTGTTCAGCTGGAGCTGCTGCTCCGTGATGCGCAGCTGCTCCCGCGCCGTCAGCACATCAAACCAAGCGTTGGCGACCTGAGCGCTGACCAAGATGGCCTGGGCGTCACGGTCCCCCTCCGAGGCTGCGGCTTCGAGCCGAGAGGCCTTTGCGCTGTTCCAACGTGCGCCCCAGATGTCCACCTGCAAGCCCGCGTTCAAGTACAGGCTGCCCTGGGAGTAGGTGTCCGGGGTCGCCTGAGAAGGCTGGCCCGTCGCAGGGTCGATCGGAATCGAGAAGTCGCAGATGGCAAAGCCGATCTCCGGACAAGGCTTGATCTGATGGGCAAAATCCACAGATGCCGAAGGGAGCATCGGCGAGAGCGCGGTCCAGGCCTGCGCCTCCGCGACCGCCACCCGACTGCTCGAGGCCGCCAGAGCGAAGTTCTGGTCCAGTCCAGAGCGGACCAAGCTGTCCAGCTCCGAGTCCCCAAAGCTGAGCCACCAAGCCTGCTCAGAGACCTGTTGTTGTGTTCCGCTTGAAAAGCTGGAGTCCAACTCCACCAAGTCGACGCGGTCCAAGTAGCCCGCTTGGGCCACCGATATAGACGAAAGCAAGGCGACGATCACTGTCCCCCCTCCTGGCGTTCCCGGGTGCTGACGCAGCCCAAGGTAAACATTTGTGTGGCGGACTGGATGTAGTCCTCGCGCGAGGTCGAAAAGGGAATTCCCAAGACCTCCCCGAAAAAGTGGCGACCGTGCATGCTGCCCAAGAAAGCGATGGCGTAGTTCTCTGGCGAGCCAGGCTGAATTCGGCCCTGGTCAATGGCCCGCTGAAACCATGCGCTCAGCGATTGAAACATCAAGACCGGAGGCGGGCTCTCCGTCTGGCGGAAGAGCTCTTTGACCGGCATTCCTGCAGCATGCAATGCCTGCACCCGAGGCGCCATGGCCTGCATGTGCGCGACGATGCTCTCGCCAATCTCGGCCAGCTGCTCAGCGATGGGCCGCTCGTCCGGACCACTGTGCACCTGCTCCAAGTTCGGTGGCTTGGGCATCAGCGCTTGAATGATGAGGTTGCGCTTGGATCCAAAACGATGGAAGAGAGCAGCACTGCTCAAGCCCAGCCGGGCCGCAATGACACTGGTTGCCACCTTCACTCCCTGCTCGAGCAGCACGTCGCTGGCAGCGCTCAGGATCTCCTCGTCCGTGTGTTCCCTGGGTCGGGCCATGCACACTCTCCATGAATTACTTACTGCCCGGACGGTAACTATTACTTACTGGCCGGTCAATAAGTAAGTGGACATTGCCCTGTGTGGCTTGCGCAGGTCGAGAACGGAGTGGCGCCTCGGCACCATTGCGAAAAATCTGACGTCGCTCTGACAGGCCCGCCCGATGAACTGCGTGGAGGGAGGTGAAGGCCGAACGGCCGCACCGGAGACCTGCCATGAACACCACCCCGACACAGCTTCGCGCCCCCGCTACCTCCCCCACTCTGCGGCCGAGCCGCCCACTGGCCTTGTCCGCACGCCTCTGGTCCATGTTGGGCCGCCGACAAGCGCTCACTCGGGTGTTGCGCCACGCTTGGCAGAGCCTCGTCGAGGTCAGTCCAGGCGGGGGGCAGGACCTCCTGTACTTGGCCCAGTCCCGTCCCAGCGCCATCTACGGCGCCATCTCCGAGCGGGGAAAGGACCTCCGCAAGACCAAGGCCCGCTGCCCCTGGGCTGTCACGCAGAAGGGCCATGCGACCGCGCACCCCTACGCACAAGTCCTGGAGTTAAGGCCAGATCGGGTGCTGTTCACCTACTCCTTGGGCACCCTCGCAGACCCACTTGGAGCCCTCAGGAACGCCAGAAGGGGCCTGGCCCTCGGCGGCGAGGTCATCGTGATCGACTTTTGGCACCTAGAGCAGTGTCCCGAGTGGCTGCGTCCGCTCTTGAAGCCACTGTTGCGTGCCTCGGGCGTCCGCCCACTAAGCAAGAGCCTCATGGCGCACTTCGACGCGACGGTCGAACCCGGCCCGCTCGGACTCTGGGCCGTGGCGCGGATCAAGCGCGCCTAGCCCAGTGTCGCCCTACTTGCTGGCCTCTGCCATTTCCTCGACCGTGGGACAGGCACACATCAGGTTGCGGTCGCCATAGACATTGTCTACGCGGGCCACAGTGGGCCAATACTTGTGGGTACGGCTCCAGGGCGCCGGCCAAGCGGCCTGCTCCCTACTGTAGGGGTGCTCCCAAGCATCCGAGGTGACCTCGGCGGCGGTGTGCGGCGCCATCTTGAGGGGGTTGTCCAGTTTGTCCATTTCACCGGAGGCGATGGCATCGGACTCCGCCTTGATCGCAATCAGAGCATCACAGAAGCGGTCCAGCTCGGCCTTGGACTCCGACTCGGTGGGCTCGATCATCAGCGTGCCTGCCACCGGGAAGGACATCGTCGGGGCGTGGAATCCAAAGTCCATCAGGCGCTTGGCGATGTCATCGACCTCGACTCCAGCCTCGGCCTTGAGGGGACGGGTGTCGATGATGCACTCGTGGGCCACGCGGCCACCAACCCCGGTGTAGAGCACCTCGAAGTGCTCTCCCAGGCGCTGGGCCATGTAGTTGGCGCTGAGAATGGCCGTCTCCGTCGAACGACGAAGTCCCTGGGAACCCAGAGCGGCGATGTACATCCATGAGATGGGCAGGATGCTTGGGGAGCCGTAGGGGGCCGCGCTCACTGGGCCCAGGCCCTCGGCCCCACCGACACCGTCCACCAAGGGATGGCTGGGCAGGAAGGGCGCCAAGTGCGCGCCAACGCCGATGGGACCCATGCCTGGACCACCGCCACCATGGGGGATGGCGAAGGTCTTGTGCAGATTCAGGTGGCACACATCCGCACCAAACTTGCCCGGACGACACACGCCCACCTGCGCGTTCATGTTTGCGCCGTCCAAGTAGACCTGTCCGCCGGCGTCGTGAACGGTCTGGCAGATGTCCCGGATCTCCGGCTCGAACACGCCATGGGTGCTCGGGTAGGTCACCATCAAGGCGGCCAGCTTCTCCTTGTGGGTCTCGGCCTTGGCCTTCAAGTCGGCCACGTCGATGTTGCCGTGCTTGTCGCACTTGACCGCGACCACGCGCATGCCGGCCATCACCGCGCTGGCGGGGTTGGTGCCGTGGGCAGAGGTGGGAATCAGGCACACGTCCCTGTGTCCCTCGCCGCGGGACTCGTGGTAGGCGCGGATGACCAACAGACCGGCGTATTCGCCCTGGGAGCCGGCGTTGGGCTGCAGAGACATGGCGTCAAAGCCCGTGATCTCGGCCAACCAGGCCTCGAGCTGGTCAAAGAGCTCGGTGTAGCCCTGGGCTTGGTCACGGGGCACGAAGGGGTGAAGCGCCCCAAACTCAGGCCAGGTCACCGGCACCATCTGGCAGCTGGCGTTGAGCTTCATGGTGCAGCTACCCAGCGCAATCATGCTGGTGTTCAGCGCCAGGTCCTTGGCCTCCAGGCGATGCAGAAAGCGCAGCATCTCGTGCTCAGAGTGGTAGTTGTTGAAGCACTCCGCCTGCATGTAGGGCGTCTTGCGAGTCAGCTCTCCAAAGGCACCGGGCGTGATGTCTGCGCCGCTCAGGGCCGCCGCACCAAAGAGCCCGACCAAGATGGTCAGGTCCTGGGCGTTGAGGGTCTCGTCCAGGGAGATGCCCACCGTGCCGTCGCCAAAGTCGCGCAGGTTGATCTCCGCCTTCAAGGCGGCCTGCATGAGCCCTTGGCTGCCACCCTTGGGGCGGACCTGTAGGGTGTCGAAGAAGCCCTCGTTCAACACCTCGTGGCCCTGCTCCTTGAGGGTGTTCGCCAGGGCCTGGGTGGCTCCATGGATTCGCTCCGCGATGGCCTTCAAGCCCTCCGGGCCGTGGTAGCAGGCATAGGCCGCGGCGATGACCGCGAGCAAGACCTGGGCAGTGCAGATGTTGGAGGTGGCCTTCTGGCGGCGAATGTGCTGCTCACGGGTCTGCAGCGCCATGCGTAGAGCCTGACCTCCGACGCGGTCCTGACTCACACCGATGATGCGGCCTGGCAGGGAGCGCTTGTAGGCGTCTTTGGTTGCCATAAAGGCCGCATGTGGGCCGCCGTAGCCCATGGGCACGCCAAAGCGCTGGCTGCTGCCGATCACAACATCTGCACCCAGCTCCCCAGGCGAGGTCAGCAAGGTGAGCGCCAACAGGTCCGTGGCCATGACGACCAGCGTGTCGTTGTCGTGGCACCGGGCCACAAAGCTTCGGTAGTCCAGCACGGCGCCATCGGAGGCCGGGTACTGCAACATCGCGCCGAAGAGGGGCTTCTCGAAGCTCAGGGACGCGTAGTCGCCGATGACCAGCTCCAAGCCAGCAGCGAGGGCTCGGGTCTTCACGACCGCGATGGTCTGCGGGTGGCAGCGCTCATCCACGAAGAACAGGTCTGACTTGTTCTTCCGGCTCTTGACCCGGTGGCAGAGAGACACCGCTTCAGCGGCCGCTGTGGCCTCGTCCAGGAGCGAGGCGTTGGAGATTTCCATGCCCGTCAGGTCCATCACCATGGTCTGAAAGGCGAGCAGCAGCTCCAGGCGACCCTGGGCGATCTCGGGCTGGTAGGGCGTGTAGGCGGTGTACCAGCCTGGATTCTCCAGGATGTTCCGAAGGATGACGCCGGGCGTGATGGTCCCGTAGTAGCCCATGCCGATGTAGCTCTTGAAGAGCTTGTTCTTCTCCGCAATCTGGCGCAGCTCGGCCAAGAGCTCTTGCTCCCCTCGGCCATCCACCATGCTCAGCCAAGGCTGCTCACGGATGCTGTCGGGCACGGTCTGCTCCAAGAGCTGCTGCGTGCTGTCCAAGCCCAAGGCGGACAACATCTCCCGCATTTCCGCCGGGGAAGGCCCCAAGTGACGGCGCGCAAAGGTGTCCAGAGGGGCGAGAAGCTCGGTGACCTGCATGGGGACCTCCAGCCGGAGTCCTGCCCGGCCGGCAAGGGGTGTGGATTCGGTGCCTGCTTGGCCACCGAATCGAACTCAAACTCTAATGGCCCTCAGGCCTGCTCGGTCAGAAAAGCGGCGTACGCTTCTGCGTCCATCAGCTCATCCAGTTCGCCCATGTTGCTCAGACGGATCTTGAAGAGCCAGCCTGCGCCATGTGGCTCGGAGTTCACGGTGTCCTCGGAGCCGTCCAGGGCCTCGTTGACCTCGGTGATGCTGCCGCTGACGGGGGTGTAGACGTCCGAGACGGCCTTGACCGACTCGATCTCCGCGATGGAAGAGTGGGCCTCCACTTCAGCGTCTACTTCCGGCATGTCGATGTAGACGATGTCGCCCAAGGCTTCCTGGGCGTGGTCGGTCACACCCACGGTGGCGATGTCGCCCTCGACGATGACCCACTCATGCTCTTTGCTGTACTTGCGGTCGTTGGGGTAGCTCATGGCAGACTCCGAAGCTTAAAAGCGGAATAGTCGGTCGCATGCAGCGGCCGAATAGGGTTCGAGCAGCTCAGTAGGGCTTCTCGTAAAAGGGTCCCTTGACGACCGTGGCGCTGGCTTGCTTGCCGCGCACGTCCACCGTCAGGACGTTTCCGGGCTTGGCGTTGCCCTTCTCTGCCTTGACGTAGCCCAAGGCAATGTTGGTCCCCAAGGAGGGACTGCGGGTGCCGGAGGTGACATGCCCAACGGCGTCGCCAGCAGCGTTCAGGATGATGTTCCCCTGACGCGCGATGCGCTTGTCGACGACCAAGCCGACCAGACGGAAGGGCAGACCCTGCTCTTTCTGGAGCACCAGGGCATCACGCCCCAAGAAGTCGCCCTTGCCCAGCTTGGTGACCCAGCCCAGGCCAGCCTCCAGTGGGGAGGTGGTGTCGTCGATGTCGTTGCCGTAGAGCACGTTCCGCGCTTCCAGGCGCAGGGTGTCTCGGGCGGCCAGCCCAACCGGCACGATGCCCCACTGGGCCCCGGCACCCATGATGCGCTCCCAAGTCGGGGCGGCGTCCGCGGCGGGAATGAAGATCTCGAACCCGTCCTCACCGGTGTAGCCAGTGCGCGCGAGAAGGCAGCCTTGCACGCCGGCAAAGGACGCCTTCACGATGGCGCCTCGTTCCATGTTGATCACGGAGCGGTCGGCCAGCATCTGCACCACCTTGGGGCCGTTGCGCCCCTGGATTGCGAGCTGCGCCCAGGCATCCCCCTCGTCCACGATGGTGGCGTTGTGGGGGTTGTTGGCCTCCATGTAGGCCAGGTCCTTGTCCCGGTTGGCGGCATTGACGCACACCAGCCAGTCTTCTTTGGCCAGGCGGTACAGGAACAGGTCGTCGACGATGCCGCCGTCCCGGTTCATCAGCGCCGCGTACTGGCTCTGGCCCACCGGCACCGTGCTCACATCGTTGCTGACCAAGTACTGCAAGCAAGCCAAGGCGTTGGGACCGGCGACCCGAATCTCGCCCATGTGGGAGACGTCGAAGAGGCCAACCGACTCCCGGACTTGCCGGTGCTCGGCCATGGTGCCCTTGTAGGAAACCGGCATTTCCCAGCCGGCAAAATCCACGAGCTTGGCGCCAGAGCGCTCATGAGCGTGAAAGAAAGGGGTTCGACGTAGAGCCACTTCTCGTCCTCCGGACTGGGCGCAGAGCCTAACGGGGGCGCAGTCCTCGGGGAAGCGCCCCAGCCAAGCCTGCACGCGTCATTGACGTGCTTTCGCCGAGAGCAGGGTGTTGTGCATGAGCATCGCAATGGTCATGGGGCCCACGCCGCCGGGCACTGGGGTGATCCACGCGGCGCGCTCGCTGGCTCCCTCAAAGTCAACGTCCCCACAGAGGGTGCCGTCTTCCCGCCGGTTCATGCCCACGTCCACGACCACTGCGCCAGGGCGAATCCAGGCGCCGGGGACGTGCTCCGCGCGGCCAATGGCGACCACCAGGACTTCCGCACGCTCTACATGCGCCTGGAGGTTCTTGGTGCGGCTGTGGCACACCGTCACCGTGCAGCCCGCCTGCTCAAGCAGCATCGCCATCGGACGTCCGACGATGTTCGATCGACCGATCACCACCGCTTCTTTGCCGCTCAGGGGGATCTCCGAGCCCTCGAGCATCTTCATCACACCGAGGGGTGTGCAGGCCACAAACTTGGCCCGTCCTTGGCTGAGCTGCCCGGTGTTTGCGGGGTGGAATCCGTCCACGTCCTTGCCCGGGTCGATGCTGTCCAGGATCTGCGTCGCGTCCAGGTGTTTGGGCAGTGGCATCTGCACCAGAATCCCGTCGATCGCCGGGTCCTCGTTCAGGTCTTTGACGATCTGCATCAGCTCCTCTTGCGAGGTCTCCACAGGCCGCGTGATCTGAACGTGATGGAAGCCAACCCGACCAGCGACCAGGCCCTTTCGGCCCACGTAGACCTCGGATGCGGGGTCACTGCCGACCAGGACCACCGCGAGCCCCGGCTTGCGGGCCAGCTCGGATGCTGCAGGCTTGACGCACCCCTGGTTCAACTTGCGAGAGAGGGCCCGACCGTCGAGGAGCTGGGCCATGTTCATTCCCCTCCAGAGGAGCTGCCACCAGAGCTCTTGCTCGGCGCTGCGGCCGCGGGAGCGGGCGCCGGTGTGGCGGGCTTTGCGGCCGCGCTGCTCTCTGTGCTTGGCGCAGTGCCCACGGAGGTGCTCGCCGAATCCGAGCCGCTGTCCCCGCCGCCCGACTTGAGGCCGTAGTTGTCGTTGGCCCAACCCCCACCCTTGAGATGGAAGGCGGCCGCAGAGAGCAGCTTGCTCACGTTTTCCTTGCCGCAGCTCGGACAGAGGCGGACCGGATCGTCAGACATCTTCTGGATCTCTTCGAACTCATGCGAACAATCCGGGCAGCGGTACTCGTAGATCGGCATGTTCGGTCTCCTTCCGGCACGGCCAGCTTGGGCCATCGCGAAGTGTCAGGGTCTGAATGCAAGAGCTAACAACGGCCACCCGGACCGCGCCAGAGGCCACCGCGCCTCAGCGGCGTTAGGAGCGCAACATGCCTGTGACGTTGACCCTGATGACCCTCGCCGGGGTCGCCACCGCTGCCCCCGTCGTAGCCGGTCACATCGTCCTCTCTGCAGAGCGCGGAACCCCGCCCCCTCCAAGCCTGGCTTGGAGCAGCATGTTTCTGCGCGAGGTGGCCGCCAACGCGTTGGCCATCGCGGCCATGCCCCTGGGCTGGCGGGAAGCTGCACCGAGCTTCAGCGGGGCCATCGGCCAGGAGAGCCACCGCACTCCCGTGGTGTTGGTCCCCGGCTTTGGCATGAACCGAAGCTGCTTCTTCCCCATGCAAGCGGCGATGCGGGCCCGTGGCTGGTCCTGGGTACACGCCGTGAACCGGGGCCCTCGAGGCGGCCGTATCCCCGAGTACGCCCGGCATCTCAAACGAGAGGTCGAACGCCTCTGTGCCCAGAGCGGCCAGGATCAGGTGGATCTGGTCTGCCACAGCATGGGTGGCCTGATCGGGGCTTGGTACCTGCAGGAACTTGGCGGGGCGCCTCGGGTGCGCCGTCTCATCACCATGGGCACACCGTGGCAGGGCACCCGAATGGCCGCATTCCGGGGCCCCCTCAGTGAAGGCGCAGACATGCTCCGCGACGCACCGCTGATCGCCGCACTTGTAGAGCCCAAGGTCCCTACCCTGTGCATCTGGAGCCAGCAGGATCAGCTCATGGTGCCCTCGCAAACCGCACGCCCCCCTTGGGCCAGCCTCGCCCCTCACGGCGTTCAAGAGCTGGAGATGGCCGGCCACTTGGAGATGATCGCTTCGGTCGCAGGGATCGACGCCGTCTGCAAAGCCCTGCTCTCGCCTTCCCAAGTGGCCGGAGGAGAAGGAGAGTGAGCTTGATGGACAAGCGCGTGCTCTTTGTCACTGGCAAAGGCGGTGTGGGCAAGAGCACTCTGGCCGCCAGCGTGGCCTTGGCTGCGGCACTGCGTGGCAAGCGTGTGCTCCTGGTCGAGACCCATGGCAGTAAGCGCCTCCCCGGCGTGTTTGGAAAGCGGGCTTTGGACTACAGAGTTCAGCACCTAACCAGCAACCTGCACCACCTGAGCGTTACCTCCTCCAAGGCACTGGAGGAGTACATTGTCGGGGTCATCAAGATCCGCGCCCTGTACAAGCTCGTCTTCCGCAACCGCGTGATGGGCCCCTTCATGGACGCGGTGCCGGGACTCCACGAGTTGATCCAACTCGGCAAAGTCATGGACCTGGAGCGCGCTTCGGAGCGGGGCCGCCCGGAGTGGGACCTGATCGTGGTCGACGCGCCGGCGACCGGCCACGGACTGAGCATGCTCAACGCCCCCGCCTCGATGATGGAGTTGACCCGGACGGGCCCCTTCTACGAGAACGCCAAGCTGGTGCAGTCCATCTGGGGAGATCCCAAACGCACCGGCCTGTTGTTGGTCACCCTGCCCGAGGCCATGCCGGTCAACGAGACCCTGGACCTCTACGCACGCTTGGGCGACTACCAGAAGCAGCTGGCGCTCTGCGTGCTCAACGAGGTCCATACGGCGCCCGCGACGAGCGCGCAGTGGGCCCACGCCAGCGCGCACTTCGAGACCCCGGCGCTCCAAGCTGCAAAGAAGCTCGCCGACCGCCACATGGGCCGAGTGCACCGCCAAGAGCAGGCACGGGAGCGCCTCAGCGCCCTGCCCTGCCCCCAGGCCGAGCTCCCCTTCCTGGGCCATCGGGACCTAAACCTGGCGGACATCACCCAGCTCGCCCAGCAGATTGAGGGTGCACTGTGAGCCTTCGCGTCCTGGTTTGTTGTGGCTCCGGCGGAGTCGGCAAGACCACAGCCTCTGCGGCCCTCGCCATGCAAGCCGCGCTCACCGGACAGCGTGTGGCGGTGCTCACCATCGACCCTGCCAAGCGCTTGGCCGACAGCCTGGGGATCGGCCCCCTGTCCAACACCCCACAGCGGGTGCCCCTCGACCAGCTCGGGATCGAAACCTCCGGGCATCTAGACGCTTTGATGCTGGACATGAAGGCCACCTGGGACGGTGTGGTCCGCCGCTTCGGAGGCTCCCCAGAGGCCCAGCAGCGCATCTTGAACAACCGCTACTACGGCCTGGCCAGCACCCGCTTGGCGGGCAGCCATGAGTACATGGCCATGCAGCGCCTCTACGAGCTCTACGAGAGCGGCGACTACGACCTCATCCTGCTGGACACCCCGCCGACCCGTCACGCCATGGAGTTCCTAAGCGCCCCTCAGCGCTTGAACGGCCTCTTTGACGAGGGCGTGATGCACTGGCTCTCTCTCCCCCGCTCAAAGCGTGGCTTTGCTGCCTTAGAGCGCGGCAGTGAGGTCGTTGTCAGCGTGCTCAAGCGCTTGATTGGGGCGGGCACCATGGAAGAGATCGCAGAGTTCTTCGATGCGATGCAAGGCATGTGGGGGGGCTTTCAGGAGCGCTCCTCCGCCGTCGAGGCCTTGCTGGCGTCAAACGAGACCCGCTTTGTGTTGGTCACCACCCCAGCACCCGCTGCCCGCAAAGAAGCCCAAGAGTTCGCGGACCTCTTGGCCGAGACCAAACGGCCCTTTGGCGGCTTTGTGGTCAACCGGGTGGTCCCGGCGCCCACGGACAAGGCCCGTGTCTCCAGCGCCGACCTACCAGAGCGACCCAACTCCGTCCCCCAGGACACCTGGGAGGCGGCCAGCCTGACCTTGCTTGGGGCAGCCCAGCGACAACAGGTGCTCTCGGACGGGGAGGCCCAAGCCATGGCCGAGCTGCGCGAGCAAGCCCAGGGCTCAGTCCCCCTCTGGCCCGTCCCCGAGCTCGAGGCAGACGTTCACGATCTTCGCAGCCTTGCGGTCCTGGCCGGCCACCTGGCTCCAGCCATCGAAGCGCTCAAACAGGCCTGAAGCTACTCGTCGTCTCGGTTGGCGGAGCCAGCCACTTCGTAGGTGACGCTGATCTGAGCACCGCGTGGCGGCACATACTCGCCATCGAAGACCAGCAGACTGGAGAGCTCGGCGTAGCGCCACCCCTCCACATCGTCCTGGGCGATGAACTCATCGTCCACGTAGACTTCCATCGTCTCCAAGACTGGCGTGTAGGAGAGCTCAAAGCTTCGGTTTAGCTCGCTTACCGAGAGACCAAGCTCCTCCATGATGTCGCTGAAGTCCGCATCACAGATGTTGCCGACCTGTCCGCCCAGGGCATCCGCGGTGGCCTGGTAGCGGTGCCCCGGCCAGCTGTCTTCACAGCCCTGCGAGGCGCTGGGGCCAACAATGGCGCTTGCGAGCACCCGACGGTCGGGGTCTTTGGTGCCCTTGAGCTGGTAGATCAGGTCTTTGACCGGGACCAGCTTGCCTTCCTGGGAGTAGCAGGCATCCCCCTTCTCTGCAGCGAGGGCGTCGTTGTCCGAGCAGTCGTCTTCGTCGGAGACATAGATGATGCTCAGGTGGGCATCGGGCCGAAGGAAGCCCTCGTTCGCACCAGAGACCAGAGGCTCCGAGAGCGCAGCCACGCTCGCGGACAACCCTTTCTCTTTGTCGCTGCCGCCCACACCAACCTGAACCCGGTCCGCGAACTTCTTGACGTAGTTCGGCGTCTCTGCCGTCAGCACCGTCGGGTTGCCGAGGAGCACGCCACGGCTCGCGTTGCTCAGATCCATGTCTGTTGAGACCACCCCGACGTGAAAGTCGATGTTGGTCTCGGCCAGCGAAGAAATGAAGGCCTCGAAACCGTCCGCGACGAGCAGCTGCTCCTCGGCCATTGAGTTGGAGTCGTCGATCACCCAGAGGATGTCCACCTCAGAGAGCGGCTCCTGCAGAAACACATCGGTTGTGCTGCGCCGACTGATCTCGTTGTCAGGCGTACAAGCCATCATCAGCGTCAAAACCAAGCTCATCTAAAACTCCAATCACAAGCTCAGTGTACGCGACGCTTTCTACTTCGCAAACTGAAGCTCAGAGAAGCACAGGTCGTTGAACTCCTTGCCCTTGCGAATGGTGTTGACGCTCACCTTCACAGACGAGGTAGTCACTGGGGTGAAGCTCACCTTTTGCGGGATACCACTGGCCTTGACGGTCACCGTCTGGGTTGACCCGTCGGAGAAGGTCAGGAGCAGCTCCGTCGCCAGGTTTCCCTTCATGGCGTACATGATGTTGTAGCCATTTCCATTCACCAGATTCAAGGTGGAGATCTGGGTCGGAGAGGCAAAGCTCGCCTCTACCCATTCGCCCACGCCATCCCCCTCACTGGCCTCGCACCACATGGTGTCCACAGCCGTATCCGCCATGTTGATGGGCTCATAGTTGCCGTCGGCGTCGGCCTTGTAGGTGCTGCTGGCCTTCCAGCTCTTTACCGTCGCGACCCCGTCATCGACATCGTCGAAGAAGACCACCTCAGAGATGGCGGTGTCCGTGAAGGTGCTTCCGTTGTAGACCGACTTGATGCGCATCTTCACCGAGCTCGTGGAGACCGGGCTGAGCTCAACCAGCTCGCCGCTCATGCCGTCCGTGAGCGTGAAGGACTGCTTGGAGCCATCGGAGAACTCCAGCTCCACTTCCTTGATGCGGTTGGAGCGCGTCCACATGTCGTAGCTGGTGAAAGTGCCGTTCCAGATGCGGAAGGAGGTCAGGTTCTTCTCCCCCTCAAACTCCACCTGGATCCACTCTCCGAGCCCTGAGCTCTTCTGGTCACCCTCCGTCCAGTTCTTCGAGACCTTGCGGTCGTAGACCTGCTCCGGCGTGTACCGAAGGCCATCAGCCTCTGGGTAGATGCTCGATGCGCTCGACGAGGTGATCTTTACTGCTCCAGCAAAGGCCGGCAGGCTGCACATGCAGGCGGCGATAACAAAGGGAGCGGCAAAAGCACGGTGAGTCATTGGGTCTCCGACGAAGGCTCATAAGGGAAGGGGGTGCGGTCTAGGCCCACATTAATACGCGAGGCATCCGCGGGTTCGGCGTGCTCGGTTGACCCCCGAGCGCCGCCATGGATTCCGACTAAAAAGTGGTCGTCACGGCTACGCGTGCTCCATCAAAGCCAGGCAGCTGACGGCACTGTCCACCTGCACAGCGAATACCCGCTTTGTACGCACCATAAAAGGCACGAATAGCGGTCCGATCATTGGGCTTGTACTGGACTTCTCCAGCCAAATAGATGTTGTCAGCCACGTTGCCCTTGGCCTGGGCTTGGGCCAAAGGGTCGTCCGTAAAGTCGTTGTAGACCAAGAAGGAGACGCCGCTGGGATGGTGAGCTGCCAGCGCCATCGTGCTGGTGTAGAAGTCGTGCTGCTGGTTCTCGTTCTCGCCCCACCAAAAGCGGTAGATGTCCCAGGTCACGTCGCCATGCAGGGCCCCAGGCAGCGGGAAGCTGACGGCCGCGTCCAAGTGGATCAGGCTGTCCCGACCGTGCTCGTCTCGCATGTCGACCCGCACACCGCTGTTGACGATGGCTGTGATCTGATCTCCCTGAAGGTCCATGCCAACGACCGGATGCACGATGGTCTCCATCGAGCGGTTGAAGTGCAGCCCGCCGAGCTCCTGATCCCGGAACACGCCCAGGGAGAAGTAGGGAATGAACTCGCCCGGCTTGGCCATGAAGTCCACCCGAGCGCGACCACCGTAGATGTCGTTGGAGTTGACCCCTGCCGAGGAGTCCTCGGTGATGACACGCTCGTACTCTAGGGAAGGCCCAACGGCGATCTCGTAGCCTTCAAGGGTCGTCAGGCTGTTCAGACGCTCGGTGTTTTTGTAGCGCTTGCCTTCGACCAGGACAGCGAAGCGGCCTGGGTAGAAAGAGGTGCTGCCGTAGACGGCGTAGCCGGGCTCGATGTTGCCGTCGGAGAACAAACGCTCGCTGCGGTAGTGAAAGTAGTCTCCTTCCAGAAACACATCCGCTGGCCCCAGAAAGCCCTCAACGCTGGCGCCTCCGACCAACGCATCCAGCTCGGAGATGTCCCCGTAGCGCGCGTAGCTGGGAATCAAGGGCTCAGCGCTGTCCGCCAAGTTGTAGCTGACAGCGTGTGCGCCCAAGTTGAAGGGCCCGACGCCATAGCGGTCAACCCGCACCGCGTTCACAAGGTTGTGGACCGATGGGCGAAGCTGCCGGTTGGGGTTGTCCTGCTGGATCTGCTGCTGATTGGTCAGCCCAGAGATGAACGCCAGATCCCACATCCCCAAGGTGCTGTTGATGCGCGCGCCCCGCAGGGTGGTGTCCACGTCAATGTCCGTGTTCTTGACCAAGTTCAACGCCAAGCCGCGGCCAACACTCATGTACTGATCGCCCAGGCCAATCTCAACTGGGCCGGCGTTGATGGTGAACCAGGTCTTCTCCAGGTTCACCGAGCTCATCTCCCATGGAGAGCGGATCCCGTTGGCCAAGAGGTCGAACTCGTAGACCTTCTGCTCGTCCAGGAAGTACCAGCCGTTGAACATGCTGACGTGGTCCAACTGCGCACCCAGCTGCCAAGTCTTAGAGTCCACAAGCACATTGCTGCGCGTGACCACCTCTCCATAGTTGAAGAGCCCCTTCTGGTCTGGGAAATCCGGCAGAACTCGGTCAGAGGTGTAGTAGCGACCCTCGACGTCAAAGCCCCCCGTCACGTTGACCTGATCAAACAGACCAACGTCAGAAGACGCGTCGACATCGTCCTGGGCAAGGGCCAAGGCACACAAGGCGAAAAGCAAGAGTTCTCCCAGAGGAGGCTAGTGAGCGGCTTCCCCGGCACACAGCTCAGCGGCCATGTCCTTCTCGGGTGCCTTTCCGTTCAATGCAGTCAAGGCCTCGATGACCTTGTGGGCCAGCTCGCACTCATCGCCCGCCGTGTAGCTGGCGTGCTTGTAGATGCTGTTCCCTTCCGGGTCGATCAGCTCGCTGTAGGGGATGGCCTTGGAGGGGAAGTACTGGTTGACCACGGTGGTCTGCTTGTCGAGCAGAACAGGGAAGGTCCAGCCCTTGGACTTCACCGTTGGCTTGACCTTGGCCGCGTCGCGGGCAGCGTCGATGGAGATGGCGAGGACCTGCAGGCCCTCGTCTTGGTACTCGGCGTAGAGCTTCTGCACGTGGTGAAGCTCGGAGACGCAGGGTGCGCACCATGTGGCCCAGAAGCTGATCAACACCACCTTGCCCTTCTGCTCCTCCAGGCTGACCTCCTTGTTGGAGGTGTCTCGGAGCGTAAAGCCAGCAGCCTGAGAATCGGCGGCGTCTACGGCTGGGGCGGCCGAGAAGAGCACAGCTCCAGCTGTGGCGAGGACAAGTGCGCTGGCGATCTTGCGGGACATTGGGACTCCGTGGAAGGCGTTGGATGCAGACAGCCAACACAACGCTTCGATGCCGAAGTGTATTCGATGTCTCACGGCGGGTGTAAAGGCGGAGCAAGGTTACGCTCCCGCCATGGCCAAACGCATCCTGATCGTCGATGACGAGCCCAGCATCCGAAAGGTTCTCTCCGCTCACCTTCGACGTGACGGGTACGAGACCCAGACCGCTTGCGATGGGGCGGAGGCGATCGCCGCCTTGCAAGAGGACGACTTCGACGCCGTCGTCTCGGACATGAAGATGCCTGGGGTCGGGGGTCTGGAGCTTCTTCGTTGGTGCGCCGACCACCGCAGCGCGCTCCCGGTGATCCTGATCACCGCCCATGGAACGGTCGATTCCGCAGTCGAGGCCATCAAACAGGGTGCGCACGACTACATCACCAAGCCCTTCGACCGGGACGACCTTCAGCGAATCATCGCCAAAGCCGTGGCCTCGGGCCAGATCAGCCAGACAAAGGTGCAGCCCGCACCCGGCCGCTTCGCGATCATCGGCCAGACCCCCTCGATGCGGAAGATCTTCGACCTCATCGCCCGCGTCGCGCCCTCCCCCACCACGGTGTTGATCACCGGAGAGTCAGGAACCGGAAAGGAGCTGGTGGCGCGCGCACTGCACCAGCAGTCCGACCGGGCATCTGGCCCATTCATCACCGTGAACTGCGGCGCGATTCCAGAGAACCTCTTCGAGTCCGAGCTCTTCGGCCACGAGCGCGGGGCCTTCACCGGCGCTGTGCAGTCCAAGCCGGGCCGCTTCGAGCTCGCCCACGGCGGCACACTGCTCCTGGACGAGGTGGGCGAGCTGCCTGCAGACATGCAGGTCAAGCTGCTCCGTGTTCTGCAGGAGCGACGCTTTGAGAGAGTGGGCGGCCTGCGCAGCATCGACGTGGACGTTCGCCTGATCGCTGCCACGAACCGGGATCTGGCCGAAGCCGCCCGCAGCAACGACTTTCGCCAAGATCTCTACTACCGCCTCAACGTGATTCCCATGCACCTGCCTCCCCTAAGAGAGCGCAGCGAAGATGTGGTCCTTCTGGCCGGCCACTTCCTGGAGCGCTTCAACCAGCGCCTGGGTCGGCAGCTCAAGGGCCTCACTCCAGCGGCCAGCGAGGCCCTGGCCGCATGGCACTGGCCCGGGAACATCCGGGAACTTGAGAACTTCATGGAGCGCGCTGTCCTCTTGGCGGATGGCGAGTGGATCGGGCTTCCCGAGTTGCCCGGTCTGACCGGCGGGGCACGCAGCCCTGAGAGCAGCCAGATGGAGGGTCTGCCCCTCAAGGACTACGTGCGCGTGCACACCGCCAAGCTCGAAAGGGCCAGGATCCGGGAGGCCCTGCAGGCAGAGCAGCACAACGTCACCCGCGCCGCAAAGCGGCTTGGCATCTCCCGAAAGTCCCTCCAGACAAAGATGAAGGACTACGGCCTGCGAGAAGACTGAGTGGCAGCGGTTGCCCAGGGACCACTCCTCGCCGTACCCTCTGTCCATGCTGCATCTTCTGCTGATCTCCGGCGCCTTGGCTGCCGAGCCGACCGACCTTCCTCCATTCCTTCGCGGCGACGTCTACGCCGGCTACCGGATGAGCTACCAAACGGGCTCATTGGTGGAGCCTGTCAAAGGCGAAGAGGTCTCCGTGGGCCAGCTGGTGACCCAGGACCATCGGGTGCACGTGGGCGGCTCCTTCGGGGTCGCTCCGATCGCCGCGCTGACCTTGGAGTTTCCGATCACAGCCAAGCAGCAGGTGGGCTGGAGCGATGCCCAGTCCATGGCCTTCGATCCCACCTTCGGTCGCGGCTCCATGCAGAGCGGACTCCCCATCGAGCGCGACCCCGTCACCGGAAGCGGTCTCTCGGGCGTCTGGATGGGCGTACAGGTCGCCCCTTTCTCGGAGCGAGACTTCACCAACCGTGGCAACCAAGCCAGTTGGCTGCTGGACCTGAGCTACCGCACAAAGGACGCCACCAACTTCTACGACCTGAGCGCCGCAGAGCGTGGTGCGGGCCATGGAGCCTCCACCCTGCGCCTTCGCGGTGCCTTCTCCAAGGAGCTGGGCCGCAGCCAGCCTCACCTCACGGCGACCTACAGCCGGGTCGGTGAAACCAACGCGACCCTGATCGCAGCCGACGGCACACAGGTCCAGGCGACCGTCATCAACCCGGACGAGCTCCTGGTGATGAGCGGCGTCGAAGTGCACACCTTCGCAGACCCCATCTCCCAGGCTGAGTTCGCCGTGGACTTCCGAATGGGCTTTGCCTACCAGTCCTGGGGAGACATGCCCAGCGGGCTCTACCTGCCCAGCGTGCTGGACTCCAGCCTGGGGGGCGTGACCACGATGGGTGAGCAGACCCGCTTCGTTGGCGGAATCGGCATCTACTGGCGCCTCTTCGAGTACCTCAAGCTTGAGCTGGCCAGCGACGTGTCCTACGTCATGCCCACCCAGCTTGAGAACCCCTACCTGGTGCAGACCGGCTCAAACACCGTGCGCTTCGACACCCGCGCAGACCTGGTGGTCATGTTCCGATAGGGCGGGCCTCTCATAGACGGCAGCTCAATCCTGAGATAGCTCAGCTTCAAGCTTAAGAAGCGCCTGGTAGGCCGTACGCTTCTTCACGCCCCAGCGTTCCGCCAGAACAAGCGCCACCGACTTGAGACTGCCGGAGTCCGCATCGGGGGTGGTGCTCTCTTCCTTGGTAGCCAAACCTGGGCCCACGACCAAGACGACCTCGCCCCGGACACGCTCTCGCTCGGAGAGACTGAGAGCCAGCTCCGCAGCCGAGGCCAGCTTGACCTCTTCATGCAGCTTGGTCATCTCCCTGCACAGACACACCTGGCGGTCTGGCATGAGCTCAGCGATGGCCTGGAGCGTTGCGACCGTGCGCGTGGGTGCCTCGAAGAGGACCAGGGCCCCAGGCAGCTGGCCGTACTCGATCAACCAACGCTTGAGCTGCCCACCCTTGCGTGGAGGAAACCCCAAGAAGTGGAAGGGCGCTGCATCGAGACCGGAGACGCTGATGGCGGCCGCAGACGCACTGGGACCGGCAAGGGCGTGCACAGGGACCCCATGGGCGTGGCAGGCCTGGACCAGGAAGCGTCCCGGGTCTGAGACCGCAGGGGTGCCCGCATCGCTCACGAGCACTGCACGCTCTCCGCCCACCAAGCGTTGGACCAAGCTGGCCGCGCGGCGCTCTTCGTCGTGGCTGCGGTAGCTCACCAGCTCAGGCGCAGGAATGCCCAAGGCGGTGTAGAGCTTGCGCGTGACCCGGGTGTCTTCCGCCGCCACAAAGTCGGCGCTGCTCAGGGCCTCACGCGAACGCGGACTGAGGTCACCAAGGTTGCCGATGGGCGTGGCCAGAACGAAGAGAGGCATCAGACCGGATCGTCATAGAGTTGGATCTGCCAACCGTCCGGCCCCACAAGGACCAGGGCCACCAGGAAACAGACCTCGTCCACGGGACCATCGTAGTCCTGTAGAAAGGCCTCGGCTGCGCGCTCCAGCTTCTTGAGCTTGCGACCGTCCACTGCGTCCAAGCCCACACAGTCGTGCACCTGACGGAGCTTGACCTCGACGATGCGAAGTCTAGAACCATCACGCACAACCAAATCAAGCTCGCCGTTCCCGCCACGCCAATTGCGTGCCAGGACCAGCCAGCCTTGAGACTCGAGCAAGCGGGCTACAGCCGCCTCCGCATCGGCCCCCGATTGGAGGGCCGCTTGTTTGTCGCGGAGGCTGGCCAAAGTGCCCTACTTCTTGCTGTAGAAGTCCTTGATCTCGCGCAAACGAGCCTTCTTACCGCGCAAGTTGCGCAAGTAGTAGAGCTTGGCGCGACGCACGTAGTGACGGCTCTTGACCTCGATCTTCGAGATCACGGGTGCGTGAATTGGGAAAACACGCTCCACGCCGACACCGTTCGAGATCTTCCGGACGGTGATGGTCTCGCGCACGCCAGCGTGCTTGCGAGCAATCACGGTGCCCTGAAAGATCTGGACGCGCTCCTTGGCGCCGTCCAGGATGCGGACGTGAACCTTGACGGTGTCACCAATCTGGATGGAATCGTCGGACTGCTCGACGAGACTCTTTTCGATTTGCTGTAGGTTCGCCATGGCGAAAAATCTCCGTAGATGGGCCCTGGAAGGACTGTCGACCCGCATGGGCGGGGCACCTTTGTGGCCGCGGACACCCGCGACTATCGGTTTAGTGCTCGCTCGGCAAGGTGCAGTAGCCGAGGGAGTGGATCAGTTCTGCTTGAGCAGGTCTGGCCGGCGCGCACGGGTGCGCTGCAAAGACTGCTGCTCACGCCACGCATCGATGTGCGCGTGGTTCCCGTTGAGCAGCACTTCGGGCACATCCTGGCCCTTGTAGCTACGCGGCCGGGTGTACTGGGGGTACTCCAGCAGGCCCTCGGAGAAGGACTCCTCCTCTGGGCTGGCGCTGTTCCCAAGCACACCTGGGCGCAATCGAATGACAGCGTCCACGATCACCAGTGCGGCGAGCTCGCCACCGGTGAGCACAAAGTCACCGATACTGATCTCGTCATCGACCAGGGACTCAATGCGTGCATCGATGCCCTCGTAGTGGCCACAGACCAAGATGAGGTGCTTCTCCTGGGAGAGCTCTTGGGCCAGCGCCTGGGTGAGAGGCCGACCGGCCGGGCTCATCAGGATCACCTTGGCTTGGCTCCCCTCTTCCGCATCCTGTTCACGGGCGGCTTGGATCGCTGCGTCCACAACGTTCACTTTCATGACCATGCCGGCGCCTCCCCCGTAGGGTGAGTCGTCGCACTGACGATGCTTGCCGGGAGCATGCTCCCGAATGTCCATGACCCGTAGGTCAGCCAGGCCCGCGGCACGGGCCCGTCCCATAATGCTGTGGTCCAGGGGAGAACGCACGAGCTCAGGGTGGAGTGTGAGCAGGTCTATTCGCAATGGATCACCCCGGCCTTCAACACGATGCGGCGAAGCGCCGGGTTCACTTCTACCAAGTTGTCAAGAAGGACCGGGAAGTAGACCTCTTCCCCCTTCGGGGTCTTGATCACCCACACCTCAACGGTGCCATGATCGTGGATCTCCGTGACCATGCCCAGAGGCTTGCCTTGGTCATCCAACACCATCGCGCGCAGAATGTCGTGGTGGTAAAACTCACCGTCTGGGAGCTCAGGCAGCATGGACGTGGGGATCAAAATCTCCCAATCCAACCAAGCCACAGCCTGCTCCGGGGTCTTGACACCCCGAACACGGGCCAGAACACGGCCACCGGTTCCTCCGCGGGTCATGAGCTGCACGGTCTCGCGCTCGCCCTTGGGCCCCGCTAGGACCACATCCCCTCCCCCATGAAGGAGCGTAGAGCTGCGGTTGTGCAAATGCACCCGCAGCTCCCCGTCCACACCGAACGCGCCGACAACCTGCCCAAAGGACAGCTCGCCATCGCGTGCAGCGCTACTCTTCTTCTTCGGCCTCGCCATGGCTTGCCACCAACTCCACGATGGTCTTCCGCTTGCCAGCAGCAGCGGAAACGACAGCCTTGAGGTGCCGCATGGTCTCGCCGTCGTCGCCCTTGACGAGCTCGACATCATCCGCGTTCACGGTGACCTCGAGGACGAGGGAGGCATCTCCCTCCAAAGGCTGGACGTCGACATCGTCGGGGTTGTCGACGAGTCCACGGACCAAAAAGCCGACGAGTTCCTCAGCGCTCATGCTCAAGCCTCGACCGGTGCGGTACGGGCACGCTTGATGAGGTGTCCGACAGTGTCGGATGGCTGTGCGCCAACGGAGAGCCAGTAATCGACGCGCTCGAGATCGAGCTTCAGGCCGAAAGGCTTCTTCATGGGGTCGTAGTAGCCGAGCTGCTCGATGCAGCGGCCATCACGGGGGGAGCGCGCGTCAGCTGCGACTACCCGGTAAAAGGGCCGCTTCTTGGCGCCCATACGGGTCAGGCGGATTCGAACCATGCAATACCTCGAAGGTGTGCTGTAGATGATAGGCGGCCCCGTTTATCCGGCCGCCATGACGCCGTCAAAGGAAACGGGCACTAGAGAGGGATGTTGCCGTGCTTCTTGGGCGGATTCTCGGCTCGCTTGTTCTCAAGAGAGTCGAAGGTCTCGATCAAACGACGCCGTGTCTCGTTGGGGAGCAGCACGTCGTCGATGTAGCCGAGGGAGGCGGCCTGGTAGGGGTTGGCGAACTTCTCGCGGTAGGCCGCGACCAACTCTGCCCGCATTGCCTCAGGATCCTCCGCTTGGGAGAGCTCCCGGCGGTAGATGATGTTCACAGCCCCATCGGGCCCCATCACTGCAATCTCCGCTGTTGGATAAGCGAAGTTGGCGTCGGCCCGCAGGTGCTTGGAGTTCATCACGCAGTAGGCGCCGCCATAGGCCTTGCGGGTGATCAGAGTCACCTTGGGGACCGTGGCCTCGGCAAAGGCATAGAGCAGCTTGGCTCCATGCTTGATGATTCCGCCAAACTCCTGGGCCGTTCCCGGGAGGAAGCCAGGCACGTCCTCCAGAACCAAGAGCGGGATGTTGAAGGCATCGCAGAAGCGCACGAAGCGTGCGGCCTTCAGCGAGGCATCGATGTCCAGAACACCCGCCAAGTGAGCCGGCTGATTTGCCACGACGCCCACGCTGCGGCCGCCGAGACGAATCCAACCGATGACGATGTTCGCCGCGTAGTCCCCTTGAACTTCCAAGAAGTGACCGTCATCGGCAACCGAGGTGATCAGGTCCTTGATGTCGTAGGGCTTGTTCGGGTTGTCCGGAATCAGATCGTCCAGCTCAGGGCAGGACCGATCGTTGGGATCATCCGTCGCCTTGGGAGGCGCCTCTTCCATGTTGTTCTGAGGCATGAAGGAGAGCATCTCTCGCATCAGCGCCAACAGGGCTGGCTCATCGGGCGTCATGAAGTGGGCCACGCCACTCTTGGCGGTGTGGGTCCCCGCCCCTCCCAGCTCTTCCTGCGTCACCTCTTCGTGGGTGACGGTCTTGATCACATCGGGACCGGTCACGAACATGTACGAGGTCTTGTCCACCATCGCGACAAAGTCGGTGATCGCTGGCGAGTAGACCGCGCCGCCTGCGCAGGGGCCCATGATGGCGCTGAGCTGAGGGATCACGCCCGAGTACATCGTGTTGCGCAGGAAGATGTCCGCGTAGCCGCCCAAGCTGGCCACACCCTCCTGGATTCGGGCGCCGCCGCTGTCGTTCAGGCCCAAGAGTGGCGCGCCGTTCCGGCCCGCCAAGTCCATCACTTTGCAGATCTTCTCCGCGTAGGCGTGGGACAGACTGCCGCCAAAGACCGTGAAGTCCTGAGCGAAGAGGTAGACCAGACGCCCCTCGATGCGGCCGGATCCGGTCACAACTCCGTCGCCCAAGGGGCGGTTCTTCTCCATCCCAAAGTCGGCGCAGCGATGCGTCACGAAGCGGTCGAGTTCGCGGAAAGTGCCAGGGTCCAGGAGCTGCTCAATGCGTTCCCGTGCCGTGAGCCGACCCGCTTTGTGCTGGCGGGCGATGCGCGCTTCTCCGCCGCCTGACAAGGCGCTCTCGGTCATTTGCTGCAGACGCTCAAGCTGACTCTTCTTGTCCACGGACACACTCCTGGGGCGAGGGAGCGGAAGCTAACCCACGTGGATGGCTCTTGACGCCCCTTGTGGAGCGCCCAGGCTAGGGCTACCCTGCCCAGAACCGGGCCATCGGCCCCAATGCCCCACCGTCCCGAGGTTTTGCCCATGCGCCAGCGCCCCCTGATCCTTCTCGCCGGTCTCGTCGCCCTTGTCGGCTGCAACAAAGACGACACCAACGGAGATGACACCGGTGGAACGGACGACACGGGCACCGCTTCCTACGAAGAGGGATGCGTCCTGATCGATGGCGGGCGGGCCGAGGGCTACGCCAACCTCTCCGATGCGCTCCTGGCCGCCGACGAAGGCGCCACGATCGAGATCGGAGGATGTGCAGGGATGGACCAGGCTGTCGAGATCACCCAGTCCGTCAGCATCGTCGGGCCGGGCTCCGCCAGCTTCGTCTGGGACGCTCCCGTGAACGAGGCCGCTGTGACCATCACCGGCGCCAGTGATGTGACCCTCTCGGGATTCGCACTGACCAGCTCGCGAAACGGTATCGAGGTCAACTCGGCCTCCAACGTCAGCGTCGACGACGTGGACTTTCAAGAGATCGCCAGCACAGCGGTCAAGTCCACCAACTCCACCAACGTCAGCATCTCCAACAGCAACTTCACCGCGCCTGGATTCGGTGCCATCGAAGTGAGCGGAGGCTCGGCAAGCCTGAGTGATTCCACCTCCGCGGGCGCCAAGGGCTTCGTGATTCACGCCATTGATGGTGCGAGCGCCACGGCGACCGGGAACACGGTCAACGACACCACGTACACCGAGCTGAACGCCGAGGGCGGCATCGACGATGGCTTCGCCTTCTGGGCAGAGAGCGGCTCGATCACCACCGAAGACAACGTGATGTCGAACAACATCGTGGCAGTGTTCGTGAACCAGGGCGACACCACCATGACCGGAGACCAGATCTCCGGCGGCATCTACGGCGTGTACGGCGTCTTTGGTAGCGCGGACATTCAAGACGTCAGCGTGCTCAACGCCGCGACGGTCGGCGCGATTCTGGTGGGCCAGAGCGAAGATATCCGCGTCGTGGACAGCGTCTTTGAGACGGATCCAGAGACCAGCTTCAGCAGCTACGCCGACCCAACAGCTTGGACCGGCGGAGGGCTCACCATCCAGACCGACGGCGAGGTCACGGTAGAAGGCGTTGACATCACCGGCTGGAACACCTTGGGCCTAAGCATCGCTGGAAGAGACTCCACCGTCACCGCCACCGTCACCGACGTGGTGGTCTCGAACTGTGGACGCTTCGGCATCGGCATGGCCGACGGTGACTTCACCTTGGTCGATACTTTCGTTGAGGACCTCCGCTTGGCGGACGACCCTGCCCTCGTCAATCAAGGCGGGTCCCTCTCGGTGGGCTACGGCGTCTCAGTCTCCTCCTCTACGGTGAATTGGAGCGGCGGCGGCATCCTCAACACCGCAGTCACCTCGGCGACGATCCAGAACAGCGAGTGGGTCATGGACGGTGCCACCGTCGGAAACGCGGGCACGGAAGGCAACGGAATCGGTCTGGGATTGTGGGGCCTGTCCTCGACCTTGGAGCTGAGCAACAGCACCTTCACCAAGAGCCCGAACTACGGCGGCATCGCCAACTACTTCGGCACGCTCAAGGCCGATGCCCTCACCTTCGAGGACAACGACTGGGCCTACGCATCAGCCAGAGACTGGTACATCGGCAACGGCAGCGGAACCGTCGGTGCAACCGACAGCACGACCCTGACCACGACCACCAACTTGGTGGATGCCGGCCTGAAGGTGGGCGATGAGCTCTACATCTACAACACGGGCGAGTACCTGATGGTCGCCAGCATCACCTCCGACACTGAGGTTGAACTGGCCAGCTTCCCAACCGCCGATCCAACCGGTTCAAGCTTCGCTATCTATCGCGCCGCCACGGCCTACAGCTCTTGGTACTCGGTAGACGTTGTCTCCAACGGCGCCATCTCAACCGAGATCACGAACAGCACCTTCACCACTGGCGCTGATGGGATTCAGGTCATCGGCGGCGACTCTGACGTGCTGTTCGAGAACCTGACCTTCACCGACTACATCGACACCGGCATCTACATCTACCGGGCACCAGACGACCCCTCTTACGGTGACGTCGAGCTGCTGGATGTGACCATGAACAACGTCGGCTACTCCGGCGTGCGGTGCAACAACTCCGCCGTCGACATCGAGAACCTGACCATCAGCGGCACCATGGAGCGCGTGCTCGGCACCATCTACCTGGATGCAGACGGAGAGGAGCTCTACAACTCCACCTACACCTCTTCGGGTGTGACGGCCTTCCTCAACGCGGACTGCGACTTGGCCGTAGAAGGAATGAGCATCACCGATGCCAGCTACCACAGCTTCCTCTCCTCGGGCGGCAGCCTGGAGCTCTCCGATGTCGTGATCAACGCCGGTTCCGACCTGGGCCCAACTTCTCAGGCAAGCGTCGAGATTCGATGGGGTGACGAGTCCCCGGTCCTCCTGGCTGACAACGTAGAGATCAGCGATACTTACGGCGACAGCATGCGCGTGATTGGCAACGGCCAAACAGGCTCGGTCTCGCTGGATGGGTTGGCGATCTCGCGCTCCGGCGCCTCCGGTCTGAGCATCGTCGGCATGGGCCAAGCGCTCATCACCGACTTCGATGCCAGCGACAACGCTGAGCACGGCTTGCGGGTTGCCGGCGATGCAACATTGGACGCTGCGGTGCTCTCCAACAACGGCGAGTACGGCCTCTGGGCAGGCCAGGACCAAGATGGTGACGGCCAGACCATCGCCGATGGTGACTGCAACGACTTCGACCCCGACCAGTACTTGGGCGCCTACGAGTCCACCTACTCCTACGAGGACTTCAACTGCGATGGCCTGAGCGGCGATGGAGCCTGGACCACCTCCGATTTGGACGGCGACGGGTACGGCATCAGCGACGGCGACTGTGACGAGTACAACGCCTCGCGCAACCCCGGCGGCGTGGACGCACCAGGCATCGACGGCGACTGCGACGGTGTGGCTGGTGAGCTGACCGGAGATGTCTCCATCAGCAACAGCACGCTGAGCGGCAACACCCTGGGCGGCCTGTACCTCTCCGGTCACGACGGCGATGTGGACGGCAACACCATCACAAGCAACTTGGGCTACGGCATGACCTGTGAGAGCGATGTGAGCTTCGATACCTGCAGCAGCAACGACCTGTCGGGGAACACCTTGGGTGCCCTGAGCGGCTGCGATGCCTGCATCGAGATCTGAGACGGCGGGCAGCGCCTAAGGGCTGCCCTCCCAGACCACCTTCTGTCCTTGATAAATGGACACCGTCTCCCCAGCCGGGAGGCGGCCCATCAGGCCCAGCGACTGTAGGACGCCGTCCTCCCGAAGCTCCATTCGCACGACGTCGAGCGCCGTCCACTCCACCCGGTCACCGGGTGTGAACGACACCAGAACCCAGTCGTCCTTCAGGCGCTCTGCGCTTCGCCCCACTCCCAGGTTCTGCGAGGGTGCTTCAAGCGGCCCAGTCCAGCTCACAGTGGGCGGGCTGTGGCTCTGAGGGGCGAGCAGCGTCACAGCCTGCGCGGCCAGGCGCTCTTCTACCCCCCGTGCCGACACCACAAAGGGACCGACCTGGGCCTCGCCCCCTCCCAAAACCTCCAAGCGCAACCGCAGCTTTCGCTGACCAGGCTGCTCCCCGCTGCGCTCCTCAATCCAAGCGACCGGGCGCAGCAAGGGAGACATCAGCGCCGAGGTGCTCAAGCTCAGCCCGTCTTCTGCCCCCTGCTCAACCCCGATCACAAGCTCGATCTCCGAGCCCAGAAAGGCGGGTTCCGCTGGCACCTTCAGGCTCAGTCCCAGACTGGGCATGGGGATCCAATCCGCGTTGGCAGGGTCCGCCCTGAGAAGCGCCAGATCCGGATCCTGGGCGACCACCAAGCGGTCCAACTCTGGAGAGCGAAGGGCTTGCTGCAGATCGGCGCCGGCCCCTGCCAAGTCCCCTGCTCTGGCCTTGTAGCAGGCCCGGTTGTACCAGCCCTCGACCATGCCGGGATGCATCTTCACCGCCTGATCCAGGAGCGAGATGCCGCCACTGAGATCACCGCTGTCCGCCAAGGCCTTGGCTTGCCAGAGCAACAGCTCACCGCTCTGTGGGACCAAGGCGCGGGCGCGCTCAAATTCTGCTGCAGCGCGTGAAGGCTCTCCCGCCTCCAGGCTCTCAAGGCCTTGGGCGTAGAGATCCAAGCTCGTCTTGATCGGTGGCTCAGGCTGAGAGCAGGCCAGCAACCAGAGAATCACGGCAAAAGCCCCACGAAAGAGGCCAGCCTTCCGGTCTCCGCACCGTCTCTCCTGTGGGAGTAGAAGCGCGCGTCGCTGTGGGTACACCCCCCCAACACGTCCACACGCTGCACACCGAAGCGGTGAAGGAGGAGGCGGTTGGCACGGGCCAGATCCACACGGGTTCTGCCCGAAGGGCTGCGCTGCACGCACACCTGCAGATCCAAGTTTTCCAAGGCGTCAACGACCTCCTTCCCCACTTCGTAGGCCTCCAGCCCAATGCAGGGTCCGATCGCTGCCCGCACCTCCGAAGGCGCGCAGCCGGTCTCGGCACACAAGCGCTCAAGGGCCGGTCCGATGATGGGCGCCACGGTCCCGCGCCAACCAGCATGCACGGCCGCCACTCCGCCCGGTGCAGCCAGCAGAATGGGCACACAGTCAGCTGTCCTGACCGCGATCCACACCCCTGGTGTGGTCGTCACCAATGCATCGGCTTCTCCCACCGTTCGCAGGGGTCCTTGGCCTTGGTCGACGACCAGGACCTCCGTGCCATGGACCTGGTCACAGATCGCCAAAGCCTCCGTGGAATGCGGGGCCAGGAAGCGTCTCCAGTTCTCCTGCACCTGTTCCTGGGTTCCTGCACCGCGCAGGGCCAGCGACAGGCTTTCTTGTGGAGGCGGGCTCACGCCTCCTTCGCGTGTGGAGAAGGCATGAACCAAGCCGGGAAGCTCGGAGAGGAGCGGGCTGAGAAGGCGCATGGGGTGTTCTAGCCCAGATTGACACCTAGGGGCCAGGGCTTCTACTCTAAAGACATTCTAGGAGGGTGCCGAATGGGCCCCATGTTGCTGATTTTGGGATGTGCTGGGGGGGCCAACTACTCTCTGAACCTCATCCCCGTCATTCCCGACAACCAGAGCCCCTTCTCCCAGGCCGACCGGATCGACCTGGTCTTCGAGCCCGAGGACGGTGAGGAGCTGGTCTTCACCCTGGATGAAACCAGCGGCAGTCCCAGCCTGGATCAGCTCCCAGCTCTGGACCGCACCAGCATCTCTGTGCGCGCCTACGACCGGGAGGACCTGGTGGCCTTCGGGCGCAGCCGCCCCTTCACCATGGAAGAAGGCGAGAACGAGCAGCAGGTACTGGTCTCCGAGACCACCAACATGGGCTGGTTGACCAGCATGGACATCGACTTGGGCGGAAGCGCCATCGCGGCCCACAACGGCAGCTTCTACATCTTCGGCGGCGACACGGAGATCCTAGACATCTTCGGGGACGTCGATGGCGTGGGCGTGGCCACCATCTGGCGAGTCGACATCGCGCCAGCGGGCTCACTTCAAGCAGAACCCCTCGAGATTGCGCTGCCTGAGCACGCCAAAGGCAGCAACACCTGGGCCGGGGCCACGGCGACAAACCTTGGCGAGGGCCAGATCCTGGTCGCCGGAGGCTCCCCTTGGATGGCCGCGGTGGGCGATGAGGTGCTCTACGAGGCCTTTGTCTTCGATGCCCGAGAAGAGACCGTCGGTCCCGTCTTCGAGCTTCGCGTCGGCCGCACCGCGCACCAAGCCGTGACCTTCTCCAACGGAGACATCGCCCTGATCGGTGGCATCAAGCAAGGCGGGAGTGCTGCACAGGTCGTGGAGCTCTACCGCTCGGACAGCGGCGAATCAGAGGTCGGCGACAGCCACGCGGCGTACATGCCTGCGGCAGCCTCACTTGGTGCTGGAGGCATCTTGGTCTGTGGCGGCTACGTAGGCAGCACGCCCCAGAGCGACTGTGAAATCCTAAGCATCAACGGAAGCATCCAGGCCGTCGCCTCCCTGCCAGCAGCGCGTGATGGGCTCGCCATGGCCTCGACTGGGGAAGGACGCGTTTTGGCGATCGGCGGCGCCGATTCAGAAACGGACGCTCAAAGCAATGCCTGGCTCTACGATCAAGACTCCGACACGTGGATCTCCGTCGGCAACCTAAACGTGGCCCGCGCCCTACACAGGGCGGTCACCCTCCCCAATGGCCAAGTCCTGATCGTGGGCGGAGCGAGCGCAGCGCGTCGAGGCGTTGCGGCTTGGGAAGGAGGCCCCGTGGGTCAGGGAGTCTCCTGCGTGGAGCTCTACGACCCCGAGACACAAGAGTTCACGGTCCTGAGGGACTGCACCTTGGATGACGACGCATCCGGCCTGCCAGAGCGCAGCATGTGGCCAAGCGTCGCTCTGGATCCGGACCACGGCGTCCTGGTTGTCGGAGGATTTGACCTTGTCGACAACCTGCCGCCGGTCCCTGGGGTCAGCTTCTTCCCAGCCACGCCCTAAGGCCCGGCCGGGAGAGCCCTCACCCTATGGGTAGACCACCGGGACACGCACCTTGAAGGTGAAGGCCTCGTGGCTGCAGTCGGAGTCGTCGTTGTCCCCCAAGGTGATGAAGCCGAACTCGTAGCGGTCCTCCTGCAGTCCCAGGTAGCCCAGCTCCTGGACCAGATCGCCGCTGAAGCTGAGCCGGATCGGCCCAGACTCTTCGGTCTCAGGGACCTCGCACTCGGACCCATCGCCGATGCAGTAGCTCTCGGAGGAGGTCGGTAGATCCTGGCCCAGGATTCCGTCCCAATCGTAGAGGTACCAGCCCTCTTCCTCCTGCTCGAGCTGCTCCACAATCTGCTTGGAGCTGCTGGCCAGAATCACGTCATTGAAGGTCAGCAAGAAGTGGTCGTCGTAGACGATCTCTTGCTCAAAGTCTGGGTTGAGACCGGAGAAGTCGAAGTCCAGGTCACAGGCAACGCCGCCCTCAGGGAAGGCCATGGACTCGATGTCCTCGCGCCGTGCGCTGAGCACGCCCTGGGTGCGCTCCCCGTTTCCGTCCTCTTCCCACTGACACCCATCGTCAGCGGTCATGAAGGTGATGTTGATGACCTCTTCCTCTTGGTCCAAGGTCTCACAGGCCTCGGCCAAATCTTCGGATGAGTTGATGTCGACGTTGCCCTTGCACGAGGTCAGGGCGAGCAGCAGAATCATGGTGCCTCCAGGACCCCCATTATCCTTCAAGGCTGTCCTCCCGTTTGTCACCCCTTCGTCAGGATCGTCCCACCAGATCGAGCAAGGCGTCCGCCCCGGAGACCAGATCGTCCACCAACAAGTCTGGCCCGCTCGCCTCCAGCGTCTCTCGATCGCTCCATCCCGTACACACTGCGACAGCCAGCGCCCCTCCAGCGCGTGCACACGCCACATCCCGGGGGGTATCCCCGATGACGACCGTCAAGTCGAAGGACAGACCTGCTGCGCGCGCCTGTGCCTGCGCGATGGGGACCAGCAGGTTCCGGTCTGCAGCGTCGTCTCCAAAGGCCCCCAGCAGGCGCCCCTGATGCTCGAAGGGCCCAGCCAGGTCCAGAGACTCCAGCTTGATGCGCGCTCCAGTGCGCCAGTTTCCGGTCAGCAGTGCGTTGTGCCCGATGGACGCTGTACGAGGAAGCAAGGCGTGAATACCCGGGCAGAGGCGCGGTGCCTTCTGTGCAAGGCGCCCGCTGAGCAAGGGCAGATAGGCCACTCTGAGGCGCTCCGTCTCCTGGGGGAGACCCGCCGCTTCAAAGGCTTGGCCGGTGATCCCCAAGTCCGTGGCCCCAGCGAAGGAGAGCCCTGAGAAGGCCTTCTCCACACCAAAGCAGAGCTCAAAGGCCTGACTCATACTGGCCCGACCGGCGCCCTCTGTGGAGAGGATTGTGCCGTCGATGTCGTAGAGCCAAAGCACCTTCATGAGGTCTCCAAGAGGGGAAGCACCGCGGAAGGAACCAGGTGCGCAACGCTTAGGCCAGAAGCCAGGCGCTCTCGCACGACCGTGGACGAGACACCTGGAAAAGTCGGGGCATCCGGGACGGGAGGGTAGCCCGCTCGGCCCACCACGATGGGGCTGTAGGCCGCCTCGATGTCCGTCCAGCGGTGCCAGAGGTGCCGTTGGGCCAGGTTGTCTGCGCCGATCACGAGCCGAAAGCTGTGCTCAGGGTGCATTGCAGCGAGCGCCTCCAGGGTGTCGAAGGTGTAGCTGGGCGAGGGCATGGTGGCCTCGATGGTGCACACCTGTGCCCACGATCCCAAGCTCTCTACCAGGGCCTCCAGCCAGCGAACGCGCAGCTCGAAGGGGGTGAGCTTCTTCGAAAAAGCATGGGACGCCGTCGGCACCAACCACACCTGGTCGGCAAGGTCCGTCCACCGCAGCCACGAGGCCACCATGGCGTGCCCCACATGTGGGGGGTTGAAGCTGCCGCCGTACACCGCTATCCGCATGCTCCAGAGCTAACCCGGAGGCCCCATGTCGGCGTCAGACAAGCCCAAGCCAGCGGCCAGTGGCACCGTTCATCGGCCCATCGGTGTCTTCGACTCCGGTGTCGGCGGCCTCACCGTGCTCAGCGCCCTGCGTCAACGACTGCCCAGCGAGGACCTGGTCTACTTGGGCGATACAGCCCGGGTTCCATACGGCACCCGCTCCCCTGAGACGGTGATCAACTACAGCCAGCGGGTGGCCAGCCGCCTTGTGCGCGAGGACATCAAGGCTCTGGTCATCGCCTGCAACACGGCCACCGCCCACGCTCTGGAGGCCCTACAAGAGGCCGGTGCGCGCATCGGATTGCCGGTGATCGGCGTCATCGAGCCCGGGGTACAAGCTGCTCTGACCGCCTCTCGCGGAGGCACCGTCGCCGTACTGGGAACCGAGGGCACCATCCGTGCCGGCCGATACCAGCAAGCCCTGGAACGGGCTGGCACCGCGTCCATTGGGCAGGCCTGTTCGCTGCTCGTGCCCCTCGCCGAAGAAGGCTGGACCACCGGAGAGGTCGCGGAGGCGGTCGCTGAGCGCTACCTGGCGCCTCTGCAAGGTCAGGTAGACACAGCCATCCTGGGCTGCACCCACTTCCCGCTGCTCCGCGAAGTCATCCAAGCGGCCTTGCCCGGCGTCGTGCTCGTGGACTCCGCCGAGACCACCGCCGAGGCCGTTGCTGAGATCCTAGCTGAGCAGGGCCTTCTACAGGCCCCGCGCGCCCCTGCGCCCACCCGTTTCTTGGTCACCGACAACCTCGAGCGCTTCGTCACCGTCGGCCATCGCTTCCTAGGACACGCCCCCGACCCCGTGACCCTGGTAGATTTGCCCGACCCTGAGGGAGCCTTCGCAGCGCCTTGATCCGCCTATACCATATCGACAAACGCTACGGCGACCACCAAGCCCTCAAGGACGTGAACCTGCACGTGGCGAAGGGAGAGTTCGTCTACGTGACGGGCCCCAGCGGCGCCGGCAAGAGCACCTTGTTGCGCATGCTCTACGGCGCCCTCAAGCCCACTGGCGGCAAGCTCCTGGTCGGCGGGGTGGACGCCTCCAAGCTGCCTCAGAAACGCCTGCCCTTCCTGCGCCGGAACATCGGGGTGGTCTTTCAGGACTTCAAGCTCATCCCCAACCGGAGCGTCGCCGACAACGTTGGGCTGGCTCTGGAGGTCTTGGGCACCCCACGAGCAGAGATCGACCGCCGCGCCCGAGCAGTGCTCAACGTGGTGGGCTTGGCCGGGAAAGAAGAGCGCATGCCCCAGGACCTCTCCGGTGGGGAGCAGCAGCGTGTGGCCGTGGCCCGGGCCATCGTGAACGACCCCGCCGTGCTCCTGGCGGATGAGCCTACGGGAAACCTGGACGGCGCCATGGCCATCGAGGTCATGGAGATCCTGATGTCCATCAACCTGCGCGGCACCACCGTCTTGGTGGCCACCCACGACGCCGGTCTGATGAAGCGCTTCCCTCAGCGAACGCTACGCTTTGAAGCGGGCCGACTGGTGAGCGGACAGTGATTCAACACATCCTGAGGCGCACCCTGCGCTCCCTCAAAGAGAACTTCTCTCTGAACTTGGTCGCCACCGGCGTCATCGGAGCGACCGTCTTGCTCGCCGGGGTCTACCTCTCGGCCCTACAGACCCTGGACCGCGTGGTGGAGTCCTGGGACCGCGACGCCCACGTCTCAGCCTATTTCCAGCCCGAGATCGAGGTGGAGCTGCGCTTCGCCACCAAGGACCAGATCACCGCCCGTCAGGAGGTGGCCACCGTCAGCTACGTCAGCGAAGAGGACGCGGCGGCCTACCTGAGTGAGCGGGTCGAGGAGGTCGGCCCCATCCTGGAAGAGCTGGGCCCTGAGGTGCTTCCCGCGAGTCTGGAAATCACCCTGAGCCAGGGCCACGCCACGCCCGCGGAGATCCAAGCCTTCGTGGACTCCATCGACGGCCCCCCATTCGAGCACGTCGACTACGGCCAAGACTGGGTACAGCGCTTCCACACCTTCCTGACGCTCCTGCGCGGCCTGGGGCTGGTCCTCGGTGTGCTGATCTCACTCGCAGCGATCTTCCTGGTCGGAAACACCATGCACCTGGTCGCCTACGCCCGCCGTGCCGAGCTGGAGACCATGAAGTTGGTCGGCGCGACCTGGGGCTTCACCGCCCTGCCCTTCGCCCTGGAGGGCTGCGTACAAGGCCTCATCGGCGGTGGAATGGGACTGCTCGGGGTCTACGCCCTTCACCAAGTCCTGGTCGCCCGTCTCGAAGACGCCCTGGCCCTGGCCCTGGCAGGCGCTGAGCTGAGCTTCCTGGGCGCCGGATGGGCTGTGCTGCTCTTGGGCGCCTCCGTGCTGCTCGGCGTCTGCGGCTGCCTCTGGTCCGTGACCCGCTTCTGGCGGAAGGCCCCATGATCTGGCTGCTCCTGGCCCTCTCCTCGGCGCCTCAGGCCCAGAACCCAGGGGAGATCCTCAGCCGCCTGGCGGACACCGAGCGCGAGCTGCTCGAGGTTCAAGACGAGCTCAGCGAACTGGACACCCAGGCCGAAGCACTGCGTGCGGAGCTGAGCACCCATCAGAGTGCCCTGGACGAAGCCCAAGAGCGCGTCGACGGCCGCTCCACAAAGGTTCGGCAGCTGATCCGCCTGGCCTACCTGCTCAACCGACGCGGCTTTGCCCGCATCCTCTTCTCTGCCGAAGACCCCACCGATCTGCGGCGCCGCAGCTACTACCTTGTCTCCCTGCTCTCCCACACCGACTCCCTGGTGGAGGACTTCCGGGAAGAGCTGGACCAGCGCCAAGCGGCGGTCACCGAAGTGGAGCGACGGCAGGACGATCTGGAGGGTTTGAGAGGGACCCTCGGCGAGAAGAAGACGGAGCTGGAAGCGGAACGGAGTGAGCGCCGAAGCCTGCTCGAACAAGCCCGCGCCAGCGAGGCCACCATGGCCCAAGCCAGCGCCCAGACGCTCTCGGCCCAGACCCAACTCCGGGCCGAGCCCGTGCCGGAGGCGGTCGCTCCCAAGTCCAGCACCAGCTTCCGCGATCTGCAGGGCCGACTGCGCTCTCCTGTGGCCCAAGGGACCCAGCTCAAGGGCTTTGGAGATGGAAACCGCGGTGTGGACCTATTGGCGCCCCCCTACTCCACCGTCCGCGTCGTCGCCGACGGTGTGGTCGTTCGCGGCGAGCCCATCCAAGGTTTGGGAATGACGATCGTGGTCGATCACGGCGATGGATACAGCACCGTCTATGCCCACCTGGGCCAGTCCAAAGTGCGCAAGGGCCAGGAGGTCAAGCGCGGCGACTACATCGGCGTGGTCGGCGAGACGGGCGTGGTCGACGGACGGGGTCCTCGGGTGCACTTTGAAGTGCGCTATCGCAACACCCCACAGAACCCTGCCGACTGGATGGGGTCATAGCCAACATGAACGTCCTCAAGAACGCTGCGGTCCGTGCCTTCCTGCTCACCTTCGCTGTCCTCATGGGCGGTCTCTTCCTTGGCCAGTGGACCGGCAAGGCCGTGTACGCGCAGGTGCAAGCCCCCTACGAGGGCCTGGATACCTTCACCCGCGCCCTGACCCAGATTCAGGTCAACTACGTCGAGGAGCGCAGCACCGAGCAGCTGGTGCAGGCTGCCATCGCCGGCATGACCGACGCCCTGGACGAGCAATCGGCCTACTTTGACCCCGAGACTTACGCGCGCCTCAAGGAGCACACAGAGGGCACCGGCTCCGGCATCGGTGTGACCGTGCAGCCAAGCGAGGCTGGACTGCTCATCACGGAGATCATCCCAGGCGGTCCCGCGGACCTGGCTGGCGTGGTCGAAGGCGACCTGCTCCTGGCCATCGACGACGAAGACATCTTGGACTGGCCCCTGGAGAAAGTCGCCAAGCGCATCCAAGGCCCCCGTGGCTCGGAGGTGCTGCTCAGCCTGCGTCGCAAGGGCGCGCTGGTGCGCATCCCCGTCATCCGAGACCAGGTGCACACCTCCGCCGTTCAAGGTCGCTTGGTACAGACCGGCTTGGGCTACATCCGCCTGGAGCACTTCCAGCGCCGCAGCGGTCAGGAGCTCTTGGACGAGAAAGCACGCCTGGAGAGCCTCTCCGGTGGCCAACTCCAAGGTCTGGTCATCGATCTGCGCTCGAACCCCGGAGGCTTGTTGGAGGAGGCCGTGGTCGTCTCCAACCACTTCCTGGACTCTGGCACCATCGTGCAGACCCAAGGTCGACTGGGCCAAGCCACAAACGAGGTCCACACGGCCACAGCCGAGAACACCGACACCGAGACCCGGGTGGTCATCCTGATCAACGGCATGTCGGCCTCGGCCTCGGAGATCGTCGCCGGCTCATTGCAGGAGGCCGGACGGGCTCAGCTTGTGGGACAGGTCTCCTACGGCAAGGGATCGGTCCAGTCCTACTACGAGTACCCAGACAACAGCGCCCTCAAGCTCACCATTGCCCGCTACCTTCTGGGATCCGGCCGGCACCTGGAGCGCGGCAAGGGCATCGAGCCGGACCATCAACTGGAGCTGCAGAGTGGCTCGGACCCCAGGCAGGCGCTCTTGGAGCAGCTGGCCCTGACCGAGATGGACGAAGCCGAGCGCGAAGAGCTGGTTCGCCTTGCACTAACCCTGCCTGCACCACAGCGCGCCCCCCTCTCCCCTTCCTTTGAAGGGCCCGTCAGCGAGCGCGCGAAGAACGACGCCCAGCTTGCCCTGGCCCTAAAGCTAGCGCTTCCCTGAAGGGCCGCCCGCGCTCTCCAAGGAGCGCAGCTCTCCATAGAGCCGGGAGAGCTCCACAAAGGCCTTGGCGACCACCTTGGGGTTCGCGCCGCTCTGGGTACCTGCCTTGCGTGGGTAGTGACGCACGGGGAGCTGCTTGAGGCGAAAGCCTTCCGCCCGCGCACGCACCAGGATCTCCGAGTTGATGAAGGCCCCCACCGACTGAATCGGAATGGCCTCGAGCACACGTCGGTTGAAGACCTTGAAGGCGCAGTCCACGTCCCGAACCTTCAGATCGAAGAGCAGGTCGATGAGCTTGCCCCAAGCCCAGGCGTTGACCAGGCGAGGCAGCGGATCTGAGCGTGGGCTGCGGTAGCCGGCGATGATGTCGTAATCATCGGCGTAGGCCAGCAGCTTGGAGATCTCCCGCAAGTCGAACTGCAGATCCGCGTCCGTGAAGAAGACCAGGTCCAGGCGCGCGGCCAACAAGCCCGTCCTCAGCGCCGCGCCGTAGCCGCGGTTGGCCGCATGGTGGATGCAGCGAACCCGGGGGTCCTCCTCTCCAAGCGCATCGACCTTTGCCCGCGTGGCATCCGAGCTACCGTCGTCCACAACGATGACTTCAAACTCGCGCTGGAGCTCTTGCATCGTGCGGATGGCGCCCTGAACCGAGGCTTCGATGTTCTCCGCCTCGTTGAAGGCTGGGAAGACGATGGAGACCGAGGCACCCACCTCAGTATTCGCTCAGATCCATCTCGCCGACGAGGTCATGGTCGGCAGCCTGCACGATGCGGCATGGCAAGACATCGCCCGCCTTGGCTCCCGGAGGAATGGAGGTCACGAAGACCTGTCCGTCGACCTCTGGCGCTTGGGTCATCAGGCGACCACTCAGCAGGAGGTCGGACTCACCGGAGACGCCGTCCAGCATGACCTGTACCGTCTGGCCGACCAGCTCCTCGTTGGCCGCGCGGCTGATCTCTGCCTGCACCTGCATCAGGCGTGCCTGACGCAGCTCCCGGATCTCCTCAGGTACTTGGTCCGGCAGCTCGGCCGCCGGCGTCCCGTCTTCCTGGAAGTAGGTGAACACGCCGACGCGAGAGAACTTCTGCTCGCGCACAAAGTCCTCCAGAACGGCAAAGTCGTCCTCGGTCTCGCCAGGGAATCCGACGATGAAGGTCGTGCGGATCGCGATGTCGGGGATGGCTTCCCTCACCCGAGTCAGGATCCGCTCTTGTCCCGCACGGGTGACCCCGCGCTTCATGGCCTTGAGCATGGGCCCGGAGGCATGCTGCAAGGGCATGTCCAAGTAGGGCAGGACCTTGGGCTCCTCGGCGATGGTCTTGAGGAGATCATCGGGCAGGCCGATTGGGTAGGCATAGTGGATGCGGATCCACTCGATGCCCTCGACCTTGGCCAAGGCGCGCAGCAGCTCGGCCAGCTTGGGCTTGCCATAGATGTCGCGCCCGTAGGCCGTGCTGTCCTGGGAGACCAGGTTCAGCTCGCGCACACCACCGGCTGAGAGCTTGGCGGCCTCGACCACCAGCGACTCGATGGTGCGAGAACGCAGCTTGCCTCGCAGCTGCGGAATGATGCAGAAGGTGCAGCGGTGATTGCATCCCTCCGAGATCTTCAGGTAGGCGCTGTGGCCTGCCCAGGAGTTGACCCGTGGGGCCATCTCGTCGTGGATGTACATGGGCACATCGACGAAGCTCTTGGGCGCCATCGCATCACGAGACTTGAGTACGTCGGAGATCCGGTGGTACTCGCCGGTCCCCAAGAAGTGATCCACCTCCGGCAGCTCCCCTTCCAGGGACTTGCCGAAGCGCTGAACCATGCAGCCAGTGACGACCAGCTTGGAGCAGCTCCCCTCTTCCTTGAAGCGGGCCATCTCCAGCACGGTCTCGATGGATTCTTCGGTCGCAGGCTGAATGAAGCTGCAGGTGTTGACGACGATTACGTCCGCCAACTCCGGCTCGTCCACAAGCTCGAAGGGTCCCTCCTGCAGCTTTCCAACCATGACCTCTGAGTCGACCCGGTTCTTGGGACAACCCAAACTCACTAGATGTACGCGCTGCAAGACGGCTCCCAATCAGATCTTGGTGGGGTCTATCACCTCTACGCCCTTGGGCACCACGAAGGTGAATGTGTCCTTCTTGAGCACTGGGTTGAGCTTCAGGTTCGAGAAGGCGTAGTTGGTCGTCCCATCGAAGATGTCGGTCAGGGTCACGCTCTCCAGCTTGTAGTCGCTCTTGGCGACCACAAGCTCGATCTGCTTGTAGTTGCTCTCCAAGCCAGCCTTGGGCTTGAGCACCACCGCGTAGGAGTTGGCGCTGGCCTCACCCATGCTGGTCTCGAACTTCTCGTCCAGGCTGCCCAGGTCGCCCAGGATGTCCATCGCCATGGCACCAGAGGCAGAGCTGCTCAGGTCTTCGTAGACGTGAACTTGCTTGTCGCCAGGCAGGTACATCCAGAGCTTCACACCATCGGAGACCACCAAGCTTCCACCCTCGGCATTGGAGGTCGTGTCCCAGCGCATTTGGCGCGGCTTGGCAAGGCTGACGGAGCCCTCCATGGTCAGCTCAAAGGCTGAGCTCTTGGTCGTCTGCTGAAAGTCTGCGCTCAGAGACTCAACATTGGAGTAGGTCGACTCAACGGCCTTGACGAGCTCCACGACGTTCGCCGGGGCAACAGCGTCCGCGGGAGCTGGGGACTCCGCGAGTACCGGCGTAGCGACTGCCACGCTGAGGAAGGCGGCTGCAAAGAGGGGGCGGAGGTACTTCAAGGTGACTTCCTGGCAGGAATCGTGGGGGTAGCCTGGGGATGCGTTGGCCGCAATGGCCCCGGTGTCTGCATGCCAAGACGCCAATGATCGAAGAATCATTCAGCCAAAGACAAAAGGCGACAGACGAGTGTGAGACCCCGGAGAGAGGTCTAAGCGTCAATGGGATCGACGAGGACCTTTCGAGGGCGCGCACCGTCAGCCGGACCAACCACCCCGTCCCGCTCCATCATGTCCATGATGCGGGCGGCGCGGTTGTAGCCAATCTTCAGGCGACGTTGGATCATCGAGGTGCTGGCCTTTCCAGCTTCGGCCACGATCTGCACTGCCAAGTCGTAGCAGTCGTCGTAGTCATCGTCGGCCATGTCCCCTGGCCCCTCGTCCTCTTGCACCCGGATCTGGGCATCGTAGGAGGGCTCCGCCTGGTCCTTCCAGAACTCCGTCACCCGGCCCGCCTCATCATCGGAGACAAAGGGCGCATGGAGACGCTGAAGGGCAGAGACGCCAGGAGGCAGCAGCAGCATGTCTCCCTTGCCCAAGAGGGTCTCGGCGCCGTTCTGGTCCAAGATGGTCCGACCGTCGGTCTTGGAGCGCACCTGAAAGGCGATTCGGGTCGGCATGTTGGCCTTGATCAGGCCCGTGATGACGTCGACCGAAGGACGCTGGGTCGCCACGATCAGGTGGATGCCACAAGCACGCGCCTTCTGGGCGAGACGCACGATGGACTCCTCCACTTCCTTGGAGGCCACCATCATCAAGTCCGCGAGCTCGTCGATGACAATCACGATGTAGGGAAGCTTCTTTGGCTCCGGAGGCGTCTCGTCCTTTGGCAGACCACGTGGCGCGTAGCGACGGGCCTTCTTGGGCGTCCAGTCCTCGGTCTCCCGCTCTACCTTGTTGTTGTAGTTCTCGATGTTCCGGGTTCCCCAGCGTGCCAGGATCCGGTAGCGCTCATCCATCTCGTTGCAGGCCCACTTCAAGGCGGCGTTGGCCAGCTTGGGCTCGGTGACGACCGGGTGCAGCAGGTGAGGAATGTCGTTGTAGAGCTCGAACTCCAGCATCTTGGGGTCAATCAAGATCATGCGGAGGGTCTCGGGGGTGCGGTGGTAGAGCATCGTGACGAGCATTGCGTTGACCCCCACGCTCTTGCCCGAGCCCGTGGTTCCACCCACCAGAAGGTGAGGCATCTTGGCCAAGTCGCCAAAGTAGGGCTTGCCCGCAGGGGTCTTGCCCAGCGCCATCGGCAGCAGCCAGTCCTTGTCCCGGAACTCCTTGCTGGCCAACATGTCCCGGTACCAGACCGTCTGACGGCTCTTGTTCGGGATCTCGATGCCCACCACGCCCTTGCCAGGGATGGGCGCAACAATGCGCACGCGCATGGCGCGCATGGCCATCGCGATGTCATCCGAGAGCCCCGCGATGCGGGAGACTTTGACCCCGGGTGCAGGCAGGTACTCAAAGATGGTGATGACGGGGCCCGGACGGATGGCCACGACTTCGCCATTGATCTTGAAGTCCGCCAGCTTCTCGGTCAGGGCCTTGGCCTGAAACTTGAGGGCCTCCTCGTCCAGGATGCCGACGTTGCGGTCGTGCTGGTCCAGGATGCTGAGAGGGGGCAGCTCGTAGATGATCTCAACGTCGTCAGGACGTGCGATCACAACACCGCCATCGTCCTCGCCGCCAGACATCAGGTTACCTGCTTCGATCTTGGGTCCCAGATCTGGGGCTCCGGTCGCCGGACGACCCGCAGCGCTCTCCTTTGTCCTCGGAGTCCGACGCTGTGCGGGCCGCTTGGGCTTCTCGGCCACGACCTCCGGCACGTCTTCCACCGAGGGTGGATCGGGAAGGATGACCTCCTCGTAGTCTTCCTCCACGTCCTCCATCGGAGGTGCGGCAGGCTCAGGAGTCAGAAAACGTGGCTCGGGCAGGTCTTGGGCAGCCGAGGGCGCCGGACGGTGAACTGGCTCTTGGTAGACGCTCCCGTCCCCCATCGCGCGCTCCCCCACATAGGGTGCGGGCGTCGGCACAGGCGTGGAGACGCTGCGCGGGGACGCGTCCGCCCGGGGAATGTCGTAGATGCTGGGCGCCATGCCGCGTTCACGGGCCTGGGTACGCGGTCCACGGCTGGCCGCTTTGGGCGCCGGTGAAGGACGAGCAGCTTCAAAGTCGTCCTCAAGGCTGGCGATGTGAGCCGGGGTGACCGGAGTCGCGCCGATCCCGGTCGGCTCATACTCAACCTCAACGACCTCGCGAGAGGCGACCTGAGTTGGGACTGCGGCGTCCATGGGGGCGCTGGCGTCAAAGCGCACGCCCGTCAGCCCACCGTCCACGGTGACCACTGGCTCTGGACGACGCGGAGGCCCTCCCCGACCGCCAATCGGAATCTCCAAGGGGGCCAACTCGGGTGGGCGCGCACCCACCACACTGGCGGGAGGGGCCTCGTGAACGGAGCGCTCATCACGCTCATCGCTGCTGCGTGGCATCTTCATCTTTGGAGGCTCGGGGCCCTCCTCCCAACGCTCAACCGCAGGCTCCGGCCGCGCAAAGGCAGCAGCGACCCACTCTTTTGCCCGCACCAAACCGTCGCTGGCCAGCTGAGCTGCGCCCGCCGCACCTTGGCGAACCACCGGCGCCTGACCCTCGACGGCCTTGACCCCCTTCCCTGCGATGGCCTCCCAGTTGATTCCGAAGGCGACGGTTGCAGCAGCCAAGAGCAAGGCCAAGACCAGCACGTAGCTACCAACGGTACCTACATGGTCCAGAAGCCAACCCGCGCTGACCTGCCCAAGCCAGCCACCCTTGGGAAACCATCCAGCGTCCTCGCCTGCGGTCAACAAGCCCAGAAAGCTTGAGAACCACCAAACCCCCAAGCCTCCGACCGCCAGTTTTCCAAAGGTCGCGCTTGGCTTCCTCAGAAAGCGCATCAGCAACCAGACCTGGGCAAGAGCCAGGGACCATGCACTCAAGCCGATGCCCTGGTAGAGCAGGTCTGAGAGCATGGCCCCCCAACGACCACACCAGTTCGCAACCTCAGAGGTGCTGGAGCGGTGGAAGAAGCTGGGATCCGTTGGCGCATACGAGGCCAGCGCGAGCAGGCTGAAACCCGAGAAGGCAGCGATGATCAGGTAGCGAACGCCACGCCGAGCCACCGGAGAGATCGTGGGAAGCGCCCGTGTGCCAGCCTTGGCTGGTGCCTTGGCGCGTGCCCGAGGGCTGCGCTTGGCGGGGGTTCTCTTTGGGCTTGCGCTTGTCTTGGTTTTGGCCACGTTTTGTCCCACTGCTCCGATGGACAAGGGTAGCGCAAAAGCCTTGACACGTCATCTGAAACCCTCCTGTCATACCTGAGCATCAGTAGCTCATCGCTCCTGTCACTTGACAGGGGACACCAACAGTGTCAGCTTGCCTTGTGAAGACCCCAGTTCTAGTCATTGGTGGAGCCGGCTACATCGGCTCTCATGCGGCCTTCCTGCTCAAGCAGGCCGGCTACCCTGTCGTGATCTACGACAACCTGAGCACTGGCCACATCCAGGCCGTACAGGCCCTGGAGCTGCCCCTGGAGCTCGGGGACATACGGGACGCCGCGCGACTCGGCGCAGTGCTCGATGAGCACAAGATCGGGGCGGTCATGCACTTCGCAGCCTTGGCGCTTGTCGGAGAGTCCACTCACTTCCCTGCCCGGTATTTCGACGTCAACGTAGGCGGAACAGCGACCTTGGCACGCGCAATGTGTGCCCGGGGCATCGCCCCATTGGTCTTCTCGTCCACCTGCGCGGTGTACGGAGCGCCTGAGCACCTTCCCGTGACCGAGGCCAACGCAAAGTCCCCCGAGAGCCCATACGGCCACTCCAAGTGGATGGCTGAGCAGGTGCTCGAGTCTTGCGCCGCACAGGGGTTGCGTGCCGCTCGCCTACGCTACTTCAACGCAGCGGGTGCCCACCCGGAAGGCTTGCTCGGCGAGAGCCACAGTCCAGAGACCCACTTGATCCCCTTGGTTCTGCAGGCCGTCCTGGGCCAGCGGCCTCCCCTTCAAGTCTTTGGGCGGGACTACCCGACCCCCGATGGCACCTGCATACGCGACTACATCCACGTCATGGACCTGGCGCGGGCACACTTGGCTGCCTTAGAGCACCTGTTGGCTGGAGGCAGTGGCGGTGCCTGGAACCTGGGCACCGGTCAGGGCACCTCGGTCTTGGAGATCATCCAAGCTGTTGAGCGGGTGACCGGCCAGCCTGTTCCAAGGAAAGACGCCCCAAGGCGGGCAGGCGACCCGGCCAGAATCTGGGCTCATCCAGCAGCGGCTCAGTCTGCCTTGGGATGGACCCCTGAATGGACTGACCTAGATGCAACGGTTGAGAGCGCCTGGCGCTGGGCCCAGAGCCCAAAGTACTGAGGGCCAAGGCGCCCAGTCTCGCCAACGGAGCTGAATTTGCCTCCTGAATCTCCAGAGTAGAAAAGGCCCTCCCGCTGTTGCGGGAAGGCCTTTCTACTCTGTGCGCAACTGCCTTAGTAGGTCAGCTTCATACCGAGCTGGAATCCCACATCGTCATACTCGATGCTGGCCAAAGCCGGTGTGTCCGCAGAGACACGGCGACGCCAAGTGCTTCCTCCATTGAGGGTCAGCCAATCGGTCGCATCGTAAGACAAGCCCGCCGAGGTCGAGAGCACGTGGTCGTTGCGAACCACCTCTCCAGCGTATGCCTCAAGACGGTAGTTCCCTTCCAGACGGAGGTCCCAGCGACGCGCAAGGGCGCCGTTGTACCGGGCAAAGCCGCTGTTGTAGGTCACGTAGTTGGTGAACCAACTGTCTTGGAAGTCTCGCTTGTAGCCAGCGGAGAAGGACTGCCCGGTGACAGGCGTCCAAGTGACGGAGCCATAGGCGAGCAAACCAGCGATGCCCTTGAGGTCTGTGTCCCAGCCCTCGCTTGGGTCCAGCTCGTCTCCCCAGACGTTGTTGTTCAGGGAGGCCGCGTAGTCCAGTACGGACTGCTCATCGTAGGTGGTCTGGCCGTAGCCAATCAGGGCGTTCACGACGACCTTGTTGGTCACGCGGCCCTTGATCCCTGCTGTCGCACGCCAGCCCCAACCATCCGGCATCGCCAGACCGTTGCCGGTGTTCTCGTTCGGCTCGTCGTCGCCCGCGGTCGTGACCACGTTGCGTTCCCAGTCGAACTTCTCGACTTGGCCGTCCAGAACCAAAGCCGTGCGCGGGAAGAACTCCCACTGCGAACGCAAAGCGCCGCCGTAGCCCAGCTTGTTGTTCACGCGGCTGCCGGAAACCAGCTCGGAGCTGCCTTCGTTGCCGTCGTACTGGTCGTAGAGAAAGAAACCACCCAAGTCGAAAGACAAGGCATTGCCAGGAGAGAGCACGATGTACCCGCCCGTGTCATTACGCGTGCGGGTGATCAGCGCGTCATCGGCGAACTGGGACTCAATGGGTCGGTTCGAGACCGCGAAGCTCTCTTCCAGGCGCACACCAACCAGACCGTTCGGGAGAATGTGAAGGTTCCCGAAGACGTCGAAGTTGTTGAATTGGTCCAGGTTTGCAACGTTGTAGCTGCTGTTCTGGCTCTTCGAGCTCGCGAAGAACTTGCGCACGCCGTAGCTCGCGCCCATCTCCAGGCTGACCTCGTTCGTGAGCAAGCTCAACTTCAGTCCAGGAGTAGCGACAAAGGCCGACCCTCGGACTGTACCCTGCTCGCCCACTGCCGGAAACAGCGGGTTCTCCTCTAGGTAGAGGTTGGAACGCCACTCGTAGCCGAGCTTTAGGCTCGGCACGACCTCGGCCGAACCTACTTTGACATGGTCTCCAGCTTCCGCAAACGCGGCGCTCGGGGACAAGCCGACGCTGATTAGGGACAACACGAGTGCGCCCTTCATTGCCCGGCTGTAGCCGAATGCTCCCATCGATCTGCCTCTGCGTGGATTGACTGCGCGGTTTGGTGCTCAGTGCAGCGGGCACTGTCACACCTTCGAGGACATCGCGCAACCCCTCGCGATGTCACTCTCTTTCATCTGCTCTACTCGAAAGGGCTCGTACTCGGCGGCTCATCGCCAATGCCGAAGTTTCCGTCATCGATCGATTCAGTGTCCCCACTGCTGTCAGCGAGTGCCTCGTTCGAGACATCGACGCTGACATCACCTGGAGCAGTGCCATCGTCCCGTGTGCAGGCCTCGGCTTCGGCGCGGAACTGACGTACCTTGCCTTGTGCCACAGCTAGCTTGCGGAACTCCTGCTCCGCCCGCTCAGTCTCGCCAGCCGCGAGAGCATCTTGCATGCTCGCCTTCGCAGACTCAGAGACCTGAGCCAAAGCAGCGATCGCGGAGAGCTTCTTGTTCAGGCACTGGACCTGGTAGACGTCGCTCTCTTTCTCAGCAGCGGCCAGCATCTTCTGTACATCCTGCGCGGCGTCCCCCATTTCGGAGACAGCCTCGTTGGCAAAAGACACCATCTCGCTTGGAGACGTGCTGGTGGACTGCTCAAGGTTGCCTGTAGCGCCAACATCCTGTGCCATCGCAATTGACGACGAAGACAGAATGCCCGCAAGGGTAAAGGCGAATGCGAACTTGGTGATTCGAGTCATGGAAGACCCTCCACTTGGAAACTAACTCAGTCTGCATCGTAGAGGCTGAACTTTGGAGTGTCAACCTATAGGGGACAGAGACCTAAAGTGATCATCGGCAGAAGCAAGCTGCACCTTGAGGGGATCAGAGCGAAAAGAGGCGGCCAAAGGCCGCCTCTTACATCCCCTCTGTCTTGCCAGACTTAGCTGGAAGGACTCAGGACGAATGGGTAGACAATGTCGCCTTGGATCTCCTCAGGGAACTTCCACTTGCGGACCTTGCCGACGATGCACTTGCCGAGAGGGTCGGAGCCGGTGCTGTTCCCGAAGACCGAGGCGCTTGCGACGCGTCCCTTGTTCACGGTGAACTGAACCTCGACACGTCCACTCAAGCTCGGGTCGTTCTTCAGTTGAGCCTCGTAGCAGTACTTGACCTGGCCGCTGTACTTGCGAACAACCTTCTGGACCGAGGCGGTATCGCCCTCTTCCAGCATGGCATCCGCTTGGCCGAGCTGCACACCACCCTTGACGGCGGTCGCTGGGCCCGAGCCTACGCCCGCCTCACCAGTCGTTCCACCCTTCAAGTCGCCGATGCCCGCAGTCGTCCGAGGACCGCCACCGGCGCCCTCCTTCGCCTTGAGCCCAGCATCGGTCGCAACGTCCACGCCAGTGACCGATGCAAGAGCAGCATCGAGATCCTGTCCGGCAAAGTCGTCGCTACCAAAGAGGTCTTGAACCTTGCCTTCGCTACCAGACTCGCCACGGGTACCAATGATGGCAGCCAGCAGCGGGTTGTTGGCAACCTCGGCCTGGGCCTTGGCGCGGCGCGCTTCGGCTGCCGCCTCCGCAGCGGCTTGCTTCTCAGCTTCCGATTGCGGCTTCTTATCCACGACGTCTGGTTTCACCTTGTCAGGTGCCTCAGCATCATCGCGTTCAATCTTCTCGCCTTCAGCATCCGGATCCACTTCGGGCTCGATCACCTCGGGGGGATCGTTGTCCGACGGTTCCATGATGATCTCGGTGAAGCGATCCGGGATCTCTTCAATCGCGACCCGCTCAACGGGCTCCGCGTTGTACACGTAGATCATCAAAACGGTCGCCAGCGCGGTGAACAGTCCCAAGAAACCAAAGAAGACGGGATCGTCTTCCTCGATCAGCTTGGGGCGGAAGTCCATCTTCGCGCCAGCGCGCATCGGCTCTGGGGGCGGCGGGACGAACTGGAAGAGGATGGTCACCCCGTCCACGCTCACCTTGCCGCGGTTGCCCTCAGAGAGGGGCAGGACAAAGTCCGTCCCCTTTCGAACTGCGTCGCCGCGTTGCTTGAGCTGCTCCAGGGGCACGATCGCGTTTTTATACGAGATCTTGCCTTCCATGCCGTCCGTAAAGTGGAGGATGTACCCACCACCTTTCTTGGGCTGAAAGAGCTGAAAGCGCTTGGGCAGCGAGGTCGGTGGGAAAACGAAGAGGTTCTTGGTGGACTCGCCAACCGTTACCTCTTCGCCTGCCTTGATCAGGCGCTCCTGAACGATCTTGCCGTCCTGGACAACGCCGATCCTAAGGACCTTCTGCTGCTGGGTCTGTCGCTTCGCCTTGGCCATTTCCTAGAGTCCCCGGTGATTGCTGCGCTTGAGCCGGAGCAGCTCAGTTCCGTCAGACCACGTGTTCCCGATTGGGTTCACAAAAAGCTCCTTGGATTGCAGCCACGTCAGTGTAGCAGGTGGGAAGTGGGCTGGCCTAGTGGGAAGAGGTTCCCGTAAGTGCCATGTAGTTCTGATCGGCTCAAACTCGGTGCGCTTGACCCCAAAGCTTGGATCCGAAAGGGCGGCGCCGGCAAAAATCGCCAACCCCGCCCTTTTAGACCCCGGAGGGGCGCACAAGCAGAACCTACTCGGTCTTGTAGACCACGAACTTGAACTCGCTAAACTGTGCCTGACCGGCCGTATACATCACCTCACGAATGACGGTGAAGGGCAGAGTCTGGTCACATTGCAGCAAGATGCGGCCCTTAAAGGCGTGCTGCTCGCTACCGGATGCTTCGCCGAGAGCCTTGGCCTGCTCAGCTTTGTCCAAGAGACGATCGTACAGGTCAGTGATCATCTGACCCTTCTTCTCGTCCTCAGGAACCGCGATCATCATCTGACCAGGGTTCTCCTCATCCTGCACCGTAGTGAGGTTGAGGACCGGAACACCGTCCACCAGAATCTCGGTCTTGGAGACCATGAGTTGGACAGCCAACTCAGGAGCCTTCTTGGCCGTGGAGGTGGGCAGCTGCATGTCACCCGAAGGGGTGACCGTGACCTCGGTCGAGGCATAGCTCTTGAGCAGGAAAACCAAGATGATGGTCATCATGTCCATCATCGAAGTGATGGCCAGCTCTTCACGCTTTTGAACGCGCTTCTTTTTCTTGAGTGCCATGTTGGGCTCCTACTGCGCGCCGCCGGCGATGACCACGAAGGGAAAGAGCTCACGAGAAGAGTCATCCTCTCCCTTCTGAGTCTTGTCTTCGCGCGTCGAGTCCATGGTGCGAACGATGACTTCGTACTGAATACGGCCTTCGGGCACTAGGATGACGTTTTGGTCATCAGGATACTCGTCCTTGATCAGGCTGAGCATGCGAGTGAGTTCCTCGTAGTCGTAAGACTCCGCAGAAGTACAAGGCCGTTCGGCACAGGGAATCGTGGGCTCTGGGTCGCCCTCCGCTTCCTCGCCTTCAGCACCTTCTTCCGCTTCGCCTGTCACGACGCCGTTGTCGCCCAGGACAGTAAAGCCCTGATCGGTCACAGCGATCGACAACATCAAAGGCGGCTCATCCGGCTCCTCCTGAACCTCCTGCGGCGGGCCAATGGCCGGCAGCGTGGAGTCGATGACTGCGAGCGTTACAAACTGCGCAGACATCAATAGGAATGGAATCAGAATGGTGACCAGGTTCATGATCGGGACCAAGTCCAGAGGTGCTTCCTCTGCGGTCCGACGCCCCTTTCCAGCCATCTGGGAGTCTCCAGCTTAAGTGGCCTCGACCGAAGCCGAGGTAGCTGGGCCCGTCTCAGAGTGAGACAAACCCATCGAAATTAAAGAATCAGCTCAGGCGCCTGCGGCGTCTTTCTGATCCAAGGTGCCACGACGGCGAGCTGCAAGCAGGTTCACGGTCTTGAGGGCGTACTGGTCCACGTCGTCCATAATCTTGGTCGTCCGGTCCACAATGACGGAACTGAAGAGCAAGGTAGGGATAGCGACGATCAGACCGGACATGGTCGTGAACATTGCGGTGGAGATACCAGCGGCAAGCAGCGTACCCTTGGTCTCGGCGGATGCGTGAGCAACGGCCTCGAACGCCAGGATCAAGCCCTGGATGGTACCCAGCAGACCGGTCAAGGTGGCGACATTCGCCAACATGGCCAGGTAGCCGGTGCGCTTGCTGAGCTGGGGGAAGACCTCAAGAACGGCCTCCTCCACTGCGTTCTGAATCTCAGTGTCGCTGCGGTTGGCCCGCGTCAGACCGCTCTTAAGCACGCGTGGCAGAGCCGCATTTGGCTCCGCGTTGCAAAGCTTAATTGCGCGGTCAATGTTGTTCGCCATGATCAGCTTTTGGATCTGGGCGAAAAACGCGGTTCCGTTGATGTTCGCGCGGAACAAGATGTAGTAGAAGCGCTCGGCAGAGATGGCGAGAGCAAAAACAGCGATTCCGAGAAGCGGCCACATGAAGGGGCCGCCCTTCTGCATGGCGTCGACGAGCCAGTTCATGAGGAATCAATCTCCGAGAGGGGGTGTAGTTCGAGGGAGCCCGAATTGGGCAGGCGTCCTGTCTTGCCGGTATGGCTCCCTCAAAGGGAGAGGTGTTTCAGGACCCCGGCAATCTACAACAGCGGGTCGACTCTTTCACGGTGGGATTGTGAAGAGACGGTCAGCCAATCGCTGACAGGGTCCAATTCCGGCGTTTCCAGGCCACCTGAAGCACTTGACAGCGCGGTTTTGAAGCGGTTTGTCTAGAGACTGCAAGGCTCTTCTCTTCCTTAGGACCTTCGTTTTTTTCGCCAGCTCACATGAGAGCAGGATCCAGACGGCGCGCCCAGAGACAGAAGACCCGGCCACTGGGGCCGGGTCTTAGGAATCGACGGGTCGCTGAGCCCTAGAAAGGGCGCTTCTCTACCGACTCAATAATCTTCGGCACGAAGCTCTCTTCGAGCTCCAGGTCGTAGTCGCTGTTCAGGTTCTGGCGCGTCACGAAGATTTGAACGGAGGGCAACTGCACCTCGCCAACGATCTCTTCCGCCTCGAACATGGTGACCCGCGTCTGGGCGGCCGCCACACTGGCAACTAGAGCTGAGGCACCGAGAGCCAAAACAACAGCGGCCAGCGTCTTCTTCAGGGCCTTGTGCGTCATCACTGGGTACCTCCCCATGGGTTGGATGCTTCTTCTTCCGAACCCGCAGGCTCAGTGGCGCCTTCCGGGGCAGGATCAGTCGGGGCAGGGTCAGCCGGGGCTGGCTCAGGTACCGGCGCAGGCTCAGCTGGAGCAGGCTCAGCGGCTGGTGCTGGCTCGGCCGCAGGTGGTGGCGCGGGCTCGGGCTCCGGCGCAGGTGCCGCGGTCTTGGCGGCCTTGGCCTCCTGCTCCTTCTTGCGCGCCTCCATCTTCTTGCGACGCTCTTCCAAGCGGCGGACCTTCTCCTGCTCCTTAAGGGTGGCCTCGATGTAGCCATCGGCCACAGCGGCGTCACCGCCCATGGATTTGTACATCTCGTACGCCTCCACAGCCATGTCGTAGTTCTTGAGGTAGTCCCCGTAGAGGATCCCCAAGTTCAGATGAGGCTCGGGGCCGGGCTCCAAGACCAGAGCCTTCTGGTACGCGGCAGCGGACTCTTCGTAGCGACCCACTCCTCGGTATGCGATTCCGAGGTTGTAGTAGATCGCGACCTCGTTGGGTGAGATCTCCCTGGCCTTCTCCAACAGCGGAACAGTGTCACCAAAGTTCCGGTTGTCCAGGTAGTAGTCCGACAACCAGATTCGGGCAGCGACCAGGTTGGGGTCCAGCTCAAGGGCCTTGATGTAATTGTCTCGGGCCGAGGCTGGCTTGTCCTGCATCTGGTAGATGCGGCCCAGTACCAGGTAGAGCTTGGAGTCATCCCCGCCCTTGACGGTCGTCAACGCCTTCTGGACGATGAAATTGGCCAAGTCCAGGCGGTCCATGTCGATGTAGACCAAACCCAAGACGGCGTAGACGCTCTTGGCGTTGGAGTCGATTCGCAGCGCTTCTTTGGCCGCGGCTTCCGCTTCTTGGAGTCGCCCCTGAGAGCGAAGGGATGCGATCAAGCCTGCCCAGATGTCCATGTTCTCGGGCGCTTTGGTCAGACCTTGGCGGTAGCGCTGCTCTGCAGCCTTGTAGCCCTTGGTCGTGAGCTCACGCATCTCCATGGCCCCTAGGTTCACGTAGGCAGGACCATAGGTGTCATCCGCGGCCAGGGCGCTCTGATAGGCCTTCTGCGCCCGAACAGCGTCCTTCTGGTACTCATAGGCAAGCCCAAGGTTGAACCAAGCCACGACGTTGTCGCGATCCTCTTTGACCACCTGCTCGAGAATGCCAGCGGCTTGAGCCGCGTTGCTCGGGTTGGTCAACAGGGCGACAGCCTCATTCACCTGGCCACGCTGCTCCTCTTCAGGAGAGAGCTTGGGTCCAGTTGGAGCGGTCTCAACGACCCCCCAATCTGCCGGCGTCTCAGTGGCTTGCACCGCCTCAACCTGGGTGACCGGAGGCTCAACCTCAACGGGCTTGGGGCAAGCGAGAAAGAGGACAAGGGAAAAGACCATCACTGGGCACCTTCCGCTTCGTCCGCGGTGGGCTCGGGTTCAGCTTGCTCAATCGGTTTGTCCACCGAGGGCATCACGGCCGCAGCCGCTTGCCCACGAAGCTCAGCCTTCTCCAGTGGGTATTGGGAAGGGTTGATGTCGTTGAGAGCCAGAATGGACCGATCGATCCACACGGAGGAGCGCTTCTCATTTGCCGACTTGGTCAAGTTGGCCTCGAAGCGCGCGATCGCCTTCTCCTCGAGGGGGATGGCCAAGTCACTCAGAGCGCTCTCCCACTGGGTCTCGAGCTCCCAGAGGAAGTCCTCGTCCCCTTGCGCAAGCGCGGAGAGGTCCGTAGGCATGGGTGCGTCGTACAGGTACTCCGCCATGCGGATGTAGCTCTTGCCCCAGATGTAAATGGCAGCAGAGCTGTACTCAAAGTCAGCGTAGCGCTCGATGATCTTGAGCGCCTCTTGCTCGATGAGCACGTACTCGTCCAGCTTGGAGCCCTCGTCTAGGAGGAAGGCCTTGAGCGTCTCGGAGTCCTTCTTGCGTGGGTAGTCGTCGTCCGCGAAGTCCTCGTAGAGAGCCTCGAGGTCCCGGAAGGCAGCTTCGGCAGCGCGGTTGGCCGCGATGCTTCCAGCCTGAATCTTTCCAGCGCTGGCCAGGCTGTTGTAGGCCTGGGTCAAGTCAGCCCAGGCTTGCTCTTCCTTACGCTGGTCACCGGTGCGCTGGTAATACTGAACAAGCCAGTAGTGCGAGTCGATGACGTGGTTGGGGCTGGGGTCCTCGTTCTTTTCGGACCACTTCAGGTAGTCCTGATACGCGGCGCGACCTTCCTTGTCGCCGACCTTCTCCCACTCCTCGTTGGCCAACCAGCGAACCTGCTCGGCGTCGATGGCGTCCGGGAACTGCTGGGCGTAGCGCGTGAAGTTCTCGGCTGCGCCGCGGTGGTCTCCCTGACCGATGCGCAGGAAGCCGGCCATGTACAGGGCTGCAGAGGCGTTGGGGTCTGCCTTTCCTTCGTTCTTGCGGGCGTAGCTGCTGCCGGGCCCGAAGTACTTGTACAGGTTCTCGTAGTAGGTGACGGCCTTGTCCAGCTCCAGAATACCCGCGTAGTTCGTTGCGATTCGGTAGTAGAGACCAGCAGAGTTCTCGTCCGAGGGGTACTCGTTGATGAAGGTCTCGAAGAGCTCATTGGCCTTGTCAGCCTTTCCACCCTTCTCGTAGCTGGAAGCGGCGGAGAGCAAGCTCTCCTTCTGGTACTCGTCATACTCAGCGCGGTAAGCCTCAAAGGCTTCGGCTGATGCCAAGTAATCACCGGCATCGTAGAGCCGCTGAGCGAGCTTGTAGGCGGCGCCTGCTTCCAGGTCCTTCCACTCCTCTGGCGTGCCGACAGTCTCACCACACTGCATCGGGATGTAGGTGCGGGTCAGCTCCAACACCTTCTCGAGGTTGCCCTCAGCGACGTAGGTGTTGATCATCATCGTCTGCGCGTAGGACCCCTCGTCGGTCTCGCAGTAGGTGTCGATGATGTGCTGCAGGCGGGGACGGGCCTGAGAGTAGTCTCCGTGCTCGTAGAAGATCTGAGCGGGGATGTAGGCAGCCGCCGACTCGTCATCTCTTGCAGCGTCTTTGTAGGCTTGGTCTGTGAAGCCGAACTCCCGCAGCGCGTCTGCCGACTCGATGAACTCCCGGTGCAGATCACCGAGCGCATAGATCTGACGCTCTTGACCGGCATCGGTGGTCTCAGTCGAGGCCACCACGGCGTCCTGGGGAAGGGATCCCACTGCGCCATAGGCTTCTTCCAGCTGGAAGAGGCGGGTCTTGAAGAGCTGGTACTGAGAACCATCTACGTAGGGATGACCGCCAGCCTTGAGCAGCTGAAGGTACTGCTCCTCTGCCTCGTCAAAGCGCTTGGAGGCGTAGAGGGTGTCGGCCAGGTACCACTGGGCCTCGTAGTAGTTGTCCGCAAATGGGAACTTCTGAAGGTAGTTCTGGTAGCCATCGGCCGCGCGAGAGTAGTCCTCGACGCTGCCGGAACGCTGGGCGCGAAGGTGGTACTCCACCGCCACGTTGAGCAGCGACTCCTCGATGTACCGGCGGGCAGTAGACTGAGCGTCCGGGTTGTTTCGGTTCGCCTCCCACCAGTCGCTCTCCTCGGAGTAGCGCTCGTTGAGCACCGCCAAGGCCTCGGCCTGGGCGTCCGGGTCCGGAATGGGGAGGTTCAGGTACAAGCGAGCGACTTCCCACTGGTAGGTGGGGTTGTCGGGATCATCCGGCCAAGTGGTCTGAATGGTCTCGTAGGCCGCAATGGCCTCCTCGTAGCGAGCCTGCTCAACGAGTACATCGGCCAGCGCCTTGTACAGGTCGGGCTCGTACTCGCGCGTGCCAACCTTCTTGAACCAAGCCTGAGCGACCATCACAGGCGTGACCTGGGACTGGGGCAAGCCAATGGAGGCAAAGAGCTTGCTGACCTGCTCCATGTCGTTGCCGCTGTACTCGCGCCAATCGGGGTCCTCGAGGGTGAGGGACTTGTCCGCCAGATCCGAGAAGGAGATCGCGGCGTAGCGAACGGCCTCGGGACGCAGTGGGGACTCTCGGCCACTCTCCGCGAACTGGGTGTCCGAGTAGTCCAGCAGGTCGGTGAAGAGGTTGAGGGTCTTCTCGTAGTTGCTGAGCTTGTAGTGCGACCAAGCCAGCATGTAGACGCCTTCGTCATAGCGCTGGTTGTCGGGCGGCGGACGGTCGACGACGGCCTGGAAGTACGGCACGGCCTCCTCCACTTCGTTGTTGGCGAAGTGCAGGTCTCCCAGGATGTAGTTTCCGTCGATTGCGAAGGGGCTCTCAGGGTAGTTGTCCACCAGGGCCTGAAAGTTCTCCCGCGCGATGTCCTCTGCTTCCCACTCCTCGGCTTGGACCGAGTTGGAGTCGAAGTAGATGAAGCCCATCATGTAGTAGGCACCATCGCGGTACTCGTACTCAGGGTGGTTGGCCAAGATGTTCTGGTACAAGGCCAGGGCCTTGGAGTAGTCGATGCGCGGCGGATCTGGCAGGAAGAGCTGCTCGTCATCCGGGGTGGCCATCTCGAGCTCGGTGTAGGCCACAGCCGCATCGAGCCAGGTCGCGTAGGACAGCTCAACGTAGAGCTGGGCCAGGCGGAACATGACGTGCGGTGTGTACTCGCTGTCGGGGTACTTGGTGAGGAAGTACTCCAGGCGCTGAATGGCCAGGTCACGCAGGGTGCCCTCGCTCGCTTCCAGCTCGTCGATGTTGTCGTTGTACATCAGGGTCAGGCGGTCACGCTCCTCGACCTCCATCTGATCTACGATCGCGCGAACATCGGCGTTGAACTCCACCATGCGCCCCTGGAATCGCTCCAGAGCAGACTGGTAGTTCTCGACCTCGGACTCAATAGGTCCGCTCAGACGCTCGACGGGCGCCTGCTGTGCGCTGGCCACGCTGGGCAAGAAGAGCGCCATCAGCAAGCTGAGGCGTGGAATGAATGACCTTGGGCGCAGGCTCATTGCTGGCTCCCCTCTTCGGTTTCAGCTGGGGGCTCGACGGGGTCCGGGAGTCCCTGCCGAATGGTGCTGAAGCGTTGGTTCAACTCGCGCACGAGGGCCTCACGCTCCTTCTTGGAGGCAGCCACCTCGTCGGAGGTGTCGGTCTTACGCACCCAGTAGACATCCACGATTCCCTTGTCGGCCTTGAGGACCGACTCGGCGAATGTGTTTCGTAGGCGGAAGAAGCCCGACCGAGCAGCGTGGTCCGCCAAGGCCGAGGCCTCTGCCTCCGAGCCGGTCAAGTCCACCCGCTCCCGTGCCACGTTCACGACTTCTTCATTGAAGGTGGTCTGCAAGCGGGCGAGCTCGGTGGTCTCCAGCGAGTCGATGCGCTCGCGCAAGCTCGCGGTCTCCTTCTGGAGAGTGGCGACCTGTGCCCAGCTGGCGTCCAAGCGTCCAGTCACCGAAGCCTTGTCCGGGTCCGTCACGTGCCGCCGGTAGGGAGCCAGCTTCTTGTGCAGGGCGACGTAGCCGTCGGCCAAGATGGTGTTGGCCAACTGAGTGCCCATCTGGGAGGCATCCACCGACTCTTTGGAGAGGCGTTGGTACTCCAAGTCCAGCTCGGCACGCTTGGCCTGCGCCTTGGACAAGTCCGCACGAACGCCTTCAAGGCGCTCGGAGATGTCCAGCTTCTCCGCTTCGTTTAGGTCACTGCCCGTGAGCTGCTCGCCGAACTCTTGAGCCTGGCGCTCTTGGTTGCTGATCTCCGTCTGGAGGGCCAGCATCTCGCCCTTGACGCGCTCTGCACGAATGCGGGCGTTCTCGGCAGCTTGGTTGGCGGCCTGGGTCGCCTCAGCGCCCTTGTTGGTGACCAGGTCGTCCCGGGCGACCTGAAGCGCGCGCACTTCAGGCTGCAGGTTCGATGGCAGGTTGGCGAGCAACCAAGCCTCTTCCGTGATCAGGAGCTCGGAGCGAAGCTGGTTCATCTCCAGCTCGAGGCGACCAATCTCAAGGCGGGCTTGCTGAAAGCTGCTGATGCCGTCAGCGCCGCTGTCGAAGGCGGCCTGGATCTCGGCGATCAGGGCCTCGCTCTCTTCCAGGTCGGCGCGCTGCTTCTCCAGGTCCTTGTGCAGGTCCAAGGCACGGGCAACTTCCGGATCCGAGGCCAGCATCTCCACCGCGTAGCGCGGCAAATCTTCGCTGTAGATCGTGTTCAGGGAGTCCGCTCCGACCAGAGTGTCAAACCACTCGATGGGCCGCATGGCATCCTGCTCAATCTCAGCGATGCGTTGCTCGACCGGGGTGTACTCCTCCACCACGCCCTCGTAGTTCTCAAGCGCGGAGGCATGAGAGTTGAGCTTCATGTGGAGGTGACCCTGGAGCAGCTTGAGCTCCGCGGTGTACTTGTGCTCCGGAAAGGCCAGCAGGAAGATCTCGACCTGCTGCTTTGCCGCTTCCCACTCGCCTTCCTTGATGAAGGTCCAGCAGATCTCGTAGAGCGCATCGGCCCAGTAGGCAGAGGAGCGGCTGATGCGCTGGTAGTACTCAGCGCTCTTGATGAACTGGTCGGTCTCGTAGTGCAAACGGCCCAAGGCCAGGTTGCTCAGATCGACGACCTCTCGGTCTTCTGCGGTCTCGATGCTCGCCTCTGCGGAGAGCAGAAACTCGCTGATAGCGGCCTCGTAGCTGCCCTCGACCACCAAGATGGTGCCCATCACGTAGCGCGCACGGGAGTGATAGAAGGAGCTGGGCTGGATCTCGTCGAGCATGGCCTTGGCCCGCGCGAACTCACCCTGACGGTAGAGGGACTTGCCGACGGTGTACTTGACCAAGTCGGTCGCAGTCACCTTTCCGCTGACGATGTAAGAGGTGTAGAGCTGCGTGAAGCGCTCGGCCTCTCCCGTGATGCCGTAGAGCTCCAGCTGACGGCGAACTGCGTCGTCAAACTGAGGGTGGATGGCTCCCTGCTCAATGATGCCTTGGTAGGCCTCTTCCGCCAGAACGAGGTTCCGAAGCTCAAAGAGGCTCTCTGCCAGGTACCACTCAGAGTCGGTCCTGTAGACAGAGCCGCTGCCAAAGGCGTCCGCCTGCACCAGCGTGAAGAACTCCCGAGCAGCGTCGTCGTACTCGCCGACCATGTAGGCGTAGACGGCGTCTTCGAAGCGCGTCTTGGCCTCGGATCCACCAATAAAGCCAGCACGCTGGGTCACGTCTGAGCTGACCCGGTTTACGCCAGCACTGGTGCGGGAGAGGGTCTCCTCCACCCGAGTCAGGCGCTCCATTGTGGCCTGGTCGGCCGCGTGGGAGACAGGGGCGTAGAGGCTCAGGGACAGGGCTGAAAGCACCAGTCCGAACACACCCACACCTTGCATGAGGCGCTCGCGCGCCGGCGTAAAGGGACTCATCTACTCCTCGGCGCTCGTGGCTTCGTCACGCATCGAGACGGTCTGCAGCTCGTAGTCCACAGTGGGACGCTCGTCGTAGCGCACCCATGGACCCTTCTTCTCGTCCACAGTCACGCGAACGGCGGTCTGCTCCCCTTCGTCAGCGACGAAGGCGTAGTTGCTCGAGACCTTGAAAGTGTAGCCATCCACATAGTTAAAGACACCGTAGCCGTTGCCTTTGAGAACCATGTTGACGCTAAGGGTGTGGCTGCCGGGTGGAATGGCGCCGTCCCAAATCTTCAGCTCGGTGGCATTGTCCAAGCTGCCCGTCGGGTCTTGCTTGGCAAAGATGGACTGGCCATCCAGGTAGTACGCCACGGACTCAACGGTGTAGCCGGGGCCCAGATCGTTGATGTGGTAAACGGTGCTGCGCGCACCGGTGCTGCCACCCTGAATCACGATCTCACGGAGGAGCTGCAAGGTCGCTTTGGAGCGGAAAACCTGCTCCTTGAGCGTGTTGACCTGCTCTTCCATGGTGCCCATGCGTCCGTCAAAGTCGACATCCACCTCGGCGGGGGGTGGTTCGGCAGCGGGTGTTTCCGCAGGCGCCTCTGGCTCAGCGCTGTCGCTGGGCACCTCGGCAGCCGAGTCGGCCTCTTGGGCCAAAACGAGGCCAGAGGCCCCCAGCATCGCAAGGATGCTCAATACTCGGAGGGAACGGTTCATCTGCAAGCTCCAGCCTCGGCAAATGGGTTGTCTCGGTTGGGTCTGGGCGCGAGACGCACCAAACCCCCGGGACAGTCATGACAGGTAGACCCTTCATACCGGGTCCAGAGAATCGGTGTCAACGAAAGGACCTTGAGGAACAAGCACTTTGTAGGCGCTCAGGGCTCACTGCTGGCCACTGTTGGCTCAGCCAAATCGAAGAGCGTGTTGGCAAAACGATCGTGCGCAGACCGCGCTTTTGCGATGGAATAAGGCAGGTCATTGACCAAGTAGGCAAAGGCATAACGGCGACCATCACCCGCCAATATGTAGCCGGTCAGGCAGTGCACCCCATTCAGAGTGCCAGTCTTTCCACGCACCTTCCCGGCGCGATCCGGTCCCTTGAAGCGGCTCCACAAGGTGCCGTCCGTTCCGCCGATGGCCAAGCTGGCCTGGTACTCCGCGCCCACCTGCTGGTCATGCGCCATGTCGACCAGTACGGCGGTGAGGTGAGAGGGACGTAAGCGGAGATCACGGCTCAAACCCGATCCATTGACCAGGCTGAACTCCTCGGCGGGAATGCCAAGAGAGATCAAGTAGTCCTGAACCACCTCAACGCCAGCGGTGGTGCTCCCCTCCCCCTTCACTTCCGCGCCCAAGGTCTTGAGCACTTGCTCGGCCATGAAGTTGTTGGAGTGCTTGTTCGTGGTGGCCAAAATCCGAGAGAGCGGCTCGGACCGGTGCTGAACAAGGATCTCGGCACCCGAATCGGGCACCTCACCCTCCAGGTACTTTCCGCGGACCTTCAAGCCCTGGTCCTTGCACATGGAGGCGAAGGCGGCCGTGAAGTAGGCCTTGGCGTTGGGAACGGAGCGGTAATAGCGCTGGGCACCTGCATCCTGAGGGAGGCTTCCAGTGAGCTTGTAGGTCGCAGAGGCCCCGCTCACGCTGCGCTCCATGTAGACACGACGTCGGGTGCCACTGGATCCAGTGAGCAGCTCAGACTCGGTCTTGAGGATGCCTGGTGCCTTGGTCTCCAGCTCGACAACCGCTGGACCGCCCACATCCGGTCCAGGTCGTGCGATCACTGCGACGGTGTTGAAGTTCAGGCTCAACGCCCCCAAGCTGGGGAAGTAGGCCGGCCCGTTCTCCATGTCCGCAGTCTTGGTCCAGCCCGGCACCCCGCGCTCGGGGGTCATGTAGCTGTCGTCAAAGTAGATGTTGCCGCTGACCTCGCGCAGCCCTTCCAGTTTCAGGTCGTAGACCATCTTCCAGAGGTCTTCGATCACGAAGGTAGGGTCACCGGTCCCGCGAATGTAGAGATCGCCCTTCAGCACCCCGTCTCCATTGAGCTCTCCGTCCATCCACACCTGGGTGGTGAAGCTGTAGCTGGGTCCCAGCTCCTTGAGCGCAGCAGCGGAGGTGACGGCTTTCATCGTCGAGGCCGGAGAGAGCGCGGCGTCCTCACCGTAGGAGAAGACCTCCTGGCCGGTCAGCACATCCACCACTTGAAGGCCAACGGTGCTGTCCGTGAAGAGGCGGTCTTCCGTCAGAGGACCCAGAACTTGCTCCAGGCTGGCCACAGCGGGGACCGCCTCCTCGACGATCACGGAAGCGATCGGAGCAGGTGTCTCGACGGGAGCAGGGTCCTGGGCGCGAGAAACCCCTTCCGGGATCAAACCCGCGAGAGCGACGCTGACAGCGAGGACACCGAAGGCGCGCCAAAAGGTGGGAGTGAGCTTCGATGCGGAGGCGCGGAGGGGGAGGATCGGCACGGCGTGGTCCGGGTTTCGCTGGTCTTGCTGTCTCTTTGGACACCGGAGGAGGATCTTCGGGTCCTAAAAAGGAAGCACAAGGCGGGGTGGCAGCCCCTCTAGTGAAACACCTTTCGCGTGCATTCGCAACAACTTGAGCCCAAAACGGTAAGGTGCTTCGACCCCCCGACTTGCGCTGTCAAGAGCACGATCCCGGAACTCGGTGTGCACCAAGCAGTCCTCTCATGGGTCACAATGCCATCGAAGTGGAGGGGCTGCCCCCCTCTTAGGAGACGGAATGCTGCTGCTTGCTCTGGGGCTCTCGCCCTCTTTTGCTCAGGACGCCAACCCCAAGCTGGGACAAGAACGCTTCGCCGCGCCCGGCGCAAGCATGTCTGCAGAAGACAGTGCAGCGACCCCGTGGGTGAACCCCGCGCTGATGGGTTTTGACCCCGACGCAACCCTGGGTGCCTACTACACCAGGAACTATGGCTCCCGTGCGCAAGCCGTGGCCCTGTCGACCTCTGCAGGGGGAACCGGCTTTGGTTTGACCTACAAGAACAGCGGCAACGGCGAGACTTGGTGGGGACTGAACTCCGCCCTCTCTGTTGGGCTTCCCGGCCGCCTCCGGGCTGGCGCGAACGTGACCTGGAACCTGCCGGAGCAGCAAGAGAACTTCGTGAGCTGGGACATCGGCGCCGGCTGGCGGCCCACCCCGTTCATCGGACTGGGCGCCGTCGCTCGCAACATCGGAAACCCCGCACCGGAGATGGGCGTTTGGAGTCGTTACGGCGCCAGCGCCACCTTGCGCCCGGCCAGAGACGTGGTCGAACTCAGCTTTGACTACGAGTTCAGCGACGCGGCCGCCATCCCCTACATCGGGGCGGACAACCAACACACGCTCAGCACAATTCTTCGCGTGCGCCCCACCAGCGGTCTGGTGCTCCGTGCGCAAGCGGACACCAACCCCGACTTTTCCCGTTGGACCGTCGGCGGCGGCTTGGAGGTCTACTTTGAGGGCTTGGGCGTGGGTGGCTTTGCTTCCCCGAACGACGAGACCTTCACTGGCTACGTGACGACCGGCCCACTGGAAGAGAACCTCTTCGGTGCAGGCAAGGAAATCCCAGTCATCGAGCTGGACAAGGCCTACCCCTACCAGCCCAGCGCGGTGCTCTTTGGGGGGGGCCAAGAGTCCTATGTCCACCTGCTGGACCGCCTGGACCACGCCGCCGACTCCAAGTCGGTCAAGGGCATGGTCATCGACCTGTCCTCTCCCCGCTTCTCTTGGGCGCAGATCGAAGAGCTCAAGACCGCCATCGAAGCGATGCAGGCCAAAGGCAAGCCGGTCGTGGCGCTCATGGGTGGACAGCCCGACTCCAAGGCCTACTACCTGGCCGCTGCCTGCGACCACGTCTACCTGCACCCGGCAGGCGGACTGGACCTGATCGGCATGAGCTCGGAGGTGCAGTTCTTTGCTGGCGCCCTGGACCTGGTCGGCGTGGAGGCCCAGTACGTCAAGCGCGAGAAGTACAAGTCCTCCCCTGAGCAGTGGACCAACACCGAGCCCAGCGATGGCGCTCGGGAACAGATGAACGCCTTGATGGACGACCTCTACGCCAACCTGGTCGCGGGCGTCGCCGAGGGCCGCTCCTTCAGCGAGGAGGAGGTCCAAGTTCTGATCGACGGCGGTCCATACACCGCCCAAGAGGCCCTGGACCTGGGTCTGGTGGACGGTCTGATCTACCCCGACCAGTTCGAGGAGACCTTGGAGGGAATCTTCCCCAAGGGCGCGGACCTGGACGACGAGTACCGCATGTCTCCGGACACCAATGGCTGGCGCATGCCCAAGCAGGTCGCCATCATCTACGTCACGGGCCCCATCACCGGTGGTGAGAGCAGCTCCGGCGGATTCCTCTCGGGTGCCAACACGGGTGCTGATACGGTCGTGCGCTACCTGCGCCAAGCCAAGAACGACAGCAGCGTCAAGGCCGTGGTTCTTCGCGTCGACAGCCCCGGCGGCAGCGCCTACGCCAGCGATGAGATCTGGCGGGCCATCGAGCTCCTCAAGAAGGAAGGCAAGCCGGTCATCGTCTCCATGGGCGGCGTGGCCGCGAGCGGCGGCTACTACGTCGCAGCGGGCGCAGACGCGATCTACGCCGAGCCGACTACCATCACCGGCAGCATCGGTGTCTACAGCGGCAAGTACAGCTTCACCGAACTCTACGAGAAGGTGGGCATCAGCTACGAGCTCTACCTTCGCGGACGAAAGTCCGGCATGTACTCCACTTCTCGCCCAATGGACCAAGTCGAACTGGCAGCGGTAGACCGCATGGTCGGCGACACCTACACCATGTTCAAGACCCGCGTCTCTCAGGGACGTGACCTGACCATGGAAGAGGTTGAGGTGGTCGCCCGCGGCCGCGTCTGGTCTGGCACGCGCGCCAAGGAAGCAGGCTTGGTAGATGAGCTCGGTGGCCTGATGATGGCCATTGACCGAGCCAAGGCCGAGGCCGGATTGGACGCAGACGCAGATGTTGAGTTGGTCACCTACCGTGGCCAGCCTGATTCCTGGGGCGAGGTACCTCAGACCGCAGCCCAGCTCGTCGCCAACACCTTCGCCCCCGAGGTCACGGTGCCCGAGCCATTGGCGACCTGGTTGCCCTACGCGGCGCTGGCAGAGGAGCAGCAGCTTCTGTTGATGCCCTACATCATCGAGATCAAGTGATGGAAGGCCCCACCCCCAGAGTCTTGGTCGTCGATGACGACAAGGCGGTTCGCGCCGCTCTGGGGGTCAACCTTCGAAAGGCTGGCTACGAGGTCACCCTCTGCCGCTCCGCACAAGAAGCCTTGGCGGCGCTGGCAGACCGGCCCTTCGACCTGGTGCTCACAGATGTGGCCATGCCCGGCATGTCAGGCCTTGAGCTGCTCGCTCAACTCAGAGCGACGTGGCCCAACGTTCGCATCGTGGTCATGACAGGGTACGGCAGCGTGCCCGATGCCGTGGCGACGATGAAAGCGGGCGCAGATGACTACATCATCAAGCCCATCTCTCGCGAAGAGCTGCTGGTCATCGTCGAGCGGGCTGTGCAAGAGAAGGCCCTTCTCGCGGAGCTTGTTGAGCTCCGCGCCCAGGTCGACAAGCAGTACGGTTTTGAGAACATCATCGGTGCGACCCCGGCCATGGTCGAGGTCTACGAGCTCGTGGAGTCGGTGGCAGACACCCGAGCCCTTGTCTTGATCCAAGGCCCAACTGGAACAGGCAAAGAGCTCATCTCTCAAGCCATCCACTACCACTCCAAGCGCAGGGCCGGCCCCTTTGTGCGGGTGAACTGCGCGGCGCTCCCAGAAGGGCTGCTGGAGTCCGAACTCTTCGGCCACGAAAAGGGAGCCTTCACAGGCGCCCACAAGCAGCACCGCGGCAAGTTTGAGCAGGCCCATGGCGGCACCCTGCTGCTGGATGAGATCGGAGAGATCCCCCTGTCCACCCAGGTCAAGCTGCTTCGGGTCTTGGACAGCGGCGAGATCACGCGCGTGGGCGGCAGCAAGCCCCTGCAGGTGGACACCCGTGTCATCGCGGCTACCAACCTGGATCTCCTGGCAGAGTCGAAGAAGGGCACCTTTAGGGAAGACCTGTACTACCGCCTCAACGTCTTCAACATCCCCGTACCGGCTCTGCGAGAACGTCGGGACGACATCCCTCTCCTGGTCGAGCACTTCACGCGTCTCTTCGCCGAGCGGCATGAACGCAGCCTAAATCTGGTGGTCCCACCCGCCGCGCTCCAGCGTCTGGTGGACTACCCGTGGCCCGGAAATGTGCGCGAGCTCAAGCATGTGATCGAGCGGGCGGTCATTCTCTCCCGCGGCGAGGAGCTGGTCGGCGTCAAGCTACCGGAGATCCACCCAGCAGAAGAGGACCGAGAGCTGGTGCTTCCGGCGGGCATGACACTGCAAGCCGCTCTCTTAGAGTACGAGCGCCAGGTCCTGATCCAGGCGCTCAAGCACGCCATGGGCGTACAAGCCCAGGCTGCAAGAGACCTTGGCTTGTCAAGGTCGAACCTAAACTATCGAATCAACCGTTTGGGCATAGCGGTCAAGGACATCGTCTACGAGTGAAGCGGAAGGAGCCAGCGGGCCCGATCGGGATGCAAAAAGCCCATTGACGCCCGCTCAGGAACTTCCTATATGCGCTGGCGCACTGACGAAGTCAACGCGCTCTCGTACCCCTCTTCGCGGATGTTGAAGCGGTGCTGAAGCTGACGAGAGCAAGCTGAATCAGAATGCAGATAGAAGAAGAAGTTTAGAGGAAATGGCCAGATAGCTCAGTTGGTAGAGCAGCGGATTGAAAATCCGCGTGTCGGCGGTTCGACCCCGTCTCTGGCCACCTCTAAACCTTCTCTCTCGCAGACAGCCTCCATCGGAGGCTGTTTCTGCTCTGGGTCGAGCGCAGCGGGCCATCGCTCCGCGAAAGGCTTTGTGGCCAGGGCGCAGCCTCTGTGGGATCCTGCACCTCCGTGACCAATCTCCCCCAAGGCGGTCCAAGCACACGATGCTGACTACTCTCCATGAGCGCCTTCAGAAGCTGCGTCGGGACCCCCGTGCTCAGCCCTGGCACCTGATGCTGCGCTACGGCCTGGGAGGTGGCGCCGACAGTCGCTCCTTCGTGTGGCTGGCACCTCCAGGCGCCGCGGAGCACATCCTGCACCGCATGCACAACGGGCTGCTCTTGCTACAGCCCGCCAGCGCGGAGCTTCGGGCGCCGGTATCCGAAGCCGCCTTGGGCCCACGTCTGGCTGCTCTGCGCCAGATCCACAAAATCCCCATCCAGGTCAATGAGAGCCCCGAGCAGGAGGAGCCTGGCAGCATCGACTTGCCCTCGCGCACGGTGCCCCAGTTCCAAGCGCTGGCGAACGGGACCGTGGCGGTGGGCTTGGACATCGGCGGAACTGGAATGAAGTGCTGTGCCGCAGACGGCGAGCGCATCTTGGCCAAAGCGAGCAGCCCCACATGGCCAGAGGGCGAGCAGGGCATCGAGAGCCTGATTCGCCGGGCCCGCGACCTGATCGCCCAAGTCAGCCAAGGCCACCGGGTCGGCAGCATCGGCATTGGCTTTGCCAGCCCCATGGGAATCGATGGCAGCGTGACCTCGCTGAGCACCGTCATGCAGAAGCGCCTGGGCGACGTCCGTGTCCTGGATGGCTTTGCCAGCCAGGTGAGCCAGGGACTCTGCAGTGGCCCCACAGCGCTCTTCAATGACCTGACCAACCTGGGACGGCACCTCAGCGGACAGGGAAAGCGCAGATTGCTTCGCCTGCAGGTCGGCACCAGCTTTGGCGGCTGCTGGATCGACGCGGACGGCACCGTGAACCCCAGCGAGCTGGGCCGGCTGATCATCGACGCAGGCCCCTCCCCTCGCCTCCACACCTACCTGCCCATCCAAGGCGCGATGAAACGCTACCTGAGCGGCCTGGGCGTTGGGGAACGACTGGCAGAGCTCATGGGCCACCCGGTGAGCGCCTGGGACTCTGGCTACGTCTTGGCCGATCTCTTGGCGTCAGGAGACCCAAGGGGCCAAGCTGTGTGCGACTGGATCGGCCACCTGCTCTTCGGCGTGATCGCGGAGGCTCAGGTCTTTCTCGGCGGGCTCAGGCATGTAGAAGTAGGCGGTTCCATGCTGCAGGGCGCGACGGGTCGACGGGTTCGAGAGGCGGTGCAGCCACGCGCCGAAGCCCTCATTGACGCCCCAGACTTCCGAATCGCAACAAACCCAGGATTCGACGGTGCCTTGGCTGCGGCGAGGGCCCCGCTGCTCGGTACGCCCCTCCGTGGAATGCGACGTCTCTCCAGGCGCTAGCCGTCTCGGTTAGGGACAGTTTTATGGAGATCTACCGCTGGGACCTGGACAAGACCTACCTGGCCACCGACTTTGATTCGGTGCGGGGATTGATGCGTTCAGCCCTGGAGAGTCCCACCTCCAAACGCAACGTGCCTGGCTCGGCCGCTCTTCTTCGGGCTCTGAGCGCGCGCCCCCATACCAAAGTGGTCATCCTCTCCGGCTCCCCCACCCAGATGAGGGCCACCCTCTCCGAGAAGCTGCGTCTGGACGGCATTCGCTATGACGAGCTGCACCTCAAGGACAACCTAAACAACCTGCGCCGCGGACGATTCCGGGCGGTCAAGGGTCAGTTTGGCTACAAGCTCCCGGCGCTTCTGACCGGCCGAATTGGCATCAATCCCGAGCACCGCGAGCACCTCTTTGGGGACGACGCCGAAGTCGACGCCCTGGTGTACAGCGTCTTTGCAGAGGCGATTGCCGGCCGCCTGACCCCCGCCGAGGTCCGGCGCATCATGCAGGCAGGCGGCGCATACCCGGACCGCATCCAGACCGCGCTGGACGCCCTGGAGCAGGTGGAACGCTCAGACGCCGTCGAGCGGATCTTCATCCGCATCGAGCGCGGCATTCCTCCTCGGATCTTCAGAAACCTGGGCAGCCGCCTCATCCCGATCTACTCCTGGTTCCAGGCAGCACTGGTGCTCTACGGGGCCGACCGCCTCAAGGCCTCCGAGGTGCAGGCGGTCACGCTGGAAGTGATGAGCGGCAAGGGCCACGGCGACCTCGCTCTGGGCAACCTCTTCCAAGACATCGTGCGACGTGGCCACGTGCCCCTCTCCGCGATGGGTCGCTTGGTGGATGAACTGCAAGACGAGCGCTTGGCACAGCTGATCGACCGCTGCCGCAACCGCGTAAACTGGTTGGGCAAGGACGACGCCCGATATCGGGCCCCCGCTCCTCCAGGCGCGGTGGACTACGTGCAGCTCTTCCAGCACTTCTCCCGAAAGTAGGAGGCCCCATGTCCGCACTACTGGACGCGGCTCAAGACGCCAGACACGACTTGGGAAAGTACATCTGCATGAACCAGCGGTGGCTGGGTGAGCAGAGCCCGCTCCCAGAGCGCATGGAGGCACTGCAGGCGGACGTGCTCCGCACACAGAGTGGCCCCAAAGGGGACCAGGATGCTTTCTCCCTCTGGAGTCGGCTGCGGCCCCCTCTGGAAGGAGTCGGATCGGAGCTGGAGCAAGTGGACAGCGCGCTCGCCCGCCTGGCCGGCCACCAGGACGCCATCGAGACCGGCACCCTGAACGAGGCCACCTTGGCCGCCTGCACCGCGGACTGCAAGAGCATCGCCGACGCCCTAAAGAGACTGACCCGCCGCCTCCAGAAGGAGTCCTAAGATGGCCCATGTGCTCGTAATCGACGACCAGGACCGCACCTCGGCCTTGTGCCAGAGAAGCATCCCCGAGCACAGCTACCACGGCCCCGCGCGCTCTTGGTCCGAGGCCCGCCGCATGCTTCGCCGCTACGGCAGGCGCCTCGACGTGGTCCTCCTCGACGTGAACTTCGACATCGAGCCCGAAGACCTGATCGGTCTGGACGACCCCAGCAACGCCGCCGCCCTGCGAAAGGCCAAGCGCACGCAGGGGGTGCTGATCCTGGAAAAGCTCCGCCTGAGCCATCCCGATCTGCCGGTCATCTTGATGACCGCTCGGGACGACCTGCCCATCGAGCTGGGGGACGCCGCAGAGGAGTTCACCCACTTCCTAGAAGACGACGACTTGGATGCCAACGCTCTGCGTGCCCAGATCGCCAACATCGTGCAAGCCCGGCGTGGACAAGAGCAGGAAGGCCCAATCTACTGGGGCAACTCCATCGCGATGCGACGCGTTCGGGGGCTCCTGCAGACCCTGGCCAAGGGCCGTCTGCCCATCATCCTGGGAGGCCCCACCGGCACCGGCAAGAGCCTGATTGCACGGCACTTTGTGCACCCGCACTCCCAGCGCTCCGGCGCCTTCGTGACGGTCGACTTGAGCACCCTGCCCGACAACCTGATGGCCACCCACCTCTTCGGGTCTGTGAAGGGGGCCTACACGGGCTCCATCGCAGACCGCAAGGGCGCGTTTGAGGAGGCCGACGGGGGCACGCTCTTCTTGGACGAGGTCGGAAACCTGAGTTTGGACGCTCAGAAAATGCTGCTAACGGTGCTGCAAGAGGGCATCGTGACCCGCGTCGGCGATGTCCGTGAGCGTCGTGTCGACGTCAAGCTGGTGGTCGCGACCAACGAGGACCTGCGCGGCATGGTGCGGGAAGGAACCTTCCGGGCTGACCTGCTGATGCGCTTGAACCCGGCCTGCACCGTCACCCTGCCCAGCTTGGCCGAGCGTGGGCTGGACTGGGTCAAGTTGCTGGGCTTCTGTGTGGAGCGGGCCTTGGCGGGCCCCTACCTGCGCGAGCTGGTCACCCAGTACACCCAGGCCCAAGGCATGCCACCGTGCACCTTGCAGATCAGCGATGGAGACAAGGCCCCGGCCTCGATTCAGGGCGTCATCCAGCTGCTCTTTCCAAAGCGTTCAATGGCGCTGATCCGGAAGCACTCTTGGCCAGGCAACCTTCGCGAGTTCTCCATGACTGTGGAGAACGCCTTGCTCTTCACCTTCGCCGAGCAGGCCCAAGTGGGCAAGGTGGAGCGGCCAGACGTAATCCAAGTCCGACCTCGCTTGCTGCGCGATCTTCTACGGGAGAACAGCACCGAGAGCTCCGAGGCTCCGGAAGAGGGCTGGCAGGCCCAGATCGCTGTGCGCCCAAACGAGACCCTCAACAAGGTCGCCGCCGACGTAGAGCGGCAGTACTTCACCCAGCTCTTCTTTGCGCACAAAGGTGACTTTCAAGAGATGGCCCGGGTGCTGATGGGAGACCCGGACTGCGCACGCAAGGTGCAGCTGCGCTTCAACCAACTCGGTTTGAAGGTGCGGGAGCTCCGGAGCCGCCTCTGATGCTGCTCCTGCTCGCTACCTTGGCGCAGGCTGAGCCCTCCTTGGAGTGTGCGGCGCTCGATCCCCTCACAGGGCCCCTCTGCGAGCAGGCCATTGAACACGCCGAAGCAGAGCGCTGGAACAAGGCGGCGGCGGCCTGGAAGATTGTACGGGAGCGAGATCACAGCTTCGACCGAGCCACCCTGGGCCTGGCCCGAGCACGGGCCAAGCAAGGGATGAGCGCCGAGGCCGAGTCGCTCTACCGCTCCTTGGGGCTTCAGTCCGACGCCATTGAGGAGCTGGCACAGCTCATCGAAGAGAGCCGTCCGGCCGAGGCGATGGGCTTGTACAAGCAGCTGCAGACTCTGGAGTTGGGCGAGGCCCGGCCCTACCTTCAAGAGGCCGGAGCCGCCCTTAAAGCTGAAGACTTGGTCCGGTGTCAGCGCTCTCTGGAGCGCTTCTTGGAGCTGGAAGGCTTTGAGATGGCACCCGAGGAGAGCCTGACGCTGATGCTGGCCATCGCCGGGGTGCTGCGCCAGGATCCAGAGAAACGGGAGGAGGCGCGCTCCTGGCTTCAGCGGGTGGAGCAGATGGATCCCGAAGGACCGATGGGCCTACAAGCCGGTGAACGCCTGGACCGAATGGCCGTCGAAGACAGTGCCAGTCAGTTGGCGGTTGGCGGCGGCGAGGCCCTGCTGCCACAGCAGCGTGACCAGCTCGAGGAGATCCGAAGCGATCTGGCCGCCGGCAGACTCCCAAGGGCCGAACGAGAGATCCGGGCCCTGTTGGACGAGGCCCCCCGCTCGCCTGAGGCTTGGGCCACCGCTGGCGACATCGCCCGGGGGCAAGACGACTCTCCTGGGGCGGAGACGGCCTGGCTGACAGCCATCGCCTTGGACCCAGAGGAGGCCACCTGGCGGGTGCGCTACGGAAGACTCCTGGCCGAGGACTACGCTGGACGCCGGAACAAGGAGGCAGCCGCAGAGCTGGAGCGGGCCCTCACCCTGCGTCCAAGCTGGACGGGGCTGTACGTGGAGCTCGCCCAACTGCGCATCGCCCTGGGTGACTTTGAGGGCGCCAAGCAGGCCAGCCGAGACTACCTGCGGGTTGACCCCGGTGGCGAGTTGGCCCTGCGCGCAGAGCAACTGCTCGGGGACCTGGAGCGCGAGACGCCTGAGCCGCCCGCCCTGGAGACCCTGCTGGCCAAGCCTCCCGAAGGAATCTCCACCGAGGCTTGGGAGGCCTTCAAGCGCGCCAAGGTCTACCTGGAGGACCGGGACGACGACGAGACGGCGCGGGTTGAGGCGGAGCAGGCTCTGAGCCTGGCCCCCGACTACGTGGATGCGCTGAACCTCTTGGCCCATCTCCAGCTGCGCGAGCCTGACCTGGACGGGGCCCTCAAGAGCTACCAGCGCAGCCTGGAAGTGCGCCCGGATCAGCCCCAGATCGTACTGGCAGTCGGCTACTCCCTCCAGGACTTGGGCCGGGAGAAGGAAGCGGCACAACGCTTTGAACAAGCGGCCGACCTGGGAGCCGAAGATGCGATCTATGCGCTGGCCCAACTGGCCGCCGACCGCGGAGACTGGCGCCAAGCCAGGCAGCTGCTGAGCGACTACTTCGCCCAGGCCAGTGGCGGGCAGAACTACACCAAGGCCACGGCCCTGGCTGAAGCCCTAGAGCGGCGCCACCGGCTGGAGCTTGCGGCCATCGTCGGCGGCGCCAGCTTGGCCTTGGGCTTGCCCGGCGCCTGGTTGCTCGCTCGGCGCTCTGGCTCAACCCTCGCCGAGCTGCTCGCCCGACATCCAGAGGCCTACCGCGACGTGGCCAGCATCCTGAGCGCCATTCGCCACGAGGTGCTCAAGCACAACACCACGGTCCTGCCCGCGGCAGCCGAGGCCTTGGAGGCCGGCCGAGACCAGCCCGTCATCGAGGCCTTCGACCACCTCCTGGGGCGCGGCAAGGATGGCGTCTGTCCCAAATACTGGGGCTACGTCACCGAGTTGGATGCGCTGGCCAAGCGCTATGGAGTGCGCCTGAACTTGGAGCGACGGGACCCCCTCTTCTCCAGGATGAACCAAGCCTTCCGGGACCTGGAGAAGGTCGGCTCCTCGCTGGGCCCCCAAGAGATCGATGGAGACCGGGATCGACACGCCCAGACCCTGCGCGCCCTCTCTCTGGTCTTGAACCAAGACAGCTACCTGGCATTGGGCCGCCTCATCCGCGAGGTCTGTGTCTTGCCCATCTCCCAGGACTTCCTCTCCGAGTGCTGGCAACAAGTGGCCCAAGAGCCAGCCTTTGCCGGAAAGGCGCTGCCCGAGCCCGAGCTCCACCTGGGTGAACCCGGGATTCCCGTGCGCGCCTTCAAGCGTGAGATGAGCGACTTGCTTGTCAACCTGCTGCGCAACGCGGCCCAGGTCGCGATCGAAGAGCGCGGCGAGCAGGCACGGCTGGGGCTCTTCGTGGATGAGGAGTTCGACGAGATCACGGGCCTGGAGCGCGTGGTCTTTGCCGTCGCGGACAACGCGCTCTCCAAGCTGAGCGACGACATGATTCGAGGGCGCTACATCGCCCGCGGCCTGGGCATCGTGGTTGAATTGGTGCGACGGAACAGCGGACAGATCCGTGTCGAGGCTTGGCCTGGATACGAGAAGGCCATCGTCGTACGATTGCCTCGGGCAGAGGTCGCCGAGGCCCCTGGAACGGACAGTGTGGCCAACGCGATGGTCGAGGAGGAGGCATGAGCAACGCACGGGTCTTGGTGATCGAAGACGGCCGCGAGTACAGCGAGAGCCTGGGCCGCTTCCTCTCCCACGCCTTCGACTTTGTACGCGCCGGAGATGGCAACGAGGCCATGACACTGCTGGGGACCGAGCGCTTTGACGCGGTGTTCTTGGACATGCGCTTTGACCGGGTTGAGCCCGAGCAGCTCCTGGGCGACATGGAGGCTGCCGCCGAGCGCTTCTCAGGAGACCGCGAGCAGGCCCTGCGCTTCCTGGAGAACAACCAGGGCGCCTACATTTTGGCCGCCTTGCGCAAGGCCGGACACCAGCTGGGGGTGGTCTGGAGCTACGACTTTGACGGCGAGCCACGGCGCTGGAAACACATGGCCAAGACCTACGCACCCCTGACCTACCTGAGCGACAACGCCAGCCCTCAGGACATTCAGCAGCGCCTGACCCAGGCCGCTCAGTCCTGAGCAGCCAAGCTTGGCTTGGGCGCCTGCAAGATTCGCCGCAGAACCAGCCAGTCCTCGCCCGGACCGAACTCACCAGGGGCCTCGCCGGCCTTCTCAAAGCCGAACCTGTCCTCGTAGATGCGCACACCGTGATGATTGGTGGGCGAGACATAGAGCAAGACGGAGCGCAGGCCCCCCTGCTCCAGCTGAGCGATCACTTCATTCAAGAAGCGTGTGCCAAGGCCACGGCCACGCCAACCCGGGCGAACGGACTTGGAGACGATGACCCCCTCCGACGGTCTGTCGAAGCTTCGAATCACCTCGCAAGTCCCGATGACTTGATCGTCGGCCAACAGGAGGAAGGTCCGTCCGTGGCGCAGCATCAGGCCCGCGGTGTAGCGAGAGAAGGTCGGCACCGAGAAGGTCATCATGTCGATGTCGAGGATCTGCTTGACCAGGTCGGGGCGGTGCTCGGCCTGCACGCAGCGGATGCGGTAGGTGTGCCCGCCTGGGCTCTGGTCGCCACGAAGGGAGTAGTTCACAGGCTCTCCATGCCGCACCTTTAGGGGGTTGGCGCCGCGTCGGCCAATGGGGGACTGTAGCCGGCGACGGTCAGACCGCTGGCCGTCGTGAAGGGCACCCAGAGCTCCCCTGAGACATCGGCCGGACTCCAGAGCTCCAGCTCCCCTTCTCCGGCTGTGAGCAAGGGGGTGCCGTCGGCAAAGACACGCTCGCTGGCGCCGTCTCGCTCCACCCAAACGCCCAGGCCGCGGGGCTGAGCCACCTGCCACGGAGCTTCGAGCGCCGTCTCCACCTGCTTTCCGTCGATGCTGAGCTGGCCTTGGTTGGCGCTCACCAGGTGTGGACCCACGAAGAGCGGGCCATCGCAATCCGGCGCATCGAGGGGCTGGGACTGGGCCGGCAGCCACTCGATGTCCTCGCTTAGCGCCCGCGTGTGCAGATCCCCTCCCTGGCGCCAAGCGAGCACCGGGAGCTCGTCCACCAAGCCCAAGGCGGGACGAGAACAAAGATCCAAGTCTTCCCCCTCGGCGAGCACCTCGACCTCTCCATCCCACCACAGGCGCAGGCTGGGTCCGCGGGGGTCGGTCCATGCCACCAACGTGCTGCCGTCCCAGGTCATGCCGTCCAGTGCCTCAGTCTGCGCGCCCTCCTGGAGCATCGTCGGGGTCCATCCATCTTGGGTTCGGGTTGAGAGAATGGGCATGCCGCCGGAGATGGACAGGATCTGCGTCTGCCCCAACGAGAGCAGCACCTCTGGGCGCCCTTGTGCCTTGCTCCCCGTGCTGGATTCACGGGCGACAAAGACCGGCACCTTCCAGCCGTGGCCACTGTCCAGGGAGGTGGTGAACCAGAGGATGTCTTTGGGGCCGATGAAGCTGACCATCAGAATGGCCGGTCCGCTGATGCGCCCGTCTTGACCCCGCGGGCCTGTGACTGAAACGCTGATGGCCTTGGACTCAGACCAGGGGCCGTCGATGACCCGCACGATGGGCTTGGGTTCAGGGGGCGCGAGGGGGGCCTTGGGACAGGCGAGCAGCGAGAGCAGAAGCATGGCCCAATGCTAGCCTCCCTGCACCGGCCTTGCACCTCTTCTCCCGCTGCAAGTGCACCGCATCGCGCTACTCTGCTCATGCAAGGAGCGAGAGATGGAGGCCGCAGAGATCTTGGTCGTGGACGATGATCCCAGCTTGCGTGAGGTGGTCCGCTACTCCCTCGCCCGTGCAGGCTTTGGCGTGCGCGAGGCCAGCGATGGCGTTCAGGCGCTCAAGATGGTGGCAGAGCGGGAGCCAGACTTGATCGTGCTCGATGTGCTCATGCCCGAGATGGACGGCCTGGAGGTCTGCCGCCAAGTGCGCCAGAGCAGCCGCGTGCCCATACTCTTCCTCTCCAGCAAGGATGAGGAGATGGACAAGGTGCTGGGTTTGGAGTTGGGCGGCGACGACTACTTGGCCAAGCCCTTCTCTCCCCGCGAGCTGGTCTCGCGCATCCGCGCGGTGCTTCGGCGAACCCGCGCTCCAGCTGTGACGGAGGCCCCAAGCTCCGAGCTCATCCACGGGCCCCTGCGCATGAACACCGGCCAGCACAAGGCTTGGGTCAAGGACACCGCGCTCCCACTGACCCTCACGGAGTACCGCCTGCTGCAGGTCCTGCTCTCCGACCCCGGAAAGGCCTTCTCTCGCGCCGACCTGGTGGACCGGGCCTACCCCGGCAACCACCACGTGAGCGACCGAACCCTGGACTCCCATGTCCGGCGCATCCGAGCCAAGCTGCGGGACGCCGGCGCACCCCCAATGGTCGAGACGGTTCATGGCTTGGGCTACCGCTTGGTGGAGACCCTCCCCGCGTGAAGCCCCGCTCCCTGCGCAGCTGGCTCCTGCTCAGCCACGGCCTCTCCTTGCTCTTGGCGATCATCGCGCTGTTGGGCACGGGGCTGCTGGCTTGGGACCTGCGCATGCAGACCAAAGGGGAGCTCATCGCTCAAGGCGAGGTGCTGAGCCTGTGGGTGCTCAGCGAACGCCTGAGCCATCCCAATCAGGACCTGGGCGAGCTGGGCATGGGTGAGAAGCTCTCGGAGGCTGCTGCACGCACCCGCAGCCAGATCCAACTGCTCGACCCAGCTGGCGTGGTCCAAGCCTCCAGTGGAGGGGTGACCGGACAAGACCTGAGCGAGCTCCCGGAAGTCCAAGCGGCCTTGAGCGGCGACCACGGCACCACCGTGCGGGGACGCGATGACGAGAAGGTCTTCCAGGCCATTCCCGTACGTGTTGAGGGAGAACTCGTCGCGGTACTCCTGCTGCAACGCAGCCCCCGTGGCGCCCTCCAAGCGCTCTACCACATGCGCCCAAAGCTTGGCTGGTCCCTACTCTTTGCGCTGCTGGCCGCAGGGATCAGCGCGCTCTTGGCGGCCCGTCTCAGCAGCCGCTCACTGACCGACTTGGCCGACGCCGCCGGACACTTGGCCGAGGGCAACTTCCAGGCCGCCGAAGAGCTTCGCGCTGCGCGCTCCAGTCGCGTGGAAGAGGTGGCCCGCTTGAGCAGCGCGATGGGGCAGCTCTCTACCCGCCTGCAGGACCGACTGGCCTACATTGGTGAGTTCGCCGGGCACGTGAGCCATGAGTTCAAGACTCCGCTGGCCACCCTTCGCGGCACCGTTGAACTCCTCAGCGAAGACGCCGAGATGCCGCCCGAGCAGCGCGCACGCTTCCTGGCCAACGCCAACACCGAGCTGCTGCGCCTGGAGCGCTTGGTCACTGGCCTGCTGGAGTTGGCACGGGCCGAGGAGCAGACCGGCTTTGAGGACGTGGACCTTCAGGCCCTGACCCGACGGGTCGCCGCCAGGCATCAAATCGAGGCACACACCGAGCCGGCTAGGGTGCTTGGTGCCCCCGCCCAGCTCGAGGCGGCCCTCGAGAATCTGTTGCAGAACGCCAAGACACACGGCGCGGCGCCTTTCAGCGTGCACCTCTGGAGTCAGGGACAGCACCAGCACTTGGAGGTGCGCGACGCCGGCCCCGGGATCTCCCCCTCCAATCAAGCACAGGTCTTTGAGCGCTTCTTCACCACACGACGGGGAGCCGGTGGCACAGGACTGGGTCTGGCCCTGGTCCAGAGCGTTGCCTTGGCCCATGCAGGCGAGGTCACCTTGGCGAGCACACCCGGAGACACCCGGGTGCGCATCAGCCTACGGGCCTGAACGCCCTTCTTGAGCCAAGCTTCACGCTCAGCTCAAGAAGGCCAACTCAGGAAGCCCGCCTCAAGAAGCCAGGCTCAAGAAGCCAGGCTCAAGAAGCCAGGCTCAAGAGGACGGCTCAGCGCTTCCAACGGAACAGCGCCAGCTCGTCTTCGTAGAAGGCGGGATCGCCCTCGCAGAGCAAGCTCTCCTCTTCCTGCGTACACGCCGCAGCGAAGGAGGAGGTGCAGTCCGTATCGGTGCAGGTGAAGTCGACGCTCACACCGGCGTCCGTCTCCGACCAAGCCAGGTCGAAGGAGCTGACCAGGACCGCAACATCGGCCTCGTCGCCACCGGACTCCAGCTCAGCCTTGAAGTACAACACGGCATCCCCCGCACCACCGGCGCTCAGGTTCATGGCGTTGTTGTAGCTCTCCTCGCCGTCCTCGAAGGCGTGGGTACCCACCCATTCACCGCTGGGGTCCGGCGAAGCGCAGGCTAGAGCGAGAGCAAAAATCACTCGCCACCGCGGTCGTATTCACGGTCACGGTCGTTCTTGCAGTCCTCACCCGCGGCGAAGGCGCTGGTGTTCAGGTAGTGCTCGTCCAGCCCGCTCGTGACGCTGCTGGCGTAGAGGTCCGCGCCCAATCCCGTGACGCTGGACCACATGCCGTAGTAGCGAAGGGCGCCGCTGTCCGCAGCAGGAACCCAAGCCACCAGCTCGAAGCGCTGGTCCCAGCTCACGTCGTCCTTGTCGAAGGCCGGCGCGCGCTCCTCCATCCAACCCTTGGCCAGGACCAGCTCACGGCCGTCCTCCAAGGTCACCCAGACCATGTGGCGCTCAACGTCCAGCCATGCATCGCCGGCGAAGCTGTCGATGAGGAACTCATGCTGCGAGACGAGGCGCTCCTGGTCGCGGGATGCGAAGGCGTCTGCGTCCCCATTTGGGAAGGTCTGCGCGTGGTAGACGGTCGTATCGGACGCGATGCAGACTTGGTTGGCATCGAGCAGGGTGGGCACCTGCACGTCCATGCCTTCGGCGACGTAGCCGGCCACGCCTACAGGAACCTGCAGGGCCTCGTCGGCATCGGATGGCGCGACGGCGCTGCCCAGGCGGGCGAAGGGCAGGATTGGCAGGGTCACCGCTCGGTCGTCCACCGGGGTGTCTGCGGTCATGTTCAGGCCTTCCATGTAGTCGACCAAGCCCTGCGCACCGGCCACCAAGGCCTCCTCTCCGTCTTCGCCGTCTCCGTCGAAGTTCTCGTAGAGGTAGAGGGTCAGCTCACCCAGCTCGGCAGGGGCCTCGACAGGTGGGGTACAGCCCAAAAGGGTTCCGCCAACGGCGGTGAGAAGAAACAGGGACATAATCGGCCTCCAAAACCAGCTCTCACCTATACCCCATCATGCGAGGATCCGCCCATGCTGGGGGATTCCGAGGCACGAAGAACCCAGAGTGGGCTGCCGGCCATGAGGCCGTCGACTTGGGACTCCAGGGCGAAGCCCGCGGCGAGCACCGCTTTCAGGAGCTCGTCTCTCGGGTGCAGATGCAGAGTGTTTGCATCAACCAGGTGCTGAACCTGAGTGCCAGTTTGAGCGACCAAGTAGTGAAAGTCCACGTGGGCCAAGCTCCCTTCTCGGCGGGTCACCACTTGACGGACGACCTTCAACTCGGACAGATCAATGACCGCCATGTGGGGCTCACCGCCAACGAACTCCTGCGGGCCGACCCAGGGCTCGACGAGGGCCAGGCCCCCAGGACGCAAGGCCCGGTGCATGCACTGCGCGGCCAGTTTGACCTCGGGCAGGGAGAGATAGCAGAGGGCGCCGAAGAGCATCAGAGTGGCGTGAACCGGGGGGCTCACCTCAAAGTGACGCAGATCACCCTCCCAGATCTGAGCCCTGGGCAAACGCGCACATGCGGCCTGAACCATCTGGGGGTCCGCGTCGAAACCGAGCACTTGGTAGTGCTTGGCCAAGGGCTCCAGGTAGGAGCCGGTTCCACAGGCCCCCTCCAAGATCCGACCACGGTCCACCCCATGGGAGAGGAGCAGGTCCCGAATTCGGCGGGCATCGGCCCCGTAGTCTTTGCCTTGATGGAACAGACCATAGAGCTGCGCTCTGTCCATCTCCGAGGCCAGCGTAGAAGCCACGCTCACGCCAGCATCTGCACCGTTTCATAGGCCAGGGTCAACTTCTCCACAGCGATCTGGGAGCCCGTCGCATCGCAGGCCGGAAGGACCCACTTGATGGGCCATGACTCGATCAAGGCCATGGACCGAACCACGCTCCGATCGGCGCGCAGGTAGTCGATGCGCACTGTGCGGGCGTCAAAGTGACCGTTCACGATGCTCTCTCTCCAGGCATAGAGCTCGTCCATGCCCTCGTAGTAGCGCTCCAACTCCAAATCATCCCAGTCCTGGCGGCCCGACATCTTGCGCACGCTTCGGTCCGTGCCATGCATCATGTCCACCACTTCCTCGGCGGAGGTCAGCGCACCCACCTTGAAGAAGGAGTTGATGGGCGCGGTGATGCCCTCCACGTGGACGCGGAAGTGAAAGCTACCAATGTAGTTGTTGGTCGGGTTGCTCAAAGCCAGACTCCATCAGGGTCGGCATTGTACACCGAGTCAGCCCTGGTTCAGCAAAGACTCCAGCCCCTCGAGAGAGCAGAGCACGATGCCTTCGCGCTGGGTCTTCACCCAACCCAGCTCGTCCCACTTGGTCATCAAGCGAATGACGGTCTCCGAACGGCACCAGGCCATCTCCGAGAGCTCCACACGGGTCAACCGCAAGGGAATGAACACACCGCGTGCGTCTGCCAGCCCAACGCTGGAGCCGATGTCCAGAAGACGCTTGGCCAGGCGCTGCTCCACGCTCATCGTGGCCAGCTCCTCTAGGTCTTGAGCGAAGTGGGTGGCGCGCTCACGCGTTGCGCCGAGCAAGAGGTCCCAGATCTCCGGGTGCTGGATGGCCAGACCCCGCAAGCGAGCAGCATCTACAAAGACGCCCTTCACCAGCGAGAGGGCAGTGGCCGAGCAGCTCCGCTCCTGGCCAGCTTGAGAGCCGTCCAGGCCCAGGAGCTCCCCGCGGTGTGCCAAGTCCAGGGTGACCCGACGGGTCCCGTTGGCTCGGTGCAGCTTGACGCAGCCACTGGTGACCAAGAACACCCCTCGGGCGGGCTCTCCGGCCGACCAGAGCGTCTCCTTACGCCTGAAGCGCATGGGCTCACCAAAGTCCTGGAGACGCTGCATCGCCGAGTTGAGAGGGCGGGGGCTCAGCGTGAAATCTACGGTCATGGCAGCTCCTTCAGTGACAGGCTGGGGCGCTCTGAACAGCCCCGGGGGCGGGCGCTGGTGGGCGCATCGCGAGGGCACCAAGGCCCAGCAAGAGCACGCCGGCGGCAATGGCCAACCGGGCGCGCGGGAAACGTTGGGTCAAGGCACGCAGGGCGCCTGCGGCCCCTGCGAGCAGAGGCGTGGTGCCCATCGCAAAGGCCAGCATGGCGAGGGCGCCAGCGACGGGGCTACCACCTCCTACAGCCAGGGCCAAGGCGGCGTAGACCAATCCACAAGGGAGCAGCCCGGTGACCATTCCAAAGGCGTATCGACCACCCAGGCCACTCTGCCGGGCCCAGAAGCCGCCCCATTTGGCCAGGAAGGGAAGCTTGGGGCCTATCTCAGGGACCAAACCTGCCAGCCGTCCGGCAAAGAAGAAGAGCATCACCGCAGCGAGCGCATGGCCCAGCCAAGGCCACGGCATGGCCCAGCCCAGTGAACCCGCGGCCGCGCCGAGGATGGCGTAGGTCGTGGCACGTCCAAGGTGCCAAGCACCCTGGCGCAGTCCCCCGCCGCTGGCAGCGACAAAACCGCCACACATTCCGACGCAGTGCGGGGAGCCAGCGAGACCAGCGAGGGCTGCTGCCCCCATGAGTGGGATTATGCCTTCCATCGCTCGAACTCCACGACGAGGAGCTTGGGAGCTTCGGCGCCGGAATGAACTTCAATCTCAACGCCCGGCAACCCAGCGTCCGTGAGCCGGCGGTCCAGCTCCTCAACGATTCGGTCCGGCTGAATGGCCCCAGGCAGTGCGACAGCGAGCGCCGCCAGTCGGCCACTGCGTTGCCGGGCCAAGCTGATGGCTCGGCCGACCAAGTCGTCGATCATGCGTGAGAGTTCAAGAGGCACAGCGTCTCCGAGTTGAACCAATCAGCAACAAGCGTGCCAAGCCCTCATTTCGCTGCTGGGGCACCGCGCTGCGCCTGGAGCCTGTTGCTCCTGGGTCAATGCACCCACCCAGGCTGTGGGAAAACGCACACCCCTTTCAAGGCCATCCAACGCGTGCGCCCACACAGGCGGGGTGTTCGTTTTGGCACGCCTCTTGCGGAGGGCTGGGCAACGGAGGTTCCAGTGTCAACAGAGACAGCCCATACACCCAACTACGACGACGCCGTCACCAAGAAGTTCTTGATTGCGTCGGTCACATGGGGTGCCGTAGGCATGCTGGTCGGGGTCATTTGTGCCCTACAGCTCGCCTGGTGGCCCGCAAACTTGAATGTGCCGTGGCTGACCTTTGGTCGTCTGCGTCCCCTTCACACCAACGCCGTGATCTTCGCCTTCACAGGCAACTTCATCTTCGCGGCGATGTACTACTCCATGCAGCGTCTTCTCAAGACCCGCATGTTCAACGACGTGCTCTCCCAAGTGCATTTCTGGGGTTGGCAGTCGATTATCGTCGCAGCCGCCATCACCCTCCCCGCTGGGCTCTCCCAGTCCAAGGAGTATGCCGAGCTGATCTGGCCCATCGACATCGCTATCGCGGTGATCTGGGTGGTCATGGCGGTCAACTTCTTCGGCACCATCGCCATTCGCAAGGTCAAGCACCTCTACGTGGCGATCTGGTTCTACATGTCGATGGTCATCACCATCGCCGTGCTGCACATCGTCAACAGCTTGGTGCTTCCCGCCAGCGCAACCGTGTCCTACCCGGTCTTCTCCGGCATCACGGACGCGCTGGTGCAGTGGTGGTACGGCCACAACGCGGTGGGCTTCTTGCTGACCACGCCGATCTTGGGCCTGATGTACTACTTCGTCCCCAAGACTGCTGGCCGGCCTGTCTACAGCTACCGCCTGAGCATTCTTCACTTCTGGGGCTTGGTCTTCCTGTACATCTGGGCAGGTCCTCACCACATCCTGTACTCCTCCCTGCCTGACTGGGCTCAGACCACTGGCGTGGTGTTCTCCGTGATGCTGCTGGCCCCATCTTGGGGTGGCATGCTCAACGGACTGCTGACCCTGCGCGGTGCCTGGGACAAGCTGCGCACCGACCCACTGCTCAAGTTCTGGGTTGTGGCCATCACCTTCTACGGGATGTCCACCTTCGAGGGCCCGATGATGAGCATCCGTGCCGTCAACGCCCTCTCCCACTTCACCGACTGGACCATCGGCCACGTGCACAGCGGTGCGCTCGGCTGGGTCGGCATGGCCGCCTTTGCGACCTTCTACTACATGGTGCCAAAGCTCTGGAACAACCAGCTCTACAGCGTGAAGGCAGCCACCCTGCACTTCTGGCTGGCCACCATCGGCATCGTGCTCTACGTCATGGCCATGTGGACCGCAGGCATCACCCAAGGGCTGATGTGGCGCGAGCTGGATGCTGACGGACAGCTTCAGTACCCCAACTTCATGGACACGGTCCTTCAGCTGATTCCCCTGTACTGGATTCGCCTGGTTGGCGGAACGATGTACTTGGTCGGATTGCTCGTGATGGCCTGGAACCTGGTCAAGACCGCAAGCGGAGTCGCCCCAAAGGATGGCCCCGAACAGGTCACCGCGGCTCCCGAATCCCTCCCCACCCCTGCCAAGTGAGCGTGCCAAATGGCTGACAGCATGCACAGAAAGCTGATCGAGTCCAAGGGTGCCGTGATGGCGGTGCTCACCACCGTCGCCATCTCCATCGGTGGTCTGGTCGAGATTGCTCCCCTTTACAGCGAAGCCTTGGGCCCAGAGCCCATGGAAGGCATCGAGCCACTGACTCCCTTGGAGTTGGCTGGACGGGACATCTACGTGAGAGAGGGTTGCTACAACTGCCACTCTCAGATGGTCCGCCCATTCCGCGATGAGACCCTCCGCTACGGCGAGTGGACCCGTGCCGGCGAGATCGTTTACGACCGCCCCTTCCAGATGGGCTCCCGCCGCATCGGTCCCGACCTGCAGCGTGTGGGTGGCAAATACCCGGACGCGTGGCACTACGAGCACATGGACGACCCTCGGGCGACCTCCCCTGGCTCCATCATGCCGCGCTACTCCTGGCTCAAGGAGCGGCAGATCGACCCCGAGGCCGTGCAGGCTTCGATGCGCGCCCTGCAGACCCTTGGGACGCCCTACACCGATGAGCAGATCGCCGATGCTCCCGCTGCAATCCAACGACAGGGCGGCGAGATCGTCGCACGACTGGAAGCGGGCAACCTGAGCGCTCAGCCCGATGACCAAATCGTCGCGCTGACCGCCTACTTGCAGCAGCTTGGCGTGGCTGGCCGAAAGGCCATTCAGGCCCAGAAGGACGCGGCAGCCGCCTTGGAAGCCGGCACCGAAATCCCAGCCTCCGTGGAGGATTGAGCCATGCGTATGAACTTCGCTAGCTACCTGGCCTCCGTGCCAGAGGCCTGGATCATGGGAATGACCACGGTCTTCTTCCTCACCATCTTTGTGAGCTGGACCCTCTGGGCTTGGTGGCCCTCCAACAAAGAGCGCTTGGAACAAGACGCTCTGCTCCCCTTCGAAGACGGAGAACTCTGATGTCTAAGACCCAAGACCAAGTCCTCGGCCACGGCGATGAGTGCGACGGCATCGAGGAGTACGACAACGACCTGCCGGCATGGTGGGTGGGACTCTTCATCCTGACCGTCGTCGGCGGCATCGGCTACGCCATCAACTACCACTTTGTCTCCGAGACCTCACAGCTCGCCCAGTACCAGGCCGAGATGGCCGAGGCTGAGGCGCAGTGGCCCGCGATGGACATGACTGCGACCGTGGTCGTGACCGAAGAGATGCTGGCCGAAGGCAAGGACCTCTACATGACGAACTGCATTGGTTGTCATGGCCCTGAGATGAAGGGCGGCATCGGTCCTGACTTGACCGACGCAGAGTGGGTTCACGGCGGCACCTTCAACGAGATCCAAAACACCATCTCCAAGGGCGTGCCTGAGAAGGGCATGCTGAGCTGGGAGCCCATCCTCGGACCCCAGAAGGTTCAGAAGGTCACAGCTTACGTACACGCCGCAGGCGGAGGACAGTAATGGATGCTTCCCGTCACCTTGAGCCTCCGCCCATGGGGCCTGTTGGCCGCCGCTGGGTGGCGGGAATCGTCATCTCCCTCTCCATCGTCGTGGCCGTCAACCTGCTGATGATGAAGCTGGCCATGGACAGCCAGCCGGAGACGGCTGAGAGCTACAAGAACGAGGAGAACCGCAAGTGAAGGAAGAGGCCTGGTCGCCAGAGATCTGCGCGTGCGCCCACTGTGGGTTGCCGGTGGAGGGCTGCGCCGACGAGGTCTTGTATTGCTGCAGCGGCTGCGAGTTGGCCGCGCAGATCGTGAGCGAGGCAGGGGTGGAGGCTTGGTATGCGGAGCGTGAGAGCGCCGCCCCCAGGCCCGAGCGCCGTACCCTGCCGAGCTTGCCCATTGAGAAGATGCCCGATGGCACCGCCAGCCTATCCTTCCGTGTGCAGGGCATTCGTTGCAGCTCCTGCGTCTGGTTGGTGGAGCGCGTGCTCGAGGCCACTCCAGGCGTGAGCCACGTCCGCGTCAGCTACGGCACCGGACGGGCCGAGCTGGCCTTTGATCCCGAGACCGTGGGCTCCGACACCTTGCTCCAACGTGTCCAACAGCTCGGCTACCAGCCGGCCCCCCTGGGAGCCGAGGCCCCGCGAGATGACAGCCTGCTGGTGCGCCTGGGCGTCTCCGTCTTTCTGGCCGCCAACATCATGCTGATGGCGGTCTCGCTCTACCTGGGGTGGCTCAACGCCTTGGACGCAGTCCCAGCCGCTCTCTTCCGCTGGGCCTCCTTGCTGCTGAGCGTCCCCTTGGCCCTCTGGGCAGCCGAGCCCTTCCACAGCGGTGCCTGGCGCGCCCTGAAGAGCGGCCACCTGCACATGGACCTCCCCATCTCCTTGGCGGTCACCGTGCTCTTCCTGCACGGCTGCTGGGCGACCTTTCAGGGCAGCGAGGGCTACTTGGACAGCTTGGCCATGTTGGTGACCCTCCTGCTCGCTGGCCGAGTCCTGGACCAACGGGGTCGTCGCGCAGCCACCCAGGCCGCTGCCACGCTGGCCTCGAGTACGCCGAGCCGCGCCCGGGCCCTGGTGGACGGGCAACCCGTGGAGATGCCGGCCAAAGAACTCCGACCCGGAATGAAGGTCATCCTCTCACTGGGCGAAGAGCTCGCGGCCGATGGAATCGTGCTTCAGGGCAGCGGCATGGTGCGAACCGCACAGCTCACCGGCGAGTCCAGACCCCTTCCAATCACCGTGGGGCAGACCCTGCTGGCCGGCTCCTCCCTGGTGCAAGGCAACCTGGTGCTTCGGGTGGAGCGGGCTGGAGAACAGACCCGTTTGGCACAGATGGCCCAAGGCCTGCTTCAAGCCAACGACCGCCCCCAGGCTCCCGATGTGATGGACCGCATCGCCCCTTGGTTCACCGCTGGGACCCTGGCCGTCGCCGCACTGACCGCCATTGGAAGCGCCTTGGCGGGTGTTCCTGTCTTGCCTCCTCTCATCGCGGTGCTGGTCGTCGCTTGCCCCTGTGCCCTCTCCCTGGCGCGCCCACTCTGCTCGGCGGTTGGTCTAGGCAGAGCTGCAGACAACGGCCTGTTGGCCCGCAGCGGAGACGCCTTGCTGGCCTTGGATGGGGTTGATGTCGTTGTCCTGGACAAGACCGGCACCCTCACCGAGGGCACACCAGCAGTCACCCAGGCCGAGGACCACATCTTGCGTTTGGCGGCGGGCATTGAACGTGCCAGCATCCACCCTGTGGCCCACGCAGTCTTGGCTGCCTGCCAGGAGCGGGGCATCGCCATCCCCTTGGGCACCGCCCTTTGCGAGACCCCCGGCTTCGGCATGGACGGACGTGTCGACGGCCAAGCGGTCCGTGTTCAACAAGACGGTCCTGGCCGCTTGATGGTGTACGTGGACGAGCAAGCGGCAGGATGCATCCACCTCAAGGACCGCTTGCGCCCAGAGGCCGCCCAGACCCTCGCGGCCCTTCAGGCCCTGGGCCCACAGGTTCAGATGCTCACCGGGGACCACGGCGACATCGCCCAGGAGATCGCCGCCCAGGCCGGGATCTCTCAGGTCTTCGCCAGGGCCACCCCCGAACAAAAGGCCGCGCACATCCGTGGACTGCAGGCCCAAAACAAGCGGGTGCTCTTCATCGGTGACGGCGTGAACGACGGCCTCGCGCTGGCCCAAGCAGACGTCGCCGTGGCCATGAGCACCGGCGCCGGCTCTAGCGTGATGGTCGCGGACTGCGTGATCGCTTGGCCCAGTTTGGCGCCCCTGCTCGCGGGCATGCAAGCTGCAAGAGCCGCCAAGCAGGCTACTCAAAAGAACCTTCGGCGCTCGATCGCCTACAACATCTTGGCCGTCTCTGCGGCGGCCTTTGGCTTGGTCAACCCACTGGTTGCTGCCATTCTTATGCCTCTGTCCAGCGGCATGGTTCTGCTAGGCGCTGCACGCGTTCGCTCTCAAAGGCAGTCGTCATGAACATCCTGGTCCTACTCCTTCCCCTCGCCTTGCTGCTCGGCGGAATCTTTGCCGCGCTCTTCGTATTCTCGGCCCGACAAGGCCAGTTCGAGGACCTAGATGATCCACCCCAACGCATGCTGAGAGACTGATGAGCACCCGAGGAACCATCCTGGTCTGTGATGACGAAGAGCTGATTCGTTGGTCGCTCAATGAACACCTGACCGCCCAAGGCTTCACGGTCATCGAGGCCGAGGACGGCGTGGAGTGCCTCGAGAAGCTGGCTGCGCACGCCCCGGATCTCTTGCTCACGGACCTGAAGATGCCACGCATGGAAGGCATCGAGGTGCTGCAGCGCCTGCGCTCTGAGGGCAAGGATCTGCCTGTGGTGGTTCTGACGGCCCATGGCGCAGTGGACAGCGCCGTGCAGGCGACCAAGCTGGGTGCCCAGGCCTACCTCTCCAAGCCCTTTGACCTGCGCGAGGTCACGCTGGCGGTCGAGAAGGCCCTTGAGCAGCATCGCCTCGAGCACGAGGTGCGCTACCTGCGCTCGGCCCGCGCCGGCTACGGCAGCATCATTGGACAGGCGCCGTCGATGCAGCGCCTCTTCCATACCCTTCGCCGCTTGGAGCAAGTCCAAGCACCAACCGTCCTGGTGGTCGGCGAATCGGGTGTTGGAAAGGACATCATCGCCCACGCAATCCATGAGGCGGGCCCCCGAAAGAGCGGCCCGATGATGGAAGTGGACTGCGCCAGCCTGCCCGAGCAGCTCATTGAGTCCGAGCTCTTCGGCCACGAGAAGGGCGCCTTCACCGACGCCCGGCAGACCAAACGGGGCCTGTTTGAGGTCGCCCGAGGCGGCTCCATCTTCTTGGACGAGATCGGGGAGATGACCCCGGCCACCCAAGCCAAGCTCCTCCGCGCGCTCGAGAACCGCAGCTTCCGTCGGGTCGGCGGCACCGTCGCGATGAGCATGGATGCCAGCATCATCGCGGCAACAAACCGGGATCTGGCCCAGGAGGTACAGGCTGGAAACTTCCGTGAAGACCTCTACTTCCGCCTGAATGTCGTTCGGGTTGAGGTGCCCCCACTGCGAGAGCGCAGGGAAGACCTTCCCTTGCTGGTCGATCACTTTATCGAACGCTTCAACAAGGACTTTCACAAGGAAGTCGAGGGCATCAGCGAGCAGGCCTTGGCCAGCATGCAGGCCTACACCTGGCCCGGCAACGTCCGTGAGCTGCGCAACATCATCGAGCGCATCCTCATCCTAGAGGCCGACGACATCATCCAGCAGGAGCACCTGCCACCGGCCATTCGCTACGGGCGCCCCTCCAATGGCGAAGTCCCCTTCGTCCTGCCCGAGGACGGCGTGAAGCTGGACGAGCTGGAGCGCTCTCTGATTGAACAGGCCATCGAGCGCACGAGCGGCAACCAGTCGGCCGCCGCCCGCCTGCTGGGGATCACCCGCTACGCCCTGCGCTACCGCATGGAGAAGCACGGCCTCTGAGCACTGAAGAGCTGACTCAGGGAGCCTCGTGAGGGGCGCGCAGTAGACCGATGCGGAAGCATGCTCCTCCGTCCCCATCGAGCAACTCCAGGCTCCCTCCCATGGCCTCGGTGTACTTGCGGGAGATGGCCAAGCCCAAGCCTGTGCCGCGGGTCTTGGTCGTCACAAAGGGCTCGAAGAGCCGGTCACGCACCTCAGCGCTCACGCCGGGTCCACTGTCGCAAATTCGGAGCGTTGGGCCGGGGCCCAGCTCGATCCACACGGGCCCACCGGCATCCCGTGCGTTCTGGAGCAGGTTGACGATGACCTGGCTGGTGTACTGCGGGTCCGCGAAGACCTGACAGTCCTGCTCTCCGCGTAGCTCGACGTCAACGCCACTCTGGGCCACAGCATCACGGGCCAGAGATCGGAGCTCGGTGACCTGATTGCTGACCTGCGCCGGTCGCGAGTAGCCGAGCAAGTCACTGACCAGACGGTCCAAGCGAAAGACCTGGTCCCCCACTTTCTCAAGCACGACCTTGCGGCGGTCATCCGTGGCCAGGGATCCACCGATGACCTGGAGGGTCGCCGAGATGGCCGCAAGCGGGTTCCGGATCTCATGGGCGATGTTGGCGGCCAGCGTTCCGATCCGTGCCAGAGACTCCGCTTGTTGGGCCCGAACCTCTGCATGAACCACGTCCGTGAGCTCTTCGAGGTGGACCAGCATGTGGGCCAGCTCATGGGCCAGAGGCACCACGGTGATGCGGAAATGTCGGTCGTTTCCCTGCTCGATGAGCAGAGCTCGGGGAATGGTCACTACGCGACCGGAGCGTTGAGCACGCTCCATCGCCGCCTCCAGGTTGGCGACCTCCAGGAGCTCGGGGGGCAGGAAGGCCTCCAGGGGTTGGCCCACTGTGGCCTGGGGATTGAGCAATCGCGTCCCCGGTGCCGTCGCGCTGGCGACCTGACCATCTGCGTCCAGGCAGAGCACCGTCACCGGCATGTTGTGAATGATCAGGTCCTGGAGGGTGCGCAGCTGTTGCCACTCACGGGCCTCCATGTAGGTCGAGGTCATCGCGGCCAGATCCAGATCGGCGATCTTGCTGATCGAGCGGCACATTTCCTTGGCCTGGTCCTTCTCCGCGTTGTCGAAGACCACGTCGATCATGTCTTGTCGCATCCGGTTCATGGCCGTGAACATGTAGCGCTCAGGCAGGCGAATCCGGACGTGCACCCGCCCAATGCGTTGGCGACGCTGAAAGTAGGCCTCGTCCCAAGGACCGAGCAGCAGCTCTTTCATCCACTGCTTCATGGTGTTCTGGAGCCGAAGCACCTGGGCTTGATCATCGAATACGGCGCGCGCATCCGGATGACCCAGGATGATGTCGTAGAAGTGCGTGACAATGGTCTGCTGATGAGACTCGATCAAGGGCCAAGCAGCCCGCAGATTCTCTTGGTCCGACTCGCAAAAGTCTACGTAGGTCAGCATGTCCTGCCACACGCTCATGAACGACTCCTCCAAAGGGTGGAGGCAAGGATACAGCGCCGAGGATAGATACGGCCAATGCTGACTCTGCTTGCCTCCGTTGCCTTCGCCCAGTCCACCCCTGCCCCACAAGTGGCCCGCCACTGGGAGCAGTACGAGACGGAGCACTACCGCGTCTACTACCCGACCCAAGCCAAAGACTGGGCCAAGGTGGTCGCGGAGAATCTAGAGCCTGTCTCTTATACACATCTCCGAGCCCACGAGACAGGCAGAAATCTC